>DXQT01000047.1 GCA_019411365.1 Roseburia sp.
TGGGAATTACCGGGTTATGGGGAGTGGCTGGATAAAGAAGTAGCAATGTTTATAAGAATGGTAACTGGATTGTAAAAAATTAAAAAAGAGTTTACAAAAATCAATAAATTTTCTTCTTAATTATTAGAATAATATTGGATAAGAAAGAAGTGTTCATAATTATCATTGACAACTTCCACGCAATCCCTTATACTTGGAATCACATCAAAGTCGCAGACAGATAAAGCATCTTATTTTTTTCTTGTCTGCAAATCCAAAACCAATTTGAGGTGGCAGGATATAATCTCAACGTTCACAGCCGGTTCGGCACGAGATTCCATTTTGATGAAGAACAGCAATGCATATAGATTCTGAGTTTCTTGTTATATTTTTAACATAGAAAATGCTTCTTATGCGTTGAAAATCACAGCAGATTCTATTATGATAAAGGGGGAACATGATTGAACACAGAAGGAGAAAAAATCCAATGGCATCCTGCGTTTGATGCGGCATTGCAGATTGAACTGGGAGAAGAGGCAAAGTACCTGACCTTTGAGCCGGAACATTTGCTTTCGAAGAAACCAATGCAGATCGATGTGTTGGTCAAAAACGAGAAGAAGGTAAAAATCAGGAAAAATATTGGAAGGATTTTCCGGCAGCATAACATTATCGAGTATAAGTCACCGGAAGATCATCTGAACATTGATGATTTTTATAAAGTCTATGGTTATACCTGTATTTACAAAACGGAAGTCGAGAAAGTGAACCAGATTCCAGCAGAAGAACTGACGATTACGTTTGTGTGTTATCATTATCCGCGGCAAATGTTACGAAATCTTCAGAATGAGAGAAATATAAATGTGAAAAATATCGAAAATGGTATCTATTATCTCTATGGAGATGCAATTCCAATACAGCTTATTATCGTACCGGAATTGTCAATCGAAAATAATTACTGGCTGAATAAACTTCGCAACAATTTGAAGTCCGGTGGAGAAATTAAATTATTTATGGAACAATATGAGAAAAACAGGGATTCAAAATTGTTCCAGGCACTAGCAGATACCGTCATGCGCGCAAACTGGAAAGAAGTGGAGGAAGAAGGAAACATGAGTGATGTAATAAAAGAAATTTTCGCAGACCAATTTCATAAATGCGAAGCGGAAGCGAGGGCACAGGGCGAAGCAGAAGGAAGAGCAGAAGGCGCAGCATCTAAAATGATCGAGCAGATCATGAAAAAGTACAAAAAAGGATGTTCTGTGGCTGAAACAGCAGATATGCTGGAAGAAAATCCGTCAGTCATTGAGCAGATTTATGATATACTTCGGCAGAACGCACCGGATTATGACGTGCAGAAAATATATCAATCACTTTTGAAAAAAAACACACAGGACAGCTTAACATAGGAGCTGTCCTGTGTGTTTTTTCAGATCTTAGATGAAAAACCTAAGAATATTAATACTTTTTTTAATATTTCTATGAAATCATCCAATAAGAGTGTGAAACAGTTTTTCTCTCCACATTGCGGTGATTTTATGTCTGTGCCGGAGGAGTCTTTCTTTATCTGAGCGGTATCAGGTAAAGAACTGTTGCCGGATACATTGGCAGATCCGGCTGTAGAAGCAGTTTCGGAAACCAAACCAGCCACAGTATCTGTAGATGAACCATCAGTGTTTGTATTACCTGATGCCGGTGGTACAGGTGTGGATGCCGGTGGCACCGGAGCAGATGGCGCCGGGGCAGGATCTGAAATTACAGAAAAATCCGCCGTTGCCGTTCCGGTTGTTGATACAATGGCAATGCTGTGAGTTCCTTCGGAAAGACCAGCAAGGAAGGATGGAAGTAAAGTTATGATAGTACTTCCGGAGCGGGCAGTATAGTCTCTGTCCCTCACTAATTCCATATTATCTACCATTACCCGGACAAAGGTATCAAAGGATGCATCTGAACGAAATACTGCACCGGAGTTATTGTCTGGATTTTTGCTCACTTCTGCTTTGTCACCTTCCAGCATGACCGGTGGATTACCAGGAGACACAGGCGGTATTTCCGGTTCCGGTTTTCCATCAGGTGGAGTGACTGGTAATTTATCAATGATCTCACCAGCTTCTACTATGGCGTTACAATCTGTACATACCAGATCACCGGTATATCCATTTTCCTCCTGTGTTGGCTCTTTAAAGCCCTGTCGCTGGAGATTCAAATGGCATGTTGGATCTATTTCTCCGTATTCCTTCCCACATTTTTCACAGACGGCTTTTTTCGTACAGGTCGCCTGTCCACCGGAATGGACATGTTGTTCCATTTCCCCTTCGATTTGAAAGGTAAGGACTTCCCCTTCTATAGCAGCGACAGTCACTTTGAGTTTGTCTGTAACCTGAAGCGAATCATTTAAGCCAAGGGCTGCATCAGATTTAGTGGATTGTGTACCGCCCATAACTTCCAGTGCCCAATTTCCCGGTTTTCCATTTAGATTGCTTGGAAAGCGGATGTCAGGTTGCGCAAGATAACAGACTAAACCGGATTTTATGTTCGATGTTTCTGAATTGGTCAGCTGCTTCTCTGACTTATCATATTTGCTGCCATCTGTTGAGAAGTTTCTGTATTCCAGATACAGTGTCCTGTTCAGTTCCGGAATGCCTGCTTTATATCCGATACAGTCGTCAGTACCGGTGGCTGTGCCGCTGAGCTTTACTTTGTATTCACCCGGTTCTGTGATCGTCTTTAGAGTACTGTCGTCTGTCCATCCCAGAGCCTCTTTTTCTTTGATCGAAAGTCCCTGTGGAACAGGTGAGATGGCATTTGCCATGGCAGACATGAAATAAACCGGCGTTTGACCTGACGAATTGTATAAATCCAGCAGACCAAATATATGCCCCATTTCATGGATCGGAGACTTCAATGAAACGATCGGTTTTTGATCATTGTTTGCCATATACAGAGTTGAGTAGTTATTTATGACCTGTACATAATATTGGCTTTGAAGCATCCTGCCATCGCCAAGATTGATCTCCACATAGTCTGCATAATCCTTATAGTTCCAAAGCGGATCAGAGCGGTTTATCACAATATTTTGTGTCGTGTTTTTATAGATAACTGTAATGGAATCGATCTTTCCATCCCGGTTTTTGTCAAGATCCTCATAACTGTATGTCTGGCTGCCATTGTAATTTGTAATGGGGTTTCCATCCTGGATCGCCTTGTTTATGGCATCAGACCAATCGGTGCGCAGCTCGTACATACGGTAGGCTTTTTCACCACTTGTTTTATAACCGATTGGATTATCTGCACTGTAACCGGCATAGTAACCGCGTTCATGTTTCAACTGCAGGGAACCGCCGTTATCAAACAGATAAAGACTATTCATGCGCAATTTGTCTGAGGACGCATTCCGGTAGTAATCGCCCACGGAATAATAGGCAGTGTTATAGGAATTGTCTATGATCTCCCTTACAGAGACACCTTGATAAATATCATTCACAAATTCATTCTCATCTGCAAATCTGGCAAATACGATTAAATTTGTAAAGTTTGGATCAGAAGTCTGTTCTGTATTCCCGACAGCTGCGCCCTTTACGGACAGAGAGCCAAAACCGACATTCAGCAGCAGACACATGGATATCAGCAATCCGAAAAATGTACATAATTTTTTCATACATATCTCCTTTTTGTTGTTGAATGTTGCATAGGTTTTTATAGTTTCTGGAAAAAAGGCGCAGAGCCGTTTTTTTATTTCTTAAAATTCGCTCTTTTTCTTAAAGTCGGATCCAAAATTCTCTTACGGATACGAAGGGATTTCGGAGTAACCTCCAATAATTCATCGACATCGATGAAGTCAAGCGCCTGCTCTAAGCTTAAAATCTTAGGCGGAACTAAAGTCAATGCTTCGTCAGCGGAAGAGGAACGTGTATTGGTAAGGTGTTTCTTCTTACAAACGTTCAATTCGATATCCTCGTTTCTGGAGCAGGAACCGATGACCATACCTGCATATACTTTTTCACCAGGTCCGATGAACAAAGTACCACGGTCCTGTGCAGAGAACAGACCGTAAGTGACAGATTCGCCGGATTCGAATGCGATCAGCGAACCAAGCTGACGGTAAGCAATATCTCCGCGGTAAGTATCATAGCCATTGAAAATGGTGTTGATAATACCATTACCTCTGGTATCGGTCATAAATTCGCCTCTGTAACCGATCAGACCGCGGGATGGGATATTGAACTCAAGTCTTGTATATCCGCCGGTCAGAGGTTTCATATTGATCATTTCACCTTTGCGCTGGCTTAACTTGTCGATAACAGCACCGGTATACTCATCCGGAACATCGACATAGGCAAGTTCCATAGGCTCTAATTTCTTGCCGTTTTCGTCCGTGTGATATAATACTTCAGCCTTACTTACGGCAAACTCATATCCCTCACGACGCATATTTTCAATCAATACAGATAAATGTAATTCGCCGCGGCCCGATACTTTGTAGCTGTCCGGGGAATCGGTCTCCTCTACACGAAGGGAAACGTCTGTATTTAACTCGCGGAATAAACGGTCTCTTAAGTGGCGGGAAGTGATAAACTTTCCTTCCTGACCTGCTAATGGACTGTCATTTACGATGAAGTTCATGGAAAGAGTAGGCTCGGAAATCTTCTGGAATGGGATTGCAACCGGGTTCTCTACAGAACAGATCGTATCACCAATGTGAATATCAGCAATACCGGAAATAGCAACGATGGAACCAATATTTGCTTCTTCGACATCTACCTTATTTAATCCGTCAAATTCGTATAATTTGCTGATGCGGACTTTTTTCTTCTTGTCAGGATCGTGATGGTTGACTACGACCGCTTCCTGATTTACTTTCAGGGAACCATTGTCGATCTTACCGATACCGATACGTCCAACGTATTCATTGTAATCAATGGTACTGATCAGTACCTGTGTCGGTGCTTCAGGATCACCTTCCGGAGCAGGAATGTAATCTAAAATGGTTTCAAATAATGGTGTCATATCTTTTTTGTTGTTTACAAGGTCGTGGATTTCACGAACGGCATAACCGTCTCTTGCGGAAGCAAAAAGGAATGGGCAGTCTAACTGCTCGTCAGAGGCATCCAGATCCATAAATAACTCTAATACTTCGTCCACAACTTCGTTTGGACGGGCTTCCGGGCGGTCTACTTTATTGACACAGACGATAACCGGGAGTTTTAAATCCAGAGCTTTCATCAAAACGAATTTGGTCTGAGGCATAACACCTTCAAATGCGTCAACGACAAGGATAACACCATTTACCATTTTAAGGACACGCTCTACCTCGCCACCGAAATCGGCGTGGCCAGGAGTGTCGATGATGTTGATCTTTGTTCCTTTGTAAGTGATCGCTGTATTTTTGGAGAGGATTGTGATACCACGTTCCTTCTCAATATCGTTGGAGTCCATGACACGTTCAGCAACTTCCTGATTCTCACGGAATACACCACTCTGTTTTAAAAGTTCATCGACCAGTGTTGTTTTACCATGGTCAACGTGGGCGATGATTGCTATGTTACGTACGTCTTCACGTTTCTGTTTCATAAAAAATCTCTCTTTCTTCTGTGCGGAAAAGAAATTATCTAGAAATAAATCCTGTCTTTTCCTATTAATATAGCTTATAAATTAACTCGAACCCATATATTCTATCACAATTTTATGAGAACGCAAGTAGGCAGCAATATTTTTTTTCAAAACAATATAAAAAACTTATCGACAAGTTACACGAAATTTTTTCTGGAAGGAAATGGTAAAACCATAGTTGTCAGGCAAATCGCCGGTCGATTCCGGTGATAAGAGGAAGGGAGAAAAATTCATGGCAGATAAAATTTTTGAAAATAACCAGGTGTCAATTGTGGGAGAGATTGTTTCTGATTTCAGATTCAGCCACGAAGTGTATGGAGAGGGCTTTTATGTGGTAGATGTCGCAGTCAACCGGCTGAGCAATTTTATGGATTACATACCACTGATGATCTCAGAACGGCTCATTGACGTGAATGAGGACTATATTGGTCAGACCATATATGTTATGGGACAGTTCCGGTCATTCAACCGGCACGAGGAAAAAAAGAACCGTCTTGTTTTATCCGTTTTTGTAAGGGAACTGGAATTGTTAGATGAGATCGATGAGGATATCAAGACGAACCAGATTTTTCTGGATGGCTACATCTGCAAAGATCCGATTTACCGAAAAACACCGCTTGGAAGAGAGATTGCAGACCTTTTGATCGCGGTGAACCGTTCTTATGGAAAATCAGATTATATTCCATGCATCTGCTGGGGAAGAAATGCAAGGTTTGCATCCGGTTTTGAAGTCGGTGGGCATGTTCAGGTATGGGGACGTATCCAGAGCAGGGAGTATGTGAAAAAACTGAGCGAGACAGAGACAGAAAAGCGCGTGGCATATGAGGTTTCTGTGAGCAAAGTAGAATTTATCGAAGACGAAGAGTAGATGTTAACAGGGAAATTATTCCTGAGAGTAGATATTGACAGGGAAATCGTGCATTGACAATGGAATAAGATGGTGTTATGATTTACGCAATGAAAATATTGCTTGGTAGAGGTCGCGTGCTTTATGAGTCGCTTTTTGGATGTATCAGGAACAGTTGATAAGAAGCAAAAGGAAAGTACGCCGAAAGGGTATGCAGCCTGAAGGCATATTACTTGGGCATAAAGTGAAGAACTTTATGACTGTCATCTGAATGGAGATCATTTGAGATGGGGAGCTATCAGATTCTAGGCAGATTTGCAAAGATGCAGAATGCGTATAATATTAGAATTTTGAGACCGGCTCGTCAGCCGGTCTTTTTTTACTTTACTGTAGCAACATTTTTAACAAAAAAAAATGCAGTGCGTATAATGACGATAGGAGGAGAATGCAATGTCTATTTTTAAAGGAGCAGGTGTAGCGATCGTCACACCGATGAAAGAAAACGAAGAAGTCAATTACGAAAAGTTACAGGAACTGATCGAATGGCAGATCGACCAGGGAACAGATGCGATCATCATTGCAGGAACGACAGGAGAGAGTTCCACACTGACCATGGAAGAGCACAGTAAAGTGATCAAAGCAGCAGTAGAATTTGCAAAACACCGTGTACCGGTTGTGGCTGGTTCCGGTTCGAACTGCACAAGAGAAGCTATTTATCTGACACAGGAAGCAGAGGAAGCAGGAGCGGACGGAATCCTTGCAGTGACACCTTATTATAATAAATGTACACAGGGCGGTCTGGTACGTTATTATTCTGAAATTGCAGAGTGTACAAAGTTACCGATCATCATGTATAATGTACCTGGAAGAACCGGATGCAATATTCTTCCGGAGACAGCAGCAAAGATTTTTAAGGAAGTTGAAAATGTAGTAGCAATCAAAGAGGCGACAGGAAGTGTTGCACAGGCATCACAGTTAATGTATCTGACCGATGGTAGGATCGACCTTTATTCCGGCGAGGATGGAATCGTAGTTCCGCTTATGGCGATCGGCGCAATCGGAGTGATCTCTGTATGGTCAAATGTTGCACCTGCCAAAGTACATGGCATGTGCCAGAGTTTCTTCAACGGAGACTTACAGACCGCAATGAAGATACAGAGAGAGGCACAGCCGCTTGTCAGTGCATTATTCTCAGAGGTCAACCCGATTCCGGTGAAGAAAGCTTTAAACCTCATGGGAAGAGAAGTTGGAACACTTCGTTCTCCTTTGACGGAGATGACCGATGCAAATGCAGCTGTTTTGGCAGATGCAATGAAAGCATATGGCATTTTAGATTAAAAGGAAGAGACTGTCGTATCCGGGTGCGGCAGTCTTTTTGGATTTATTGATAAATTATATCCAAAGATAAAATTCGAAAGGTGGATTTTTAAGTATGACAAAAGTAATTATGCATGGATGCAATGGAAAAATGGGACAGACGATCACGGCGATGTGCAAGGATGATCCGGAAATTGAGATCGTGGCAGGCATAGATCTGTATGACGGGATCAAAAATGATTATCCGGTATTTCCGAATATCTCCGTCTGCGACGTGAAGGCAGATGCAGTGATTGATTTCTCAAATGCAAAGGCAGTGGATGATCTGCTCATCTACTGTGAGGAAAAACAGGTGCCGGTTGTATTGTGCACGACCGGTTTGTCCGAGGAACAACTCGCAAAAGTAAAACAGGTCAGCGGACATGTGGCAGTTTTAAAATCAGCCAATATGTCACTCGGCATCAATATGCTGATGGAACTTTTGAAAAAGGCGGCTTTAACGCTCGCACCGGCAGGTTTCGATATGGAGATTGTGGAGAAACACCACAATCAGAAATTGGATGCACCGAGCGGAACGGCTCTCGCTCTGGCAGACTCCATGAATGAGGCTTTGAATGAGAAATATGCCTATGTTTATGACAGAAGCCGGGAGAGAAAGAAGAGAGAAAAATATGAGATCGGAATTTCCGCAGTGCGCGGTGGAAATATCGTGGGAGAGCATGAAGTGATCTTTGCAGGACAGGACGAAGTGATCGAATTTAAGCACACGGCATATTCCAAGGCAGTTTTTGCCAAGGGAGCGGTGCAGGCGGCAAAATTTCTTGCAGGAAAGCCGGCAGGATTTTATGATATGAGCGATGTCATTCAGGCGCAATGATGAATGAAGTATAAATCAGTACACAGAATAAAAACAGGATGGTGACGGATGGAACAGACCGATTTACGTTATTTAAAAAGTCTTGCAAAGCAGTATCCGACCGTGGCGGCGGCCGCCACAGAGATTATCAATTTACAGGCGATCTTAAGCCTGCCGAAGGGAACGGAACATTTTATCACGGATATCCACGGAGAATATGATCAGTTTCAACATGTATTAAAGAACGGTTCCGGGGCGATCAAGAGAAAGATTGAGGATGAGTTCGGGAATGCCATCAGTCAGGCAGAAAAGAAATCGATTGCCACACTGATCTATTACCCGGAACAGAAGATGGAGCAGGTGATAAAGACCGAGGAGAACATGGAGGACTGGTACAAGGTCACATTGTACCGCCTGATCAGGATCTGCAAAGGAGCGTCTTCTAAGTACACCCGTTCCAAGGTGCGCAAGGCGCTTCCGAAAGATTTTGCCTATGTGATTGAGGAACTTCTGACCGGAAGACCGGATGTATCCGATCAGGAGGCATATTATAATGAAATCATCCATTCAGTGATCCGGACAGGAAGGGCAGCAGAACTTGTGGTGGCATTCTGTAACCTTATCCGCAGACTTGTAGTGGATCATCTGCATGTTGTCGGCGATATTTTTGACAGAGGACCGTATCCAAACCTTATTATGGATACGTTAATGTCACATCATTCCGTGGATATCCAGTGGGGAAACCATGATATCTCGTGGATGGGGGCAGCAGCGGGCAATCAGGCGCTGATCTGCAACGTGATCCGCATCTCCGCAAAATACGGCAATCTGAATCTGCTGGAGGATGGATATGGGATCAATCTGGTGCCGCTTGCGAGACTGGCAATGAACCGTTATGACAAAGATCCATGCAGCTGTTTTAAGCTGGATTACCGGGAAGAGGAATATGATGTCCGGGATGCAATGCTCGATGAGAAAATGCACAAGGCGATCGCCATCATGCAGTTTAAGCTGGAAGGACAGATGATCGTAGGACACCCGGAATTTGGAATGGAGAACCGTTTGCTGCTCGATAAGATAGACCCCGCAGCCGGTACAGTCCTGATCGAAGGGAAGAAATATCCGCTCCGGGATCTGAATTTTCCAACCATTGACTGGGAACATCCGTATGAACTTTCGGTGGATGAGGCAGATGTGATGGAACGTCTGACTGCCGCATTTTTAAATTGTGAGAAATTACAGAGACAGGTGCGTTTTCTTTTTACCAAGGGAAGCCTGTATCATGTATACAATGGAAATCTTCTGTATCACGGCTGTGTGCCGCTGAATGAGGATGGCTCTTTTACCAAAGTCAATATTTACGGCACGGAATATGCCGGAAAAGCGTTGTACGATGTGTTAGAAAGCTACGCCAGAAAAGGTTATTACGCCATTGACCCGGAAGAGAAGAAAAAGGGATCAGACATTCTCTGGTTTATCTGGGAAAATAAAAATTCACCGGTGTTTGGCAAAGATAAGATGACAACGTTCGAGCGGTATTTTGTGGCAGAGAAAGCGACACATGTGGAACCGAAAAATCCGTATTACCGGCTGCTGGAAAAAGAAGAGGTCGTAAATGCGATCCTCGCAGAGTTCGGACTGTCCGGTCAGGAGGCGCATATTGTCAATGGACATATCCCGATCGAGGCAAAAAAAGGAGAGTCCCCGGTGAAGTGCGGGGGAAAGCTTCTCATCATAGATGGCGGCTTTTCCAAGGCTTATCAGCCAAAGACCGGAATTGCCGGGTACACATTGATCTACAATTCATATGGACTTGTGCTGGCGGCGCATGAGCCTTTTGAATCCGTGGAAAAAGCAGTTTCGGATGGGAATGATATTGTATCACATACGATTCTGGTGCAGCATGTTGTGAGACGGAAAACGGTTGCAGATACAGATAATGGAAAAGTGATGCGGGAAAATATCCGTGATCTTGAAAATTTACTTCAGGCATATCGTGAAGGAACGATTGTAGAAAATCCTTAAAAGTGTTATACTACATTTATCTTACCATAATTTACCAGAGTAACGTATGGTCTGGAATAATATGATACCAAAGAAGGGAGTTTCTTATGAAAAAGAAAGTAACACAGATTATATCTATTGCATTGTGCATGGTGTTATTGTTTGGAAGCACTGTCACGGCAAATGCAGCAAAGACATCATCCAATACAAGTGCATATCAGGCAGTATTTGATGCAGAATATTATTATAATTCCAACCCGGATCTTCAGGCGGCGTTTGGATATGATGCACAGAAGTTATTCAATCATTTTGTATCTTCCGGCATTTATGAGGGAAGATCAGGCTGCGCTAATTTCAATGTTGCAATTTACAGAGCCAATTACCCGGATCTTCAGGCAGCATTCGGCAATGACCTTGCATCCTACTGTGCCCATTATGCGGCAAACGGTGCAGCAGAGGGAAGAAATGCAACGACACTGATCTCGGCTGGAGAGGGAGCACAGGCAGCGATTGTCCGTGGTTCCTGCACAACAAAGTTTGATCCGAGAGCTTCCAGAGCAACCAACATTGCAGTGGCAGCTTCCAGAATCAACGGTGTAGTCATTCAGCCAGGGGAAGAGTTTTCCTTTAACAGAACGATCTTACCAAGAACGGCAGCAAACGGTTATGTGGAAGCGCCAATTTATGTGAGTGGTAAACATTCCACAGGAACAGGCGGAGGTATCTGTCAGGTATCTTCTACCATGTATTCTGCAATGTTAAACGGAGGAATCCCGGCGACTGAGCGTCACCCACATTCTCTCCCGGTTCCATATCTTCCAGAAGGCAGAGATGCGACAATTGCAGGTAATTATTACGACTTAAGATTTGTGAATATTTATAATACGCCATTGCAGATTTCAGCAGTAGCAGATTTAAGAACCGGTACAGTCAGTGTGACATTGATCCAGCAGTAATTTTTAAGAAAAATAAGAACAGTAAAATACGAAACTTAAGTTTATTAGGTTTCGTATTTTGTTTTCACGGAAAAGGGGGATTACGATGAACGGAAAAAAAGTTATGTTAACAATCCAGGGGGAGAAAAAAGAGTATCCGGCAGGAACAAGTTTTTTGCGCATTGCGCAGGATTACAGCGATGCGTATCAGGATGATATTGTTCTGGTATTGTACAATAGGAGACTGCGGGAATTAAATAAGTGTGCAGATGGAGACGGAACCGTAGAATTTCTCACAACCGCAGACAAGACAGGGAAAAAGGCGTACCGCAGAAGCGTGACATTTTTAATGCAGAAGGCAGTCTATAATCTCTGGGGAAAAGGGAATATATCGGTGCGTGTAAAATATTCCATCGGACAGGGAAATTACTGTGAACTTGTGAAGTGGGAGAATGATACAGAGGAAGTTGTGAAAGTATCTGGGACAGAAATCAATAAATTAAAGAATGAGATGTATCAGATGGTAGTTTCCGATATTGAGATCCACAAGGAGAGTATCAATACAGATGACGCCGTGACACTGTTTCATGACCTTGGAATGACAGACAAGGAAAAACTGTTCCGTTACCGGAGAAGTTCCAGAGTCAATATTTATGAACTCGATCATTACATGGATTATTTTTACGGATTTATGGTGCCATCGACCGGATATCTGCGCTATTATGATGTGATCCCTTATGCGGATGGATTTATGCTTCAGTTCCCGGATAAAAATACGAGAGAGGTCGCACCGTTTGTTCCGGCAGAAAAACTGTTCCACACGTTAAAGACATCCAGAGACTGGGGAAAAATGCTTGAGATCGATACGATCGGAGCCTTAAATGATGCGATCGCAGCCGGAAAAACACAGCAGATGATACTGACGCAGGAAGCCCTGTTTGAGGAGCGTATCGGAAGGCTTGCCGAGGAGATTATTTCAGCAAAAGACCGGAAATTCATTATGATCGCAGGACCATCCTCCTCAGGAAAAACGACTTTTTCACACAGACTGTCCATTCAGCTGGCTGCAAAAGGACTGAATCCGCATCCATTTCCACTGGATGATTATTATAAGAACCGTGACATCTGTCCAAGGGATGAGAACGGCGAACTGGATCTTGAATGTCTGGATGCGCTGGATGTGGAATTATTCAACCATGACATGAATGAACTGCTGGCAGGAAAAACAGTCAATCTTCCTATTTTTAACTTCAAGACGGGAAAAAGGGAATACAAAGATAAGCTTATGACACTGGGAAAGGATGATGTGTTAGTCATCGAGGGAATCCATGGTCTGAATGACAAGTTGTCCTATTCCCTGCCGATTGAGAGCAAGTTTAAGATTTATATCAGTGCGCTGACGCAGTTGAATATTGATGAACATAACTGTCTGCCGACGACTGACGGAAGACTGATCCGGCGGATTGTCCGCGATGCACGGACACGCGGGACCTCTGCAAAAGAAACCATCGCCATGTGGGATTCCGTGCGCAGAGGAGAAGAAAAATACATTTTTCCATTTCAGGAAGGTGCGGATGTGATGTTTAACTCAGCGCTCATCTACGAGCTGGCGGTTCTTAAAATGTATGCGGAACCATTGCTTTTTGCTATTGACAAAGACTGCCCGGAATATTTAGAGGCAAAGCGTCTGCTGAAATTCCTGGACTATTTCCTTCCAATGCCAAGCGATGGAATCAACCAGAATTCCATTCTGCGTGAATTTATCGGCGGAAGCTGTTTTAATGTATAAAAGCAGTGGAAATTTTGGCGAAAAAAATTTTCTTGCGAAAAAAATTTTCTTGCGAAAATTGAAGGAATAGTGTATATTAAGGGGCGTCGCAAAGTTTTTGCGGCGTTCTTTCAGTTTTAAAATAAGTAGGACAAATGATCGCGGCTGCAAGTGTCGAAAGACCGCAGGTGAGGAAAGTCCGGGCTTCACAGGGCAGAATGCCGGATAACGTCCGGTGGAGGCGACTCCAAGGAAAGTGCAACAGAAATATACCGCCGATTCTGGCTTGACCAGAATCTGGTAAGGGTGGAAGGGCAGTGTAAGAGACTACCGCCTTTCTGGTAACAGGAGGGGCATATGTAAACCCCATTCGAAGCAAGACCGAACAAAAGCGTTGACGTGGCCCGCCAGCTTTAGGTAGGTCGCTTGAAATGGCTGGCAACAGTCATTCTAGAAAGATGATCATTCGTGTCTGCATTTGCAGACGGACATAACCCGGCTTATCGTCCTGCTTATTTTAGATAGAGAAGATGTCAGCTGACATCTTTTTTTTTATGCCGGATTGTTGTATGATGGTGTAAGTGTAGAAATTATCATTGCGCCTGCAAAAAGTGCACCGCAATGTGTATACAAAAAATCGTGGCAATCATATACAGAAGAAAGTTGAGGACGATCATGCAGAGTGATACTACCGGATCTTTACAGGAATTTCATAAGATATTAGAAGAGGCAGGAAAAAAAGGAGCTTCCGATATCCATTATGTGCCGAAAGAGCAGCTGCTGCTCCGGATAGATGGAAGGCTTGTGGATATGACAGAGGAATGGAACGTGTCTTTTTCCATGGAGGAACTCATAGAGGAATTGCTGGACAAAAAACAGCAGAAAACATTCGAAGAAAATGGAGAGGTTGAATTTTCCTGCCCGGTTTTCAATAGGCGTGTCCGCGTGAATCTGTTCCGGCAGAGTGGAACGTGCGCAATGTCTGTCCGTCTGTTTGCAGAGAAGATCCCGACACCGCAGATGCTTGGTCTTCCGGAGTCGGCAGTGCAGATGGCTGGGAAGAGAAGAGGGCTCATTCTTGTGACAGGTGCATCCGGCAGTGGAAGGACAACAACGATGGCGTCGATGATCGACCATATTGCTTCTAATTATGAGCGGTCGATCCTGACACTGGAAAAACCGGCAGAGTATCTTTTCCGGAGCGGAAAGTCCATGGTGCTGCAGCGGGAGATCGGCATTGACAGCCGGTCTTATGAAGCAGGATTAAAAGCTGCGTTAAAACAGGATATGGATGTCATTCTGATCAGTGAGATGGAAGATCTGGATACGGTTTCACTTGCGCTGACTGCGGCGGAGATGGGACATCTTGTGATTGCCGCACTTCCGACCCAAAATGCGGTGACTTCCATCGAACGGATCGTGGAATGTTTCCCGGATCACAGGCAGCATCAGATCTGTTCACAGCTTTCGGATGTACTGGCAGGCGTTATTTCCCAGCAGCTTCTTCCGAGACTGGATGGAGGCGGACGTGTGGCGGCGTTTGAAGTTCTTTTGGCAAATCAGGAGATAAAAAGCCTGATAAAGGAACAGAAGTATTTCCAGATACCGTCCGTGATGCGCAGCTGCAGAAAAGAGGGAATGGTCTCCATGGACGATGCCGTGTACGACCTTTATATGAAGAGTATGATCGACTCGGATACTGCTGTCTGCTATGCACAGGATGGTGTGGGCATGCGTCAGAAAGTACAGTTATTTTAAATTATTATAGAAATCTAAAATGTTTCTTAAAAGACAATAGGTGTGTTGACGCGATTTCCTTTGAAGCGTAACATAAAATCACTTGATAGGAGGTCGGAACAATGAGGGAGAAAATACAGCGTTTTATGATTGGAAGATATGGGGCGGATGAACTGGCAAAAGCACAGAGCATTGCTGCACTGGTATTGCTTTTTTTGTCGATGTTCAGCCGCCTTGGCATTTTTTACTGGCTGGCGATCGCACTGATGATCTATTCCACATGGAGAATGTTCTCGAAGAATATTTCCGCAAGATATGCAGAAAATCAGAAATATCTCAACTACAGATATCAGATGGCTGTGAAGTGGGACCGATTTAAAAAGCATCTGGCACAGAGAAAAATCTACAGATTTTACAAATGTCCGCAATGCAGACAGAAAGTGAGAGTGCCAAAAGGCAGAGGAAAAATCTGCATCACCTGTCCAAAATGCCGGACAGAATTTGTGAAAAAAAGTTGAAAATAAAAGGAGATTTTTCCATTGTTTGGTTATATCAATATCAATCAAAAAGAATTATCGGAAGAAAGTAAAAAAATATATCAGGCATATTACTGCGGACTCTGCCAGAAACTCAAAACAAATTGCGGCACAAAAGGGCAGATGCTGTTAAGTTATGATCTGACATTTCTGATCGTTCTGCTGACCGGGCTGTATGAACTCGAGAACACCGAGACAGAGTTCACCTGTCCGCTGCACCCGACGAAGAAACGGACGGCTTACATCAATGAGGCGACAGAGTACGCTGCAGACATGAACCTGATCCTGGCATACCAGAATCTTTTAGATGACTGGAAGGACGAGAAATCCTACACGAAAAAAGCATTTGTAAAAATCCTCGATAAGGATTATACTCGTATCGTGTCAAAATATCCAAGACAGGTAAGGGCATTGGAAGAATTCATGCGTAAGACAGCGGAAGCAGAGAAGAATAAAGAGACGAATCTCGATCTTGTGGCAGGTCTTACCGGTGAGATGCTTGGAGAGATCATGTGCTGGCGGGAGGATGAGTGGCAGGAGGAGATGCGTACCCTTGGATTTTATATGGGTAAGTTTATTTATCTGATGGACGCATACGAAGACTATGAAGCAGACCAGAAGAAGAACTGCTATAATCCGCTTGTATACATGGAAAAAGAAAATGATCAGGAATTTGATACATTCTGTAAATTGTTGCTGACGAGCATGATGTCGGAATGTGCCAAGTCATTCGAGCGTCTGCCGATTTTACTGCATGCAGATATTTTGCGGAATATTCTCTACTCCGGTGTATGGAGCAGATATGAATACTTACAGCTTAGAAAAAAGAAACTGGAAGAGAAAAAGACGAAGAGAAAAAAAGAAGACAGGAAAAAGTAACAGGAGAATTATATGATGAATCCATATCAGGTGCTCGGTATTTCACCGGGTGCCTCGGATGATGAGATAAAAAAAGCATATCGGGCTTTAAGCCGTAAATATCACCCGGATGCTAATATTAACAATCCGAATAAGGCACAGGCTGAGGAGAAGTTTAAGGAAGTACAGCAGGCCTATGACCAGATCATGAAGGAAAAACAGTCGGGCGGAAGCTTTGGTGGAAGTTATGGATATAACACCTCCTCCGCAGGTGGTGGAAGCTATCGGTACAATTACAGTGGAAATCAGGGATACAGAACAGCGAATGACTCCCCACAGATGCAGGCGGCTGCAAATTATATCGCAAACCGCTGTTATGCGGAAGCACTCAATGTTTTGAACGGTATTCCATTTGCAGAGCGCAGCGCACGATGGTACTACTATAGTGCAATGGCAAATCAGGGAGCCGGCAATAATATCGTTGCAAAACAGCATGCGGGAAGGGCTGTCGAGATGGAGCCAAGTAATTTTGAATACCGTCAGTTTTTACAACATCTGGAATTTGGAGGTACATGGTACACCAGCATGGGTGATAATTATGACAGACCATATTCCAGTTCCGGAAGCTGGTGCTTAAGCCTCCTGTTTTTGAATATGCTGTGCAACTGCTGTTGTCTGCGGCCATTCTGAGAATCATTTTTTACAAAGATTATGAAATATGCGATATAAAAAAGTCCCCATAAAAGGCAATGTCATTAAGTTAAGAATTTTGACATAATTATAAAACACATCATATTTGCA
>DXQT01000048.1 GCA_019411365.1 Roseburia sp.
TTATAAACTCTTGGTCTTTCTTTTTTTTCGGGACTATTCTTTTTTCACAGCCCCTCTTTTTATAATGAATTGTTGTTTTCCATTGCTTTTCTGTCTCAAACGGATTCCCCGGCTGTCATTTCTTTATTAATAATATATGCCGTTCTTCTCATGAAAATTATAAGAATCATCATTTGGAAGATAACCAAAGAAACCATCCTCCGGTGTATAATCATAAAAATCTTCATCCGGCGTATAGCCATAGTAGCCATCATAATAGCCATCTTTGTATCCCTGCTGATACCCCTCATACAAGCCGTCATAATAATCATCGGAAGCATCATCATTTTCTGAACCTTCATAATAGTAAGTGCTGCTATCCGTGCTTTCTGTTCTGGCATCTGACACAAACATACAAGCCCAGAAAATCACTAACAGAAATAATGAGATTGTACTCATGACGATCCCGGAGATTGCCATCCCTTTTGGTGCCTTTCTCGTCAACTGGATGATACCAAAGATAATCGAGAGAATCGCAAGTGGAATATTCACGAAGGAAAAGAATAAGACCAATGCGATAATGCCAAGTACCATGGACGCAATTCCGAATCCACGCCCACCGGAAGAAACTTCTCTCACACTCCAGTTCTGATTTTGCATCGGCTGATTACTGCGGTTTGGCTGATTATAATTCTGCTGCGACTGCTCATTGCTGCCCCGGTAGTTTGTACTGTCTCCGGCAAACTGATAAGCAATTCTTGGCGCACCATTTGCAAGATGAATGATTCCACATCGCACGAATCCATTCTTTTCCAACAAATGCTGCATGATTTTATTATCCTCATGGGTGTCTGCTCTCAGATTTCCAATCTGGCTCTTACACCAGCTAATACATCCACTGGCAATTCCATGATAAGAAGTATTTCCCGCAAGTCTGTGAATGGTTCCATATGGCTCATGATTCAGCCATGCTCCATTCTCAATCCCATAATAAGTCGGGTCCTCACCTTTTATAAAAGCAAATGTTGCTGCAAGGTTCTTCTCATCATCTTCTACAATGTAGCTGTTTCCAAAGGCAATATCCTTTTCCAACAACTCTCTCGATGGATAATTTTCATCCCACTGGTTTGGATTTCCATTTTCACGCATAAAAACCCTTGCCTGCGCATATAAATCCATCATTGCCGGTATATCTTCCATATTTGACCGTCTAACGTACATACATGATCACCATATCCTTAGTTAAATCCAACAATTTTCTGTGAAAGTTTGTAAGCTGCAACTGAAATCTTTCTTCCGCCTCTTCCCGGAAGGTTCATCGCATTTCCCATAATACCGTTTCTCAAATGGTGGAACAGACGGATATCATGGTCTTTGATATATTTCCATAACTCACGTTTTTTCTCAAGATTCTCCTCTGTGCCGGAACGGATCAGCATGATCGTTGAGATCACTGTGATGATCTCGAGATAATTGAACATATAGTGGCGCAGTTTTGGATTCGGGATCTTCCAGAGATCAAACTCATCGATCATGATCTTATTCACCTTGATCTGCTGGTCAATACGACCGATCATCACTTTTTCATTGACGGACTGATCATCACGTCCAATGAAGTAACGGTAAAAATCAACATCCATATAGTACATATGCTTTACGCTTGGCAATGGCTTGTACACATAAATGTTATCCACATAAAAAGTATGTTTTGGCAGTTCAAGCCCACATTCCCGCAGAAGCTGTGTACGGTAAATGACAGAATGCATCAGAATGTACTGTCCCTTGTGGAATCTTCCTGCCTCATTCCATGTAAAAATCTTATCCTGCGGCAGGGAAGAATAGCGCATGATTTTTTTGTGCCGTACACCCTCTTTTTCATAAACATAATTTGCAATGAACATATCCAGCACGGTATCTCCACCAGCAAGTTCACGCAATTTTTTTAAAATCTTCATATAGGCTTCGTAATCCACCCAGTCGTCACTGTCCACAACCTTGAAGAAAAGTCCTGTGGCATTGCGGATCCCGGCATTCACGGCCTCTCCGTGCCCTCCATTTTCCTGATGAATGGCACGCACGATTCCCGGATATTTTCTCTCGTACTCGTCTGCGATCTCTGCGGTGCGGTCCTTGGATCCGTCATCCACAATCAAAATCTCAACATCATCCCCACCCGGAAGCAGAGACAGGATGCAGTGTTCCATATAATCCTGCGAATTATAAGATGGAATTGCAAATGTAAGTAACTTCATAATGATAACCTTTCCTACTGATTCATAATGGCATCTGCCAGTTCCATGGCTTTTTTCGTCATGGCATCAATATTGTAATATTTGTATTCTGCAAGCCTGCCTAATAAATGGAACTTCGGCAGTCCTGCTGTGAGCGCCCTGTATTTCCCGTAAAGTGCCTGATTTTCCTCATTTAAAATCGCGTAGTAGGGAATCTCGCCCGCCGCACCCGTATATGCAAACGGATATTCTTTTACAATCGTAGTTCCTTCTGTATTTTTCTGTCCTGTCAGAAATTTAAACTCCGTAATGCGGGTGTAATCTTCGCTTACCGTGTAGTTGACCACGCTGTGTCCCTGATAAGACTCCTCATCATAATGCTCAAAATGGAAATCCAGCGAACGATATGGCAGTCTGCCGAATTTACAATCAAAAAGCTCATCCAGCGCTCCTGTGTAAATGACATCTCCCTCAAATGGTTTTCCCTCAAAAAGGATCTCATTCCCTGTAAACTTTAAGACATCCCTGCAGTCTGTATCCAGAACAACTTCTATGTTCTCATGATCTAACATATGCTCAAACATCGGTGTGAAGCCATCCTTTGGCACACCCTGATATTTGTCCTGAAAATAGCGGTTATCATAAGAGATCAGCACCGGCACTCTTCCTGTCACTTCCGGACTGATCTCTTCCGGCTTCTGTCCCCACTGTTTCATGGTATATTTCAAAAATACATTCTCATAGACATACTGTGCGATCTCGCGGATATCCGGATCATCATTCTCACGAAGTTTCATGATCGGCACACGGCTTCCCTCACCGTAAGCTTCGATCAATTTTTTCTCCAGAAGATCTGCTTTTTCCTTATCATAGACCATGTGCAGCGTATTTAAGTTAAATGGAACCGGGATCAGCTTGTCCCCCACTTTTGCTACCACTTCATGTCCGAAAGGATACCATTCCGTAAATCTCGATAGATATTCATAAACTTCTTCCAGACCTGTATGGAAAATATGTGGACCATACTCATGGATTAAAATGCCATATTCATCCGAAACATCATAACAGTTTCCTCCAATATGGCTTCGTCTCTCAATCACAAGAACTTTCTTTCCGGCTTCCTCTGCAAGTTTTCTGGCACAGGCTGCTCCGGCAATTCCGGCTCCTATCACGATGCAATCGTACATCTTTTATTACCTCTGACTTTCCTTATTATAATATCAACATTTTCCAACATTATTTACTGATCGTCTGCAATCCTGTATCCGGACTGCGAAACGATTGTAGTACTTTCCTATTATACATATTTTATTATGACAAGCCAATTTATTTTTTCTTAATTATTTATTACAGCCTGAATTTTGAACATTTTGTTCATATTTTATTTACAAATTTCTCACAAAGCCATCATACGATAGACACAATTCAACTTTATACTCTAAGCATAAGTTAAGCCAACAAGAAAATTTTTCATAGAACTTTTTTTCATACCTGAGTAAATCAGGTTGCCTTGCTTAACCAGTAAGCAAGGTTCCTCCCAGAAAATAGTGAAGCATTTCACTTTCCATACACAATCTTTTTCATATGAATAGCCGGTGCATTGCACCGGCTCCCTCTTTTTTATCCCGGAAATTGTAATATTTCCATGCTTTCTAATCCGTCTCCAGAAATTTTTCATTTCCAAGTCTGATCCCCATATATTTTGCATAAGCAGCAAACGCAGACGGAATTGCATAATTTTCCTGAGATTTTTCTGCATCCACAAAAATAAGATTATTTGCTGCCATTTTCTCTGCCACAGTGTCAAATCCTGCTTCTTCCACTAAAATTGCATACCCTTCCATCTGCCATTCGATATGAGAAAAAATATGTTTTGTATCCTCTAACTTCTGCACCCGGATTGGAGAAAGATGCATATCTTTTACCAACTGAACAATCTCATTCTGCGAGTATCTTCCCTCGACATTCGGCAATTCATAAAGCCCTGCCAGAAGTCCCTTTTCCGGTCGTTTCCGGATTGCCACTTTGTCATTGTCACGGATGACAAGCACAGTTCGCTTTTCGATACGTCTCGCTTTCGCCTTTGTCTTGACCGGAAGTTCCGCAATCCTTTCCTCTTTCCTTGCCAGGCAGAGACTGTTCCACGGACACTGTTCACATAACGGCGCACCATTCGGCACACACACGGTCGCACCAAGTTCCATCAGTGCCTGGTTAAACGCCCCCGGCATCTCCATTCCCTGCATGACTTCCCGCAGCTCTTTTTCCAGAAGGGTGCGAAAAGACGGCTTCATAATATCGGTATCGTCCGCAGCCACTCTCGTCAGGATGCGGAATACATTTCCATCCACAGCCGGCACCGGAATCTGATATGCAATGGAGGCGATTGCCCCTGCGGTGTAACTGCCGATTCCCTTTAGTTTCAACAATTCCTCATAATCTGCCGGAAGTTTTCCACCATGCTCTTCCATCACCTGAACGGCTGCCTTCTGCATATTCCGCACGCGGTTGTAATAGCCTAATCCCTCCCAGAGTTTTAGCAGCTCATCCTCCGGGCATTCCGCCAATGCCTCCACATCCGGCAGACGCTTCGTAAACCGCTCAAAATAAGGTTTTACCGCTTCCACTCGCGTCTGCTGCAACATAATCTCCGACACCCACACCCGGTACGGTGTCGGTTCTTCCCTCCACGGAAGCACACGGGCATGCCCCGCAAACCATTTTAATAACGGCTCTATTAAAATCTGTAAATTAAAATCTGTGATCATGTTTTATTCCTCTTTACCTTCAAATATCAATTATTATCAACATCATATGTAATGTAAATTCAATTGCAAAACTCACAAAATGTAAATTGAATTGTGAAAAAGTAACAAAAGACATGAAAGACATTGGGGAACCGCCGGCACTTAGAAGGCAGACACGACATTAGTCGTGGCTGGCTTCTTAGTACCGCTGCGAGTGACACATAGCGGGAGCGTGTCTTGAATGTTTTTGTTACTTTTGAACAATTTTAAAAAAATTATATAAGTTTTGCAATTGTCAAAGTCTTCATAACATAAAGTATGTTTCGCTCATATTCCCATTATAATAAGGAATCCCCCGGATGTAAACGGAGCGAATTTCCATTTTTTACAGATTTTAGAAAAAGTTTATCGACGTTCATATTGACAAATCCTCTCAAAAGAAGTACTCTAGATATAACATGTATTGTTAATTTTTTATCAATCTATTCAGGAGGGTATTATCGTGAGTGAATTCAACAATTTAAAATTAGATGTGGAGAACGAGATCGCCGTTCTTACCATCTCAAGACCAGCAGCATTAAATGCATTAAACAGTGAGACATTAGACGAGTTAAACACAGCTTTAACAGAGATCGAGGGAAGAGACGATATCAAAGTTGTGATCTTAACCGGTGGTCCTGACAAAAAAGACAACGCATTCAAATCTTTCGTTGCAGGTGCTGATATCGCCGAGATGGTGAACTTTACAGCTCCGGAAGCAAGAGCATTCGGTATCAGAGCTTCTGTTCCATTCTTCAAATTAATGAATATGCGTCAGGTAACAATCGCAGCCGTTAACGGTTTCGCACTTGGCGGTGGATGTGAGATTGCTATGGCATGTGATATCCGTATTGCATCTGACAATGCAATCTTCGGTCAGCCGGAATGTGGACTTGGAATCATTCCTGGATTCGGCGGCACACAGAGACTTGCCCGTTTAGTTGGTATGGGACGTGCCAAAGAAATGATCTTCACATGCGATAACATTGATGCAGCTGAAGCTTACCGTATCGGTTTAGTGAACAAAGTTGTTGCAAAAGAAGAATTAATGGAAACTGCAAAAGCTATGGCAGCAAAGATCATCTCCAAAGGAAGCTACGCTGTATCTGTTGCAAAAGCAGCGATCAACAATGGTTACGATATGGATATCAAAAATGCTGTTGAGATGGAAGCAAACCTCTTCGGTGTTGTAAATGATACTCATGACAAAAAAGAAGGAATGGGTGCCTTCTTAGAGAAGAGAAAAGCTGATCTTACAGATTTCTAATCTACACGTTTTTATAACTTTGGTTTTATTACATAGGAGTTTCTTCCTATTATATAAACATTAACAAACATTTTATTTCATCTAATGCGTATTTACGCAATTGATCAGGGAAAGGAAAAAGAACGTAACTCTGATGGTGTACCGGTCATCTTCGTTACGTTCTTTTTCATGTACCTGTCTGCTGTACGATTCTCTTATCCCACTCATTTTCCTGCAAGTGCTTTCTCTGCTTCCATCCTTTTCATCTGTCTTTCGTGACTTGCAAACATTCCAAATGCCACAATATTAAAAATAAACTGCGTCACAACCGCTGTGATCCAGATGCCATCCAGTCCAAAAATCCGTGGGAGGATCACGATCGTAAGCGGCGTCATAATAAGTGGATCAAAGTAAATCATAAACAGCGAGTATTTATCTTTTCCAACCGAATAGAAAAAGGAATTGGTCACGCGGACAAGTCCTGTAAAAATAAGCTGTGCCGCCGTCACCATGACCGCATGATACCCAAGTTCTGCGGCTTCCCCCTCATATCCGTAAATTGCCGGATAAAACCGGGCTGTTGCGATGGTAAATATAAATAAGAAGAAACTCACCCCCATCGCTGTGATGACCGCCTTGTTTCTTATCTTCCGAATCGCATGAAAATCATGTGCACCATAGGCATAACTTGCCAGTGGCTGAATCCCCTCTGCGACACCGATCAGAAGCACACGGTACGAGCCAACGGTGGAACTGATGAGTGCATAAGCATTTACCGCAAGGTCGCCGCCAAATTTCAGACACGCCACATTATGATATAAGATCAACAGGGAAGGTGTCAGCGATATTCCAAACGGTGAAACCGCTGTCTTAAAAATTTTTTTCCAGTATTCCTTCCTTATCATAAACTGCGAAAACCGGATTGGATCGGTTTTCTTTGTACCAAGAATGATCAGGCAGCACAAGGTCGTAAACAACTGCGCACACAGTGAAGCGCCTGCTGCACCGCCAATCCCCATATGAAAAACATACATAAAAACAAAATCAAGACCAAGGTTAGCAAATAAACCACCCACCATGATCATCATGGCACTGACCGCCCGGTTGTCATTCCTGAGAAGAGGTGTCAGTCCACAGGATAAGATCTGAAGCACGCCGCCTGTGAGCATTACCCTTCCATAAATCTGTGACAGCCTTAAAAGTTCTCCTTCTGCGCCCATTAATTTCAATAGAGGAGTCAGTAAAATAAGAAAAAGAATCGTAACCACAATACTCGATGCCAATAATGCAAGAATGACATTTGCCCGTACAATGTTCGACTCTTCGTTCTTTCCCTCTCCCTGTTTGGTTGACATCATTACGGCTCCGCCGCATCCAACGCCGGTGCCGATCGCAGTTACCACTGCAATGATCGGCCACGCAACATTGACTGCGGATAATGCCGTGTCACCTATCAGATTGCTGACAAATAAACCGTCAATCATGGAGTAGGCACTTTGGAGAAACATGGTGATCATGGAAGCCATGACATATTTTCCAAATTTTTTTTCAACTGCTGTCTGTTTCATATTAGTTGCTTACCGGCTGGGATGCTACTGCCTGATCCATCATAGCATCTCTGTCCTCCTGTGAAAGTCCGGCGAGCACTTCATTGATCTTATCTACTAATTCTGTGTTTCCTTTCTGGCAAGGAATACCAAGGTCTGTCTCTTCATTGCTGACCTCAAATCCGGTACCGCCCTCAAAATCGATGATCTTTAAATCCGGATTGCTTACTAAAATAGATTTTGCAGAAGGCATATCACAGGTAAATCCATCAATTTTTCCTGCATGGACTGCTGCAACCATAGATGCAAATGTATCAAGCGCTGCATCCTTTGTCGCATAATCCGTGATCTGGTCTAATACATCGTACCATACTGTGTTCAGTGTAGAGGTAAGTGTTGCACCCTCAAAATCTGTAACATTTACTGCATCTGCATAAGGTCCGTCAGCCGCAACAACCGCAACAATATTTGCATTGTAATACGGATCCGAGAAATCTACCGACTGGGATCTCTCGCTTGTGATGGACATTCCGGCGATCGCACAGTCAACTTTTCCGGACTGGATGGAAAGGATCAGACCATCCCAGTCAATCTGTGTGATTTCAAGATCCATATCCAGTTTTTCTGCTATGTATTTTGCGACAAGAACATCATAACCATTCATATAGGAACCATTCGATGTCATCACTGCTCCATTGGAATCATCCTCCTGCAGCCAGTCAAACGGTGCATAATCTGCTGACATTGCAACCCGGAGAACTTCTTTTCCGGAAGCGGATGTTGTTCCGCCCGCCTCTGTCACACTTGCTGTCTCTCCTGTGGATGCCCCTGCCGAAGCTGTGTCACCTGATCCGCCACAGGCTGTTAATGAAATTGCCATTGCTGCTGTCAAAAGTGCTGCTGTTAATTTTCTTCTCATAATATTGTCCTCCTCATTCTATGATTAAAAAACAAATACAATTTGCCTTTTACGAACCTTAACCCTGCATAAACCTGCTTAAAAACTCTCTGGTTCTCGCTTCCTTCGGGTTATTAAATAACTCCTGTGGCGGTGCATCCTCCACAATATATCCTTTGTCCATGAAAATGGTTCTTGTGGATACATCTCTTGCAAACGCCATCTCATGCGTTACGATCACCATAGTAAGTCCTTCATTTGCAAGCTGTTTCATAACCGATAAAACTTCTCCGACCATTTCCGGATCCAATGCGGAAGTCGGTTCATCAAAAAGCAATACTTCCGGTTCCATTGCAAGTGCCCTGGCGATCGCCACTCTCTGTTTCATACCACCGGATAACTGGTGTGGTTTTGCTTTTACATAAGGCGCCATGCCTACTTTTTCCAGATACTTCATACAGATCTCGGTGGAATATTCCTTGCTTCTTTTTTTCACCTTGTGGACACCAGCCATGCAGTTGTCAAAAACCGTCATATTGTTAAACAGGTTGAACTGCTGGAACACCATTCCCACCTGGGAACGGAAACGGTTGATCGTCTGTGCATCCTTCGTCAATGGATAGCCATGATATAATATCTGACCGCTCGTCGGTGTCTCCAAATGATTGATGCATCTTAATAAGGTAGATTTTCCTGATCCGGAAGATCCGATGATACAGACCACATCGCCCTCAAACAGATCAAAACTGATGTCTTTTAAAACTTCGTGTTCCCCGAATTTCTTTTCCAGATTCCTGACACTGATGACCGGGCCACGAAATTCATACGTTGCATCCTTTGCCTCAGTCGTCACTCTCTCATTAAACTTAAATATTGATTGTCTTGCCATAACACGTTCCTCTTTTCTTTCCATCTGATCCCCTGATTTATTTTGCGGCTGCCGGATTTAAAACCTCGTAGCTTTCTTTTCCTGCCATATACTTTTCGATCAGCTTCAGCAAACCGTTAAATAATAAGGTAAGTGTCAGGTAGATCAATGCTGTGATCGTATATGCCTCAAACATTCTGAAATATGTTCCGGCTGCAACTTTTGTGATATAGAAAAGCTCTGTGACAGCGATTACATTTAATACGGAAGTATCTTTGATATTTGCAACAAAGGTATTTCCGATCTGCGGTGCGATGATTTTAAAAGTCTGTGGAAGGATAATATAGATCATCATCGGAACATATCCCATTCCAAGTGCCTTTGCTCCTTCAATCTGTCCGACATCAATGGAATTGATACCGCCGCGGACTGTCTCTGACATATAAGCTCCTGTATTTAACAGGATGATAAAAATCGCTGCATTGAATGGTTTCAGATCAATTCCGAATACTGTAGATGATCCATAATAAATTACCATTGCCTGAACGATCATTGGTGTTCCACGGAAAATCGTGACATAAATTTTTGCGATCACCCATGGAATACCAAGTAAAATCTTTTTGATCATGTTATCCTGCGCCCGGATGTCCGTTGCCTGGATGATTCCAACCAGAAATCCTAAAAAGCATCCACAGATCGTACCTGCGAGGGATGTTTCCAATGTTGTAAGCAGCCCTTGTAAATAGTATCCGTGATACTGCTGTATCAGAAAAATGATCCAGCCAAAAAATGTGGTAGGTGTATTCGTCATAACTAATCCTCCTTATTGTTCCGAAGAAACATCCATTTCCTATGAACTAATGAAATAGATTGTTCTTCTGTTTTCTGTAAACAACAGCATCTGTACTCTGCATATATTCTATGTACAGAAAAGGCGCTAAGGATGATTCCCTAGCGCCTTTGCTATGTTCAGGTCTGCTGCCTGATTGCCTGCTGTTTTAAATTAAACCTGTTTTATCACACTTTTTGTTTTCCTGTCAACAAAATCCAGCCAATTTTTATAGATTTGTATATTTCTTTCAAAATGCACATGATTTCTATACTTTTATTGTATAAAACGTAAAAAATGCGATTTTTTCGTCTGATAACACATATTACACGCTTATATATTAACTATAGAAGAAACTGTCTCACAATTGCATTTTTTTACTTAATTTGAAAGAAATTTATACTTGACAAATCAACATTTTTGAACTTATATTAGCAATCATAAACAAATGGAGGTGACAGACAAATGAAAATTGTTGTGATCCAGGAGGAAATTATTCAGACAGATATCACTCCAAAGGAGCTTACAGAACGCTGGAAACGGCTGGAGCAGCTCCCCGGTATTGACGAGGTTGTCATTGAAGTTCCTGCACATTATCCAAATATAGAACAACTTCATACTTATATCGGAGATGCGGACGCTGTATTCGGATTGTGGATCGGTTCGGACAATATGAATGAAGCATTCTTAAGCCAGCATCCGAATTTAAAATATGTTGCCACCTTAGGACACGGATGGGAAAAATTCGATGCAGAAATGACCAGAAAACGCGGTATTTCCATTTCCAATACCATCTACGGTTCACAGACGATCGCAGAATACGCTTTCGCTTTATTAATGGATGTCTGCCATCATATCGGCACGCATGACACCCGGATCAAAACGATTGACTGGTCTGTACCGGAAAACCACAACGAATTCTGTAAATCGGTCACCAGACAGATTGAATTATATGACAAAACGATCGGTGTGATCGGTCTTGGTGCGATCGGTTTTGCTTTTGCAAAAATGGCACGGGGATTTGGTATGCATGTGCTCGCATACAGCCGCCACAAAAAAGAAGGTGCTGAGTATGATTTCATTGAACAGGTATCGTTAGACGAGCTGCTTGCCCGAAGCGATTTTATTTCCCTGCACACGCCGCATACCCCGGCAACCGAGCACATGATCGATCAGGACACCATCGCCAGAATGAAAGACGGTGTGATCCTGATCAATACCGCCCGCGGTGCCCTCATCGATGAACAGGCGCTTGCGGATGCCCTTGCATCCGGAAAAGTATTAGCCGCAGGACTTGACGTTTTGACAGATGAACCACCGGTTCACGGCAGCCCACTGTTAACTGCACCAAATACCGTCATCACCGGACACATTGCATGGCTCACAAGAGAATCCAGAATCCGCGCGATCGATATGGCGATCGACAATTTCCGGTGCTACCTAGAAGGGCATCCGGTTTCCATTATCAACTGAATTTATATAGATAATTGCGAAACTCCTTATATCTTTCTTTTAAATTGTTCAAAATTAACAAAATTTTCGAAAACACGCTCTCGCTACGTGTCGCTGGTAACGGTACTAAGAAGCCAGTCACGATTAACATCGCACCTGCCTTCTAAGAACCGACCGCTCCCCAGTGTTTTCTCAAGCTTTTGTTAATTTTTCACAATTCAATTTACATTTTTATGAGTTTCGCAATTATCTACGAATAAATAAAGACAAGGAGATTATGAAGATGAATGTAGAATGTTTATTAAGAGACAGCATGAAAACAAAACCAAAGAGCAACCGTGGTGCACGTCAGAAAACTTCCACCCCGAAGAATGTAACACGAATGAATTATAATGAAAATCCATACGGTATGTCTGATGAGGTAAAAAAAGCAGTTACGGATGCTTCCATCAACAGCTATATGTATCAGGATTTCTATGCAGTCGATCTCAAAAAGCAGCTGGCTGATCTCTATGGTCTTACCGTAGATCATGTCTGTATCGGTGCCGGTTCCTCTGCGATCATCGATATGCTTGGTGAAGTATTTATCAATTATGGGGACGAAGTGGTGTACTGTGCTCCAACTTATGAAGCTTTCCCTGATATGGTCAGCGATAACGGAGGTGTCCGTGTCGTTCTCCCACTGACCGATGATTACTGTTATGACCTCGACGCAATGCTTGCAGCCATTACAGACAGGACAAAAATGGTTATCGTCTGCAATCCAAACAACCCGACCGGAACTTATGTAAACTCCGCAAAAGTCGAAGAATTCATCCGTAAACTCCCGGATCATGTCATTCCGGTGGTAGATGAAGCATATTTCGAATACGTGGAAGATCCTACTCACTACAGCCTCATCAAAATGATTCAGGAAGGCTACGACAGACCGCTCTTTGTACTGCGTACTTTCTCCAAAATTTATGGCATGGCCGGTCTCCGCATCGGCTACACCTTTGCTGATCCATTGCTGATCGATGAACTAATGAAAGCCTGTCAGGCATGGAATGTCAGCTACAATGCACTTGCTGCCGCACAGGCTGCCTTGAAAGATCAGGAATATATCAAAAAAATCAAAGCACTCACCACGGCAGGGCGCGAATATCTTGAGGATGAACTGACAAAATTAGGCTGCACTCTTGCAAAACCTTGTGCAAACTTCATCTACTTCGACACACACCATGATCCAAAAGAAATCCGTGCTGCCCTTGCGGAGCGGAAAATTATGATCAGTGCATTTGGTTTTAACCGTGTCAGTGTCGGTACAGAAGAACAGAATCAGGCATTTATCGCCGCCTTAAAAGAAATTCTGGCAGCTTACTAATTTTTTAAATAAAAACAAAGTATATTTCAACTATAGTTTGTTATTTTTTCCTCCCCTTTACGGGCTGGAATACTGTAAAATGTAATGATTTCTTAGTTACTGTTCACTCAGCAGTAAAACACTTGCTGTTTTGCTGTGTAAGAAAGTGATTCAGGAGTGAGCAGACTCCTTTTGCAAAACAAAAACTTTAAATGAGTCTGCGAATCGTTACTGGAACGAAATACGCGTGAACAGTAACATTTTTTACAGTATTCCAGCCCTAATTATGTCTAAAAGGTTGACCTTTCAGAACAAATGAACTAGGATGAAAGAAAATACAGGACACAAACAAGGAGGATATATGATAGATAAGATTATCGGTTTCATTGGAGCTGGAAATATGGGAAGTGCCATGATCGGCGGTATTGTACACTCAGAGTTAGTGACAACCAGCCAGATCATTGCCAGCGCCCATTCCGCAGCTACCTTAGAAAAACTGCAGAGTGCCTATTCCATTGAGACAACTCTGTCCAACGAAACGGTTGCAGAACGCAGTGATATTTTATTTCTTGCTGTAAAGCCAAATAAATTTGATGAAATAATCCCACAGATTTCCTCTCATGTAAAATCAGGATGTGTGATCGTATCCATTGCCGCCGGAAAAACAATTGCCGCCATCGAGGACTCCTTTGGCAAACCAGTCAAGCTTGTACGTGCCATGCCAAATACCCCAGCCTTAGTCGGTGAGGCAATGAGCGCATTGTGCGTCAACCAAAATGTGACCCCGGAAGAATTAAAAGAAGTTCAGGCACTCTTCAACTCCTTCGGCAAATCGGAAGTGATCAGTGAATCTCTTATGGACGCTGTCATCGGGGTTTCCGGTTCTTCTCCGGCTTATGTATACATGTTTATCGAAGCTATGGCGGATGCCGCTGTCGCAGATGGGATGCCGCGGGCACAGGCCTATAAATTTGCCGCCCAGTCTGTCTATGGCTCCGCGAAAATGGTTTTGGAAACCGGAAAGCACCCGGGCGAATTAAAGGACGCCGTCTGCTCCCCTGCCGGAACAACCATCGAGGCTGTTGCTGCACTGGAAGCCGGAGGTTTCCGCAACACTGTGATTTCTGCCCAGCGCGCCTGCTCACAGAAATCGCGCGATATGAGCAGTAAATAGATGCAGCATTTTTTATATTCTGTATGCAAAATGTGCAGATTTACTGAATCATTACTTCTGCACCATTAATATTTTGAAATAATTTGGAGGCTTTAATATGTGGGCTTATGAAAACGTATTTTATCAAATTTATCCACTTGGATTCTGTGGAGCACCTTTTGAAAATGACGGAGTGTTAGAACATCGCATTTTAAAAGTAAATGACTGGATTCCTCATATTGAAAAACTTGGGGCAAATGCCATTTATTTTTCACCGGTATTCGAATCTGACACGCACGGCTATAACACCAGAGATTACACCAAAATTGATACCCGTCTCGGCACGAATGAGGACTTTCAATCTGTCTGTAAAAACCTTCACAAAGCAGGTATCAAGGTTGTTTTAGATGGTGTATTCAACCATGTTGGAAGAGGTTTCTGGGCATTTCAGGACGTTTTGGAGAAACGATGGGATTCCCCATACAAAGACTGGTTTCATATCAGTTTTGACGGTAATTCAAACTACAATGACGGTCTCTGGTATGAAGGCTGGGAAGGCAATTATGATCTTGTAAAACTGAATTTACGAAATGAAGATGTCATCCAGCATATTTTTTCCTGCATCAAAGGCTGGGTTGAGGAATTTGACATTGACGGCTTACGGCTCGATGTTGCATACTGTCTGGATCACGATTTTCTCAGACGGCTCCGCTCTTTCTGCGATGGATTAAAACCGGATTTTTTCCTTGTCGGAGAGACACTTCACGGTGATTATAACCAGTGGATGAATGATTCCATGTTACATTCTGTCACAAACTACGAGTGTTACAAGGGATTGTATTCCAGTTTTAACAGCATGAATATGTTTGAGATCAACCACTCCCTGCTCCGTCAGTTTGGCCCGGATAACTGGACTTTATACAAAGGAAAACATCTGCTTTCTTTCGTCGATAACCATGATGTCACCAGAGTTGCAAGCATTTTATCAAACGAAAATCATCTGCCTTTGATCTATGCTCTCGCCTTTGGCATGCCGGGCATCCCATGCGTCTATTATGGCAGTGAATGGGGCGCAAAAGCAAAAAAAGAAGATGGTGATCCTGCGCTGCGTGCCTGCTTCGAAAAACCGGAATGGAATGATCTCACAACTTTTATTTCCAAACTGGCAGAGGCAAAAAAACATTCTGACGCATTGAATTACGGTGATTTCCGTTCGGTTCTTCTGACCAACCGTCAGTGTATTTTTGAGAGGAAAACAGATTCAGAGCGTGTTCTTGTAGCAATCAATGCGGATGATCAGCCTTTTATGGCACATTTTGACGCCGGATGCGGCACTGCGGTAGATCTGATTACAGAAGAAACACACGATTTTGGCGGTGGCAGTGAACTTGCACCTTACAGTGCGGCTTACTGGAAAATGGAACGTTAGAATGTGATTTTGCAGATTCTGTGGTGCCTTTATAGGGTGTGAGGGGGCAGATATAAACGCCCTCTCACAAGGCAGTCACTTTATGTAATGAAAAAGAAAAACGGTACAGACGAAATATGATGTTCCTGTTCGCCGGGCATTCCGCTGGGCTTCTGAGCAAAAATTTTGTGAAGCAGAGCTTCACGAAATTTTTAGAATCCCAGCTCCATGGCTCACGAAGGAAATCATATTTGTCTGCACCGTTTTTCTTTCATTTACGCTGTGAATGACTTGTAAGAGGACGCTTATACATGCCCGGTCAACGTTATGAATCGGGGCATGAGTTTCCCAAGTTTATTAGAATTCCCTCTACATTGCACCATAAAATCTGCCAATTTACATATAGGAATATGCCTCTCGATGTTTGTTTATCATCAGTGTTTACTTTATCGGGAATTTTTTCATTTATAACCATGTATTTTCATGATATTTCATCACTTACCCCAATTTTTATTTTGCAAATATTTTATAAGTCTGCAAATCAAGTGATAGATTTCCCTAACAATAGAAAAAATAAAAAACATCACTATGAATCCAACAACACCAAACACAATATCTGCAAACTCCATTGCACCTGTATTGGTTACTTTCTGACCGATTTCAATTGCAAATGTAATGACTAAAATTAAGGTAAATACATATATCCAGGCAATGACCATCACATGATTGTGCTTCGCCAGCCACTTAAACACAGGATAAACAATAAATACAAATGCCATTCCAAGCAAACCTATCACAATAAAATGCAACTCTTTATCTGAAAAATTATATTCGTAACTATCATTGAACCGCATCAGATAACTGTGGATTTCTGCTATCCACCCAACGATCATATACAAAAATTCCTTCATTAAGACTCCCTCCCTGCATTAATCTCAAAATAACTGTTTGTGTCATATCATAGCACTTAATATAAAACATGTAAACCGGAGTTTAACTTACCGTAGAGCAGCAGATTTTGTGGTGCTTTCTTAGGCTGTGAAGGGGCAGATATAAGCGTCCTCTCACAAGTCAGAATTTTATATGTAATGAAAAAGAAAAACGGTACAGACGAAATATGATGTTCCTGTTCGCCGGGCATTCCGCTGGGCTTCTGAGCAAAAATTTTGTGAAGCAGAGCTTCACGAAATTTTTAGAATCCCAGCTCCATGGCTCACGAAGGAAATCATATTTGTCTGCACCGTTTTTCTTTCATTTACGTTACGAATGACTTGTGAGAGGACGCTTATACATGCCCGATCAACGTTATGAATCGCACCACAAAATCTGCAATTTACGTTATGGAACTCACGGTTATGGGAT
>DXQT01000049.1 GCA_019411365.1 Roseburia sp.
TATATCGGCATTTACCAACTTATGAAAAGATAATCAGAAATTTAGTAAGTTTTTGGTTGACAATGTCAAAATCACATAGTATCCCCACTCGCTTGAAACCTTGAAGCGTTCTGGCGCGGCGGAGATCGAGCAAGTGGCAGCTTCAGATACAGTGAAAATTATACTTTGCCTTGGGACGGAGATAAATGAGATTCTTGAAACACTCATTGTGCGTGGGCAGAAAAGCGGCGAGGTAAGAAAAGAAGTTGTTCCTGTGCTGACGGTCTATGTCCTCTCCACAAGCATTGATTCGCTGCTTGCGCTTGCCGAGACAAAGGGAAAATTCATTTGCGCGCAGAATGGTATGACAGAAGAGGAGTTCCTCGACTATGGTTTCCGACAGATAATCAACTCTATCCTTGAAGTACGAATATGATGAGGGTGCGACATGGATAAAATGTATCTTAGAGATGCAGTATTGGCAGCGCAATGAGAAAGTTATATGAGAAAAACGCATAACGAACCACGCAGATTTCGCTTGAGATATTATGACGATTCAAGAGGTTAAGAGAGCGTAAAGATCATTGCAATCAGGAAAAGGTGAGGTGGTATAAATGGTTGAAAATATAGAAAAAAAATTAGTTAGAGGATTTTCCGTTATTTTGTCCGAAATGTAAATATACTTGTGTGATTTATTTTAGAAATAAAAAAATTGAAGAAATTAAAACGCCAGAAGCTTAGACGCAGAGCAAGACCTGATAGATGAAGGTTTGCTCTGCGTTTTGTAATCAATACACTCAGCACGCCTGTAAATGACACAGGTCTTACCGTAGAAATGCAACTGCTTCATACGGGCACTGGAGCTGTTTCATGCAAATACGAAAGAAATGGAAGAAAAATAGGGGAAACATCAAAGATGGAGGACAAAGGAATGAATAACGAAGTTAGTATTACTGCCCTGATGAGTTCATTTGGACGGGCGTTTCATGCAGAAAATGAAGATCATCCGGTTTTCGCGGATCATCTTGCAAAAGAGCTGATGACAGCAGAAGAATATGCCGCCGTTCTGACTGGCACAAAGCAATATGTTATGCTCGGCGCAGATCTGGATACCTTCGCTCTTCGGGAAAAAGAATTCTTATCAAAACATAGGGTATTTGAAGTCGATCATCCCCTGACGCAGAAAGATAAAATAGAACGGATCACCCGTGCCGGTTGGACGATTCCTGATAATCTCACCTTTGTTCCTGCGGATTTTACGAAAGATAATGTAGCGGAACGTCTGATCGATGGGGGGGTGACGCATCTGTGAAAACATTTTTCTCATGGCTCGGCGTAACGTATTATCTTTCGACGGAAGCAATCAATACGATGTTGGCTGCACTTTCCGAACTTTGTGCGGATGGGAGTTCGCTTGTGTTTGATTATCCAGATGAGAATTTCTTTGATGCTTCCGAAAAGCGTGTGCAGAACACAATTATGATGGCAAAAGCAGGTGGCGAGCCAATGCAATCAGCCTTTTCCTATAGCGAGATTGAAAAACTCCTGGAGAAACATGGCTTTCTGATTTATGAGTTGTTGACACCGGATGATATTCAAAGGGATATTATCGACAAGGCAGGGGCGGATATGAAAGCCTTTGAGCATGTTAATTACTGTCTTGCTGTCAGGAAAAACTAAAAAGGCTGTCACACAACCAGTCGGATCAGGTAACTTTTTTACAAGATAACAGGAATGGGAAATTGCCCTCCGAAAAAAGATTGTCTAAAATATAACAAACGAGACAGGAAATGTTTCAATAAAGGAGGAAAAAGCAGCATGGCAGAAGTAAACGCTGTGGAAAAGCAGCCTGTTACCCAAGAGTACCTGAAAAAAATGGACGCCTATTGGCGTGCGGCAAACTATCTTGGAGCAGCACAGTTATATTTACTGGACAACCCGTTATTACGCGATCCGTTGACGATGGATCATATAAAGAAAAAGATCGTCGGACACTGGGGAACCGTTCCGGGACAGAACTTTGTATACGTTCATTTAAACCGTGTCATCAAAAAATATGATCAGGATATGATCTTAATTTCCGGTCCTGGCCACGGTGGAAACTTTTTTGTGGCAAATACATATTTAGAGGGAACTTACAGCGAGGTATATCCGAACATCGGAGAGGATATGGACGGACTGAAAAAACTGTGTAAACAGTTTTCTTTCCCGGGCGGTATCTCAAGCCATGTTGCACCGGAAACTCCTGGTTCCATCAACGAGGGCGGTGAGCTTGGATATTCACTGGCACACTCTTTTGGTGCGGTATTTGACAACCCGGATCTGGTTGCAGCATGTATCGTCGGAGACGGTGAGTCCGAGACTGGACCGCTTGCAACTTCCTGGCAGTGCAACAAATTTTTAAACCCGAAAACAGACGGTGCGGTTTTACCGATCCTGCATCTGAACGGATATAAGATCAGCAACCCGACCATCTTAGCACGTATTTCCCGTGAAGAATTAGAGCATTTCTTCGACGGATGCGGCTGGAAACCGTATTTCGTGGAGGGCGATGAGCCGATGGATATGCACAGCAAGATGGCGGCTGCCTTAGATCAGGCGATGGATGAGATCAAGGCGATCCAGAAAAATGCGAGAGAAAATGATGATCTGACCAGACCGAAATGGCCGATGATCGTACTCCGCACCCCGAAGGGCTGGACAGGACCAAAGGTAGTGGATGGCAATCAGATCGAAGGCTCTTTCCGTGCACATCAGGTTCCGATCATGATGGACAAACCGGAACATCTTCAGATGTTAAAAGACTGGCTGTTAAGTTATCATCCGGAGGAGCTGTTTGATGAGGACGGAAAACTGATTCCGGAATTAAAGGCATTAGCACCGACCGGCGACCGCAGGATTGGATCAAACCCGCATGCAAACGGGGGTAAATTACTGCGCGATCTGCGTCTGCCTGATTTTAAAGATTATGCTGTGGATGTTCCAAAGCCGGGTGCTGTGGAAGCGCAGGATATGATCGAACTTGGCGGATTTGTCAGAGATATTTTCGAGTTAAATGAAGATGCAAAGAACTTCCGTATTTTCGGACCGGATGAGACGATGTCAAACCGTCTTGGAAAAGTATTTGAGGCAACGAACCGTGACTGGAACGGTGAGGCTTATGATACGGATGAATTCCTTGCACATGACGGACGTGTCATGGACTCTATGTTGAGTGAGCATATGTGTGAGGGATGGTTAGAGGGATATCTGTTAACCGGACGTCATGGATTCTTTGCAAGTTATGAGGCATTTATCCGTGTGGTTGATTCCATGTGTGCACAGCATGCAAAATGGTTAAAGGTTTGCAACCAGCTTCCGTGGAGACAGTCCATTGCATCCTTGAACCTGATTTTAAGCTCGAATGTATGGCAGCAGGATCACAATGGATTTACACATCAGGATCCGGGGTTCTTAGACCACATTGCAAATAAAAAATCAGACGTGGTACGCCTTTATCTGCCGCCAGATGCAAACTGTTTATTATCCTGCTTCGATCACTGTATCCGCAGCCGCAACTATGTCAATGTGCTCGTGACATCCAAACATCCGAGACAGCAGTGGCTGACCATGGAGCAGGCAGTCAAACACTGTACACAGGGTATCGGCATCTGGGAGTGGGCAAGCAACGACCAGGGCGAAGAGCCGGATGTAGTTATGGCATGCTGCGGTGATACACCGACATTAGAGACATTGGCAGCCGTTACGATCTTAAGAGAGGCACTGCCGGAGATTAAGATCCGTGTGATCAACGTTGTCGATCTCATGAAATTAGAGCCGAACACGAAACATCCGCACGGACTCAGCGATGCAGAATACGATGCACTCTTTACCAAAGACAAACCGATCATTTTTGCATTCCACGGTTATCACACACTGATCCATGAGCTGACCTACCGCAGAACCAACCGCAACATCCACGTTTACGGTTATCAGGAGGAAGGTACGATTACAACACCGTTTGATATGCGTGTACAAAACGAAATCGACCGTTTCCACTTAGTAAAGAACGTCATCAAATATCTGCCACAGCTTGGAAACAGAGGATCTTATCTGGTACAGCAGATGAACGACAAACTCGTAGAGCACAAACAGTACATCCACGAGTACGGTCAGGATCTGCCTGAGGTAAGAGACTGGAAATGGAATCTGTAAGATAAATCTGAAAAAATAGTTACATCTTTTTGCGGAACTGTGCCGGCGTAAGCTGGTGCCGTTCCGTAAATATTTTATAGAAATAACCTTTGTTGTGGTAACCGACCGCTTCCGTGATCTGGTCGATCGTGGCATCGGTCGTAAGAAGCAGCGTTTCAGCGCGGCGCAGGCGCAGAAGCTGTAAGTATTCCGTATAGGTAAGCCCGGTCTGTGTTTTTATGAGACGGTTAAAATAATCTTCCTGAAAATGAAATTCCTCAGAAAGTCCTGTAATGGAAATCTGGGTCAGATGATTTTCCATATAATCTGTGATCTCTTCAAATAAAATCCAGTTCATCTGTTTTCGCAGTTGTTTTGACAGCGAAAATTCATAATTTGTTCCAAGAATCCTGAAAATACGCAGCAGTAATCCCTGACAGATCAAAGGGGAGGCAACATCATGCTGTTTTAACTCGGACAGCAGCTGATAAAGCGCCTGTTCCATTTTTTCCATACCCTCCGGCTGTGGACGGAAATGCAGATACTGCTGCAGATTTTTCTGCTCTAATAATGCCATATTTAAAAAAGAAGCAATTCTTCCGGAAGTGCTCAGATGTTTCATGATATCATTAAAAATAGCATTTGTGATACCGAGAAATAAGATCGTGGAAGAACCACTGTCTAAGATTTCCTGATGTTCACAGTTGCGGTCGATCAGGCAGAGTTCCCCCTTGTGGAAAGTAAATTCATTGCCGAGGATCTTCTGACGGTATTCGCCGTCCACGATATAAAAAAGTTCGAGATATTCATGTGAGTGCATCTGGGTGCGCATGCCCGGTTCAAACCGTTTCTCGTAAGTAAAGGCGGTACCGGAGGGGATGATCGTGGCAGAAACAGTGTGAGGTTCGTGGATATCCCAGATCAGGCCAAACATGTGCTCTGATTCCGGAAGGGGATATGGTTTGACTTCGATATCGTGCTGCGAATACTCCGGACAGACAATGCGGAAACGCTGATAAATATCTGGTGATTCATAAGTTGTATTATCATAAAGAAGATGTCTGATATATTGTTTTAAGTTCATAATAACCTCATCTGAAAGCAGCAAAATGTGAAATATTTTAAATATCTTTAGTTTATCACAGCACATTTTATGGCGCAATATGTCGAAAAGTATGAAAAAAATTTGTAATAAGTATTGTGTGTGTTTATTGAGAGGTGTACTATAATTATGCAAGTACATTCAAAAGCGAAAGGAAGAGGGATTTAGATGACAGGAGAACAATATGTAAGAGCAAATAAAAGAGTATATAATGTGGTAATAATCCTGCTGGCAGTGATGACGATTCTGTCTGTTATGGCATGTCTGGCGGAGTTTAAGATTACGATACTGCTTCAGACTGCAGCTGCAGTTGCGGGAATTATTGTTGTGAATACTTATGCAAAAAAGTTTTGGAATTCAAAAAAGGGTGGGGAAATCCTGCTTGGAACAGGAAGTGCTGTATATTGTGTATTTCTTTTACTGAATCAGAATAATTTTGTTTACGCATATGGAATCCCGCTCTTTGTTGCATGTGTTTTGTATTTAGATGTAAAGTTTGTATATTATGGTATTGGTGTAACTGCAGTAGGAAATATCATTCATATCATAGTGCAGGTTATTACAAAAAGAGCCGATGGGATAGAACTTTTTTTTAGTATTATCATTCTTGCAACAGTAGTTTATGCGGTATATGAAGCATCTATCCTCCTTACAAAATTTAGTGAAGAAAATCTGGAAATGCAGGCTGCAGCATCTGAAAAAATGCTGGCTACAGCGGAAAATCTGGTGAAACATTTTGATTCCGCAAAAGAAAAATTAGAGACATTAGAGGAAGTCATCAATAACAACAATGAATCTATTTCCAATATTGCCCAGAGCACGGGAAGTACTGCGGAGGCAATCCAGCAGCAGGCATTGATGTGTGAGGAAATCCATAAGAATACGGACAGTGCTGAAAAAGAAACCGAAGCGATGATTGATAAGGCAAATCATACGATGGAGAATGTGGCAGAGGGTGCGAGACTGGTAACAGGATTAAAAAATCAGGCTGACAATGTGGAGCAGGCAAGTAACCAGGCGGCAGAGTCCACCAAACAGGTCAGCAACCGTGTGGAGGAAGTAAAAGGAATTGTTGCGACTATCTTAAGTATCTCCAGCCAGACCAATCTTCTTGCATTGAATGCTTCTATTGAGGCAGCAAGAGCAGGTGAGGCAGGAAAAGGGTTTGCAGTCGTTGCGGAAGAAATCCGTCAGTTATCGGAGCAGACAAAAGATGCAACGAACCGGATTACGGATATCATTCAGGATCTGAATGAAGATGCACAACATGCGATGGACAGTATGGAACATTCTGCGGATTCAATCCGTGAACAGAACGAACTGATTGAGACAACAAAGAATAAATTTGAGACCATCAATGACGAAATGCAGTCATTGGCAAGTGCAATCGGAGAGATCGAGGGAAGTATGCAGTCCATTTTAAACAGTACAGACACAATTTCCCAGAGTATATCGAATCTCTCTGCAACCGGTGAAGAAATAGCTGCTTCTTCCACAGAAGGACTTCAGACAGCAGAACATGCGGTAGAGGCAATGAAACAGACCAAAGAGATCATTGATGCTACTTATCTGCTGGCACAGGATCTGGAGTCTTATGCAGAATAGATCAGACAGAAAATAACAGTGGGAGGCTGAAAAGTCAGGTAAAAATAAGTTACGGGTCACACTTGTGTGTGAACAGTAACAAAAATGCAAGGATCAGGAATAGAATGAATATTGCATATTGTGAAGATGAAAAGATCCAGTTAGAATATATGGAGCAACTGATCAGAAAGTGGGCAGACGAAGGGAATGACACTGTTACATATTTTGGCTATGGCAGTGCGAAGGAGCTGTTGTTTGAGCATCCGGACAGTTTCCCGTTCGATCTGCTCCTTTTGGATATTGATATGGACGGCATGGATGGCATGGCGCTCGCAAAGGAGATCCGGAAAAAAGATCAAAAACTTCCCATCGTTTTTTTGACGAACCGCAGTGAGTATGTGTTTGAAGGGTATGAGGTTGGCGCATTGCGCTATCTTTTAAAACCGGTGGAGGAGACAAAGTTGTTTTCTCTGCTGGATGAGATTTCTTATGCGCTTGTCAAAGAAAGGCGCTATCTGATCGAAAATGTGGGTGGGGAGACTGTAAAAATTCCGGTCGATACCATTTACAGTGTGGAGGCGAAAGGGCATTATATCCGTCTGCACACGAGCGCGGGTGATTATGAATACAAAAAGAATCTCTCGGAGATCGCGGAGGAGCTGGCAAAAGATCAGCCGGGACAGAAAACGGAATTTATCAGTACACACCGCAGCTTTTTAGTCAGTCTTGCTGCGGTGGAGCGCGTGCAGCGCACGGAGTGCATTCTTTGTGACGGCAGCAGTGTGCCGGTGAGCAGGAATGCTTATAAGAGTGTGAATGAAGCGTTTATCCGTTATTATATGGAACATGGGGATATGTGCGAAAAATGAGAATACCGCTGATCACAAAATATTTAGAAGAGAAGAATATGGAGTATCAGAATGCCCTGCTTGAAAAGCAGGTGCAGGAGGTACAAAATATCTATCTTACCATGCGCGGCTGGCGGCATGATTATCACAATCACCTGCAGGCAATGAAAGCGTATGTCAAGATGGGAGAATATGACAGGTTAGAGGAATATTTAGGACTGCTGGAGCAGGACTTAGATCACGTCAATCAGCTGATTGAGACTGGAAATGTCAATTTGGATGCTATTTTAAATTCGAAAATATCCTTAGCACAGAAAAACGGAATTGAGATCGACTATCAGGCAAAATGTTCGGAAACACTTGCTGTCAGTGATATTGACCTCTGTGCTCTGATCGGAAACCTGTTAGACAATGCAGTGGAGTCCTGTGAGAAACTGACCACGGAAAAACCGTTTATCCGCCTTTATATCGGAGTACTCAAAAAACAGCTTTACATTTCGGTGTCGAACGCGACAAATGAGACAGTGCGCAAGATGGATTCGGGGTACATCAGTAAAAAACGGGGAAATCACGGGCATGGATTAAAACGGATCAATCTGGTGGTTGAAAAGTATGGCGGGTACATTAACAGACAGAATGAGCCGGGGGTGTTTGTGACGGAGATTATGCTGCCGCTGTAAAAGTTTTCGGAAAAAGCTGGTGGGAAAAGGTGTGGCCGTCAGGTTGTGGTGGCAGACCGGTGTGTCAGCCACACCTTTTTATTCCAGCCTTTTGTATATTGGCGATACCGTTGGTGCACGGAAGATGACCTTCCGTGCACTTTTTGTGTGAAAGTTCAAAAAGCTGATAGAGTATAGACATAGAAGTGATATCACACCACCACACCCAAAACGAGAGGAGCCACACAACATGAACCAACCGAAAACTTACACCGCCGCATCCAACCAGCGCTACATCCTCCGCGAACTATGGCACTACGACAGATCCACCATCTTCTATGCTCTCGCCGAGATCATCACCCAGATCGGCAAAGGCTTCGGCACCATACTGATCCCATCCATGATCGTAGCGTTTTTAGAGCAGTACCAAAAAGGCATGATCACCCAGGAAACACTGCCCGGAGTAGTCGCAAAACTGGTAACATTTTTTGTCGGATACAGCATCTGGTGCATCATAACCGGATATCTGAAACGGAGAAACCAGTTCCAGTATGTAAAATTCCGCTGCGGCACAATGATTGAATGCACCTATCAGAAATATATGTCACTCGACTATGTGCAGTGCGAGGACGAAAAAGTCCAGCAGCTTTTAAAGAAAGCGGGAGAGGCAGTCAGCGGAAACTACCGGGGCATCGAGGGTGTGCTTCATTACGACGTCGAACTCTTAAAGGAAGCCGGGGCATTGATCCTGTACGCATCCCTGATCTCCGGTGTATCGGCATGGCTGGTCGTGCTTTTGGTTATCATTTCACTGGTCCAGATCTTAAGCTATAAACTGGCAAATAATTACGAATTAAAACACCGTGATGCAAAGGCGAAACTTACAGTGACACAGGACTATCTGGACCGTCAGGCATATGCAGTGGAAAACGGAAAAGATATAAGGCTTTACCAGATGAAAGAATGGTTAAGCGGACATTACCGTGCTGCAAACAAAAAATACCAGGCACTGCTGGCAAAAGAAAAGGCATGTTATTTTGCGGATGATCTCTTTGGGCTGCTGCTGCAGCTTGGCAGGGATGTGGTCTGTTACGGCTATCTGATCGGACAGCTGATGCAGGGAATGTCCATCGCACGTTTTGTGCTTTATATCGGGATCGTCAGTGGATTTTCCACCTATTTTTCGGAACTTACGATGATGATCAGCCAGATTTCATCCTGCTTAAAGCCGGTCGGACAGATGCAGGAATTTACAGAGTTAGAGAATGTATATCACCATGGCGAGGGAGTCCGGTTAAAGGATGAAAAGGAGGCAGTGGAAGTCGAATTTTCACATGTCAGTTTTTCCTATCCGGGCACAGACCATAAGATATTAGATGATGTGAACTTTCGCATTAAAAAAGGCGGAAAGATGGCGTTAGTCGGCATCAACGGCGCCGGAAAATCAACGATTGTCAAACTGCTCTGCGGTTTTTATATGCCGGATGAGGGACACATTTACATTAACGGAACGGATCTTGCCACGATGGATCTTGATGTGTGGTACCGGTCGCTTGCAGCAGTCTTTCAGGATGCATTTACCTATTCCTTTTCCATTGCGGACAATGTAACATGCAGCATGGGAGAGGACTATGATGCGGAAAAATGCAGGGAGGCATTAAAGGATGCCGGCCTCTGGGAGAAAATACAAAAACTTCCACAGAAAGAGAACACATTTATCGGAAAAGAGGTAAGTGAGGATGGCATCCATCTTTCCGGCGGGGAGACACAGAAACTGATGCTTGCGCGTGCGCTCTATAAAGGATGTGCACTGTTGCTTTTGGATGAGCCGACCGCAGCATTAGATGCGATCGCAGAAAATGAGATGTATGAGAAATACAATGAAATGCTGACTGGAAAAACGGCACTGTTTATCTCACACCGTCTGGCATCGACGCGGTTCTGTGACCATATTTTGTTCCTGGAAAGCGGAAAGATCACAGAGGAGGGAACCCATGAGGAATTGATGCAGAAAAATGGCGGATACGCCGAAATGTTCCTGGTACAGAGCAGATATTACAAAGAGGAAGGGGCACAGTCACATGAAGAAGATATGGCAGGAATTTAAAAGTTTTATAAAGATGATCAGCAAAGGGAAAAAAGATGTGGCTGTTGTCATGGCAGCCGGCGGATTTATGAAGGCATCCATTCCGTTTCTGGTATTTTATTTTTCGGCACAGATTTTAAACAATGCGATCGAAGGGGATTATGAGGCATGTGTGAAAAGCGTGGCAGCACTTTTACTGTCGCAGTTTGTCTGTGAACTGGTGAACCGGTTCTGCCAGAAACGGATCGAAGTGCTCGGAGAGAGCTGCCAGCAGATCATAAGACAGCAGATGGCAGACAAGGCATTTGAACTGCAGTATGAAAAATTTGAAAAACAGGAAACACTTGACTCATTAAGGCGCGCAAAACTTACGGCAGGCGGAAATGGGGACATCAAAGACCAGGTGGATACCTGTTACCAGATCTTTGTACAGTTTTTTTCCATGTGTTATTCGGTCGTATTTTTTCTTCTGCTGTTGCTGAAAATCGATGCCGAACAGAAAAAAACATTTTTTGTCTCCTATGGATCAACGCTGCTTTTGATTGGCTTATATGCAGTTGTTGTAATTGTGAATTTATATCTTGGAAAAATACTCAGCGCGAAACAGTATGAATTTATACATGCAAATGACCACTATAATGCACTGGGCGGCTATCTGGCCGGGATCATGACAGATGAAAGAAATAGCAAAGATATCAGACTTTATGACCTGTCAAAACTCTTTTTGGGGAAATTCAGACAGATGGTGGAGGGCTATAGTATTTATTTACAGATGGGAAAAGTAAATGGAAAATACAGGGGAATGATTGAGGGCATCAACCAGTTTGCAGCAGGCGCTGCATATCTGCTGGCAGGCATGAAAGCATTAAACGGGATGATCGATATCGGAAATGTCATCTTATATGCAGGTGTCATCTCACAGACCGTGAACTGTATTACGGAATTTGGTTCACAGGTCATTTCCTTTCAATTTTGTGCGGAATATTTAAGCGTTTTTGATAAATTTATACAAAGTCCGGCAATGGCTTACGATGGTACATTGCCGATCGAAAAGCGGGATGACGGACAATATGAATTTGAATTTCATGATGTAAGTTTTGCTTACCCGGACTGTGGGACACAGGTGTTAAGCCATGTCAGCTTAAAATTTAATATTGGGGAAAAAATGGCGTTAGTCGGACAAAACGGTGCAGGAAAAACGACATTGATCAAATTGCTCTGCCGTCTCTATGAGCCGACGGAGGGTACGATCACGTTAAACGGCATCGATATCTGGAAATATAACTATGAGGAATATACGAGAGCATTTTCCGTTGTCTTTCAGGACTTTGCAATGTTTTCCTTGCCGGTCGGCGAAAATATCGCTGCAAGCAGCAAAGTGGATGAAGAGAGGGCATGGGAGGTGTTAGAGGAAGTTGAGCTGGCAGAACGTGTGAGAAAGATGAAAGACAGTTTAAAGACACAGCTTTATAACAACAACGGTGCGGGCGTCGACGTCTCCGGCGGCGAGGCACAGCGGCTCGCAATCGCACGCGCACTCTATAAGGACGCGCCGTTTGTGATCTTAGACGAGCCGACCGCAGCTTTAGATCCGATCGCCGAGGCGCAGATCTATGAGAACTTTAATGAGATGGTACGCAATAAAACTGCAATTTATATTTCCCACCGCATGAGTAGCTGTAAATTCTGCGACCGGATTGTAGTGCTGGATGCCGGAAACATTGCTGAGATGGGAACGCATGACACATTGTTAGCGGAAAATGGAATCTACGCCAGACTTTATCAGACACAGGCACAGTATTACGCGTAAAAACCATTGAAAAAAATCTTAATATTTGCTTAAAATCCCTTATAAACTATATTCAGATGGAAAATTGTGCTACAATACCAATGATGGGCAGGTTTGGCAAAAACTGCCCAAAAGAGAAAAATAAGAGGATGGGAGGCAAAATGTTATGATAAAAAAGAGACTGGAATGGTTAAAGCGCGGTCTGTGTATCACATTAGCAGGCGCTATGATCATCTGTTCCGATACCATGGCATTTGCAGCAGATGCGGCAAACGGGCAGGTCGTGGAACAGACGGATGCCACAGAAAATGAGACTGGGGTTTTGACGGATGCTCAGTCAGACCAGACCGGAGAAAATGGTGAACAGGAGTATCCGTCCGGGGTAACAGGACAGACTGAAGCCGGCGAGGCAGCCGAAGCCGGCGAAACGACAGAAACAACGGAAGTAACCGAAAATACCGAGAATACCGAGGTGACGGAAACTACCGAAGTGACGGAAACTACCGAAGAGACGGAAACTACCGAAGTGACGGAAACTACCGAAGTGACAGATCCTACGGAAACCACTGAGGTTACCGAAGAGACGGAAACAACGGAAGATACCGAGATTAAGGAAGCGACTGCAAATGGAGTCATCATAAGCAAAAAAGATAAATATGCAGTTGTCAGCGCGGGAGAAACAGTGACGCTTCCGGGATATTCGTTTGAGACAACGGGAGATGATGAGCCGGAGGTTGAGTGGCTGATCGATGATAACAGTATCGCAACACTTACTACGTCAAAAGTAGATGGAAAGCTTACAGGAGAGGTAAAGACATTAGCAGCAGGTGTTGCTGTCCTTACACTTCAGGTAAAAGATACACCGGCTGATAAAGATAATTATTATATTGTCGTAAAACCGAAAAATGCGCCGTCAAGCTGTACGGCGGATACGACATATAATACAGTAAGTTTAGGCTGGTCAAAAACAGCAGATGCAGACGGCTATACCATCACACGAAAAGTGGAAGGCTCAGATACAGAGCAGACGATCGCACATGTGGATGGTACTGATACGGTGTCGTATAAAGATACGGCAGCACAGACCGGAATCAGCTATATTTATCATGTATATGCCTATACAAAATATACGGACAACGGACAGACGGATTATGCCAATACGGATACCTATGCATCCGTAAAAGCAACACCACAGCTTGGAAAAGCAGCAATGACATCTGTTACAGCGGAAGGTTACAGCAGCCTGACACTAAAATGGGAAAAAGTGGATGGTGCAACCGGATATATCGTATATCGTTCCACAGATAAATCAAAAGTGGACACACAGCTCACGGATATCACGAACGGTGCAGTAAGTTATGTGGATGCCGCACTGACAGCCGGAACGACCTACTATTATAAAGTACAGCCATATCGTGTGGTAAACGGCAAAAAGGTTTTTGGTGATGCGTCTGGCATTCTCTCCGGCAAACCGCTTCCTTCAGCGACAAGACTGAACGCAGAATCGGCCGGATATAAAGAAGTAAAACTGGCATGGAGTGCCGTGGATGGTGTGACGGGTTATGAGGTTTACAGAAAAACATCATCCTCTTATAAAAAGATTGCAACTGTAACAAATGGAAAGACAAGTTACAGCGATACAAAAGTAACAGCAGGTACTGCTTATACATACAAAGTAAGAGCATATAAAACGGTAAATGGAAGTCAGGTATATGGAGATTATTCCAACGAGGCATCGGCAACCCCTGCTTTAGAGGCACCACAGATTACAGTTAGAAATGCGTCTTACAACAGTGTGACGATCACATGGAATCAGATCAGCGGTGCACATGGCTATAAAGTATATCGTTCTACGAAAAAGGACAGCGGCTATAGAGCTGTTAAGACAGTCAATGATAAAACGACGATTACCTGTACAGATAAAAAATTGTCGGTAGGAACGAAGTATTATTATAAAGTCTGTGCATTCCGTACAGTCGGGGATAAGAATGTAGCAGGGAACTATTCGGATGTGCAGTCGATCAAGGCAGCACCGGAAGCAGTAACATTAAAATCAGAAGCAGCAGGTGCAACGGCGATCAAACTGACATGGAATAAAGTGAACATGCCATCCACAGGTGGCGGATATGCAGTATATCAGGTTGTAAACGGAGCAGATCAGCTGGTAAAAAGATGCAGTACAAAGAGTACTTCTTATACAGTGACAGGACTTACACCGGGTCAGAAATATACATTTAAAATCGTATCTTTTGCAAAAGATAAAAATGGCAAAAGGGCATATGGTGGAACTTCCAATGAACTTACTGCAACACCGAAACTTCTTCCGGTAACGATCGACACGATCAAATCAGGCAAATACAACAGCGTCGTATTGAGCTGGAATGTTACTTCCGCAGGGGATGAGGACGGATATATTGTTTACCGTGCAGCTTCTAAAAAAGGAAGTTATAAGCAGATCGGAACCGTAAAAAGAAAGAGCGGAGCCATGACCGGATCTTATACAGATAAAAACGTTAAGATCGGAAAGAAGTATTATTATAAAGTAGTAACTTACAAAAACATTTCGGGCGGTAAAATGCTCCGTTCCGCTTATTCAGGTGTAAAAGGCATTACAGCCGCACCGAGTATCACAACGGTTAAAGTGAAATCGGCAGGAAATGAAAGACTGAAAATTACATGGAAAAAGGTAAAAGCATCCAAAAACCGTTATGTAAAGGGATATGCGATCTACCGCAGCACTTCCGAAAATGGAAAATACAGAAAAATTAAGACGATCAATAAGGGAACAACAACTTCGTATGTGGATAAGGGACTTGTAACCGGTAATACCTATTATTATAAAGTTCGTACTTTCTGTACGTCCGGTGGAAAGAAAATCTACAGTGATTATTCCGATCCGGCATCCATGCAGGTACTTCCGGGAAAACCTTCCATCCAGGTAGTTGCAGCAAATTATAACACCATTACGGTCTCCTGGAAGAAAGTAGAAGGGTGTGATGGATATCGTGTATATCGTGCAACAGAGAAAGATGGAAAATATAAACCAGTCAAAACCTGTTCTTCCGTTAATACGCTTTCTTATAAGAACAGTAAGTTAAAGACAGGAAAGACCTATTATTATAAAGTAAGAGCTTATGTGAACAAAAATGGCAAAAAACTTTATGGTGACTATTCCGCAGTGAAACAGGCAACGCCGGTTCTTTCAAAACCAACCGGATTATATGCAGCCTCAATTGCTGAAAACCAGATCAAGCTGACATGGAATGCGGTGGATGGTGCAGAAACTTATACCGTATTGAGAAGTAACTCTGAGAACGGAAAATATAAGATTGCAACGGAACTTTGTACAACAAATTCTTTTATTGATTATACCGCTGTGACAGGAAAAACCTATTATTATAAGATTTATGCGGTTCGTGGAGAGTACGTCAGTGCAACAACGGATTGTGTAAGTGTTATATCGTCAGCACTTGAAGTGAGCACAACGAGTGTACTGATCAAGACAGGAACGAGTGTAAAAGTAACAGCAACTGCAAAACCATACGGTGTGGTATACTGGTCTTCTGCTAACTCTACGATCGCCGTTGTTTCCTCAGATGGAACAATCTATGGTCTGAAGGCTGGAACAACGACCGTAAAGGCATCTGCAAACGGAATCACGAAAGAAATCACGGTAACGGTAAAAGACAAACTTGAGACAGAGAATAAGATCATAGATATTTCAAGTGATAACGGTACGGTAGATTTTAATGCGATCAAGGCAGCCGGATACGAATGTGTAATGCTTCGTATTTCCAAAGGAACAACAGCGGATGCGAAGTTCCAGACAAATTATAAGAATGCGAAAGCAGCAGGCCTTAAGGTTGGTGTATACTGCTACTCCCTGGCGCAGAACGCAGCGCAGGCAAAAGCTGAGGGTGATAAAGTATTAAATATTCTGAATGCACAGAAGTTAGACTATCCGGTTGTATATGTACTTGATGATATCTCATTATTGTACAATAATGTAACAGCAACACAGAGAATTGATTTTATCAATGCATTCAGGACAGAAATCATTGATGGTGGAAAACAGTATAAGTTTGCACTTGGTCTGAACCAGAAACTTTTACAGCAGTATCCGGGCAAATATGTGGATACAAGCAAGCTCACAGGAACAGATCTGTGGATTATCAATTATCGTGCAGAGAGTCTTGGAAGCGGTTACCAGGGTAAAGGTAATGTGGTAATGTGGAGATACACGAACCAGGGTACAGTAAATGGTGTAAATGGCAAGGTAAATATCAGTATCCGGTATAAGACTTATTAATGAGAGTACAGGATACAGACAGTAATCCGCAGGAATGAGACCAGCTATGAAAAGTCAACCATAGATTAGTAAAAAATTTCTTTTTCATATC
>DXQT01000005.1 GCA_019411365.1 Roseburia sp.
CACGTATCCAGCTTGGAAGGCTGGTGTTCTACCATTGAACTACACCCGCATAAGATGTATGAAATTGAATACTGCCGAGCAGAAACTGTTGTTTCTGCTCTAATGCCCAGTTCCGGAATCGAACCAGAGACACGAGGATTTTCAGTCCTCTGCTCTACCAACTGAGCTAACTGGGCGTCTCACAACAAAACTTATTTTAAAGGAAAATGGCTTTGCTGTCAAGCAGAAAATGCAAATTTTTTTAATAATATGAATTTTCGCAATAATTAGGAAAACATAGACGGGTCATTTTAGAGCAAGCATATGCCACATTGCCAGCGCAGCGCACAAAAATAAAAGTAACGTAAACACAATTCGTTTAGTTTGAAACAGAATGGGCGAAAACTGCACATTACAAAGGGATTTCGTCCGGTTTTTACGGGAATATACTTCAATATGGGGTAGAATGGGTGAAATAGAGGTGAAATCAATCAGAATAACCCACAGAATCGGAAAAACCAGGGCGAAATGAGTAGAAAAAGGAAGATTTCGCCCAAAATCAATAGAAAGTCATTAAATAGTTAGAAAAAATGGGTGAAACCAGATTTAAATACCGAGGTTTCACCCATTGTGTGCATCAGTTACATTGTAAAGTAATATGTTTTTTGACCTTGCTGTCGAGAGATTATGTTATACGGTAACGCATGTCAATACATTTGTATATCATGCGTATAGCAGGATAGCAGGACGGAAGTTACATATATGGCAGCACATCCTGCATATAAGCCCGCAGTGTCTCACCGACGCTCCATGCCTGCGCATAGCAGCCTCTTGGATTGTGAGGTGCATCTCCGTCGAAAATTTCGGAGATCGAGCCGATACAGCCATTGTCGGTCAGATGATGACGCACCGGCCCGAGCAGGGAAAGCAGCTCTTTGGTACATTCCAGCGAGTGATCGTGGACTTTGGCATAGGCGGACAGAAAACCGCCGAGCAGAAATCCCCATGCCGTGCCCTGGTGGTAGGCGGCGTCGCGTTTTGGCAGGGAACCACAGTAAATGCCGTGATAGTCCGCATGGTCACTGGTGAGAGAGCGAAGTCCGCAGCCTATATAAAGATATTTTTTGACAAATGCGACGATTTTTGCTTCCTGCTCCTTCGATAACATGGTAAAAGGCAGTGACACCGCATAGATCTGGTTTGGGCGAAGATGGTCATCCGGCTCATCCCCGTCCACGACATCGTAAAGACAGCCCTTTTCTTCCCACCAGAACTTCCTGCAGAACGATGCTTTTACAAGTTCCGCAAGTGCGGCGTAGTCGTGAGAGGTCATAACATGACTGTCCAACCCCGTGGCAGCACCAGCAACAGAAACCTCACTGCCGGAACTCGTGGCAGAACCGCCAGTAACCAAAACATCGTCTCCCTCATACCGCCGGGCAAGTTCCTCCATGACCTTCAGCGCATTATACCAGAGCGCATTGATCTCCACCGGTTTTCCGTGGCGCGGGGTGGCAACCCAGTCACCGACACGCACGTCCATCCAGGTGATCTGGTCAAGACCGCTTCCGGCATGGATGAGACCGTCCTCCTCCATATAAATACTGAAATCTGTGCCGTTTTTGTAAGCGGAAATGATTTCCTTCAAATGAGGATAAATATTTTCCTGTACAAACGCATTGGCAGCGGTATCCGGATAATACTGCAGATACTGCCATACTGCATAAAAATACCACAGGGAAGCGTCCGCTGTATTATAAAGCGGAGCGGCATTGTCATCCGGGAACATGTTTGGCACGATCCCGTGACGGATGTATTTGGAAAAAGTTAAAAGGATTTCCTCTGCATCTTTTCTGCGCCCGGTGCAGAGCGTCAGTCCGGTAAATGCGATCATCGTGTCACGGCCCCAATCCGTAAACCATGGAAGCCCGGCAAGCACGGTTTTATAGCCGGTAGAAGCACGGTCACAGAGAAACTGATCCGCGGCGAGAACCAGGCGATCTGCAAAATCATCGTGGATACCTGCCGTTTCGTAGAGTGATTTTGTATACTTTTCCCGTTCTTTTAAAATGTCAAAAGCGGTATCTGCCGTGATATCTGTAAATGTTTCATCGGCAGCGATCACGGAACAGAGCACGGAAATCTGTTTGTGGCTTTTCGCCGGAAGAAAAACAGTGACTTCATGTGGACAATAATGACAGTCGAGTCCGTCCGTCTCAAGATCGACTTCGGTCTGAAGCTGCATGTCAATATCGAACATAGGCGTATGGTCGGAAAAAATACCTTCACTGGTCTGGAACAAAATGGCAGTATCAGGATGGCTTTCCGGGATCAGGCAGAGTGAATTGTCGATCAGGGAAGTACGAAAATGAAAATCTTCCGGGCGGCTGAATGCGCTGTGTTCACGGAAATTAAAAAGCGGAACCAGTGTGAGAGAAGCATCCGGACCATTATTTTCGATTTCATAGGCAATGGCACACACATTGGCACCATGTTTTAAGCAGATATGTTTTTTCATCGTGATATCGCCCGCCTGGTATGTGTAGTGAACACTTCCGTCATAAGAAAAAGAGACGAGATATTCCTGCCCCTGTGTGTAACAGGTTTCGCCATTTTTCTTATGCTGTGAAGTCTCAAGGTTATACACTGCAGATACAGCTGGAACAGATCCTTTTTTTAACGTGTCCGTAATGGGATGAAATTTTTCGTCAGAACTGCCAGTGCTTTCTGCTGCAAATACGGACAGAGATTCATTGATCTTGGAAAAAACAAGATAGCGCTCGATCGGCGGGTGGAGACTCGCGATCAGATAACCCTGATGCGTCCGGTTGTGAGCACCGATGAGGGAACTTCCGGCATAACCGCCGATGCCGTTGGTCAGCGCCCATTCACGGCGGATTCCTTCCTGAAATGTGGAAAATGCATCTTTTTCATAGTGATAATTGATCATTTTTTTATTCTCCATGATAAAAAGTTATTGTGTGTAAAAAACGTGTTACAACACTGCGAAAAATTACGAAAAAACTATTTGCTTTTATTTTACACGATAACAGGTGCGATGTACAGAAAAATAAAAAATGTATAAAATTTCCTGTATTTATGCAGAGAATGGAGGGACAGCCCTTGCCTGACAAGTTGTTACATGATAGAATGGGAAGTATGACCTGTATGTCAAAAAACAGGTAAATATAAGAAAACAGGAGAAGATTATATGCATGAGAAATTAGTGATCGTTCCGAAAAAGAAAACAGGTTCCAAAAAAATGTTAACTACAGCATGGTTTATCCTTGCCTGCCTGATGTTTTTGCTGGCTACATTTGTGAATCCGTTTATTTTTCTGATCCCGGGAATCGCATTTGCACTGGTATGGTATTTTCAGGCATTTCGTTCGGATATAGAGTACGAATATACCTATTATGATGGAGAGCTCCGCTTTGCACGGATCAAGGCAAAAAGCAAACGTAAAGCCATCGGCAGCGTGCAGATGGATGATGTACTTGGATTTGCTCCAAGAGGTGACAGAAGCGTATACAAATACGAAAATGACAAGAATCTGGCATATAAAAATCTGACTTCCGGTGACCCGGAGGCAAAGGTGTATGAGCTGATCGCAAAGGGCGAAAAAGGACTTGTGCGTTATGAGTTTGAGCCGGATGATGAGATGCTCAATGAAGTTATGGTAAAATATCCGCGTTCCGTGGTAAGATAAGCGGCGAAACGCAGACGGAGGAAGAAATGTTAGAGTTAAGAAATATCACTTATGAGGTAGAGGACAATCAGGACAACAAAGAGATCTTAAAAGATGTCAGCCTTACGATCGATGAGCATTTTGTGGCGATCACCGGACCGAACGGTGGAGGAAAGTCCACACTTGCAAAGATCATTGCCGGAATCATCAAGCCGACATCCGGTCAGATCATTTTAGATGGAGAGGATATTACAGAACTTGATATTACCGAGCGTGCAAAACATGGCATCAGCTATGCATTTCAGCAGCCGGTACATTTTAAAGGACTGACAGTCAAAGATCTGATCACAATCGCAGCAGGAAGAACGATGACGGTGAATGAGATCTGTGAGATCTTATCGGAGGTTGGTCTGTGTGCGAGAGAGTATATTGACCGTGAGATCAATGGCAGTCTTTCCGGCGGTGAGTTAAAGCGTATTGAGATCGCGATGATCACGGCACGCGGAACAAAGCTTTCCATTTTTGATGAGCCTGAGGCGGGAATCGATCTCTGGAGTTTTAACAGTCTGATCAAGGTATTTGAAAAAATGCGTGATGAGATTCAGGGAACGATTCTTATCATTTCACATCAGGAGCGTATTTTAGACATTGCAGATAAGATCGTGGTGATCGCAAACGGACAGGTTAAGACAATCGGAACCAAGGAAGAAGTACTTCCGGAACTGCTTCATACAGCAGGGGCCTGTGAGACACTGACCAGCAAGCTGTAATGTATGAGTATGAGGAAGTGAGGATAAAAATGGATTTAATACAGAAAAATTTATTAGAGCAGGTGGCAGGACTGCACGAGATCCCGGAGGGTGCCTATAACATTCGTGCCAACGGAACCAAACTCGGAAGAAATACAACTGCAAATATTGATATTGTAACAAAGACTGATAAGGATGGAATCGACATTATCATCAAACCGGGAACGGTCAACGAGAGTGTACACATTCCGGTTCTTTTGAGTGAGAGTGGAATGCAGGAATGCGTTTACAATGATTTTTATATCGGTGAGGGTGCAGATGTCACGATTGTGGCAGGATGCGGAATCCATAACTGTGGTGTAGATACCTCCAAACATGACGGTGTGCATACGTTTTATCTGGAAAAAAATGCAAAGGTCCGCTACATTGAGCGCCATTACGGCGAGGGTGACGGCAACGGAGAGAATATCATGAATCCGCAGACCATTGTGCACTTAAAAGAGGGGGCACATATGGAGATGGAGACGACCCAGATCAAAGGGATTGATTCCACAGTCCGTGTGACAAAAGGTGATCTTGCAGAAAATGCATCTTTAGAAATTCATGAGAAGATCATGACACACGGAAAACAGTACGCGAAGACAGATTTTCATGTGGATATTAACGGGGATAATTCCAGTGTGAATCTGGTGTCACGTTCTGTTGCAAAAGGGGAATCAAAACAGGAATTTTTCTCCGTTATGAATGGTAATGCAGCCTGTGCAGGACACAGTGAATGTGATGCCATCATTATGGATAACGCCTGTGTGACTGCAAGTCCGCAGCTGACTGCCAACAATATTGACGCAAATCTGATCCATGAAGCTGCTATCGGAAAAATAGCCGGAGAGCAGCTGATCAAGCTGATGACACTTGGACTTACAGAAAAAGAAGCGGAAGAACAGATTATCAATGGATTTTTGAAATAGTCATTTAAAGTTTGTGGCCGGGAATGTCTTTGTATTCGATCATCCCGTCATCAATCCATTCTTTAATGCGGCTGAGCGGCAGATGAAAATGTGTTGCAACATCATAAGCGGTGGCGTTGTTTGTCTGAATATATTCTTTTACCTGATGAAAAAGTTCCTGTTCTAAACAGCGGGGACACAATGTTCCCTCGTAGGATGTGGGAAGAAGACAGTGACATTCTTCGCAGTATCTCCGGTTTTCAAATAAAGGTGTTTCGGTCATATAAAGTCCTCCTGTCTGTTACATTAGGATTTTATTATAACATAAATTATCATGTGGAAAGAATTGTATTTATAAATAAAATATAAAAACAAAAATAAGGATTTTTATAAATCTTTTCGAAAATCGTCACACTTAAGACATATTTTTTCCGTATACTGTAACCATCGAAAGAAGTTAACAACGCTTACCCAGGCGGGTTGTTAAACAAGGTTGTATAGAATAAAGGCTGTACATCCCGACAATTCTTTCGACGCAATTTCCTTTATATAGATTAACATTTTCATAACTAAACTCCTCGGAGGAACCCCGGAACAGCGATGTTACCGGGGTTTCTTCATTTATGGGATTCGATTATCAAAAGGTGGATTTCATTTTTTGATAATCGAATCATATTAAAATTCAGAAAATTATCAGAAAGGCCGGATATGAGAGAAAAAACATACAGTTTCACGATAGAAGAAATCCCGATCATTGTGACGAAAAAACGCATGAAAAATATGTATCTGCGTATCAGTAAAGAGGATGGCAGTGTGCGCATTTCGGCGCCGCATCAGATGAGCGACGAGCGGATTTACCGTTTTGCAAAGGAGCGGATCGACTGGATCCGGGTTTACAGGGAAAAATATCTGCGTGCGAAAGAGGGACGCAGGGAAGTAAGACAATTAAGCGAAGCGGAATTAAAACAGCAGAAACTGCTTTTGAAAAGAGACGTGGAAAAATTGATTGCAAAATGGGAACCCATCATGGGCGTAAAGGCATCCGGTGTTACGATACGCCAGATGAAAACACGCTGGGGTTCCTGCAATGTGAGGACACACCACATCAATATCAATCTCGCACTGGCGAAAAAGCCGCCGGAGTGTCTGGAGTATGTGGTCGTGCATGAGCTGACACATATTTTAGAACCGAGTCATAATGCCGTGTTCTGGGGCTATATGACACAGTTTTATCCGAATTGGAAGCGTGTCAGAAAATATCTGAATGATGAAGTACCGGAATAAATGTTATACAAACTGATTTTGGGTTTCATCATATTCGTAATCGATCATTTTTAATTTTTCAGTGATCGCATCGGCATCTGCATGAAATGCGGCAACAAACTCAGAAAAAGACGGATAATTGTCGCGGAGCTTTGTATTGACGAAACTTAAAAGCATAGCAGGATCGTTTGGAAGATTTTGATATTCAGTCATAATAAACCTCGTTTCTTCTATATTATGGTAAATGGTTTGCCCGTGTAGTGGGTTGCCCATGATTACCGCAGATATGCGGTCTTTTCTGTGAACGGTTTCTATGCTAAAATAACATGGGAACGCAAAAAATGCAAGGAGACGATAACAGCATGGAACAAAAGATTGACAAAGAAGTGTTTGATAAATTTTTTACGGAGAGTTACTGCCCGGTTGACTATACAACGGTAAAGGAAGAGTTCGAACAGATCGCATCGGTGGGAAATGATATTTTTACCGGAAGTTATGAGGCAAGAAATTTAAACCGCGAGAATTTCATCCTATACCTGACCAGTGAGGTGTATTGTGATTTTGAGGCTGCCGTGCAGGAGGCGATGGATGATCTGAACCCGGAGATCTTAGATGCAGTTATGGATGTGACGGAAAACACACCGGACGGAGACGAGATCACTGAGAAATACTGGGATACCCAGCGCACACTTTTGAAAGAATTTTTAGAACAGCTTTATGACGAAGTGATCTCAACATGGAGATAATGTTCTGCGGAAGAGTCGGAAGTGAAAGATAAGCAGCAGACAGGATATGGAAAATACGGCAATAAGAATTGGAGGATGTTATGGCGAGCTGTGACAGTTGTGTATACAATGTATACGATGAAGATGATGAGGAATATTACTGCGAAGTGGATATGGACGAGGATGATGCTGCGCGCCTGATGCAGGGACATTATAAAGAGTGTCCGTACTACCAGCTGGATGATGAGTATGCGGTGGTAAGGCATCAGATGTAATATTGAAGACAGATAATAAGCAAAAAGAATGGAGAAATATATGAGTTTTGGCAATATAAAAAAGAAGAAAAGATTACTGGTGTTATTGTTATGTACGATACTGGCGGGGGCGTCTTTTATGACGGGATGTGGCAGCAAAGCGGATGAAAACGGATCTGCCCAGGTGTCTGCTGAAGAGAAAAATGTCACAGAAACACAAGAACAGACGGAGGCAGAGTCGGAGCAGATCATGACAGAAGCGACAGAAACTGCACAGACAAAAACACAGGAAACAGAGCAGACGGAAGAAACAGAGCCGGCAGAACTGGCACCAACGGAGACCCGGGAAACAGAAGAAATCATTACAACAGAGGTGATTAAGGGAGAAGCAGATTCGGAGCAGGAGAGTGCATCATCACAGACTGAGGACACAGAGCAGTCTGCTGAGGCTGGAAATCCCCAGACTGGCACAGAGCAGTCTGCTGAGATGGAAAATACGCAGACAGATACAGCCCAGACAAACATTTCCGGTAATCTGGTTGTGATCGACGCCGGACATCAGGCAAAAGGAAATAACGAAAAAGAGCCGATCGGGCCAGGCGCATCTGAGACAAAAGCGAAAGTTGCTTCCGGTACAACAGGTGTGGCGAGCGGGCTTGCGGAATACGAACTGACACTTCAGGTATCTTTAAAGCTGCAGCAGGAACTTACGGCGCGCGGCTATCAGGTGTTGATGATCCGGACGACCAATGATGTCAATATCAGCAATTCCGAGCGTGCGGCAGTTGCCAATAATAATCATGCGGCAGCATTTATCCGCATTCATGCAAATGGAAGTACCAACTCTGCGGCAAACGGAGCGATGACGATCTGTCCGACCGCAGCAAACCCGTACTGCTCCAATATTTATCAGAACTCAAGAAAACTTTCCGACTGCATCATAGGTTCCCTGTGTGCGGCAACCGGTGCAAAAAGTGAGGGTGTCTGGGAGACAGATACGATGAGCGGTATCAACTGGTGTCAGGTTCCGGTCACGATCGTTGAGATGGGGTACATGACCAATGCGGATGAGGATCTTAAAATGGCGACTGACGATTATCAGCAGAAGATCGCATCGGGAATCGCCGATGGAGTGGATGCTTACTTTGGAAAATAAATAACAGAATGCACGTTCCACGAACATTTTATTATTATGAAAAAAGCTGACTGCCGGGCAAACCGGCAAGTCAGCTTTTTGCGTTTAAAATTTATTTCATGCTGTTCTTTACAGCAGCTTCCACAAAACCTTTGAATAACGGATGTGGACGGTTCGGTCTGGATTTGAATTCCGGATGAGCCTGTGTTGCAAGGAACCACGGGTGATCCGGAATTTCAATCATCTCAACGATTCTTCCATCCGGGGAGGTACCGCAGAGTTTCATGCCGCCCTCGGTAAGTGCTGCACGGAAATCATTGTTGACTTCGTAACGGTGACGGTGTCTCTCATGGATCTCTTCAGAACCGTAAAGCTCGCGGGCTTTAGAGGTTGGATCTAACACACATGGGTAAGAGCCAAGTCTTAAGGTACCGCCGATATCCTCCACACCATTCTGATCCGGCATCAGTGCGATGACAGGATGTGTGGTGTTCGGGTCAAGCTCCACACTGTGTGCATCATGGAATCCGCAGACATGTCTTGCAAATTCAATGATGGCTACCTGCATACCAAGGCAGAGACCAAGGTATGGAACGTTGTTTTCTCTTGCGTATTTTGCTGCGGAGATCATACCCTCGACACCGCGGGAACCAAATCCTCCCGGAACAATGATACCTGCCATATCGCCGAGCAGTTCTTTTGTATTGTCATCATTTAATGTCTCAGAATCGATCCAGTGGAGATCGACGGTAGCACGCTCAGCAATTCCGCCGTGTTTTAATGCCTCCACAACAGAGATGTATGCATCATGCAGTGCAATATATTTTCCGACCAAAGCAATTTTTACTTCTTTGTTCGGGTGGCGGAGAGAATCTACCATGGCTTCCCAGTCTTTTAAATCCGGTTCCGGGCAATCTAAATGCAGGGCCTTACATGCAACCTTGGCAAGATTTTCCTTTTCCATGGCAAGAGGTGCCTCGTAAAGATACTCAACGTCAAGGTTCTGGAGTACGTTGCCGTTTGGTACGTTACAGAACAGGGCAATTTTGTCTTTTAAGCTCTGATCAAGTTCGTGCTCGGAGCGGCAGACGATGATATCCGGCTGGATACCCATTCCCTGAAGTTCTTTGACGCTTGCCTGTGTCGGTTTTGTCTTAAGCTCACCGGAAGCCTTGATATAAGGGATCAGTGTGACATGGATCAGAATCGCGTTTTCGTGTCCGACCTCATGCTGGAACTGGCGGATCGCCTCTAAGAACGGCTGGCTCTCGATATCTCCGACAGTACCGCCGACCTCAATGATCGCGATATGTGTCTCATCGGAAGTGAAATTGCGGTAAAAACGGCTCTTGATCTCATTGGTGATATGCGGGATCACCTGAACAGTACCTCCGCCGAAATCGCCGCGGCGCTCTTTCTGGAGCACAGACCAGTAAACCTTACCGGTGGTCACATTGGAATTTTTTGTTAGGCTTTCATCGATAAAACGTTCATAATGTCCTAAGTCCAGGTCTGTTTCTGCACCGTCATCGGTAACGAATACTTCACCATGCTGGATCGGGTTCATGGTTCCGGGATCGATATTGATATACGGATCGAATTTCTGCATGGTCACTTTGTATCCACGGGCTTTTAATAATCTTCCAAGAGAAGCAGCCGTGATACCTTTACCAAGACCGGAAACGACACCGCCGGTGACAAAGACATATTTTACAGGCATAGGGTTTTCCTCCTCATAATTATAGTAAATTTAAAAAATATTTCACGTATTTTATAACCCATATAGTATACAACTAAGTTTACGCAAAATCCAGCATAACTTAAAAAAGATAAAAGTGAATTTAGAAATAATTTAGAAAACACATCAAAAGTTCATGAACTGTGTATTGCTTTTGCGTGTTGTTTTCAATATAATAAAGAAGATATTGACGAATATCAGATAAAATCCAGATGCAGCAGATACTGCAGATGTTTGGAAAGGATAGATTATGGATAACCAGGGACCAAATAATTACAATAATGGAAATAACAATTACAACAATAACGGTGGTAATAACGGCGGCAATGGCGGTGGGAATAATGGCGGTAACGGCGGCAGGGACAACCATAACGGACAGCTCATCATGGCATTTGTCCTGGTTTCCCTCATCGTGTTGTTTATCATGAGCATGGTGTCAAACCGTTTTTCACAGATGAGCACTCAGGAGATCTCTTATTCGGAATTTTTAGAAAAAGTAGAGGCAGGAGAAGTCAAATCCGTAGAGATCGGTTCTTACGAGATCGATATCACGCCGGTCACAAAGGATAAGAGTCCTTATCAGCCGACTTATTACTGCGGACGTGTGGCAGATGAAGATCTGATCCCGCTTTTGAAAGAAAAAGGTGTGGAGATCTATGGAGTGATTCCGGATAACACTTCCACCTGGATCTACAGCATTTTAAGTTATCTGATCCCATTAGTACTGATCTGGGTACTGCTCGGCTTTTTGATGAAACGTATGGGCGGCGGTGCTATGGGTGTTGGCAAGAGCAATGCCAAAGTTTATGTCGAGAAGCAGACAGGTGTTACCTTTAAGGATGTAGCAGGACAGGATGAAGCGAAAGAGTCCTTACAGGAAGTTGTTGATTTCCTGCACAATCCGAAGAAATATTCAGAGATCGGTGCAAAGCTGCCGAAAGGTGCGCTTTTAGTAGGACCTCCTGGTACTGGTAAAACATTGCTTGCAAAAGCGGTGGCAGGTGAGGCGAAGGTTCCGTTCTTCTCACTGGCAGGATCGGATTTCGTGGAGATGTTTGTCGGTGTCGGAGCTTCCCGTGTGCGTGACCTGTTTAAAGAAGCACAGAAACAGGCACCGTGTATCATTTTCATCGATGAGATCGATGCGATCGGTAAGAGCCGTGATACCCGTTACGGCGGCAATGATGAGCGTGAGCAGACGTTAAACCAGTTACTGGCAGAGATGGATGGTTTCGATACATCGAAGGGACTTCTGATCTTAGCAGCGACCAACCGTCCGGAGGTACTTGATAAAGCGTTACTCCGTCCGGGACGTTTTGACCGTCGTATCATTGTCGATAAACCGGACTTAAAGGGACGTTTAGAGACATTAAAGGTTCATTCCAAAGATGTCATGATGGATGAGACCGTAGACCTTGATGCACTTGCGCTTGCAACGGCAGGACTTGTAGGTTCCGATCTTGCCAATATGATCAATGAGGCTGCCATCAACGCAGTAAAAAATGGCAGAAAGTTTGTAAACCAGTCCGATCTGTTTGATGCATTTGAGCTTGTTGCGGTCGGTGGAAAAGAGAAGAAAGACCGCATCATGAGCGATAAGGAGCGCAAGATCGTATCTTATCACGAAGTCGGTCATGCAATGGTAACTGCACTGCAGAAAAATACCGAGCCGGTACAGAAGATCACAATCGTACCGCGTACCATGGGCGCACTTGGATATACATTACAGACACCGGAAGAAGAAAAATACCTGCAGACCAAGGATGAACTGCTTGCAAAGATCACAACCTACATGGCAGGCCGTGCGGCAGAGATGCTGGTATTTGGTTCTGCGACGAGCGGTGCAGCCAACGATATCGAGAGTGCGACTTCGATCGCGAGAGCGATGGTCACACAGTACGGTATGTCCGATAAATTTGGTATGATGTGTCTGGCAACGGTTGAGAACCAGTACTTAGATAACCGTGCAGGACTGATCTGTGGTGAGGAGACTGCAGCACAGATCGATCAGGAAGTACTGTCCATCATCAACAGCAGTTATGATGAAGCATACCGCATGCTTGAAGAAAACAGGGAGGTTCTCGACAAGATTTCAGGATATCTCTACGAGCATGAGACGATCACCGGAAAAGAATTTATGAAGATTTTCCGTGAATTAAAAGGAATCCCGGAGCCGGAAGAAGAGGAGAAAAAAACATTCTTCGAGCAGGCAGAGGATGCTAAAAATGCGTTAGAGCAGGCGAAAACAGAAGAACATGCAAAAACGGAAGGACAGACAGAAATAAAAAATCAGGCAGAAGCAGAAACTTCACGTGCAGCGGAAGATCAGAATACTGTATCCTTGGAAAAGGGCAGTTTTATTGATCAGGTCGTAGACGATCAGACAGCAGCACATGAGGAACACCAGAAATAACGCAGCAGAGGCTTCGCTGCAGAAGTATCAGAAATAAAAGCTGAAAAATAAGATAAATATCAGCAGGATAAGTATAAACAGAACGATCAGAGCAGGAATGAGGTTTCATGTTTAACATCGCAGAAGAATTAAAAAAACTCCCGGATCAGCCGGGAGTTTATATTATGCATGACAGCCACGATGCGATCATCTATATCGGTAAGGCTGTCAGTTTACGAAAGAGAGTACACCAGTATTTCCAGCCGAGTCATGATGAGGGCATCAAAAAGGCACAGATGGTAAAACAGATCGCACGTTTCGAGTATATTATTACGGACTCGGAATTAGAGGCGCTTGTGTTGGAGTGCAACCTGATCAAGGAACATTGTCCAAAATACAATACCATGCTGCGCGATGACAAGACTTATCCCTATATCCGTGTGACGGTCGGTGAGGATTTCCCACGGGTACTCTTTTCACGTCAGCAGAAAAAAGACAAATCGAGATATTTTGGGCCATACACCAGTGCGGGGGCAGTAAAAGATACGATCGAGCTGATCAATAAGCTTTACCAGCTTCGTACCTGTAATCGTGTACTGCCGAGAGATACCGGCAAAGAGCGCCCGTGTTTAAATTACCATATCCATCAGTGCCAGGCACCCTGTCAGGGTTATATCAGCAGGGAAGAATACCGGGAAAGAATCGATGCTGCCGTCGAATTTTTAAATGGAAACTATGCACCGATCTTAAAATCCTTAGAAGAAAAAATGAACGAGGCATCCGAAAATCTGGAATTTGAAAAGGCAATCGAATACCGGGAGCTTTTAGGCAGTGTGCGCCAGATCGCGCAGAAACAGAAGATCACGCATACTGACGGTGAGGATAAAGACATCATCGCGCTTGCATCGGATGACAGGGATGCCGTGGTGCAGGTATTTTTCATCCGTGACGGAAAGCTGATCGGCAGGGATCATTTTTATGTCAGGGTCGGGACAGAGGATACCAAAAGCCAGATTTTAACAACTTTTTTAAAACAGTTTTATTCGGGAACGCCGTTTATTCCAAGGGAGATCATGCTGCCGGAGGAGATCGAGGATCACGAGGTCTTAGCCGAGTGGTTAACCGAAAAAAGAGGAGCCAGGGTTTATATCCGTGTTCCGCAAAAAGGTATGAAGGAAAAATTGGTAGAGCTGGCGCAGAAAAATGCAGAGCTTGTACTTTCCCAGGATCGCGAGAAGATCAAACGCGAGGAGGGAAGAACCATCGGCGCGATGAAAGAGATCGAGCATCTTCTGGGGATGGAGGGACTTTCCCGCGTGGAGGCATTTGATATTTCCAACATCAACGGTTTTGAGACGGTAGGATCCATGATCGTCTACGAAAAGGGAAAACCAAAACGCAGTGATTATCGTAAATTCAAATTAAAAACCATCACAGGGCCGGACGATTACGCATCCATGCATGAGGTTTTGACCAGACGTTTTACGCACGGTATGCAGGAGAAAAAAGAACTTGCAGAACGGGAAATGTCAGAGGAATATGGAAGTTTCACAAGATTTCCGGATCTGATCATGATGGATGGCGGCCGCGGACAGGTAAACATTGCATTAAAAGTGCTTGATGAACTGAAAATAAATATTCCGGTCTGCGGTATGGTAAAGGATGATAATCACCGCACCAGAGGGTTATACTATCAGAATAAAGAGATACCGATCGACCGGACAAGCGAGGGCTTTAAACTGATCACGAGGATCCAGGATGAAGCGCACCGTTTTGCCATCGAGTATCACAGATCTTTAAGAAGCAAAGAACAGGTACATTCCGTACTTGACGATATTCCGGGCATCGGTCCGGCACGAAGAAAAGCCTTAATGCGCCGGTTCCAGTCACTTGAGGCGATCCGTGAGGCTTCGGAGGAAGAACTCGCAAAGACAGAGTCGATGAATGAGCAGGCGGCACGGGCAGTTTATTCTTTTTTCCGGGAAGATAAACACGGGTATTCAAGTTGAAGAATTCCGGTATTTATGGTAAAATGTCGTCAGAATCGTTACGAAAAATATGTTTAGGAGAGGACAAAGGATATGGAAGGTGTTGGAGTAGCAAAGATCGCGCAGATCATGGATTTATGTAATTTTCTGCCGGATATGGAATTAAAGGGACATCGCATTATGATCAGTGATGTAAACAGACCGGCGTTACAGCTCAGTGGTTATTTTAAACACTTTGAACAGTCGAGGGTTCAGATCATCGGTACGGTAGAGTACACATATCTGCAGCAGTTAGACGAGGAAAAACGTGAAAAGATTTACAGTGAATTTATGGGATATGATATTCCGTGTGTTATTTTCTGCAGGGATCTGCGGCCGGATGATTCTTTCCTGAAAATTGCAGAGGAGAAAAATATTCCGGTGCTTGGCACAAAACGCAGTACTTCCGAATTCATGGCAGAGCTTATTTATTGTCTGAATGAACAGCTTGCACCGTGTATTACGATCCATGGCGTTTTAGTAGATGTCTACGGCGAAGGACTTCTGATCATGGGTGAGAGTGGTATCGGAAAAAGTGAGGCTGCACTCGAACTGATCAAACGAGGACATCGTCTTGTAACGGATGATGTGGTGGAAATCCGCAAGATCAATGAGCATACACTCATCGGAACGTCACCGGATATCACACGTTACTTTATCGAACTTCGCGGTATCGGAATCATCGATGTGAAAACACTGTTTGGTGTAGAGTGTGTCAAGGAAAAACAGCAGATCGACCTTGTGATCAAGTTAGAGGACTGGAAGAAAGAAAATGAGTACGACCGTCTTGGATTAGAGGAAGAATATACAGAGTTTCTTGGCAACAAGGTAGTATGTCACTCACTCCCGATCCGTCCGGGACGTAACCTTGCCGTCATCTGTGAGGCGGCGGCTGTCAACCACAGACAGAAAAAGATGGGATACAATGCAGCACAGGAGCTTTACCGCCGTGTGCAGGAAAATCTCACAAAAAAATCTTCGGACGATGATGAGTAAAAGCCCGGAGTCAAAAGAATAGCATAAATGGAGGCAATATCAGTCATGGAAAGAAAAAACGCATGGGAGAAATACCCGGAAGGCAAAAAAAGAGAAGAGGTATTTCAGTTTGCAGAGGATTACAGAAAATTTATTTCTGAGTGCAAAACAGAGCGTGAATGTACCACAGAATTTGCAAAAAGAGCCGAGAAAGCAGGTTTTGTAAATCTGGATGAAGTATTAGAAAAAGGAACAAAATTAAAAGCAGGCGACCGTGTGTATGCGAATAACATGGGAAAAGGAATTGCCATGTTCGTGATCGGAAAGAAAGGCTTAGAGGCTGGAATGAACATCCTTGGCGCACATATCGATTCCCCGCGTATGGATTTAAAACAGGATCCGTTATATGAGGATACCGATTTCGCAATGTTAGACACCCATTATTATGGTGGAATCAAGAAATACCAGTGGGTGACACTTCCACTTGCACTGCACGGTGTGATCGCCAAAAAAGACGGTACCGTTGTAAAAGTTAATGTCGGAGACAAACCGGGCGATCCGGTATTTGGCGTCAGCGATCTTTTGATCCATTTATCCGGAGAGCAGCTTGAGAAAAAGGCAGCGAAGGTGATCGAGGGAGAGAACCTTGATCTGATCATCGGAAGTATTCCGGCAGAGGAAGCGGGCGATGACAAAGAGGCTGCAAAAGAAAAAGTAAAAGCAAATATCATGAAGATCCTTGCAAAAGAATATGATATAGAGGAAGAAGATTTCTTATCTGCAGAGATCGAGGTCGTTCCGGCAGGAGAGGCAAGAGATTACGGTTTTGACCGCAGCATCATCATGGGATATGGACATGATGACAGAGTATGTGCATACCCTTCCTTTATGGCAATGCTTGCAATGGAAAAACCGGAGATCACGAGTGTCTGCCTGCTTGTAGACAAAGAGGAAATCGGCAGTGTCGGGGCAAGCGGCATGCAGTCACGTTTCTTCGAAAATACCGTTGCAGAGGTCATGAATGCAGCAGAAGATTATTCGGAATTAAAATTAAGACGTGTCCTGAAAAACTCCAAAGTACTTTCATCGGATGTATCCGCTGCATTTGATCCGAATTATCCGTCTGTTATGACAAAACGCAATGCAGCATATTTTGGAAGAGGACTTGTATTTAACAAATACACCGGAGCGAGAGGAAAATCCGGCTCTAACGATGCCAATGCAGAGTATGTCGGATATTTAAGAAATATCATGGATAACAACAATGTGTCATTCCAGACAGCAGAGCTCGGAAAAGTAGATCAGGGTGGCGGTGGAACCATCGCATACATTCTGGCAAACTATGGAATGAGTGTTATCGACAGCGGTGTTGCAGTGTTAAACATGCATGCTCCGTGGGAACTCATCAGCAAAGTAGACTTATATGAAGCATATAACGGTTATGTCGCATTCTTAAAAGAAGCGTAAGACCACAGAATTGAGGAAAGCATGAATCAGCAGTTTTTGACAGAACTTAAAGCAGTCACAGCAGAAAACAGAATTTTTACGGACGAACCGATGAAAAAACATACGACATTCCGTGTGGGCGGCCCGGCAGATATTTTAGTGCAGCCAAAGGGAACAGAGCTTGCGGCGGTCATCCGTCTGTGCAGGAAGTATGATGTCCCGTATCAGGTCATCGGAAACGGGAGCAATCTTTTAGTGGGCGACCGCGGGATCAGGGGACTTGTGATCGAGATGCTGTCAAAAGAAGATGAGATTTGTGTGGAGGACGACTGTATCACCGTGGGTGCGGGAATGCTGCTGTCAAAGACAGCAAACCGTGCTGCGGAGCACGGACTGACCGGTATGGAATTCGCTGCCGGTATCCCGGGCAGCATCGGTGGTGCAGTTGTCATGAATGCGGGCGCTTACGGTGGTGAGATGAAAGATATTTTAACCGCCGTGACCGTCTTAGATCAGGAAGGAAATGAGAAGATTTTTTCTGCAGAAGAGCTTGAACTGGGTTACCGGACAAGCTGTATTTTAAAAAAAGGCTACATTGTAATGGGAGCTAAGATCAAACTGAAACACGGGGAAGAGACAGCAATCCGTGCCCGCATGGAGGAGTTAAAGAAGCAGAGAGTGGAAAAACAGCCGCTTGAATATCCGAGTGCGGGAAGTACATTTAAAAGACCGGAAGGATATTTTGCAGGAAAACTGATCATGGATGCGGGATTAAGAGGTTATCTGGTGGGAGAAGCGCAGGTGTCGGAAAAACACTGTGGATTTGTCATCAACCGCGGAAATGCAACAGCGGCAGATGTAAGCACCCTGATGCAGAATGTAGCGGATATTGTAGAAGAAAAGTTTGGTGTCAGATTAGAGCCGGAAGTTAAGATGATCGGTGAATTTTAAACAGGATTTGGATGCGCGCAAAGCGTTTTGAAATGGAGAAAAAAGATGAAGTTCGTAATTTTAACAGGAATGTCGGGAGCAGGAAAAAGTACAGCGATAAAAATGATGGAAGATATTGGGTTTTATTGCGTGGATAATCTACCGATCCCATTGCTGGAAAAGTTTGTGGAACTTACAACATTACAGAGCGCAGAACTGCAGAAAGTTGCAGTCGGCATCGATATCAGAAGCGGACAGTCATTTGATGAGCTGCATGGTGTATTAGACCACATGAAGGATAATGGGGTTGAATACGAGATCCTGTTTTTGGATGCCGAAGATTCTGTTCTGGTAAAACGATATAAGGAAACGAGAAGAAATCATCCTTTAGCGGGCGGCGAGCGCGTGGACAAGGGAATTGAAGAGGAAAGAAAGCGTCTGGCGTTTTTAAAGGAGCGCGCAGACTATATTATAGATACAAGCCAGCTTTTGACGAGAGAGTTAAAAGCGGAGTTGGACAAAATATTTATACAGAATCAGGACTACAAGAATCTGTTTATTACGATTTTGTCATTTGGATTTAAATATGGAATACCGGTCGATTCTGATCTGGTATTTGATGTCCGTTTTTTACCAAACCCGTATTATGTGGAGGGTTTACGGGCAAAGACCGGAAATGATAAAGAAATTCAGGATTATGTCATGCAGTTTCAGGAAGCAAATGTTTTTTTGGACAAACTTGAAGATATGTTAGAGTTTCTGATCCCGAATTATATCACGGAGGGCAAGAATCAGCTTGTGATCTCCATAGGATGTACGGGAGGAAAACACAGGTCTGTAACACTGGCAAATGAATTATACAAACGTCTGTCAGGGAAAAAGGGTTATGGACTGAAAATCGAGCATCGTGATATTGGCAAAGATGCTTTAAGGGGAAAATAAAAGATGTCTTTTTCAAGTGAAGTGAAACAGGAGTTAGCAAAGCAGAGTGGAAAGAGCAGACATTGTCAGATCGCTGAACTTGCGGCGTTAGTTGCTTTTGACGGAAAGCGTCAGCAGCTGATCGGGGATGCGGGAGATGTGCTGGATTCGGAAAATCCGCTTCTGCAGGAAAAATATGGACTGTTACTGGCACAGCTGTTCCATGTTAATATAGAAGAGATAGATACATTGCCACCGGAACGCATTCTTGAGACAATCAAGATGTGGAATCAGTCTTTAAGGTGTGCAGACATCACAGAGATGGTAAATGGTATTTTACTGCAGCAGACATGCTGCAGGCGGGCATATATCCGGGGAGCATTTTTAGCAGGTGGATCGATCAGTGATCCGAATAAGTCTTATCATTTTGAGATTGTCTGCCGGGAAATTGCGCAGGCGAAACAGCTTCAGGATGCAATCAACAGTTTTGAGATGGAAGCAAAGATCGTAGAACGAAAGAAACACCAGGTCGTATATTTAAAGGAAGGTGCCCAGATCGTGGATATGTTAAATATCATGGAAGCACATGTGGCACTGATGAATCTTGAAAATGTGCGTATCTTAAAAGAAATGAGAAATTCTGTCAACCGAAAGGTAAATTGTGAGACGGCAAATATCAGCAAGACTGTGGCGGCAGCCGTAAAACAGCTTGGCGATATTGAATATATTAAACAGAATGCAGGCTTAGACAGTCTGCCTGAAAACCTAAAAGAAATGGCGTTGCTGCGGTTAGAGTATCCGGATACACCGCTTAAGGAACTGGGAACATATCTCGATCCTCCGGTCGGAAAATCGGGAGTGAACCACAGGCTGCGCAGGATCAGTGAGATTGCAGATGAGCTGCGTGAAAAAGAATAATGTGGAAATATATTATTGATACGTAGCTGCTGTATTGGAGCATAAACATAAAGTGTGTAAAAAGCAGCACAGGAATGGAGGGTAGTGTGAAAAATAAGATTTTTCACACGTAAGATTTGTGCTAACGCACAAACTTGAGATGCGCAAAAAACAGCGCAAGAATGGAGATTATCATGAAAAAGGGTGTAGTGGTAAACATGCAAAACGACTTAGAGGCAAGACCAATTGCGCTTTTAGTGCAGAAGGCAAATCAGTTTTCCAGTCAGATCTATATGGAATCCGGGGATAATAAGAGAGTCAATGTCAAAAGCATTATGGGCATGATGAGTATGGCTCTTTTAAATGGAGAAGAGGTTGTGATCGATGCTGAGGGTGAGGACGAAGAGGCTGCAGCTGCGGCAATCGAGGAATTCCTGACAAAATAACAGAACAGGTGTAGGGAGCGTATGGAAGAAAAGAAAACATTACTATTTATTTTCAATCCGTTTTCCGGAAAAGCACAGATCAAAAATCAGCTGATGGATATTGTGGATACCATGGTAAAAGCTGGATATGAGGTAACGATTTACCCGACACAGGCACCGGAAGATGCGATACATAAGGTGGAAGTGGACGCAGAGAAATATGATCTTGTTGTATGCAGCGGAGGGGACGGTACACTTGATGAAGTGGTAAGCGGTATTATGCACAAAGGGCTTACCGTGCCTTTGGGATATATTCCGGCGGGCAGCACGAATGACTTTGCAACATCACTGGGAATCCCGAAAGATATGGTCAAAGCAGCCGATGCAGCGGTGAATGGAAGAACATTTCCTTGTGATATTGGTGCATTTAACAATGATTATTTTGTCTATGTGGCAGCGTTTGGTCTTTTTACGGAAGTGTCTTATAAGACAAGCCAGGAGTGGAAAAATGTACTTGGACATGCGGCATATATCCTTGAGGGAATGCGCAGTCTGCATGATATCCCGTCTTTCACTATGCAGGTAGAGTACAATAATGTGCGGATCCAGGATGAATTTATCTATGGAATGATCAGCAATTCCACATCGGTGGGTGGATTTAAGGGAATGACCGGAAAAGATGTGCTTTTAGACGATGGCGTGTTTGAGGTTACCCTGATCAAAAAACCACGCAATCCGATTGAACTCAACGAGATTATTGCATCACTCATCAATCTGGTGGATGATACGGATATGATCTATTCGTTTAAGTCAGATGAAGTAGAGTTCATGGCAAGAGAGGAAGTTCCTTGGACATTGGACGGGGAATTTGGCGGAGCGCATGAGGAAGTTATCGTAAAAAATATCTGCCGTGCTGTCGATATTATGGTTCCGGCAAACAAATGAGAAAGATTGTTATAAATTTAACTTTATTTTTTGAAAGAAGTAATATATAATACCCATAGGGTAAAAATATTAATTTTATGGAGGAATAGCATATGTTAGTATCTGCAAAAGAAATGTTAGACAAAGCAAAAGCTGGTCACTATGCAGTTGGTCAGTTCAACATTAACAACCTGGAGTGGACAAAATCTGTTCTGCTTACAGCAGAGGAGTTAAGATCCCCGGTTATCTTAGGTGTTTCTGAAGGCGCTGGAAAATATATGACAGGTTTCGGTACTGTAGCAGCTATGGTAAAAGCTATGCATGATGAGTTAGGCATCACAGTTCCGGTTGCATTACACTTAGATCATGGTACCTACGAAGGATGCTATAAATGTATCAAAGCAGGATTCACATCCATCATGTTCGACGGATCTCATTACCCAATCGATGAGAACGTTGAGAAAACCAAAGAGCTCGTATCCGTTGCCCATGCAATGGGAATGTCCATCGAGGCAGAAGTTGGTTCTATCGGTGGTGAGGAAGACGGAGTTGTAGGTATGGGCGAGTGCGCTGATCCGGAAGAGTGCAAGAGAGTTGCAGATCTTGGCGTGGACATGCTTGCAGCAGGCATCGGTAACATCCATGGTAAATATCCGGCAAACTGGAAAGGATTAAGCTTCGAGACTCTTGATTCTATCCAGAAATTAACAGGCCAGATGCCGTTAGTACTTCACGGAGGTACAGGTATTCCGGAAGACATGATCAAGAAAGCAATCTCCCTTGGAGTAGCTAAGATCAACGTTAACACAGAGTGCCAGTTATCTTTCGCAGATGCTACACGTAAATATATCGAAGCTGGTAAAGATTTAGAGGGTAAAGGATTTGATCCGCGTAAATTATTAGCTCCGGGTGCAGAAGCTATCAAAGCTACTGTAAAAGAGAAAATGGAACTGTTCGGTTCTGTTGGCAAAGCTGAATAATATTGTCGCACAGACGGAAGTCCACTTTCCATAATGTTATATTTAACAAAGATTTCAGACTTTACATGAATTTATTGTTCAATATAGCAAAATGATAAAAAAGTAAAATTTTTCTCTTGCATTTTGGAGAGAAAAGTATTATCTTAAGTTCAACAAAACAAATGTGAGAGATGAACAAGGGCGTTCCAAGTAGCTTGGAATGCTCTTTTTTTGTAAGAAGTTGTCACACAATTTCTCATAAAAGCCATATAGGAGAAATTTCTTACTGACATTCATCCACTTTCAAGGTACAATAAGAAATGAGAATTTAAGATCTCTTACATTTGTTCAAAAAAGCAGGGAATAGTCTCAGGGGATTAGACCGGTGAAGAAGAAAGGATGTAGAACATGAGCGAAACAGGATACTTAAATGTAGCAGAGATTTTTGGCGAGAACGTATTCAATGATGCAGTGATGCAGGAGCGTCTGCCAAAGAAGGTTTACAAGAAGTTAAAGGAAGTAATTCAGGAAGGTCGCGAGTTAGACCTTGAAACAGCAGATGTTGTTGCGCATGAGATGAAAGAATGGGCAATCGAAAAAGGTGCAACACATTATACTCACTGGTTCCAGCCGCTGACCGGAGTAACAGCAGAGAAACATGATTCATTCATTACAGCACCGATGGAGAATGGCAAGGTACTAATGAGCTTTTCCGGTAAAGAACTGATCAAAGGTGAGCCGGATGCATCTTCTTTCCCATCCGGTGGTTTAAGAGCTACATTCGAGGCAAGAGGATATACAGCCTGGGATTGTACCTCACCGGCATTTGTAAGACAGGATGCAGCAGGCGCAACACTTTGTATCCCAACAGCTTTCTGTTCTTACACAGGAGAAGCACTCGATCAGAAAACACCGCTTCTTCGTTCCATGGAAGCTATCAATGAGCAGGCATTACGTCTTGTAAGATTATTCGGTAATACGACATCAAAGAGAGTTACTCCTTCTGTTGGACCGGAGCAGGAGTACTTCATCGTAGACAGACAGAAATATTTACAGAGAAAAGACCTTATCTTTACCGGTCGTACTTTATTCGGTGCAATGCCTCCAAAAGGTCAGGAGATGGACGATCATTACTTCGGTGCAATCCGTGAGAGAATCGCAGCATTCATGAAGGATGTAAACGAAGAACTCTGGAAATTAGGTGTCAGCGCAAAGACACAGCACAACGAAGTTGCACCTGCACAGCATGAGTTAGCTCCGATCTACGCACAGGCTAACATTGCAGTAGACCACAACCAGTTGGTAATGGAGACATTAAAGAAAGTAGCCGGACGTCATGGCTTACAGTGCCTGCTTCATGAAAAACCATTTGCAGGTGTCAATGGTTCTGGTAAACATAACAACTGGTCAATTACAACGGATGATGGAATCAACCTGTTAGAGCCAGGCAAGACACCTCATGAGAATGTACAGTTCTTATTAGTACTTACCTGTATCTTAAAAGCAGTTGACAAACATGCAGATCTTTTAAGAGAGTCCGCAGCAGATGTCGGAAACGACCACAGATTAGGAGCAAACGAGGCACCGCCAGCAATCGTTTCCGTATACTTAGGAGAGCAGCTTCAGGATGTATTATCACAGCTGATCAGCACAGGCGAAGCTACACACAGTCTTGCTGGACAGAAATTAGAGACAGGTGTTAAGACACTTCCTGATTTTATGAAAGATGCGACAGACCGTAACAGAACATCACCGTTTGCATTTACCGGTAATAAATTTGAATTCCGTATGGTAGGTTCTCAGGATTCTATCGCTCAGCCGAACGTTGTATTAAATACAATCGTTGCAGAGGCATTTGCAGAGGCATGTGATGTTCTTGAAAAAGCAGATGATTTTGATATGGCAGTACATGATCTGATCAAAGAATATGCAACAGAGCATCAGAGAATCGTATTCAACGGAAACGGTTATTCCGATGAGTGGGTAGCAGAAGCTGAGAGACGCGGACTTCCAAATATCCGTTCCATGGTAGATGCGATCCCTGCATTAAATACAGAGAAATCTGTGAAATTATTTGAAAAATTCAAAGTATTTACAAAGGCAGAGTTAGACTCCCGTGTTGAGATCGAGTATGAGACATACTCAAAAGAGATTAACATCGAGGCAAGAGCTGCAATCGATATCGCAACTAAACAGATTATTCCGGCTGTTATCAAATACACAACCGTACTTGCTGAGTCTATTACTTCTGTAAAAGCAGCATGTGGTGCGGATGTCAGCGCTCAGACAGAGATCCTGACACAGGTTTCCTCTTTACTGGCTGATTCCAAGAAGGCACTGGCAAAATTACAGGAAGTAACGGAAAAAGCTGCAGAGATGGAAGAAGGCAGAGATCAGGCTGTATACTACAGAGATGAAGTTAAGACGGCAATGGATGAGTTAAGAGCACCGATTGATAAACTTGAAATGTTAGTTGACAAATCTATGTGGCCAATGCCATCTTATGGCGATCTGTTATTTGAGGTATAAAGATTTTCCGACAATAACGGCAGATATGTAAAAATTAGATTTTGTGTGGAAGTGGCAGTAGAAAAATCGCTGCCACTACCGCAGAAATCTGCAAAACAAGGAGAAAAATCCTCTGCTCCTGCAAAGGCAGTCGCATTTTTCTTCGAAAAACAAGGAGGAAAATCCTCTGCTCGCCAATGGGCTCGCATTTTCCTTCGGAAAACAAGGAGGATTGGGATGAAGAAGTTAGAGATTATTATCAAACCTGAAAAATTAGAGGATCTTAAGGCTTTGCTTGACAGTGAAGAAGTAAATGGTCTTAACATTGTAAATAGCATGGGTTATGGTAATCAGAAGGGTATTATCAAAAATTACCGTGGTGCAGAGTATGCGGTCAATCTATTGCCGAAAATTAAAGTAGAAACAGTTGTGACAGATGAAGTTGCTCCAAAGCTGATTGACAAGATCGTAGAGCAGATTAATACCGGTCACATCGGTGATGGTAAAATTTTCATGTATGAGGTGGAAGACGCGATCCGTATCCGAACAGGCGAGCATGGTGTAGATGCACTGTAAGTTTTTTGGATGAAATGAGGAGTCATCTGAAAAATAAGAAAAGGATCATGAATATAACATTATGAGAAAAATTGAATCAGGAAGAAATCATTATCAAAGGAGATAATTGTGACACAGGGAGAACCTGGGGTCGTGATTATCTTTTTTTATTTCTTCGCAAAACAACGAGGAAAACAAGGAGGAAAATCCTCTGCTCCTGCAAAGGCAGTCGCATTTTCCTTCGGAAAACAAGGAGGATTTGATTATGGATATGAGTGTATGGTACCTTATGGGTGCAGCGTTAGTATTTTTTATGCAATGTGGATTTGCTATGGTGGAGGCTGGTTTTACCAGATCAAAGAATGTTGGTAATATTACGATGAAGAACCTGATGGATTTTTGTATTGGTACAGTAGCATTTTATCTGTTAGGATACAATCTCTTATGTGGAGATGGCGGATTCGTCGGCTGGGGCTTAAACCCATTTGCTCATTTTGGAGAGACAGACTGGTCCGGATTTGTATTTAACCTGGTATTCTGTGCAACGGCAGCAACGATCGTTTCCGGAGCAATGGCAGAGCGTACCAAATTTATTACCTATTGTATTTACAGTTTTATTATCAGTTTATGTGTTTATCCGATCGAGGCTCACTGGGTATGGGGCGGAACACCTTGGCTGACAGATCTTGGATTTACAGATTTTGCAGGTTCTGCATGTATCCATATGGTAGGTGGTATCACCGCTTTCATCGGTGCAGCAATGTTAGGACCTCGTATTGGTAAATATGACAAAAATGGAAAACCAAGACCAATTCTTGGACACAACATTTTAATCGGTGCACTTGGCGTATTCATTCTCTGGTTTGGCTGGTATGGATTCAACGGTGCAGCAGCAACCGATACGATGCAGTTATCACAGATCTTTGCTACAACGACTGTTGCTCCTGCAGTAGCAACCTGTACAGCAATGATCTATACATGGATCAGAAATGGTAAACCGGATGTTTCAATGTCGTTAAATGGTTCTCTTGCAGGTCTTGTAGCAGTTACTGCTGGCTGTGCAAATGTAGATGTGATCGGTTCTTTTATTATCGGTGCGATCGCAGGTGTGCTTGTCTGCGTAGCAGTATATTTTGTTGAGGATAAATTAAAAGTAGATGACCCGGTTGGTGCAGTTGCAGTACATGGCTGTAACGGTATCTGGGGAACAATCGCAGTAGGACTTTTCGATTACAAAGATGGACTGTTCTATGGCGGCGGTGTTCATCATCTGCTGATCCAGTTACTTGGCATCCTCTGCATCGCGGGTTGGACGATCATTACAATGGGAATCGTATTTACCGTCTTAAAGAAAACGATCGGTCTCCGTGTAACTGCACAGGAAGAAATTGAGGGACTTGATTCCACTGAGCATGGATTAGAGTCAGGTTATCCGGATTTCGTATCCAGAGAGTTACATTAATATGCACTAATCTAATTTGATTAGATTGGTGAAATCTAATCCCCTTAGTTAGTATATACATCAACAGTGAAAACCCCGAAGGTGACTTCGGGGTTTTTGCTGTCTATATAGGAAAATCAATGGCTGAGAGATTTTTTTGCGTGTGAAAAATTAGAAAAATTCGCTTGTATGAAACTAAAAAAAATGAAGTGTCTGGGAATTTTCTGGGAGTTTTTTATAATTCTTATTTCCAGTAACGGGAATTTTGAACAAAATCAATTAAATCTGCTTTTTCAATTCGGAAACTTCCTGCGATGATATGTGCGGGAATTAAATCTTTGTGAATCAAATCTAACATTTTTGATTTGCTGATGTGTAACAGGTCTTGGCACTGCTTACGTGTTAGTAAATCGGGTTCATTTTTAAACATTTTCTGTTGTCTCCTTTGTTTAAATAGTGGTCTATATTGGATGAAATTGTATTAAATAGGTGTTTTGCGGACAAAACGCAAAGTGTGCGACTGCATTTATATAATATCTATGTGGAAGGAGGCAGAGAATGTGTGATAAGAAGAAAAAGGTTTTAAAAATTATAAATATCGTTATTATCACGTCATACAATTTATGGCTGATGTTTCGGCGCGAGTTTGAAGATGAGTAAGAGTGATAACGGGTAAACGGGCATAGTGTGAAAGCTATGCCTTATTTTTGTTGGAAAAAGGGAGATGATAAGTAATTACTTTGAAAATGATTTTGATGAAGCTGAAAAGATGGGCGTGGAATAAATGCTTTTTGATTATGTATATTAGATTTTTATGGAGGAAAAGACATGAGTTATCAGGAATTTCAGAAACGAATAAAAAAGATTTTGGAAGAAAAATTTGCAGGAAATGCAGCAGTCATAATAAGTCCGGTATTGAAAAATAATGGGATAGAGCGCATTGGTTTGTCGATACAGGGAAATGAAAGCAATGTATGTCCGGTCATATACTTGGAATATTATTACGAGTCATACCAGAGTGGACGGGAATTTGATGATATTGTAAAGGAAATAGAAGCAGTGTATCAGAAAAATTGTATTTCAGGTATGGTGGATATGTCATTTTTTAAAGATTGGAGTGTGGCACAAGGGAAAATCACGTTAAAACTCATAAATTACGAAGAAAATAAGAAACTGTTAGAGCGGTTGCCGCATAGGAAGTTTTTAGATATGGCGATTGTATATCAGTATGTAATGGAAACCGGACAAAAAGAAAGTGCGACAGTGTTGATTAATTATTTTCATATGAAAATCTGGGAAGTACAGGAGCGGGATTTATATGAGTGTGCCTGTCGGAATTATCGAAAATTAACACCAGTGATGGTAGAAAACATAAAATGTGTGATAGCAGAGCTTTTAGAAGAAAGTATGTTAGATATACCACTGGATGAAGGGGAAGATATGGCACCATTGTATGTTGTTACCAATCGGGCAAAACTTAATGGAGCGGCATCTATGGTTTTTATTTCAGAACTAAGAGATAGTTCGGACGTATTTGAGCAGGATTTATACATATTACCAAGTTCTATTCATGAAGTTCTGGTTCTTCCGGTGCAATATGCAGATATAAAGGAATTAAGATGGATGGTAAAAGAGGTAAATGGTACATTGCTTCCAGAAGAAAAGTTGTCAGATCAGGTATATCGGTATTGTTGTAAAAGCGGAAAAATTGAGATTGTGTGAAATAAATAATGAAAATTTCAAAGTGATATTTCAAGGAAAAACATGTAAATTTATAGTAGCTTCTCAAGAAATATATCGAGAAATGGCGGTGATATGTTGCAGTCAGAAAATTTTGTACCCATTTATGAAGAAATTGCAAGTGTAATAGGGGAGGAGGAAACGGTAAAACTATATAAGAAATTTCGCGGGCAGCAGATAACATTTCCACAGCGGTTGTATAACACAGATTATGTTGCTGCTTATGTGAAAGAAAACTACAACGGAGAGAATATCCGTGAATTAGCGCGTGAGTTTGAGTATTCGGAACGGCGCGTGAGAGAGTTTTTGAAAATTTAGTAAAGTAATATGGCGGAGGTAAAAGAGATGAGTGCATCAGTTAAATATGTAGAATGGCGTTGTTCGCATTGTGGTAATACCGTGAGCAGAGCGAAGAACTTAGGAAAGCCAGCAGGTGGTTTTTGCAGTAAAAATAATCAAAAACCGCATACATACAAAAAGCAACGGGAGTATTAATAGATGAAAGCGAAAGCCAGAGCAAATAATATCACTTCAAAGAAGTGTGCATTCTGCAAGAACTGGTACGACCCGGCAAATTCTGCAATTAAACCCTGTGGGACAATTACATGGGAATATGACATGGAAATGAAGTGCATGTGCAGGGTAAAGAAAGTTCTAAAAAAGGGATTTCAATCGTGTTCCCAATTTGAATCAAAAATTTAGAGGTAAAAAAGATGGGAAAACTGGATGATTTAAGGCAACTGACAGAAGGACTAATAGTAATGCACATGGATGATAAATATGGTGTGAATAAATTGGAAAATGCAAAAGAGGAATTTAAAGTAAATTTGCGTGATGCAATTATAACCAATTTGATCTTGGCAGCAGTATGTGTCGGCATTATGTACTTACGATTTAGAGTTTTTGGAAAGCAGGATGGTTACTATGGCTTCTAAAAAGGTAAAGATATCAGCAAATCAGGCATTGAATGCGACGAATAAAGTTCTTAATAGTATGACCGAAATAAGCGATCATTATGTAAATGGGAAAAAATATTATAATTCAAATCAGGCGAAAGCGGATTTAATGGTAGTACAAAAGTTAAGAAAAAGAACAGATTTTGTCGCAGGACTTACGGTTGTTTTATGGTTGGTGCTTATAATCGGAACCATCGTGTTATGCGTTACTGGAAATGATATTGTTTTGGAGCTGCTGCATTTATAAGGAAGTAATGGCATGAAAAGGTTAAGCAGAAGAGCAAGAAAACAAAAGAAACAAGAGGAACAGTGCCGGGGAAAAAAGTTATCGAAAGCAGGAATTCCATACTCTAAGCACAAGAAAAGAATATGCTATCATTTTGGATGGAGTGGAGATATGGCACTTGGAGTGCGGATATATGCCATGACTGAAAAGGATAACGATAACAGATATGTTTGCCGGGGATGTGGCAAGGTATTTACGCAAGCAGAAATGAAACAAATGGAAAAATTGTGTTTCTATCTACAGGCAACGCCAGTAAAAAGTAAAAGTAAGGTGCAGGATTTATTGAAAGGCATAGAGCCGGTTGAGTATTATTATAAGGATAGAAACGAAATTGTTCGATGTAGCAGATTAGATGTGCTACCTAGAATAGCAGGCGTTTGGAATGAATAACAAGAGAAGTTCTGATTGTGAATATCATAAGGATAGAACTTAGCAATACGGGTTTATAAAAGTATACATTTGCAGACACCAAAAAAGAGTACAAAGAGCGTTCGAAATTCTATACAAATAGGATTTTTGGACGTTCTTTTTGTATGCAGAAATTTATGGACAGTGAATCGCTACCATTGTAACAGTAAATTTTTTAACGCTAATTCAGTTCAAGCGCACAGCAAGGACTGCGCTTGAACTATGGAAGAAAGAGAAACTGAATCATCGTAAAAAATTAACTGCCACAATGCAAGGTCAGGAGGAAAAATTATGGCAATATATGGATATCATAGGACATCAACAAAGGAACAGCATTTAGATAGAGGAATTAATGAGATAACGGAGTTTTGCAAAGATAACCATTATAAACTGGAAAAAATATATACAGATCAACAGACAGGAAAGAATTTTAGCAGACCCCGGTACACGGTACTAAGGGATGATATTTTACGTGAAGGAGATACGTTGATAATCACCGAGGTAGACCGGTTGGGGAGAAATAAAAAGGATACAGTAGAAGAACTGCGGATGTTGGCAAATCGAGGTATACGGGTAACGATCTTGGAGATACTTACAACGTTGCAGGATTTGTCTAAAATGGACAATGCTATGGCGAAAATGATATTGGAAACGGTCAATCATATGCTGATTGAACTATATGCGGCTATGGCACAGGCAGAGGTTGAGAAAAAAGAAAAGAGACAGCGTGAAGGGATTGAACAGATGAAGGCAAGAGGTGGATGGGATAAATATGGCAGACCGCGTATAAAACAGCCGGATAACTGGAAAGAGGTTATTCAGAGCTGGAAGGCAGGGGAGATAACAGCAGTGGAGGCTATGAGATTAACCGGGATGAGGAAGAGCAGTTTTTATAAGCTGGTTAAGGCAGAGTAAAAAAGTGTTCCAGTGTTCCAGATATATTGCATTTTTTAATATAGGAAAAAGAGTATTTCCCTTATAAAAATATAGTAAAAAAAGATATCTAATATAACCGGAACACTGGAACAGGGGATTTAGACGTTCTTATGAGTGATTTTTTGTTTATAATTTCGATTAGCAACTTTGTGTGCACATTCACGACAACAGTATTTTCGGTTCGTATATGCACCAGAATGTGCAAAGAGCATATTGCATTTTTTATTTGCACAACGTGTAATGACTTTTGAATTTGAGTAGTCCAGATAAAAATAGAAGAATATAGCACTTACCAGCGTTGGAAATTCCCAGTCTGAAATTATTTCTGAATCTTTTAAAGTAATCTTAGGATAGATTTCTCTTATTTCAAAAGAAAGAACATCAGAGAAAATACATTGAGCCAGAGATATGATGACTTCCTGATGGCTAATAAAAAAAGAATGACAAAAATCATTATCTGTTAATGGATTAGAAATTGTTCTGGATAGAAAGTTAATTACGTCTGCATTAGGTGCGGGAGTACCATTATTTTCTATAAGGTCTGAATAGAAATCTGTTTTAATGTCTGTGATGGAGTTTGAATTATTATCTGTCTTACTTTCCGCATTGTTATCTGTCGTAGTATTGATATTGTCATCTTTTTTGATGCCTGAATTGTCGTCAACATTTGTAGCAGATTTGGCTTCTGTAATATCATCAATTTGGGACGTTATGTGTTTTGATTTGCTGATATTCAATCTATATATGTAATCAATGAATGGGTATTTTGAAAAGTATGTTCGATACTTTTCGTGATCGGTGGTATCGGCATATTCTAATTCATACATCACGGAGAAAAAAGGATTTTGAATAAGGGCAAGGCAGTTTAATAGTAAATCTTTTAACGTGTTGTCGATATCTTTGGAGTTGGTATATGATTTATCCTTTAAGGTGTTGTATTTGAGCATCAAACGGTGAATTTCTATTAAATATTTCATTTGTAATTGGTAATATTTGAAATGTTTATATGAAATGCAATCGTAAAGATCATTATAACATTCAAATATTTGAAGAGTTTGATAATTGTGGTATTCATTATCATTTTTGGGGACAAGTTTAAAATTTATGATTGCACCATATTTATTACAGAAGGTTATTATCTGATCAAGCGTTTCAGCCTTGGCGAAATCAATGTAAATAGGGGACTTATCTTCAGAAGGATCTGAATCGTAAAGTGTGATGGGGGTTAAATCTGTTGTGGGTAATGTTGGTGAACCGATAGTTGTATCGTTTTCATCACTGTCTGTATGGTACTGGTATTTGGGTTCAATAATGTTGTTGTATACAAGCCTCATAGGCACCTCCGTATAAAAAGTGGACACTAAGTAGATATATCTATATCCACCATGATATCGTACAATTGAATTGTTGGCAATGGCAGAATACAGCCGACGGAAGGAGATAAAATGTATGAAAGAAACAATGACAACCCAAAGTAATATGACAGAGGTCGAAACAAGCAGATTGGAGAAGTATGTAGAGAGGCTAAGAGAGCAGCCGCAGTGGAGAAATCAGCTTTTGATTAAGAATGGACAGGCTACTTTTGTAAAAAATGGAAAAGTTCATACATGCAATAAAATAGAAGGCTACGTTAAGTTACCAGATATGAAATGCGTGGAACCGATCCAGCAGATAGAGATGTCGATTGGTTTTGCACCAAAGATGCGGATGATCCTCTGGAAAGACAAGAAAGCATATTTTCGTGGTTATCGAAAAGCAAATACAGATGGGTGTATTTTATTTATACATGCAATAAGTGAATCGTACGATTTATTGATTGTAGATATTAAAGATGACATACCAGCTTTAATTGCTATAGATGATAGCGAAATAGAGAATGTAAATTCGATAACATATCCGATACTGGAATATCTTATAAAAAATTCGATAGAGGTGTCAGAGAATGTCATAGAGGAAGAGCCTTACGGGAAAGGGGATTTTGATGATGAGTGGGAATAATTTGTTTATGAAACGACAGGCGCGGACAATCGACTTGCTGAATGAATTAGAAAATACAGCGACACCGTTTATAATCCATCAGACAGAGGTTGATATGGAGACAGAATTTGATTATTCATGTAATAAAATAAATGGAAATAAGCTTGAGGATGAATTGGAAGATATCGTCGTAAAAGTAATTTCTACAAATGACACGAAAAAGAATTTGCATACGTTGCTAAGAGAAAAAGAATTACGGATGCAGGAAATAGAGGAACTCATTCTTGAAAACGCAATAGTTAAAAAAATAGAGGAAAAGCTTTATATTTGGAACGGCAAATATTATCGACAGCTTAATGAAGAATCCTTTGTCAGGGAAGCGCGAAGTGTGCTGCCAAAAGAGATGCAAAAAAGAATTCCATATTATAACCGATTTCAGGATACGTATAAATATATGCAGGCAAATGGTAGTCTGACAGGTGAATTTAAGAAAAAGGATGTTGCGACTGCAAAACATATGATTGTTTTTCAAAATGGCATATATAATGCAGAGAAAGATGCACTTATAAATAGCACCTCAAAATATCCTGTGTTATTCGAGATAAATGCCGAATACTTAGGGAATGAAGAAGTACAGACGCCATATATGGATAAAATCATAATGCAGGCTACAGGAGGAGATGTAGATACATTAGAAAGATTTTATCAATGTCTGGGATATATTTATTCACAAGGAACGGAGGCTAAAAAATTCTTTGTATTTGGAACAGCTCCCGATAGTGGAAAAAGCATTATTGGCGAATTTATAGCAAAGACAATAGGAGAGGGCAATATTTCAACTATTTCGCTTAATGAATTTGGAAGCCGTTTCAAACTTGGGAGTATAAGTCAAAGGATCCTTAATTACAACATGGATTTGCCAGCAGGCATGTTAGACAAAAAATCAGTGCAGTTGTTAAAGCTGCTTACCGGTGATGCAAAAATAGATTGCGAAGAAAAATATGTGCAGAACAGAACGGTGACGCATCATTGTAAATTTTTATTTGCAACAAATCATCCAATTCAGCTAAAGGAGGATGATGAGGCATTTTATCATAGAATGCTGTTAATACCGTTTGTTAAATCTATAGCTGATGAAAATCGAGATTATAGTATGCCAGAAAAATTATGGAAAGAGCGTCATGCAATTGCTACCAGAGCGGCACATGCATACCGTGATTTGTATAGAAATAATTTTGTTTTTCATGAATCAGAACTTGCTGATAGGATGTTAAATGAATGGAGAGAGAACTGCCGCCAAAAGTGTTTGAAAGAATTCTTTTATCAATGCTGTGAAGTGGTAAAAGAACGTGAAGATGCGTTTGTACCCACAGATGCGTTGTTTAAGGCATATCGGAAATTCTGTGCGGAAAAGGACATACATATACGAGATAGCGATAAACCGCAGTTTTCACGACTATTTAAAAATACATTTGGCATAGCCAGTACCAAAAGAAGAGTTGATGGTTATAATTCACCAGTAAATGGTTATCTGGGAATTCAATTAATTGAATGAACCCACAGTCAGCTTTTTGCGGAATACAATTATACTCAAAATAACAGGAGGACAAAAGAATGAATACAGATACAAGCATAACAGAGACAAAAGGATTACCAGTAGTTGTGAACGTAGAGGGTTTATGTGAACTGCTGCAATTAGGCAGACCAAGTGCTTTAAAAGTGGCTGTTGCAGCAGGGGCACGCATTGATATTGAAGGCAGCAGGATTTTAAGATTTAATGTGAAAAAAATCCTTGAGTATATTGAGGAAAACAGCTACTAAAGGTTAAGAAAGAGGCGGAGGAAACTCTGCCTCTTTTCATGGGAGGATTTGAATATGGCTTTTGATAAGGATGGAAAAACTGTATTACCGGCAAATATTTATTATGACAGGAAAAAGGAAATTTACTATGCCGATAAAGTGTATAAAGGTGAAAGAATTTATTTTGCAGGGAAAACGAAAGCAGAAGCAGAAAAAAGATTGCGGAAAAGGCTATATGAGATAGATATGCACATTTCCCCACAAAAGAAAAGTAATGTTACGGTAGAAGAACTTTTTGAATTATATGTAGGAGAGTATCACCCGGAATTAAAGCCGACAACCGTGCAGCAGTACAGATTTTTGTATGATTATTATTTGAAGGATTTTATTGGAAAGGTAAAATTGAAAAATCTTTTGCCGTATCATATTCAAAAAGTATATAATCATCTTGTAGAAAAAAAGATGAAACAGGGTACAGTGAATAACGTTAGAAAAATGCTGCGTACTCTGCTGAATGAAGCTGTAAGGCGTGGTATGCTTTCGGCAGATGACAATCCATACCCGAAGGTAAAGGCACCAAGTAACTTGCCGGTAAAGCAGCAAAGAAGTTTTACGGAAGAGCAGAGAGACCAGTTTTTACAGTATGCAGGAAAAAGTTTATATGCAAATTTATATAAACTGCTGCTCTATACAGGAATGAGGGTTGGAGAGGCATTAGCTTTAATGATCTGTGATGTTGATTGGGATAACCATGTTTTGCATGTTACCAAGAATTTGCAGAAAACAACGCAGGGGGTGTTTTATATAGAAACACCTAAGACGCGCGAAAGTATCCGGGACATCTATTTAGTACCAGAGGCAGAGGGAGCGATAAAAAGCCAGTTGGAGTTACGAAAAATTATTGTCGAACCGATACAAGAAGATATAAAGGGCGAGTTTGAAAACTTATTATTTGTAAATACTAAGGGAAAACCCGTAAATGTCGGTTCAGTCAGACAGAGCATCAATCGGATTGTTGAGAAGATACGTGCCGATGGAAATAACTGTCCGGACATATGGATACATGCTATGAGGCATGGGTATGTATCTATTGCGGTGGCAAGAGGTGTGCCATTAGAGGTAGTGCAGGCAAACGTCGGACATACGAGTATTGAGACGACAATGCGTTATTTGGAGTTGCAGCCAGACTATATTAGGAAGCAGAGTATGAAGATATCAGATCTTTATCAGAGCAAAGAAGCAGGAGACAAGTCTATGCAATAGTTATGATGGATTTTTGGCTGATATCAGAGTATAATAAAAGAAACCAATAGTGATTTTTATAAGGAAGGATAGGGTGATTTTATGGCACCATTAGCACAGGAAACTGTAAAATATAGCGAGCAGGAAGAAAAACTCTTTCGTGAATTGGATAAAGGAATTGATGATATGGAACAGGGGAATACCATTCCACATGAAGAAGCAATGAGACAAATTCGCGAAAGGTTGTTAAAGGAATATGCAATATAGGTTACGTGTGACAAGGGAAGCGTCAGAAGATGTAACAGGGTTGGCAGGATATATTGCGCGAAAATTTGCTAATATAGATGCGGCACTGAATTTTCTTGATAAATACGATAAAGAAGTACAGCGACTGACTAATTTTCCATTTGGTTATCGAGGGGTAAGTTTTGAATATCGTGGATATGAAATCAGAATAAAATCCTTTGGTACATATAATGTGTTCTTTACAGTTGATATTGCTGAAAAACAGGTATTTGTTTTGCGGGTTTTAAAGGATAGGCAGGATTGGAAAACAATACTTGGAAGTCAGGATAAATATCATTTTGAATAGAACGGATATGGAAAGACAGCCAGAAAATAGTCTGGGAATTTGTCTGGGAATCTGACTGGGAATTTCAGTTTAGAGTAAAACGACAGATAATCAGAGAACGCCGAAAATAAAGGCTTTTATCAAATCAGAAACTAAGGAAAATGCGAAAAAATGTATCCCCTTAGTTAGTATATACATCAACAGTGAAAACCCCGAAGGTGACTTCGGGGTTTTTGCTGAAAAATCTAAAAATCTTCATCGTCCGTCCACATGTCAGGTGACATGCAGGCGCGGAAATATTCGATAGGCTTTTCACTGTATGCAGCACATAGGAAAAGCCAGTCATAGGGATTGGCAGCGAAAAGTTCTTCATAACCGCATTTTACCAGACATGCATTGGCTTCATCGATATAAGTTTCTGTCAGTTCAGATTTTGTCAGTTCAGTATATCCGACACTTAGTTTTACATTCAGCCAGAAACGGTAAAAATCAAGCAGCACTATCATTTTCCGAATCGAATCATAGGAAGTCGAGACAGATGATTTTTCTTCCGACAGAATATCCGACATTGTTTTTTTGCTCGGAAAGTTATTTCTTACAATATAAGGAATATTTGGATTTTTGTTCATTCCAGAGTGTGTATACACCAGGCGGTCCAAAATAAAACTGTTATTGTAAAGATTTCTGTTGCCGATAAAATCGAGAATATATTCATAATCACGATCAGAAGGGTTCGTGCTGTAAGACTGTGCGTCATATAAAATTTCGCGCACCAGCAGGCTGCAATTCTGATACTTATGAATATCAATGGAAATTCTGCCGGAGATCATATTTCTGTTACGGGACATTGCATAGAGTGTGGTTCGAAGTTCGTTGACAGCATCATCACTTTCTTTTGAACCGATGAGCTGGGAAATCAGGTCATGCAGCGTATGAAGAGCACTTTTGTTCCAGTGACAGAAATCTGCTTTATTTGCAATTAAAAAATCTATTAGTTCATCGGCAGATTCCATTGCAGCAATCGTATTCTGTACATAACTGGTATAATAAGTATCGATGTCATCCGAAACTGGTAAAGTAACGGGTGCTGCGTCAATTTTCTGAATTATTTCCTGAGCTTTTTGATAAGAAAGTTGATGTAAAAAAGAATAATAATAGACTGCTTCACGGATGTTGTGGCAGTTAAAAGCACGGTCATAATAGACATGCTGAAAAAACCAGACAGTTTCCTCATAGGTTAGCTGCATGGCAAAACACAGTTCATATATTTTAGGGCGGCTTCCTGCCTCTACTTTTGGGCGGTGATTTCCGGTAAACCAGGACATCACTGTTGCACGGCTGATTGTAGAACCGATATCTTTCAGTTTAGAGAAAAGATAATCAGCCATTTCAGCATTGTCTGAAAAGTCTACAGGAGCGTTCTTTTTTTGCAGAAGTTCGGTCAGACCTTGTCCGAAAGAGCGGAAATGAGTCGGATCTTTTAAATATTCAACTGCCTGATCGACATTGTCTATCGAAGAATAATTCTGGATACTGCTCTGATTATAAAGTGTATAGTCTGATTTCATTTTCATTCTCGTTTCTTTTTCATGATAAAAATACTCTGTTAAATGCAGATATGTTCTGCTAAGATTATAGCTGAAACCGATAAATTTTTCTACAAAAAATACAATTACAAACTTGCAGAGCAATATCGTTATAATAAACGGGAAACAGTTAATCTGATAGTTACAGAGAAATTATTTTTTATAATCAATGAGGATAAAAATGCGGGATATGAGAATTGCATTGTGCAATGGATATGAAATGAAAATTTCAGAAAACCGGAAAATCCGGATTGCAGACGAAGCAGGGAGAGGAGCCGGATGTATTGTATATGATGCCATTTACTGGGATCAGATGCAGATAAAACACAAAATAAGAGTCCGGGAGTGTTATCCGGCATACATCCAACTGACCAGAGCTGCTACCGGAGAGCTGGGGCCTTCTGGAAATCCAGAAAAATTTGAAAAAGCGAAAAACCGCTTTACAGATGCGTATAAAAGAAATACGGATATCAGAAATACGTTAGGGCTGACGAACTCTACCGTCAATGCGGTCGATGTGATTTCCTGTAATCACACAGTTTATATCCTGCTGCCAATGGATGAAGGAATTGATTACAGGTATTATGAGGATCAGTCATTGCAGGAACTTTTCCGGCATATGAAAAGTCTTGCGCAGATTATTCTGAAATATCATCAGAAGGGATATCTTCATCTGGATATAAAGCCGGAAAATGTGCTGATTTTACCGGAAACACCGGAGCATGTGATTCTATTTGATTTTGATTCCGTAACTGCAATCGGGGAATTACAGAAAAATGCAGGAATCCCTTATTCGGATGGATTTTCTGCGCCGGAACAGATGCAGGGAAAAATCAAAAAAATAGGATTTCATTCCGATGTATATTCCATTGGTGCTATGCTGTTTTTTAAACTTTTTGTAAGAAAACCGTGTGAGGCTGACTGCAGAATCGCGAGCAGCTATTCATTTGAAAAAATGCGGTATGGAAGCGAAAAATATCAGCCGAAGCTTTATAAAATGTTAGATTTATTTTTGAAAAAGACATTGTCTATTGCGACGGCACCGAGATGGCATGAGATGCAGAAGGTAATCGATGCGCTTGACGAACTGATAAAGTTAGCAGACATCAATGATGTATATCTGCTGGATTCATTCCAGTATAATTCTGCCTGTTTTGTTGGAAGGCAGGATGATTTAGAAGAAATCAACGAGCTTCTTGCAAAGAATCAGCTTGTATTCCTTTCCGGAATTGGAGGAATTGGCAAGACAGAACTTGCAAAACAGTATGCATACCGGCACCGGGCGCAGTATGATACCGTTGTTTTCGCAGTATATGAGAAAAATATAGAGTCACTTGTGCGGGATGAAATTGGAATCAACCAGATCAGCCGTGAAGAAGATGAGACAGAGCGGGATTATTTTAAAAGAAAGATCGAAGTTTTAAAACAGGCTGCAACGCCAAAAGATCTGATTATTATTGATAATTTTGACGTAGATGCAGATGAAGATTTAGAAACCCTGTTCGCCTGTCCCTGTAAATTTATCATTACGACAAGAAAAGATTTCAGAGATTATAATTATGAGCAGATCAATGTTGACCGGATCAAAGATATTCAGGAAATCTTAAATCTGTTTTATACTTATACTTCCATTCCTTATACGGAAAAAGAAGTCGAAGCAGTCCGGCAGTTAATCGAATATGTGGAACATCATACGATGACCGTGGAACTGATTGCAAAATATCTGAGAAACACAGAGATTTCTCCGGAAATACTCTATCAGAAATTTTTGGAAAAAGACGGAGTTACGAACACACAAGAAGTCCAAATCAGACAGAGAAAAGACAGGAAACTCCGCTCTGAGAGTGTAAACAGCCATTTAAAGATTCTGTTTGATATTTCCGGGTTTGATGTCATAGAAAGAGAAATTATTGCAAGCCTTTCCCTGTTTGATGGAATCCGTATTAGCCGGTCACAATTTGAAATATTATTATGTGGAATCAAAGAAACCGCAGAAAAACTCGACGGTTTTATTCAAAATGGCTGGGTTATATGGAACAAAGTTACCGGAAAAATATCGCTGCACCAGGTGATACAGGATCTGATTTACCATGAATTAGTGCCTGATGCGGATAATTGCAGACACATTGTTGCCGGGATGAATGAATATCTGTCAGTAGAGCCGGAAGTTTATGCACAACATGATATCCGGGAGAAAATGGCTGCGATTTTTATAAAACGCCTTACCGGAAATAACATGTCTTATGCATGGCTTTGCTTTAGAGCAGGAGATGAGGAAAAACTTCAAGAGGCAGAAAAAATCTGTCTCGGGCAAGGAGATACAGAGGCGTATGATCTGTTGCAAAGGATTGAGAGGAAACGGATCAAAATGGTGAATGACAGTATTGAAATTGACTGGTCTGCCACAGATTATCCGGAAAGTGCAATGCAAAAGTTAGATGAGATGGCCGGACATCTGGATAGTGCAGCAGCATATTGCAGAAAAAGTTCAGAAAATCCGGATTATCTGGTAAGGGAATATTTTGAAATGGCAAGTGAGACTTCCGACATGTTAGATGACCGTGTGGAATGGTGTGCGGCAGATGTACCGATTCCACAGATGGAAAATCTTTATGAAAAAATCAGTCAATTATTTGATCTGGTAATGGAACAAATGCCATTGACTTCCTATATGCCAAAGGAAAAAGAAAAAGCATATCAAAAAATAAGAGATTATTATTCGAAAGATCCTGGTCTGACTTACCGGGGAGAATTTCGCCTGAATCTGAAAAAAGGCTACCAGTATCAGGAACTTTTAAACCAGTTAAGAGAAGATACATCTTTCCATGAAATTGATGATGGAAACAATATGTCTTATGCAGAACTGGCAGAAGAATATGAAAATAACGGAAAAGAGCAGGAAGCGATCGCGTGTTATCAGAAAGTATACGAGGAAGATTTTGCGACGATGGAAGGAATATGTATTCCGGAAAGCCGGGAATATGCAGCGAAAAGTATTGCAGAAATTTACCGGAAAAAAGGTGATATAGATTCTGCCATTCAGACATTAGAAGGAGCTTTTTCTGATACAGAATCGGAAGATATCTGCATAGAGCTGATTGGAATATTAAAAGAACACCAGAAATTGCAAAAAGCCAGACAGTATGCCATTCAATTAAAGCAAAGGATGGATCCTGCACCGGAAAATGCGTATGATACCGGATATATGCTTGCTGCCTGCTATTTTCTGTATTCCATTGAAGAGAATAAGACAGAAAAAACGCAGTTGTGGAAAGAATGTCTGAAATATTATAAGATGCTTGGAACAAATGAAATTGAGGAACATTGCGGTGATTTTCTTGTGGAATATATACAGAAAGAAACCTCTTCCATGGAGGAGGTTTTATCTGTAATAGACAGAGTCCGTGAATATGGAAAAAATAATATCAGAAAAACAATTCTCTGGAATGTCATAAAAAAATATGAGGGAAAGAACCATTTTGAAAAGAATCAGATCATCTGCCTGATAAGGCTGGCGGAACTTTCGAAGGAATATCGTTGCAAAAATATAAAGGAAGGGTTAGAGCTATGCAACCAGGCACAGGATATATACAATAAATACGATCTGAATGATGCGTTTCTTCAAAGCCTTATTTATAAAACAAGGGAAGAGCTTATGAATGAGGGGAATTTTGATTATGAGCAGATCACGCAGATCAGGAAAATGTGTAACTACAGACTGTTAGCAGAAAAACAGATCGCGCAAAAAAAATATACACCGGAAGAACAGATTGAGATATGGAAGGAGGCTGCAAATCAGTATAGCTATATAGAAGATGGAGAAAAGGAAGAAGAGTGTCTTAAAGAAGCAATCAAAATAGCAGAAAAAACATGGGAAAAGATAGAAGCCAGCGAGTTCTGGACGGACTATTCGAGCATGCAGCATGATCTTGTCACATTAGAGATTGATAATGGAAAATTAGAGACAGCAGAACAGAATCTTGCGCTGTTGTACGATAAGACAGCTGCGCATATTTTAGAAAAAAATGTCAAAGAGGATACAACGGATCACTATTGGGATATAGATTATATTGCATTTAAATATGAGGATATAGCAAATATAAATGAAACAATCCGGATATATTTAGCAGCCTTGTATATCCTGCTTGAAAAAAAAACAGATTCCAAAATCCTGACAGACAGGCAAGACGGGATCGGACAGTTGTGCGTGGTACTGCAGCAGTTATTGGAAAAAGAATACGATTCAGATGTAACCAATTCGATCATAGAAGCGAAAAGGCATTTGCAGGAATTTTTGGAGGATACGGCTTATGACCAGGAGAGAGTTTTGCTTTTGCTGCAAAAAATAGCAGAAAAGTATCAGTATAAGGATTTTGAATTTAAACATGACATAAGGCAAAAATAAAAACTGCCACATCGGACAACCCGGTGTGGCAGTTTTTTAATCACTCTTACAAGTAAAAATAGCCGGTTTGGTAAAATGAGCCTGTAAACAAAAACAAGTCTTTAAGAAAAGAGAGGGCATACGTCATGGAAACAGTTCTTTTAATCATTTATGCGGCAGCATCCTACTGGGCAACAAACAAGGTATTGTATGAGGGAAAAGTTGTATTTTACTCTTCCGCTTATGTGCATTACATGAAAAAATTTTTAATAGGAATGATGTTTGGCTGGATACTGATTCCGATTGCGATTTTAAAATGCATTTTTTTCAAATAGATTCGGGATTGGGAATAAGAGCAATCGCAAGATAACAGAAAAGAAGGAGTAAACAGATTATGAAGCAGACAATCGAAGATAAACTGGTGAGTAAGGTAAGCAAAGGAAAATTAAATACAATCCACGTAAGCCGTGAAGAGATGGCGGATCTGGTAGATCAGCATTTTATACAAAATGCGGAGACAGAAGAAGAGTACAAACAGATCTGGAAAGTCATAAAAAGAGGAATCCTTTTTGATAAAATGATTTATACAAAAGATGGAAACTATCAGATGCGCTCCTGTTCCAGACAGGGCGGACACAGCCTGAGAAGAAACATATGGATCTATGATAAGGCGGCAGACACCTTTTATCAGTACGATTACTGGACTGGATTTTATGGAAAATTCAAAAAAATGGTGCGCAGCAGGATGCAGGAAAAACAGAAATAATAAAAATAATAAAAATAGCGATACCCCAGGTTACAGTAGTGGCAGTTTGAACCCGTTACGGTTTAAACTGCTTTACCTGAAAGTGCAATTTACAAGTAAAAATTGCAATGTAATCTATAACTGTAATTTGCAATGCAAACCCAATATAATGAAAGAAATATTTTACATGCGAGGTGATATGCTTGGAAAGTATGACGGAAGTTACTTCGGAAGATCTGGCTGGAGTATATAAGGATCTGGCTGAAACGGTTGGCGTTGAAAATGCTTATAAAATATATAGTCATTTTAAAGGATTACAGTTAATGTTTCCGCTAAAGTTTTATTCGAAGACGTACATAATGCAGCAAATCTGTTCCGAGTATAATGGGAAAAATGTACATGCCCTGGCAAGAAAATACGGGTATTCAGAGAGCAGGGTGAGGCAGATATTGAGGGAAGCAAAAGATGAGATTGTATAAAATTTTAGATTTTATATAAGGCAAAACGAGGGAGGAAGAAATATGAGCAAATCAAAAGTGAACATGCCAAAAGAATTGAAAAGGAAATGCAATATAATCATTCATTCAGCGACTGGTGCATCGGCAGTGGCAGGACTTATACCGATACCAATGTCTGATGCAATACCTATCACAGTAGCACAGATAGGTATGATTATAAAAATAGGTGACTTATTCGATATCTCTTTGTCAGAAGCAGCGGCAAAATCAATTGCTGGAGTTGCATTAACACAACAAGCGGGACGTTCCGTTGCTTCAGGATTGTTAAAAATGATTCCGGGAGTTGGCACGTTAATAGGTGGAATTATAAGTGGATCTACGGCTGCGGCATTAACGGAATTTTTAGGATGGGTAGTAGCTGATGACTTTTTCAGAATGTCACAAGGTGAAGATCCGGAAAATATTGTAGAAGTTGCCAGTGAGTTAAAAGGTTCATTTCAAGATGTAAGATTTAAAAAAGAATGAAGTAAGGGAAAGGTGTAATATGGCTGATAAAAAAACGAGAAAAACAAGAAGTGACTGTACGGTAGGTACATTTGAAAAGAAACATGGACTTCCGCCGGGAACTTTTCGTAATAGTAATGGACGGGATACCAGATCCGATAAAAGGATAGGAACAATCCGCAAAGAACATAGTGAAAATAAAAAGGGATAGGTGTAATAAAAATATACTTTATGGGAGATGGAAAATTATGTTTGGAAAAAAGAAAAATAGTATCAATAAAGTTGTGGTCAGTTCAAAAGAAGAATTAAAGACAGCAATTAAACGTAAGGAGCCATATATTGAAGTTCAGGGGGATCTGGCAAAGAAGATGAAATGGATGGGGAAACTTTCATCGGTAAAAATCGCTGCCATCATAGCATTACTAACATCGTTAGCAGCAGTGCCGGGAGGTGGCGTATTAACTGTTAGTGCATTAACTGCAGGAGGAGTTGTAGAGGCAGCAGAAGCTAATGTCGCAATTTATGTAATAAGTATATTAGGAATAGCTACCATTATTGGAATATTTAGAGGATATAATGTAGAAGTTGAAACAGGTAAAGTGTCGCTTAGACTTAAGGCAGGAGCCTAATAGAAAAGGGAAAAAGATGAAACAAGGTAAAATAATTCAGGAACCTGAATATTTCAGAAACAGATGCCCATTTTGTTATGAGAAATTGGGAATGAAAGCGACCTGGAAACGAAAAATAAAAAAGGTTTGTTATTGTCCTAATTGCCACAAAAAAATAGACGAAAGGTTTTTAGTTTACTAAACAGAAAAATACCGGAGTTCCATGAAAAGGAGCCCCGGTATTTTTCTGTTTTATGAGTGATCATCCGCCATTTCCGTCGGAGTTGTTGTCTCCGCTGGAATTATCCGTACCACCGGTATCGGCAGGAGTATTATCAGAACTGCCTCCGCCGGAATTATCTGTACCGCCGGTATCGGCAGGAGTGCTATCAGAATTATCCCCACCGGAATTATTAGCAGGCGGCTGTGTCTGCTGGGTATTGTCGGCAGGAGCCTGTGTGCCGCCGGAAGTATCATTATTTACACCTGGAACTGCGGAGAAAGCAGAAGTTCCCTGGTAGGTGGAATTTCCTTCGTTGTGCATTGTACAGGTATTATTCTTAAAATCATCCGTCAGAAGATATGGAGTATCCTCTGTTCCAACCGTTCCGCCAATGACGAATACTCTGGAGGAAATGGAATCTGCCGGGCAGTAACCACCGGCAAGCTGACCGGAAGCATTGCAGATATTTGCAACGATATGATGGTCACAATATTCGGTAGGCTGTGTACCTTCAGCAAAATATTCGGTATAGACCTGACTGCCGCGTGGATCCGCATCACAGACACCGGCGATTGCAAGTTTTCCGGATTCTTTGCAGACCTGGGCTGTAACGATCCCGGATGGTTTTGTGAAATCCTGATATTCCAGATTTTCGTGGATGCGGCTCATAACCGCTTTCCAGATTTTCTTTGGATAAGTGGTCTGACCGCCGGATTGTGGCGAGTTATCATCAAATCCACCCCATACAACACAGGTATAATATGGTGTGAAGCCGGCAAACAATGCATCACGGTTTTTGGTTGTTGTACCGGATTTTCCGGCCTGGGCCATAGAGCTTCCAAAGTAAGCCGGGGTACCGGTTCCCTGAGTCATAACGTCTTTCATGGCATCGGTTAAAAGCCATGCGGTAGTGTCTTTTAAGACGGTGTGTGAGACAGGTTCAGTATTGTCGATCAGTACATTTCCATCATGATCTAAAATTTTAGTGTAGAATTTTGGCTTGATGTAAGTCCCACTGTTGGCGATCGTTGCATAAGCAGCCGTAAGCTCTAAGTTGGTAACACCATGTGTCAGACCGCCAAGTGCTAAAGTCTCATTGGAACTCTCATCCAGACCGACGGTTGTGATGCCGAAATCGCAGATATAATCATATCCGAGGGATGGACCAATCTGTGCTAACGTTTTTACGGTAACGATATTGATGGAGTTAGTGATTGCCTCACGCAGTGTTGTGAAACCGCGATAACGGTTGTCATAGTTGTTAACGGCACCACCCTGACCACTGCCGTAATTGTATGGTGCATCATCCTGAACGGAGGCAAGGGTAAGACCACCGGCATCGAGTGCCGGTGCATATGCGGCAATGATCTTAAAAGTAGATCCCGGCTGTCTTGTGGTATCTGCTGCACGGTTTAAAGTCTTGTTGGCGGTTTTGTCTCCACGTCCGCCGACTAATGCTTTGACATTTCCGGTACTCTGATCAATGATCGTAAGAGCTGCCTGCGGCTGAAGCGTGTAGGTAACGGTTTCACTTCCATTTACGATCGTATCACCGTCTTTCATGATGTCCGTTTTGTACTGTTCAATTGCAGCAGCTGCCTCTTCTTCGGAGTTAAAGTTGATCGAAAAACTCTTGTTGGAAGACTGATAATAGGAAAGCATCGTCTGTTCACTGTAATTCGATATGGAACCGTCGGCAGAGCGGACAGATAAACGATAGGAAAACGATACTTTCGGCGCAGTCGGATAATTGTCCAGATTATTCACTTCATCATCACAGATCGCCTGAATTTCCGGATCCTGTGTAGAGTAGATCGTAAGTCCACCTTGATAAAGTGCTTTGTAAGCCTGCGTCTCAGTGTAGCCTTTCTGCTCCACCAGATCCTGGATGACCTGATCTGTCAGTTCATCAACAAAATAAGAATTAATGCTGTTGGTTTCAGATTCAATGTTGACGAGCTGGATGCGGTCGTAAACATTGTCTGCAACAGCTTCATCGTATTCTTCCTGCGAGATATAACCCTGGTCTTTCATGTTGTTAAGCACTTTCATGCGGCGCTTGGAATTTTCCTGCGGATTGGTAATCGGGTTATATTTGGAAGGATTCTGGGTAATGGCGGCTAAGACTGCACATTCTGATAAAGTAAGATCAGAAACGTCTTTGCCAAAATAACGTTCCGAGGCGACACCGACACCTAAAGTATTTTGTCCGAGGTTGATCGCATTCAGATAATTTTCCAGAATCCAGTCCTTGTCCACTACTTTTTCTAACTGCAGGGCGAGATACTGCTCCTGGAACTTTCGTTCAAACTTGTCAGCCATGGAAGATTCGCTTGTCCAACTGGTAAAGACGGTATTTTTCAAAAGCTGCTGCGTGATGGTACTGGCACCCTCCGAGAAATGAAAACCGGATGCGACACCTTTTACGCCGGCACGAATGATACCTGTTACATCGATACCGTTGTGCTCGTAAAAACGTTCGTCTTCGATGGCAACGAATGCATGCTGCAGATTCTTTGGTATCTCATCGATCGTAACGGCGCGCCGGTTAGAACCCGATGCAACCAATGTGGCAGTCTGGTTGCCATTTGCATCTAAAACCGTGGATAAGAAACCGGTAGGAGTGGCAACAATATCATCGATCGTTGGAGCTGAGGCGATGATTCCGCGAATGACTCCAACACCGGAGCAGGCGCCGATTACCATGACGGCAAATACACATACAAGCAGCGACTTACAAAAAATCACATAAAACTTTTTGCGAATCATGGTACTTTTGGAAGTTAATTCTTTTTCGCGCTTTTGCGTACTTTTCTTTCCATAATTCATGTTAGGTCTCCTTTTTTGTAATAAAAATAAGGTATGAAATTATAATCCTTTTTATAATCAAAATGAACCATCTTCATATTATAGCAAAGAAATGTGTCGGAATAAAGGAAAAACTGAAAATACAGGTGTTCTTCATTTATTTTTAAGAATTGAATTTCAAAAAAAAACATGATACCATAGGAACACGCGAAGAATCAGAGATGAAAATATACCTATTTATATGTAGAAATATCTGACTGATAAAATATAAAAAGTTTTGTGACGAGAGGAATGAGTATGAAAACAGTATATTCCGGTGGAGAGGCAGAAATTGTAGAAAAAAAATCAAGATTTATTGCAACGGTGCGTCCGGTTTCTTCAGAAGAAGAAGCAGTTGCATTTATTGCAGAGATGAAAAAGAAATACTGGGATGCCAGACATAACTGCTCTGCTTTTGTCATTGGAGACAGACAGGAGATGAGCCGCTGCTCGGATGACGGGGAACCGGCACAGACAGCGGGAAGACCGATGCTTGATGTATTGCTGCGGGAAGATATCCACAATGTGGCTGTGGTCGTCACAAGATATTTTGGCGGAGTACTCCTTGGAACAGGCGGACTTGTGCGTGCATATCAGAAATCAGTCCAGGAAGGGCTTGCGGCAAGCGTCATTATTGATAAAAAGGAAGGACGCAGACTGTCAGTGGGAACCGATTATACCGGACTTGGGAAATTACAGTATCTGGTTGCACAAAACGGGCTGACACTCATCGACACCGTTTATACCGAAAAAGTGGAGCTGCTTCTCATGGTTCCATCTGAGATGCAGGAGCAGACCGAAAAAGAAATTATCGAGGCAACCAATGGAAAAGCTGATATTTCCTGGGGTGAAATGGTATTATATGCAATGGTTGAAGGAAAATTGCAAATTTTTTAAAATTTTTTCAAAAAACAGTTGACATTTTTATTTCACTCATATATAATAGCTATTGTTGACGGCGTGAAACGCTGAAAACAAAATAACACAAAGGGCTATCGCCAAACGGTAAGGCAACGGACTCTGACTCCGTCATTTCAAGGTTCGAATCCTTGTAGCCCTGCTAATGAGACCTCAGCAGTGAGAATTGCTGAGGTTATTTTTTTGACCGGGGAGGCGCAACAGCCAGTGGTCACAGACAGAAAATTTCGAATATCCCTACCATAACTCAGAAAAATGTGGTAGCATAACAAAAGAACAAAAACAGTAAAGCAGTTATGGACGTTTCAAATACCAGGAATCGAGGCATCGTATGTATAGTTTTAGCAACCGTGTGCGTTACAGTGAAGTAAATAGTGAAAAGGAACTGACGTTACCGTCATTATTGGATTATCTGCAGGATTGTTGTACGTTTGAGTCAGAGGATTTTGGAGTAGGTGTGGATTATCTTGCAAAAGAACAGGTGGCATGGATCTTATCTTCCTGGGAAATCAAAGTTTACCGATATCCGCAGATGGGACAGCATATTAAGGTCAGTACATGGCCGTATGCATTCCGTGGATTTTATGGGTACCGGAACTTCCGCATTGAGGGAGAAGATGGAGAAATATTTGCAGAGGCAAACTCGGTGTGGGTATTTATGGACACTGAGAAAATGCGCCCGGCACGGGTATCGGAACGGATGCAAGAAGTTTATATACCGGAGATCAGGGATGAAATACCGGGAGAATGGGCAGATCGTAAGATCAGTTTACCGGATGAGGCAGTGCAAAAAAGTGTCGAAAAGGAACCGGTACGTGTTTCCCGTTTTTACATTGATACAAACCATCATATGAATAATGGAAAATACATTCTGGTGGCGGAGGAATATCTGCCGGAACAGGTTTTTGTCTGTGGACTTCGTGCGGAGTATCGTAAAGCTGCAATGTTAGGAGATATGCTGTATCCGGTTGTCACGATGGAAGAAAAACAGATTACAGTTACTTTGGCAGATGAAAAAGGGGCGTCATATGCCATTATCTGCTTTCAGATTCAGAAAAAAGAAAGGCAATCATAAAAATGCGATTAGGTGAATATCAGAAACTTGTTGTGATAAAAAAAGTAGAATTTGGCGTTTATCTCGCAGAGCGCATGGAGGATGAAACCCGCGTGTTACTGCCGGAAAAACAGGTGCCGGAAGGAACGAAGATAGGGGATGAACTCCGGGTGTTTCTCTATAAGGATTCTAAGGACCGGCTCATTGCGACGACAAACACACCGAAGCTGACATTGGGAGGTCTTGCGGTGCTGACTGTAAAAGAGGTTGGAAAGATCGGTGCATTTCTTGACTGGGGACTGGAAAAAGATCTGTTTCTTCCATATAAAGAGATGACGGTTAAGGTTCAGCCGGAGGATGAAGTCTTAGTGACATTATATATTGACAAGAGCAGACGTCTGTGTGCAAGCATGAAGCATTTGTATGATCTTCTGTCATTAGAATCACCATATCATACAGGTGATATTGTCAATGGCCGTGTCTATGAGTTCAGTGATAATTTTGGAACATTTGTAGCAGTGGACGATCAGTACTCTGCGATGCTGCCGGCTTTCGAAGATCACAGTATGCTGCGTATCGGTGATGTCATTGAGGCGACTGTGACCAATGTAAAACCGGACGGAAAGTTAGATATTACTATGCGCCAGAAAGCATATCTTCAGATGGACGCAGATGCCGAAAAGGTAATGCAGGTTATTGAGGAATTTGCGGGCGTGCTTCCGTTTACAGACAAATCTTCCCCGGAAGTCATCAAAAGGGAGACCGGACTCAGCAAAAATGCATTTAAGAGAGCGGTTGGAAGACTTTATAAAGAGCGCAGGATTGAGATCAATGAAAAATCGATCCGTAAAATTGATTAATTCAAAAGCATATGCTATGATAGGAAAAAATTGACAGAAAGAAGGAGAATCTTATGAAAAAAGTCATCAGCACAGACAAGGCTCCGGCAGCAATCGGACCTTATTCACAGGCAATCGAAGTAAACGGAATGGTTTATACATCAGGTATTATTCCGGTCGTACCGGAAACCGGTGAGATCCCGGAAGGTTCTGTGGCACAGGCAAAACAGGCACTGACTAACCTTTCAAACCTGTTAGAAGCAGCTGGAACCAGTATGGCAAACGTTGTTAAAACAACTGTATTTATCAAAGAGATGAACGACTTCGGGGCAATCAATGAAGTATATGCAACATTTTTTGACGGAGCATTTCCATCCAGAAGCTGTGTGGAAGTTGCACGCCTGCCAAAAGATGTCATGCTTGAGATCGAAGCTATCGCTGTAAAATAAAAAGCAATGGATTACACGTTGTGTAAGCAGATCTGTTACCATAGGTTAACATGAAAAATCCCGGTACAAATGGATATGTTTCCATCTGTATCGGGATTTTTCCTATTTTGCCGGCACAACATATAATCCGTGAATATATATTGTTTAAATGTAGACGTCAATATTTCCGCCAAGTCCCGGTGTTACGGAACGTTCCATCATCTGAACCATAGCGGTGCCCATCTCCTGTGTCATATCAAGCTGCTGACTTAATAATTCGGTTGAAACGGCATAGGAAAGACTGGTCTGGCTGACGGAAGAACCTGCGTCGTAGGACTGTAATGCACTAAGTGCCGGTGTCATACCTGAAATATCCATGCTGCACCTCCTGAAAACTTAATTGTGACCTTATTATGACAATAATCAACATAAAAAACAAGCTTTTTATGAGAAAAGACAATGATTTTCCGGAAAAAAACACTGTTTTTCCTGGAAATATGATGATTTTTCGCTGTTTTATTTGAAAAATTGAATAAAAAGGAATGTAATATTTTAGTAAAATTCACGATGAATACAGGTTGACATGGAAATATGCCTTTGTTATAATAATCGTGTAATAAATGTAACAAATTCGTAACAAACAATAAAAACAGTGTTAAGCTGTTTTTTATTGTGGAAAACATGAGAACTCAGTTGGAGGCTTTTCGTAAATGAAGAAGAGAATGGTAAGAATTACAGGCTGTCTTTTAGCAGGAGCGTTATCCATTGGCAGTTTTGGATTAAATACATATGCAGCTCCGGTCGCAGGCGTTTCAAGTGTGACTGCAGTTGAGATCGCAGAGGGACAGACTCCGGCAGCAGGTGTTTCACAGGCACTGGCACAGTGTCTTGCGGACAGCAATGATGCAGCAGCCCAGAAGGCAGCAGAGCAGGCAGAGCAGGTCAGTGAGAATGATACACCGGTTGTTGCTTCGGAATATACAGATATTGCAATCGCGCAGGTAGATAATTATGTAAATGTTCGTTCAGAACCAAATACGGACAGCGAGGTACTTGGAAAGCTGTATAACAATTCCGCAGGAACAATCCTTGAAACAACTGACAATGGTTGGTATCGTATCAAGTCCGGTAATGTTGACGGATATGTAAAATGTGAATATGTAGTACCAAATGATGAAGAACTGGCAAAAAGAGTCAGCACAAAATATGCTAAAGTTAATACCACAACACTTCATGTAAGAACAGAGCCGTCTACAGATGCAAGCATTCTGACACAGGTACCGGTTGGTGATGATCTGGTTGTTATTGATGATGAATCTGTAGAAGACTGGGCTAAGGTAACAACAGAAGAGGGTGACGGCTGGGTACATAAAGATTATGTAGATTTCAACATTGAGTTTGTACAGGCAGAGTCGAAGGAAGAAGAAAAAGCAAGACTTGCAAAAGAAGAGGCAGAGCGTGAGGCAGCTGATGCAGCAGCAAATGCAGCAAGAAAGAAAGCTGACAGGAAGTCATCTTCTTCAAAGAGCTCCGGAAGTTCAAAGAGTTATGCGTCAGCAGGAAGCTCAAATGGACAGGCAGTTGCAAGTTATGCATCACAGTTTATCGGTAATCCTTATGTATACGGTGGAACCAGTCTGACAAACGGGGCAGACTGCTCCGGTTTCGTTATGAGTGTATATGCAGCATTTGGCGTAGGACTTCCACATTCTTCCAGCGCATTAAGAGGTGTTGGATACGAGGTAAGTCTTTCTAATGCACAGCCGGGAGATATTGTATGCTACAGTGGTCACGTTGCTATTTATGTCGGTGGCGGCACGATCGTTCATGCAAGTACACCGTCTAGCGGTATCAAGTTCTCTAATGTAAATTACAGAAGTCCGATCTGTGTAAGAAGAATTTTCTAATTCATAAATATGAAGAATAGCTATTGTCTTAGGACGATAGCTATTTTTTTTCACTCATAGCCTCAAAAGCAGTCTCTGTCCTGTGAATTAAAAAGGTTTTTTTGTTCTTTGCAGAATATACAACATGCACAAAATATCGGGGCACAAAAAAGTAATAAACAAAGAAGAAAAGTTATCCCAAAAGTTGTCCACTGCTAAAATGCACTTAAAACGTGGAAAAATAAAGTTATACACGAAGTTATCCACGTTATCCACATTTTTTATCCCCAAAAGAGTGGTTTACATAGTAAAAAAACCGAATGTTTGTTTTGTGTAGAAATCATAAAGTTTGCAATAAAATGAAAAACTGTGGAAAACATATTGACATTTCAAATATGAAAAAAGATGAAAACATTAAGGAAAATGTCTGACAATTCAGAAAAGATATCTAAAAAAAGGAAAATGTAAAAATAGAGGTTGACATTTCAAAAAAGAGTGTTAAACTATGTGGCATACAGATAAATAGAACAAATGCAGTGAACAGAATACCGTTATTGGAAGGCAATGCATCACAGAGAGTCATTGGCAGGTGGAAAATGACATGCATCTTTTGATAATATCCTCTGCGAGCAGTACGCTGAAAGCCATGAGGTCAGTAAGCGGCACCGGAACTCTCCCGTTACAGAGAGACCTGTTAGGGATATTTGTACAAAGACAAGTGGACAGATATATGACGGGGCAGAGAGGTCATGGAAACATGGCAAGAAAAGTGGTATCACGGAAGTACAGGCTTTCGTCTTTTGGATGTGTGAACATCAGAAAGACGAAAGCTTTTTTTAATTCATAGGAAATTACATCCTATGAATTAAAAAGCCCTCCGGGCGGGATGCGCATCTCGCGGAGTAGAAGTTAGCTGTAAACAGCACCGCTCGAGCGCGAAAGAGTCGCAAGCGACTCTTTGTTCTTTATGACAATAGAATGTTTGCAGAGCAGCAATTTATTGTCATGAGTAAAAAATTGCACTGAAAATTGTTTATCTGAAAAAAAGAAAGGAGTTGTCTGCAATCTGCAGACGGTAAATGGTTATGAATGGATTAGTAATTGTTTTAATCGGTATTGTAGCGCTTTCGGCAGGATATCTGCTGTATGGAAGATGGCTTGCAAAAAAATGGGGGATCGACCCAAAGGCAAAGACACCTGCCTACACACATGAGGATGGGCAGGATTATGTACCGTCATCAAAATTTACCGTATTTTCACATCAGTTTTCATCCATTGCAGGAGCAGGACCTGTCACCGGACCGATCTTGGCATCCGTGTTTGGCTGGGTACCGGTTCTGTTGTGGCTGATCATCGGTGGATTATTCTTTGGTGCTGTGCAGGATTTTGGCGCACTGTATGCATCTGTCAAGAATGAAGGAAAATCGATGGGAATGATCATCGAAAAATACATCGGTAAGACAGGGCGTAAATTGTTTATGCTGTTCTGCTGGCTGTTTACACTGCTTGTTATCGCAGCATTCACGGATATGGTAGCCGGAACATTTAATGGTGTCGGACTTGACAGCGCAGAAACCGCTTATGCAAACTCAGCAGCAGCTTCCATTTCCATGCTGTTTATCGTGGTAGCTGTTATCTTCGGTGTGATTCAGAAACATGTTGGAAAAATGAACGAGTGGGTCAAAGCGGTCGTTGCAATCGCTCTTTTGGTTGCAATGTTTGCAGTTGGTATGAAACTTCCAATCTATGCTTCAAAGACAGCATGGATCTACATCATCATGGCATACTTATTCCTTGCATCCGTACTTCCGATGTGGCTTTTAATGCAGCCTAGAGATTACATGACAACATTTATGCTGCTCGGTATGATCATCGGTGCAGTTGTTGGTGTTGTTGTTGCACATCCGCAGATGCAGTTAAATGCATTTAATGGTTTCAATGTAAATGGAAGTGGATTATTCCCGACATTATTTGTAACGATCGCATGTGGTGCAGTTTCCGGTTTCCACAGTCTTGTATCTTCCGGAACTTCCTCAAAGACGGTCAGCAATGAAAAAGATATGCCGATGATCGGTTATGGTGCAATGGTAGTGGAGTCATTACTTGGTATCGTGGCACTTGTCGTTGTTGGAGCAGTCGCAGTTGGTGGAACAAAACCGGAAGGAACACCGTTTGCAATCTTCTCTTCCGGTGTTGCAGGGTTCTTAGAGAAACTTGGTGTACCGGTTCAGGTTGCAACCGTATTTATGACCATGTGTGTATCGGCACTTGCACTTACCTCACTTGACTCCGTGGCAAGAATCGGACGTATGTCTTTCCAGGAACTGTTTTACGGTGAAAGCACAGATCCGAAACAGATGACACCGGCACAGCGTGTACTGACAAATAAATATTTTGCAACTGTGATCACATTATTCTTTGGATATCTTTTGACACTTGGCGGATACAGCAATGTATGGCCGCTGTTTGGATCTGCGAACCAGCTGCTTGCTGCTATGGTACTGATCGCACTGGCTGTATTCTTAAAGACGACGGGAAGAACCGGATGGACACTTTACATACCGATGTTTGTGATGTTAGCAGTTACATTTACCGCACTGGTACAGAAAACAATTGCTCTGGCAGCAAATATTGCGGCACACAACGCAACATTCTTAGTAGATGGATTACAGCTGATCGTTGCACTTCTTCTTATGATATTAGGTGTTCTGGTTGCGTACAGCTGCTTAAAGAAATTGTTTACAACAACGAAAAATTCGGAACAGAAATAAAAGCTAAGATCAGTATTTCTTGAAATATTACACCATGTTTGATATACTGTTCGCGTATATTTTTTCAATATATGGAAATGAATATGGGTGTAAAATGATTAAGAAAATAGATATTCTTGGAATACAACTGGACAATTACACAGTGCGGGAAGCAATCATGCGCGTGGAAGCCTGGTATGATAATAACATGTTAAATGTGATTGAGATGGTTTCCATGCAGATGCTGACTGAGTCAGAATCAGATCCTGTGTTAAAAGAGGTTATTTCTTCTCTTGATCTGGCAGTGATCGGAGAAAAAGGCATTCTGCAGGCGGCTGGAGTCGATACGATGCAGCGGATCCGCGAGACAGAAGAAAATGATTTTTCAGATGAATTTTTGAAACGTGTGGAGCGCAACCGCAAATCTGTTTTTATTATTGGAGAGACACAGGGAGCTGTTGATGAATTTACACAGGAACTCAGAGAGGAATACCCGAAACTGGTGTTAGCAGGGGCGGCGGCAACGGAAAACTGTGTCGGAGATCTCGAGGGTGTGATCAATGAAATGAATGCGGCGACGCCGGATGTGATCATTTCAATCATTCCATCTCCGGGACAGGAACATTTTCTTGTGGAACACCGCGACAAGATCAATGCCAATTTATGGTATGGAATCGGCGGATTTGAGGTTCACCGGAAAAGATCGAGAATCAAAGGTTTTTTCTGGAATCTGATCCACCGTGTCAGATTAAAAAACAGTATTGAAAAATATGAAAGCTGAGGTTCGGTATGCAGAAGTTTTTTTATAAGAGATCTCCGGTCTGGGATTATATCCTCATGCTTGTGGGAACCGCACTTATTGCAGTAAGTATTCAGTGCGTGTATGATCCGGTCAGCATGGTAACAGGAGGTTTTACCGGTCTTGCGATCATTATCAAAGATGTGACAGGGTATCTGATTCCGGGTGGAATTCCTCTGTGGCTGACGAACCTTGCACTCAATGTGCCGCTTTTTTTGGCAGCTTTAAAGATCAAAGGAAAACGTTTTATATGGAGAACGATCGTTGGAACATTGTTACTTTCTCTCTGGCTCTATATACTGCCGCTTGTGGATCTTACCGATGGTGATTATGTACTTGCAGCAATTTTTGGCGGCTGTATCGGCGGTGTCGGAATGGGCCTTGTACTGCTTGCAAAATCAACAACCGGTGGAACAGAGATGGTCGCGACGCTGATCCAGCATTATTATAAACATTATTCTGTGGTGCAGATCATACAGTTTTTAGATGGTGCAGTCGTAGTTGCCGGATTATTTGTATTTGGTGTACACGCAGTATTGTATGCGATCGTTGCGATCTTTGTGACGAGCAAGGTATCAGATGCACTGATGGAAGGCTTGAAATTCTCAAAAGCAGCATTTATCATTACGGATCACTATGAACAGGTGGCAAAACGTATCATGACAGAGTTAGAACGCGGTGTTACAGGACTTCGGGCAAAGGGCATGTATTCCGGTGCAGAAAAATGTATGCTTTACTGCGTAGTATCCAAAAAAGAGATTGTGCAGGTAAAAGAGATCGTAAGGGAAGTAGATCCGGATGCGTTTGTGATCGTTTCCGATGCGCGGGAAGTGCTCGGTGAAGGATTTCAGGAACAGATGTCATAAATTTTTTCTTTGTGAACTATGTACACTGTAAAAAATAGGAAAAAAGCAGCATACATTGAGGAAGTGCATAAAAAATATGCATTTCCTCTTTCTTTTTTTGCTGTTTTGCATTAAAATAGAATCTAGGTATTTTTGAGTGGGGACAATGGGTATATTTTTATTGTGAAAGTTGCCCATGCGTGCAATGGAGGTTATGCACTGTGGCATAGGATCATTCGGACAGCTGACAGCTGCAGCAACCTGATTTGCCGGGTGTGTTTCAAATGAAACGAAGATAGAAGGAGTGGAGCTTATGATTTCAAATCAGATACTTCAAAATACGATTGACGGGTTAAAAGGGATTACCCGCATTGATTTATGCATTATCGATGTAGAGGGGAAGGTGCTGGCTGCTACATTTCCGGAAGCAGACAAATATATGGAGCCGGCGCTTGCATTTGTGGAATCTCCTGCAGACAGCCAGGTTGTAAACGGCTATCAGTTTTTTAAGGTGTTTGACGATCATCAGTTAGAATATATCCTGCTTGCCAATGGCGACAGTGATGATGTCTATATGGTGGGTAAAATTGCCAGTTTCCAGATCCAGAATCTTCTGGTAGCATATAAAGAGAGATTTGATAAAGACAACTTTATCAAGAACCTGCTTTTGGATAACCTGCTTTTAGTTGATATTTATAACCGTGCAAAAAAGCTGCATATCGATACAGAGGTCAGACGTGTTGTGTTTATCGTGGAGACCAACCGCGACAAAGACGGCAATGAACTGGAGCGCATCCGTGGCATTTTCGGTGGAAAGACCAAAGATTTTGTCACAGCAGTGGATGAGAAAAATATCATTGTTGTAAAAGAAGTAGGGGAGAATGAAGGATACGAGGAGATGAATAAGACCGCAGAGGTCATTGTGAATCTGTTCCGCTCTGATTCGGACAGCGATGTGCATGTGGCATATGGTACGATCGTCGGAGAGATCAAGGAAGTATCACGTTCTTATAAAGAAGCAAGAATGGCACTTGACGTAGGGAAGATCTTTTTTGAAGAAAAAGATGTCATCGCTTACTCAACACTTGGAATCGGACGTTTGATTTATCAGCTCCCGATCCCGCTCTGTAAGATGTTTATCAAGGAGATCTTTGACGGGAAATCACCGGATGAGTTCGATGAGGAGACACTTACAACGATCAATAAGTTCTTTGAGAACAGTCTGAATGTTTCAGAGACTTCCAGACAGCTTTATATCCACCGTAACACGCTGGTATATCGTCTGGACAAGCTGCAGAAGGCAACCGGACTTGATCTGCGTGTGTTTGAAGATGCTATTACATTTAAGATCGCACTTATGGTAGTAAAATATATGAAGTACATGGAGTCATTGGACTACTAGAAATGGAGAAGCACTATGATTAAGTTAGAACATGTCAGCAAGTCGTACTCCGCGGGAATACCTGCGCTTAATGACGTGAGTCTTAACATTGAGGAAGGAGAATTTGTATTCATCGTCGGGGACAGTGGTTCTGGAAAATCTACGCTGATCAAGCTTTTGTTGAAGGAACTTGAACCGACGGAGGGTACGATCACGATAAACGGTCAGAAATTAAATAAGATCAGGCGAAGACAAATCCCGAAATTCCGTCGTAAGATCGGCGTGGTATTTCAGGATTTCCGCTTGTTAAAGGACCGCAATATTTACGATAATGTCGCATTTGCCCAAAAGGTCATCGGAGAGTCCACACGTTCCATCAAAAAGAATGTACCACTGATGCTTTCCATGGTAGGACTGGCAGCAAAGTATCGTTCTTATCCCAAACAGTTATCCGGTGGTGAGCAGCAGAGAGTTGCAATCGCAAGGGCACTGATCAATAAGCCAAAGATCCTGCTTGCGGATGAGCCGACCGGTAATCTCGATAACAATAATGCCTGGGAGATCATGAAACTGATGGAGGAGATCAATAACAATGGCACAACGGTTGTCGTTGTTACACATAACCTTGAAATCGTAAAAGCCATGAACAAACGTGTCATCACCATGCAAAAGGGTGTGATCGTGGATGACAGTGATACAGCCAGCAGTATTGTGACAGGCGATAATGCCATCAGCCGCAGCCTGACTGAGCGTGATGTATTAAAACGCGAGGGGGACTACGATTATGAGGATTAGTACTTTTTTCTATACGATTAAACAGGGACTTGTCAACATCTGGAAAAATAAAATGTTTTCGCTTGCATCCATAGCGACGATGACGGCCTGTATTTTTCTGTTTGGTCTGTTCTATTCGATCGTGACCAACTTCCAGGCGATGGTAAAGGATGCGGAATCCGGTGTTGCAGTCACAGTATTTTTTGATGCGGGCATCTCAGAACAGCGCATTGAGGAAATCGGTGATCTGATCAAGCAGCGTGTTGAGGTATCACATTGCGAATATACATCTGCAGATGAAGCGTGGGAAAGTTTTAAAGATGTTTATTTTGATGGAAATGAAGATGCTGCTTCAAGTTTTGCAGGCGATAATCCGCTTGCCAATTCAGCAAGCTATTCCATTTATATGAATGATATATCAATGCAGAGTACGCTGGTAACTTATTTAGAGTCTATAGATGGAATCCGTTCAGTAAAGCAGTCGGAGATGGTTGCGCACACACTGACCGATTTTAACAGTCTGATCGGTTATATTTCCGCGGGTATCATTCTGATCCTGCTCGGTGTTGCGGTCTTCCTGATCAGCAATACGATTACAGTCGGTATTTCCGTGCGCCGTGAAGAGATCGGTATCATGAAACTGATCGGTGCGACAGATTATTTTGTCCGGGCACCGTTTGTTGTTGAGGGAATTGTGATCGGACTGATCGGAGCGGCGATCCCGCTTGGCATTTTGTATGTTTTATATGAGAAGATCATATTATATATTGGAGATAAGTTTAAATTTATCAGCAATATGATCCAGTTTTTAAGTGTGGACCAGGTATTCCACACATTGGTTCCTGTGGCACTGTTACTTGGTGTTGGTATTGGATTTATTGGAAGCCGGATTACGATCCGCAAACATTTAAAGGTATGATAATTAATAAAAGGCAATGGATACACAGGATAACGGCGGTATTGCTTATTGTGATGACCGGCATGGCTGCCACAGTGCAGATGACGTCAGCAGCAGAAAACAGCAGCGCAAAGAAAAGTGAAAATACATCCACTTCTTTAAAAGAGGCACAGCAGGAAAAAGCGGCTTTGGAAAAAGCTCTGGAAAAGGCAAAACAGACGATAAACGAGCTAAAAGAGTCCAAGGGAGATGTGCAGGCAAAAGTAAATGATCTGAATACGCAGCTCATGAATATTTCGAGCCGGATCACAGCTTTAGAAAACCAGCTTGCACAGAAAAATCAGGAGCTGACAGAGAAGAAGGATCAGATCGAGGACACAAAAGACCAGCTTGAAGATGCAAAAAAGCAGGAAGAGCAGCAGTATGCGGACATGAAAGTGCGCATACAGTTTATGTATGAGAATGCACAGGAGTCTTACTTTGAGGCACTTTTTGATTCGGAAAGTTTTTCGGATTTTTTAAATTCTGCTGAGTATATCATACAGATCCAGGAATATGACCGGAAAAAGCTAAAGGAATATCAGGAGACGGTTGCCTATATTGACGGCGTGGAACAGCAGTTAGAAGAAGACTATGCCACGTTAGAGGAAATGAAAAAAGAAGTGGAGCAGGAGAAAGCCTCTGTGGAGCAGGAAAAGGCTTCAGTTGCAGCGCTTATGAAGCAGCGGGAGACGGAACTTGCCGGAATTGAGGGAAACATTGATTCTGCACAGAGCGACGCGGATTATTATGCTGCGGAGATTCAGGCGCAGGAGGAGATCATTGCCGAGATCAGGCGCATTGAGGCAGAGAAGGCTGCTGCCGGTAAACAGGATAACCATTATACCGGAGGTGTGTTTACCTGGCCGTGTCCGAGCAGTACGCGTGTGACCAGTGATTATGGAACGCGTGTGTCGCCGATGGGAGGCGCTTCTTCCAATCATAAAGGAATTGACATCGGTGCGTCCGGAGGCGCTGCGATCGTGGCTGCGGCGGATGGAACGGTTACGACTGCGGCTTACAGCAGTGCTGCCGGTAACTATGTGATGATCGATCATGGCGGCGGATTGTATACCGTATATATGCATGCATCTGCACTTCTTGTTTCGCCTGGACAGACGGTTTCAGCAGGACAGACGATCGCACAGGTCGGAAGTACCGGTATTTCTACTGGAAATCATTTACACTTTGGTGTATCATTAAACGGAAGCTATGTCAGCCCGTGGAGTTATCTGGGCAGATGATGCGGATGTTTTTGGGACTGCCGCAATGCGCGGTGGTCCTTTTTAAATTGGTTGGATTTGGGTGTCAAAAGGTGGCTTTTAATTTTGGGATTGTCAAATTGTGAACCACCTTTTGACATCCAAATCCTTATAAGAGAGTAGGGTTTGTGTAGTAGGACAGCGAATTTTCACATATGAATGATATGATAAGTAATGTGGAGTGTAGTATAAAAGGCAATATAAAATAAAAATGCGGCTGGTCACACAACAGGTGGGAATAGCGGTGTAAAACGGCAGCAAAAACGGCAGCATAAAAACAGCGCAGGAATGGAGACAGAATATGGAAAATAAAAATGAGCAGCAGGTTTCGGAGATTATGCCAGAGCCAATCGAAGAACCGAAGAAAAGCAAAAAAGGACAGATGGCAAAAGGTGTGGCCTGCGGTATTGCAGGAACGATTTTAGTTGGATTTGTCGCACTGAACGTGGTCACTAAAATAACGGGAACGAAAATTTACATAACGAATGCAACCGCTAAGACAGATTCAATACTGGATACAAAAACAGTTCAGAAGATCAATGAACTGAAGGCATACACGGATATGTATTATTATGATAATGTGGATGATACCGAATTAAAAGATGGACTGTATGAAGGGATGATCAGCGGGCTTGGAGATAAATATTCCGTCTATTATAATGAGGAAGATTACAAACAGATGCAGGTGAGCACTACCGGACAGTATTACGGAATTGGTGCAGGCCTCAGACAGGATCCGGATACCATGGTGGTATCCATTTCAAAAATATATGAGGGAACACCTTCCGATGAAGCCGGACTGCTTGCAGATGACGTGATCACTTCGGTCGACGGAACAGATGCGACCAGCATGGAAGTGACAGAGCTGGTAAAACTGATCCGTGGCGAGGAGGGAACATCGGTACATTTGGAGGTATATCGTCCTTCAACCGGGGAAAATCTGTCCTTTGACGTGGAGCGCAAAAATGTGACACTGCCGAGCGTATCTTCCCAGATGCTTGGTGATAACATCGGTTATATTCATATCGATTCTTTTGAAACAGAAACAGCAGACCAGTTTGAAAAAGCTGTGGCAGAATTAGATAGCGAGGGGATGAAAGCGCTTGTTCTGGATGTGCGCTATAACGGCGGCGGACTTGTTACCGCTGTTGTACAGATTTTAGATGATATTCTTCCTGAGGGTACGGTTGTGTATACAGAGGATAAAAATGGTCACCGTGAGACTTATACATCAAGCGGGGATACTTACATGGAGTATCCTCTGGCGGTTCTTATCAATGAGGACAGTGCAAGTGCATCCGAGATTTTAGCCGGAGCAATCAAGGACTATGAATATGGAACACTGATCGGAACGACAACATTCGGAAAAGGAATTGTTCAGACCATCTTCCCGCTTGAGGACGGAGATGCGGTGAAACTTACCACAGCAAAATATTTTACACCGAATGGAAATTATATCCATGGAGTCGGAATTGATCCGGATATTGAACTTGAATATGAATATCTCAATCCGGATGGAACAGAATATGATGTGAAATATGACAACCAGATCCAGAAAGCAGTGGAAGTACTCACGGAGGAATTAAGCGGAAAATGAATAAAACAGTAATGCGGCTGATTCTGGGAATCATGCTGGCAGGCTGGATGATCATCATATTTTGGTTTTCCAATCAGCCGGCGACGGAATCTTCCGAGATCAGCGGTACGATCTCTTACCGTCTGGTCGAAGATACAGATGAAATTTTTAACTGGGGACTGACGACAGACCAGATTGGAAATATTGCAGGAAACATTGAGTATCCCATCCGGAAAGCTGCACATATGACAGAATATGCGATTTTAGGATGGCTTGCATTTGCATTTTCAGGAACATTTGAAATGAGACAGAAAGTGCATTATATCGCGGCACTTGGATTTGCCTTTTGCTATGCATCGACAGATGAGTTTCATCAGCTGTTTATCCCGGGGCGTTCCGGACAGTTTACGGATGTCTGCATTGATACGGCAGGAGCCGCGATCGGTCTTTTACTGCTTGCGATTCTCTTAAAAATAGGGAGAAGGCATTGCGCAAAAAGCGCGCATACTTTACAATAGAAACAAATCTTAAATATCAGAAAGAGGTGATACTGTGGTAGAACTTGATCAATTTAAAGTGACCCTGAACACATACAGGGAACCGCTGCAGGAAGTGAGGGATTCACTTTGACCTGGCTAATAAAGAGCAGCGGATCCAGGAATTAGAAAGGGAAATGGAGGCCCCAAATTTTTGGGATGATCCGGTCGTTTCCCAGAAAAAAATGAAAGAATTAAAGAGCATGAAGGATGATGTCGCAACTTATGCATCCTTAAAGACAGAATTTGAGGATATTGAGACATTGATCGAGATGGGATATGAGGAAAATGATGCTTCCCTGATCCCGGAGATCCAGGAAATGCTCGATGAATTTACGAAGACCTATGAGGGTATCCGTATCAAGACTTTGTTATCCGGGGAATATGATTCGGATGGTGCGATCGTCTCACTGCATGCAGGAGCCGGAGGCACGGAGTCCTGTGACTGGGCGGCAATGCTTTACCGCATGTATACAAGATGGGCATCGGACAAAGGATTTTCTGTGGAGGTTTTAGATTCCCTTGACGGGGAGGAAGCCGGTATTAAATCCATCACATTCCAGATCAATGGAGAAAATGCATACGGTTATATGAAATCCGAAAAGGGTGTACACCGTCTGGTGCGAATTTCACCGTTTAACGCGGCGGGTAAGCGTCAGACTTCGTTTGTATCCTGCGATGTCATGCCGGATATCGAGGAAGATCTTGACGTTGAGATCAATGAGGACGATCTGCGGATCGATACCTACCGTTCAAGTGGTGCCGGTGGACAGCATATCAATAAGACATCTTCCGCAATCCGTATTACGCATATTCCGACCGGAATCGTGGTACAGTGCCAGAATGAGCGTTCCCAGTTCCAGAACAAGGATAAGGCAATGCAGATGTTGAAGGCAAAACTGTATTTGTTAAAGCAGCAGGAAAATGCGGAAAAAGCTGCAGATATCCGTGGAGAGGTAACGGAGATCGGTTGGGGTAACCAGATCCGTTCTTATGTTATGCAGCCATATACGATGGTAAAAGATCACAGAACCGGTGTAGAAACCGGAAATGTAGACAGCGTCATGGATGGAAAGATTGATATTTTTATCAATGGTTACCTGAAATGGCTTTCACTTGGATGCCCGAAGGGACTTGGAGGAGACGATGAGTAAGGGAACGGTCACGCTCCTTGTGATTGTCTTTGTTGTCTGCATATCCTGTGGCGCGGGATATGCGGCATACCGGATCGTGCGGGAAAAACTGCGTAGATTGTCCCGCATGGCGTTTGGCACAGATTCCATCACAGAGGGATTAGAACAACAGGCAAAAGAGCTTGCGGTAACACCGAAATCCGTTTCTGCGATGACACGGATTTTTCTGCCGCAGATCCAGAGGGATTTTCCTGATTTTCATATCGAACAGTTTAAGGATAAAGTGGAAAATGCACTCATGCTGGCATTGCAGGCAATCTCTGCCGCAGATGCCGGCATTTTTGAAAGACAGATAAAAGATGGCGTTTCGGAAGAATTTTTAGCGCAGATCAAAAACAGAATCCGTGAAAATGAGACGGAGGCAGTCACAGAGCACTACGAACAGATACAGATTCATCAGACAGAGATTGCCAATTATGAGAAAAAGCAGGGTACCTGTATGATTACATTCCAGAGTGCAGTCGGGTATCTGCATTACTGTGAAAAAGCGGGAAAAGTCTTAAGCGGCAGTAAAGAGCTGACGGAACAGACCAGATATAATGTACAGCTTATGTATATTCAGAATGAAAAACTTGCAGGAATGGACAATGCAGTCGGAACTACCTGCCCGAACTGCGGTGCGCCGATCACAAATCTCGGCGCAGCTTACTGTGAGTACTGTGGTTCGGCGGTGACGCTTTTGAACCTGAAAGTATGGACATTACATAGTTTTGATGAGACGGACTATCATCATTCATAACAAATGGTGGAAAACAATGGAGGAAAATCCTCTGCTTCTGCAAAGGCAGTCGCATTTTGCTCCGCAAAACAAGGAGGATTAATTATGGGAATTATCAGAGCAATTACGCAGGCGATCGGCGGAGGTCTTGCCGATCAGTGGTTAGAAGTTTACGAAGCAGATGACATGGGGGACAACACTGTCTTTACGAGCGGTGTGCTGATCCGAAAAGGACAGAACCGGAAGGGAACGCCGGATACGGTCAGCAACGGTTCGATCATTCATGTGTATGACAATCAGTTCATGATGCTCGTAGACGGTGGAAAGATCGTAGATTACACGGCAGAGCCGGGATATTATAAAGTGGATAATTCATCCATGCCATCCATGTTCAACGGTGAATTTGGAGAATCTTTAAAAGAAACATTCAATCGTTTCAAATTCGGCGGACAGACGCCGACGATGCAGAAGGTATTTTTTATCAATCTGCAGGAGATCAAAGGAATCAAATTCGGTACCAGAAATCCGATCAATTATTTTGATAATTTTTATAACGCAGAATTGTTTTTGCGTGCACATGGAACTTATTCCATCAAAGTCACCAATCCGCTGCAGTTCTATGCGGAAGCCATCCCGAAAAATCAGGATCATGTGGAGATCTCATCCATCAATGAACAGTATCTGTCCGAGTTTTTAGAGGCACTGCAGGCATCCATCAACCAGATGTCAGCGGACGGAACCAGAATTTCCTATGTGACTTCAAAAGCAAGAGAACTTGGAAAGTATATGGCGAATACGCTCGATGAAGAGTGGAACCAGATGCGCGGTATGGAGATCCAGAGTGTCGGTATTGCGAGCGTATCTTATGATGAGGAGTCCCAGAAACTCATCAACATGAGAAATGAGGGCGCAATGCTCGGTGGTGACTTCAATGTAATGCGCGGTATGGCAGTCAAAAATCTGACCGAGGGTGTGCGTGATGCAGGAAGCAATGCAGCAGGAGCCATGAACGGGTTTATGGGAGTCGGCATGGGCATGAATGCGATGAACCAGACGTTGTCAGGACTTGGCGCACTTCAGACACCGCAGGATCAGCAGGGGCAGATGTATGGAAATGCAGCACAGAGCCAGATGGCAGGAGGCATGAATCAGGGGCAGAATGCGGGAGCCATGAACCAGAGCCAGCCAAATCCGGCAGGCAGTGCAGCGGGCACATGGACCTGTGAGTGCGGCCGCACCAACACGGGAAAATTCTGTAGTGAATGTGGAAAACCAGCGCCTGCACCAAAGAATGAGTGGACATGTGAATGCGGCCATGTCAATACAGGAAAATTCTGCAGTGAGTGTGGAAAACCGGCACCGGCAGCAGAGTGGACGTGTGAATGTGGTCAGGTCAACAAAGGAAAATTCTGCAGTAACTGTGGAAAAGCGAGGAACTAATTATGGCAGTGATCAGTTTTAAATGTCCAAATTGTGATGGAGAACTGATTTTTGATCCTTCCACACAAAAGTATAAATGTGAATATTGTTTCAGTCTGTTTTCACAGGAAGAGTTAGATGCAATGAAGCCGGCACAGACGACAGAACCTCAAAATGCAGATGCTGCGGGCGCAGGAAAAGCATCAGGTAAACCGGAGAATAAGAAGCGGGGCCAGCCGGGAGATAAAGCAGGTAGTGGAACAGAAAAAGATAACACGGAAAATAAAGAGTCAGATAAAGAAGCAGGGAAGGAAGCTGATGCAGTGACCTATACCTGTCCGAGCTGTGGTGCACAGATTGTGACGGATGCCACTACAGCGGCGACTTTCTGTTATTATTGCCATAATCCGGTCGTGCTTGGCGGACGGCTGGAAGGTAAATTCCTGCCGGATCAGGTGATTCCGTTTTCTGTGTCGCGGGAAGATGCAGAAAAAGGTTTTAAAGATTATGTCTGCAAGAAAAAATTTGTCCCGCGTGCCTTTTATAACAAAAAGCAGGTCGAGAGCATCACAGGTGTATATTTTCCATACTGGCATTACAATACCAGACTGGAGGGAAAAATGCAGGGCGAGGCGAGAAATGTCCGCGTGTGGCGAACCGGAAACACGGAATATACGGAGACAAAGTATTATCAGGTATCAAGAGAAGGTGATGTAAAACTTGAAAACCTGACGGAAAATGCACTTGGGAAGGCAAATCAGGAGCTGATCTGCGGTGTAATGCCTTATGATTTTAAGGATGTGAAAAAGTTTCAGCTTGGATTTCTGTCTGGATTTCTGGCAGAAAAGCGTGATATTGAGAAAAAACAGATAGAAAAGAAAGTGCAGCAGGAAGCGCGTGAGAGTGCAGAAAAACTGATGCGGGAACAAATAAATGGATACAGTTCCGTGTCGGTAAAAAATGCAGATTTCCGGGCATTAAAAGAAAAGTGGTCGTATACGCTTCTACCGGTATGGACAATTACATACAAGGCGAAAAACGGAAAAATCTATTATTTTTCCATGAACGGACAGACTGGAAAGGTGTACGGCGAACTCCCGATCGACTATAAAAAAATCTCACTTGTCAGTGGAATCGTCAGTCTGATATCACTGGTCATTTTATTACTGGGAGGGCTAGCATGAGACAGAAAAGATTTTTATGTTTAAAGGGTATTGTATTTGCCTGGCTGTTTACGATTTTACTTGCAGCGGGCGGACAGCATGTATGCTTTGCAGCAGAAGAAAATGTTCCACAACAGACGGTATATGATGATGCTGCGCTTCTGACACCGGAAGAGATCGAGACGCTTGAGAGTGAACTGGACGCTGCGGGAGAGAAGACCGGATGGAATATGCTGATGTTGACGACGGATGACACAAATGGAAAAACCACGCAGGAATATGCGGATGATTTCTTTGATGCGATTGCAGAAAACGGTGATGGTGTTGCACTCCTGATCGATATGCAGAACCGTGAAATCTGTATTTCTACCGGTGGTATTGCAATCAGGTATCTTACGGATGCGCGTATTGAAGATATTTTAAATGACGGATATGAACCGATCTCAGATGGAGAATATGAACAGTGTCTGTCTGTGATGTTAAAAGATGTGCTGGTTTATTATGATGAAGGAATCCCGTCAAATCAGTATGAGTATGAGGAGACGGATATTGAGATCACGCCGGCAGAATATGTCATCACATCCGTTGTTTTAGCTCTGATCCCAGGCGCTATTGTATTCCTGGTGCTTGTACTATTTTGTAAATTAAGGAATGGCAAATATAAATATGACGCTCACGAGTCTGGAACAGTGAATATAAAGAAACACAGCGATGTGCTTGTGAACACTGTTGTGACACACCGTCATATAGAAGAGAAGAAAGCAGAAGACAGCGGCAGGAGTACGGTACATACGAGCAGCAGCGGCGTAAAACATGGTGGAGGCAGTAAAAAATTTTAACAGCATAATAAAAAAATGTTTCTGACATGATAAAAAAGAGGTTGCGTATGCAGCCTCTTTATGTTATTATCTTCCTCATGAGGACAAGTGTCAGCGTGCAACAAACACAACAGATGAATTTCTAAAGAGAGGGATAGAGTCACATGAAAGAAAAAGGTCAGTATTATGTGCTGAAAGAAAAAGCAGTTCCGGAAGTCCTCTTAAAGGTGGTCGAGGCAAAGCGGCTGATTGAATCCGGTAAGATTGCATCCGTGCAGGAGGCAACAGAAAAAGTTGGCATCAGCAGGAGTTCTTTTTATAAATATAAAGATGATATTTTTCCATTTCATGACACGGCAAAAGGAAGGACGATCACATTAGTCATCCAGTTGGATGATGAACCGGGGCTGTTATCCGTTGTATTAAAGACAGTGGCAGAGTTTCATGCTAATATTCTTACAATCCATCAGAGTATACCGATCAACGGTATCGCTTCTCTTACGCTCAGTGTGGATGTCCTGCCGCAGACGGGGGATGTGGCTGAGATGTTAGATCACATTGAGGAACAGGAAGGCATCCATTATGTGAAGATTCTTGCAAGAGAATAAGACATGGCAGATGCGTCATATATTGTAGTTCATAAAATATGCATGTAAGATGTGTAAAATGATAGAAAGATAATAAAGTCTGTCTGAGAGGATGGAAGCGATAGTCTGGCAGACGAACTTGGAGGATGAAAAATGAAAGCAGCAGTAATGGGATATGGAACAATCGGTTCTGGTGTTGTGGAAGTACTTGACATCAACGGAAGCAGCATAGCAAAACGTGTCGGAGAGCCGGTAGAGATCAAATATGTATTGGATTTAAGAGATTTTCCGGGAGATCCGATCCAGGATAAGATCGTACACGACTATAAGACGATTGCAGAAGATCCTGAGGTAAAGATTGTCGTTGAGACCATGGGAGGTGTGGAACCGGCTTATACCTTTGTAAAAGCAATGTTAGAGGTCGGAAAACATGTTACTACTTCAAACAAAGCGTTAGTAGCAGCAAAAGGAGCAGAGCTGATCGCACTTGCAAAAGAGAAAAATGTTAACTTTATGTTCGAAGCAAGCGTCGGTGGCGGTATCCCGATCATCCGTCCGTTAAATTCCTGTCTGACTGCTGATGAGATTGAGGAAATCACAGGAATCGTCAATGGAACAACGAACTATATGATGACTGAAATGTCAGAAAAAGGTGCTGATTTTGATGAGGTATTAAAAGATGCACAGGCAAAAGGATATGCGGAGAAAGATCCGACAGCCGATATTGAAGGGTATGATGCCTGCAGAAAGATTGCAATTCTGACATCACTTGTCTGTGGACAGCAGGTAGATTTTGAGGATATCCACACAGAGGGTATCACACATATTTCTGCAACCGATATCAAATATGCGAAAGCCATGGGAAGAGCAATCAAACTTCTTGCTACGAGCAAAAAAACAGATGGCGGATATGTGGCAATGGTAGCACCGTTCTTACTGCCGAAAGAGCATCCGTTATACAATGTAAACGGCGTATTCAATGCAATTTTTGTTCATGGAAATGTACTTGGGGATGCAATGTTTTACGGAAGCGGTGCCGGAAAACTTCCGACAGCCAGTGCGGTTGTAGCAGATGTTGTGGAGATGGCAAAGAATGTTGACAAGAATATACCGGTTGAGTGGAGTTCAAAGAAATTAGAGCTGGTAGATTACCGCAGCGCAGAGAACCGTTTCTTTGTCAGAGTGTCAGGTACAGATAAGGCATCTGTGGAAAAAGTATTTGGAAATGTAGAATATATTGATGCACAGGGTGTTACAGGAGAGCTTGGTTTTGTGACCGAAGTGATGACAGAAGAAGCTTTGGAGAACAAAAAAGCAGCATATGGGGAAGTGTTGAATGTCATTCGTGTAGCATAGAAAAAAGAGCAGATCGTGGATCACATGGAAGGCGGTTCACGGGTCTGCTCTTTTTATGAAAACGGAAGAGTGTGAAAAGTAAGATTGTTTGCACATAGATTTGTGCTTACACACGAATTTGAGATACGCAAAAGCAGCGTGGAAATGGAGAGGAATATGACGTTAAGTGAATGTTACGAAGAAATGGGCGCGGATCTGCACGAAGTGCTGCGGCGGCTAAAGACGGAGGAGAGGATCGGGAAATTTTTAAAACTGATTCTGAAGGATACGAATTATGAGTCGCTGTGTAAGGCGCTGGAAGAAAAGAATTATGAGCAGGCGTTTACATATATACATAATTTAAAGGGGCTGGCAATGAATCTGGGACTGACACCGCTTTTGGTTCCGGCACAGGAGTTATGCGAAGAACTTAGGGATGGCGAACCGGAAAGGGAGCTTAAACCGCTTTTGGATGAGGTGGCGGCGGCATATCAGAAAGTCCTTGGTATTGTCGAAAGACTTGACTGAGATAACAGTGTGAAAAGCTGGGATTTTGGCTGATTCTTTGTAATGAGTTATTCGGAAATGGAGAACAGTATCAAAGGTAAAGATGCATTTTTGAATCTCTGACATATGATAAAACAGAAGGTTTTATGTCTGAGGTAGAAAAAAGTGCAGGTAATTCTTTTGATCATAGCAGTCAGTGTGGATGTCTTTGTGGCATGTGTGGCGTGTGGGAGTGAGCAGATAAAGATCGGATCTGCGGCAGCGTTATGCATCAGCACGGTCTGCAGTGGAATATTAGGGATATCACTTTATGCGGGGATGGCGTTACAGGGGGTACTTTTAAAAAAATATGCATTATACTTAAGTTTTTTCGGACTGCTTGCAGTGGGAATTTTTAAGCTGACAGAGTATGCGATCAGAAAATATATTGAGCGTCATAAGTTCCTTTGCAAGAAAGTCAAAATCTCTTTTTCACAGCTCAGTTTTATTCTGAGTATCTACAACAATCCGGTAATGGCAGACCGCGATCACTCGGCGACGATGTCGTGTGTGGAGGCTGTATTTTTTGCACTTGCAATGTCATTGGACGGGATGTTTGGAGGACTTGGTGCAGGATTTACCGGAAAGAATATTTATTTTACAGTGATGGGAAGTTTTGTTGTCAGTTTCTGTGCCGTACTTTGCGGATGCAGGATTGGCATGCAGGCATCTAAGCGGTGGAAGACAGATGTATCATGGCTTGGCGGCGTGTTGTTTGTAATACTTGCGTTTCAGAAGATGATATAAGACGCCGGCTGCCCATTGCTGCGGGAAAATCAGGAAAGTCTGTTACTATGTATGTCTTGCATGACATTTTGGTAATAAAATTTTCCTGCGTGTGGGCAGCACATACTGCCGCTTTCTGTGGATTTGGAAATAATGTATAAATATACATAAAATCTTGGTACTATTTGTTTTTGGAAAAAGGTTGAAAAAAGTCTTATGATATGATACACTTTTTACAATTTAAGAAAAAGACTATAGGTACTAATAAGGGAAAGTTCAGTCAGGGGACTGTCTGGATGGAAAAAGAAGAAAAACGGCGACGTTTTTTTTTTTGGAAAAAAAGTGAAAGGACAGGGAAACGAATGAAAGCTCATTTAATACTCGAAGATGGGAATGTATTTACCGGAACAAGTATAGGTTCTACTAGGGAAGTCATCAGTGAGATCGTATTTAATACGTCGATGACAGGTTATCTGGAGGTTCTGACTGATCCGTCATATGCGGGACAGGCGGTTGTTATGACTTATCCGCTGATTGGAAATTATGGAATCACACCGGATATGGAGTCAGGCAGGCCGTGGCCGGATGGATATATCGTAAGGGAGTTATCAAGAATGCCGAGTAACTTCCGTGAGGAGGGAACAATTCAGGATTTCCTCACGAAATATGACATTCCGGGTATAGCAGGGATCGACACCCGTGCACTGACCAAGATCCTTCGTGAGAAGGGAACCATGAATGGTATGATCACCACGAATAATAACTATAATATAGAAGAAATTATTCCCAGATTAAAAGCATACACGACAGGTAATGTTGTGGACAAAGTTACCTGCAGTGAAAAACGAGTATTAAAAGGAAATGGCAAGCGAGTTGCTTTGCTTGACCTTGGAGCAAAAAATAATATTGCCCAGTCTTTAAATAAACGCGGCTGTGAAGTGACGATCTATCCGGCACATACGACTGCAGAAGAGATCCTTGCAACAAATCCGGATGGAATCATGTTAAGTAACGGACCTGGAGATCCGAAGGAGTGCAAGGAGATCATTGCTGAGATCAAAAAATTATATGACTCCGATACACCAATCTTTGCAATCTGCTTAGGACATCAGCTGATGGCACTTGCAACCGGCGCTGACACACATAAGATGAAATACGGACACCGTGGCGGCAACCATCCGGTAAAAGATTTAGAAACCGGAAGAGTATATATTTCCTCCCAGAATCACGGTTATGTGGTAGATACGGATACACTTGATCCGGTGATCGCGAAACCGGCATTTGTGAATGTAAACGATGGAACCAATGAGGGACTTTCCTATGTAGGCAAAAACATTTTTACCGTACAGTTCCATCCGGAAGCGTGTCCGGGACCGCAGGATTCTGCATACCTGTTTGATCGTTTTATTTCGATGATGTAGAAAAATTCTTACGTTATTGTTTAACAAATTTTAGGAGGAAGAATTAATGCCAAGAAATCATGACATAAAAAAAGTTTTAGTAATTGGTTCCGGCCCGATCGTAATCGGACAGGCTGCAGAGTTTGACTATGCAGGTACACAGGCATGCCGCTCATTAAAAGAAGAAGGCGTTGAGGTTGTGCTGGTAAACTCAAACCCGGCGACGATCATGACAGATAAAGATATTGCAGATCAGGTTTACATTGAGCCGCTTACGGTATCCGTCTTAGAGAAGATTATCGCAAAAGAAAAACCGGACAGCGTACTGCCGACTTTAGGTGGACAGGCCGGATTAAACCTCGGTATGGAATTAGAGGAAAAAGGCATACTTGAAAAATATAATGTCAGACTGATCGGTACAACAGCAGAGACGATTTTTAAAGCAGAGGACCGTCAGGCATTCAAAGATACCATGGAAAAGATCGGTGAGCCTTGTGCAGCATCCCAGGTCGTACACAACGTAGAGGATGGTATCAAGTTTACCAATACCATTGGTTATCCGGTCGTACTTCGTCCGGCATATACGCTTGGCGGAAGCGGCGGTGGTATCGCACATAACGAGACCGAGCTGGTTGAGATCTTAACAAACGGTCTGCGTCTTTCCCGTGTCGGAGAGGTATTGGTAGAGCGTTGTATCGCAGGATGGAAAGAGATCGAGTATGAGGTAATGCGTGATGCGAACGGCAACTGTATCACCGTGTGTAACATGGAAAATATCGATCCGGTCGGTGTACATACCGGTGATTCCATCGTTGTTGCACCTTCCCAGACACTTGGCGATAAGGAATACCAGATGCTCCGTACATCTGCATTAAATATTATTTCCGAGTTAAATATCACCGGAGGATGTAACGTACAGTATGCATTGAATCCGGACAGCTTTGAGTACTGCGTCATCGAGGTTAACCCGCGTGTATCCCGTTCTTCTGCACTTGCATCCAAGGCAACCGGATATCCGATTGCAAAAGTTGCCGCAAAGATCGCATTGGGCTATACCTTAGACGAAATTAAAAATGCAATTACCGGAAAAACTTACGCAAGTTTCGAGCCGATGCTTGACTATTGTGTTGTAAAGATTCCGAGACTTCCATTTGATAAATTCATCACGGCAAAGAGAACCCTGACCACACAGATGAAGGCAACCGGAGAGGTTATGAGTATCTGCAATAACTTTGAGGGTGCATTGATGAAAGCAATCCGTTCCTTAGAGCAGCATGTGGACAGTTTAATGTCTTACGACTTTACCGGACTTTCCGATAAAGAGTTAGATGAGCAGCTGCATGTAGTGGATGACCGCCGTATCTGGGTGATCGCAGAGGCACTGCGCAGAGGCGTAAGCTATGACAAGATCCATGAGATCACGAAGATCGACCGCTGGTTTATTGACAAACTTGCCATCCTGGTTGAGATGGAAAACCAGTTAAAGAATGAGCCTTTGACTGTAGAATTATTAAAAGAAGCAAAACGCATCGAGTTCCCGGACAGCGTTATTGCAAAACTGACCGGAAAGACCGAAAAAGAGATCCATGACATGCGTTATGAAAATGGTATCGTGGCAGCATTCAAGATGGTAGATACCTGTGCCGCAGAGTTTGAGGCATCCACACCGTACTACTATTCCGTATTCGGAAGCGAGAACGAAGCCATTGAGACAAATCCGAAGAAAAAAGTACTTGTACTTGGTTCCGGACCTATCCGTATCGGACAGGGTATCGAGTTTGATTACTGTTCCGTACACTGTACCTGGGCATTTGCAAAAGAGGGATGGGAGACGGTTATCATTAACAATAACCCGGAGACAGTTTCTACCGACTTTGATATTGCTGACAAACTTTATTTTGAGCCTCTGACACCGGAAGATGTAGAGAGCATCGTAAAACTGGAAAAACCGGATGGTGCTGTCGTACAGTTTGGTGGACAGACCGCGATCAAGTTAACCGAGAGCCTGATGAAGATGGGTGTTAAGATCCTTGGAACAAAAGCAGAGGATGTCGATGCGGCAGAGGACCGTGAGCTTTTCGATGAGATTCTGGAAAAAACACAGATTCCGAGAGCTGCAGGTGGAACTGTATTTACCGCAGAGGAGGCAAAAGAAGTTGCAAACCGTCTCGGCTATCCGGTACTGGTAAGACCTTCCTATGTACTCGGTGGACAGGGTATGAAGATCGCATTCAACGATGATGAGATCGAGGAATTTATCGGTATCATCAATCGTATCGCACAGGATCACCCGATTCTCGTAGATAAATATTTACAGGGAAAAGAAATCGAGGTCGATGCTGTATGTGACGGAACCGATATCTTAATTCCTGGTATCATGGAGCATATCGAACGTACCGGTGTACACTCCGGAGACAGTATTTCCGTATACCCGGCACCGACGATCAGTGACCATGTAAAAGAGACAATCGTTGAGTATACGAAACGTCTGGCGCAGGCACTGCATGTCATCGGACTGATCAATATCCAGTTCATCGCTATGGACGAGCAGGTATATGTCATTGAGGTAAACCCGCGTTCTTCGAGAACCGTGCCATACATCAGCAAAGTAACCGGTATTCCGATCGTTGACCTTGCAACGAAAGTAATTATCGGTGATACTATCCGCGGACTTGGATATGAGCCGGGACTTGCACCGACCGCAGATTACATTGCAATCAAGATGCCGGTATTCTCCTTCGAGAAACTGCGTGGCGCTGAGATCTCCTTAGGACCGGAGATGAAATCAACCGGTGAGTGCCTTGGTATTGCAAAGACCTTCAACGAGGCTCTCTACAAAGCATTCCTCGGCGCAGGTGTGACTTTACCGAAATACAAACAGATGATCATGACCGTCAAAGATGCAGATAAGCCGGAAGCAGTCGGCGTTGCAAAACGTTTTGAGGCACTTGGCTACAAGATTTACGCAACCAGAAGTACCGCAAAATATTTACAGGAGCACGGCGTCAATGCACTTCGTGTCAACAAGATCTCCCAGGAGTCACCGAACGTTATGGACTTAATCTTAGGACATAAGATCGACCTTGTCATCGACACACCGACACAGGGAAATGGTGATAAGACCAGAGACGGATTCCTGATCCGGAGAAATGCAATCGAGACAGGTGTTTACTGTATCACAGCAATGGATACGGCAAATGCGTTGGCACGCAGCTTAGAGACTGCGACCGATGATCTGACACCGGTGGATATTGCGACCGTAAAGAATTTATAATTCTTTGAACTTGTAGTTCTTTGAATTTATAATTCTTTGAACCTGTAGTTCTTTGAATTTATAATTCTTTGAACTTGTAGTTCTTTGAATTTATAATTCTTTGAACCCGTAGTTTTTTGAATCTTATAATATAGAAAAGACAGCACAAATCCAAAAGGAGGCGTGCTGTTTTTGCTTTTGCGGAATATGGATATTGGCGACAACATGAAAAAACGACATGAAAGCAGTTAAGAAATTGCTTTCATGTCGTTTTTTATATCGCCGGAATATCCACTCCAACATATAGAAAAAAGTCGCGCGGATTAACGGAGTTTCATTTTTTTGCGCGGTTTCTTTTGGGCCAGTGGTTTTTCTGTGCCCAAAGCATCCTGCGGGATCACAGATGCACTACTCATTAAGGCGCTTGCCGCTTTTTGTTCCAGTTTACTTTGATTGTGCTGTGCAATCTGAAGCTTGACCTTGCGGAAACGGTCTGCCGTTTCTTTGATGTAGGCATCGGAAACAAAATGCTTTACAGAATCTTTATCCAATGCGATACGGTTGTCCATGGTTTTCATGATATCTGTGATCTTTAAAGATTTGTTGATCACCGGGTCACTTAAATCGTATATCATGTTTGTGGAAAACTTCAGTACCATCGGATGAAGAAAATCAGCCGGATTCTCTGCAAGCACAAGAGCTTTTTCGCCATCGGAAAGATCTACACATGCACCGGTCGGAAGAATATGGATACATTCTGCTAAAGCGGAAAGTACGAGCGGATTGTAGGTGGCTTTATCCTTTTTCAGACGTCCCATGGCAGCAATTTCTGAAATTGGCGGTTTGTTAATGTTCATTGCGGTCAGATGGTCAAATTCGTCCGCTACTGCTAAAATATCGACGAGAAGACGGATATTGTCTGCCGGTTCTTTGACTTTTAAAGTACGGCTGTTTTTAAAAATGATCTGCTGGATAATATCAAGCGTATGTACCGGGAATTTATAATCACCACGGTCCGGGCGGAGTGTTTCATAACCGCGCTCTAAGTTGAGCTGGATAAAATCCTTATCTGCTGTTGTAAGGTCATCCCCTTTGTCTAACACTGTCTGTGGTACATACAGATAACCAAAATCGTAGAGAAGCGCAGCTGTGATAAGGGCTGTCTGTTCTGCAGCAGGCAGATGCATCTGATTTGTGATCATCGCACAGAGAATGCCGACACTGATGGAATGTTTGTAAACAAAATCTGCAGAACTTCGCAGGTTTTGTGCAAAATTTAATTTGTGATCAAGACTGCCGTAATGTGTCTGGATGTCTCTGACGAGATCGCTCAGCGAAACAGGTGCCTGATTGGCCTGCAGACGATCCATATTTTCTTTTAATTTAAAAACATATATAGTCTGGAACTGTTCGAATTCAAGATCCTCTCTGGAAAGAGGCGGTACCGGCTCTGCCGGCTCAAGAATAAAAATACCGATCAGACCAAAGTTTTCGATACTGTTAATACCCTGCATGGTTAAAAGTGTGTCTCTTTCATAAAGAAGAACCCCCATCTTATTGTAGATTGGTTTTGCAAGTCTCATGCCGGGTTTTAAATCTGCTGTTTTTACAAATTGCATAGGTAAATCCTCCCCCTGTGATGATTATCAGGCTCTTTTTATACCATATCCAGACATCAGATGCCTGAATATTCCCCCAATAATGGTATGTGAAAAAATTAATATTCATATTGTGCTTTACATGCTATAATACCATATTAATAGAAGAAATACAATGAACGAAAAATACAACAGTAGCAGAAAGCTTACTGTTCAGCCGAAAGGAACAGCATGAGACACAATTTTTTGAGAAGAATCCTGGGAGGAATACTGACCGGCTGCATACTTGTTACGGCAACTGTCCATGCAGGAACGACACAGAAAGATATTGATAAGGCAAAAGACCAGATCACAGACCTTAAGAAACAGAAAGAAGATGCGAAAGATCAGGTGGACAGCCTGACCAATGAAAAACAGGGATTGGAGAGCGACCTTAGCGGACTGAACGGACAGTTAAATACGATCACTTCTGATATGAACCAGTTAGAGCAGCAGGCAGCGCAGAAAGAAGACGAGATCAATACGACGGCGGAAGATCTGAAACGTTCCGAGGAACGATCTGCAGAACAGTATGAAGATATGAAAGTGCGCATTCAGTATATTTATGAAAATGGCAATCAGTCTGTATGGGACATGCTTATTCATGTGTCCTCCATCGCAGAATTTTTAAATCAGGCGGAATATACAAGTGCAATCAATCAGTATGACAGAAATATGCTTACGGCATATCAGGAGCTCACGGAGCAGATCAAAAAACAGAAAAAGGAACTCGAGGAGCAGAAGGAAGAACTGACTGTATTACAGCAGGAAAAACAGAAAGAGCAGGAAAAAGTCAACAGCCTGATCGAGGATACGCAGAAGAAGATACAGGAATCCAGCGAGAAAATTGAAGATGCACAGTCCGATGTGGAATCGATCGATGCAAAGATCGAGAAAATGATCGAATACGAAAAGCAGCTTGAGATACAGAAGGCAAAAGAGGATGCTGCACGCCTTGCAGCCATCAAAAAGCAGGAACAGGAAAACAGGTCGAATGTGACATACGCACCGGCACAGAGCGATGCGTATCTGTTAGCTGCCATCATCCAGTGTGAGGCATGGGGCGAGCCATATGATGGAAAACTTGCGGTGGGCAGCGTGATCATGAACCGTGTCAGAAGCTCCTATTTTCCGAATACGGTTTCCGGTGTGATTTATCAGGGAGGGCAGTTCTCTCCGGTTGCCAGCGGTCGTCTTGCATACCGTCTGGAGCAGGGAGTCGATTCCGATTGTATGAGTGCGGCACAGGCGGTTCTGGGTGGAATGAGCACAACAAATTGTCTGTATTTTCGTGTGAATAACGGCATTATAGAAAGAACAGTTATAGGTAATCATGTGTTTTATTAAACAAAATGATAAAATGATAAAAATTTAACAAAAAACCCCGCAAAATGGAGCAAAAAGGATGTAAAAAATTGTTTACAAAGATGAAAAATAAAGAAAGCTATTGCAATTAATTGTGAAATATGTTAGCATAAAAAAGTACAAGAAATGCAGAAAAATAGCTGATTACATAGCAAATAAGCTTTTTAAAATGAAAGAAAAAAAGATAAATTTCAACCGAAAGTTTGAATTTATTTTTTTAAAAAAGATTGTTAAAAAATTAACAGCATTTTTCGGCAACTTTAAAGAGAAAGAAACAAATTCTCTGCAAAAGCAGAGCTTTGTGTTAAATTGAAAGGAGAATTCAAAATGGCAAAGAAAGTAGTTTTAGCAGGTGCCTGCCGTACCGCAATCGGTAAAATGGGTGGAGCATTAAGCAATACTCCAGCAGCAGACTTAGGTGCAATCGTTATCAAAGAGGCTTTAAGAAGAGCAAACGTTAAACCGGAGATGGTTGACGAGGTAAAAATGGGTTGTGTAATCCAGGCAGCTCAGGGACAGAACGTTGCACGTCAGGCAGCAATCAAAGCAGGACTGCCAATCGAAGTTCCGGCAATCACAATCAACGTTGTTTGTGGTTCTGGTTTAAAATGTGTCAATGATGCAGCTACCATGATCATGGCAGGTGAAGCTGATATCGTTGTTGCAGGTGGTATGGAAAACATGTCTATGGCACCATATGCTATGACAAAAGCTCGTTTTGGATATCGTATGAACAATGCAACGATCATCGATACAATGGTAAATGATGCATTAACAGATGCATTCAACCACTATCATATGATGATCACTGCAGAGAACGTATGTGATAAATATGGCATTACAAGAGAAGAACTTGACGAGTTCTCAGCAAACAGCCAGCAGAAATGTGAAAAAGCAATCGCTGAAGGCAAATTTGATGATGAGATCGTTCCGGTTCCTGTTAAAGTGAAAAAAGAGATCGTTGATTTCGTGAAAGATGAGGGACCACGTGCCGGTACAACTGCTGAGTCTTTAGCAAAATTAAAATGCTGCTCCGGTAAAGAGGGCGGACTTGTTACAGCAGGTAACGCTTCCGGTATCAACGATGGTGCAGCAGCAATCGTTGTTATGAGTGAAGAAAAAGCAAAAGAGCTTGGTGTTACACCAATGGCTACATGGGTAGCAGGTGCTCTTGGCGGAGTTGAGCCTGAGATCATGGGTGTTGGACCTGTTGCTTCTACAAGAAAAGTATTAGCAAAAACTGGTTTATCTATTGATGATATGGACTTAATCGAAGCAAACGAAGCATTCGCAGCTCAGTCTATCGCAGTAGCAAGAGATCTGAAATTCGATATGTCAAAAGTAAACGTAAACGGTGGTGCAATCGCATTAGGACACCCGGTAGGTGCTTCCGGATGCCGTATCCTTGTTACATTACTGCATGAGATGCAGAAGAGAGACGCTAAGAGAGGTCTTGCTACACTTTGCATCGGCGGTGGTATGGGATGCTCTACAATCGTTGAGAGATAATAGTTTTTTATAGTAATTCCCGGGGAATGACTTCCCGGGGATTGCATTTTTCAAACATACAGTTAACATAATTATTTTCAGGAGGTAACCGAAATGAAGGTTGGCGTTATTGGTGCAGGAACTATGGGACAGGGCATTGCAAAAGCATTTGCTCAGGTAGAAGGATATGAAGTAGCACTTTGCGATATCAAGCAGGAGTGGGCTGAAGGCGGAAAAGAGAAGATCAAAAAAGGTTATGCAAGATTAGTAGAAAAAGGAAAAATGACACAGGAAGCTGTTGATGGCATCCTTGCAAAAATCACTCCAGGTTTAAAAGAAGACCTTTGCAAAGACTGTGATCTGATCGTAGAGGCAGCTTTCGAGAATATGGAAGTAAAGAAAACTACTTTCAAAGAATTAGACGAGATCGCAAAACCAGATTGTATCTTCGCTTCCAACACATCCAGTCTTTCTATTACAGAGATTGGAAACGGATTAAACCGTCCAATGGTTGGTATGCATTTCTTCAACCCGGCAGACCGTATGAAACTGATCGAGGTTATCGCTGGTGTGAATACTCCGGATGAAACTGTTTCCGCTATTAAGAAAATCTCTGAAGAGATCGGAAAAACTCCGGTACAGGTTAATGAGGCTGCTGGTTTCGTTGTAAACCGTATCTTAATCCCAATGATCAATGAAGCTGCATTCATCAAAATGGAAGGTGTTTCCGATATCGCTGGTATCGATGCAGCTATGAAACTTGGTGCTAACCACCCAATGGGACCGTTAGAGTTAGGTGATTTCATCGGTCTTGATATCTGCCTTGCTATCATGGATGTACTTTACAAAGAGACAGGCGACAGCAAATATCGTGCATGCCCACTGATCCGTAAGATGGTTCGTGGTGGTAACCTTGGAGCAAAGAGCGGCAAGGGATTCTATGTATACAATGCTGATCGTACAAAGACTCCGGTCGATGCTCAGTAAAATAAATATTTATGGAGGAAAATTAGATCATGGATTTCACTTTAGACAAGAAACATGAAATGGCGCGTTCCTTATTCAAGGAATTTGCTGAAACAGAAGTAAAACCGCTTGCACAGGAAACAGATGAGACAGAAGCTTTCCCGGCTGAAACGGTTAAGAAAATGCAGAAATACGGATTCATGGGAATCCCGGTTCCGAAAGAATATGGTGGACAGGGTTGTGATCCTCTTACATACGTTATGTGCGTAGAAGAGTTATCTAAAGTTTGCGCAACCACAGGTGTTGTTGTATCTGCACATACATCTCTCTGCATCGATCCGATCATGACATATGGTACAGAAGAGCAGAAACAGAAATATGTAAAACCACTTGCAACAGGCGAGAAGTTAGGTGCATTCGCATTAACTGAGCCGGGTGCTGGTACTGATGCACAGGGTGCACAGACAAAAGCTGTTTTAGATGGTGACGAGTGGGTATTAAATGGATCAAAATGCTTCATTACCAATGGTAAAGTTGCAGATGTTTATATTGTAATCGCTATCACAAGCATCACAGAGGACAAGAGAGGCAGAAAGAAGAAAAACTTCTCTGCATTTATCGTAGATAAGGGAGCTCCTGGTTTCTCATTCGGAACAAAAGAGAAGAAGATGGGTATCCGTGGATCATCTACTTATGAGCTGATCTTCGAAGACTGCAGAATCCCGAAAGAGAATCTGTTAGGACCGGAAGGAAAAGGTTTCCCGATCGCAATGCACACACTTGATGGTGGACGTATCGGTATTGCTGCTCAGGCACTTGGTATCGCTGAGGGCGCATTAGACAGAGCTATCGCTTATACAAAAGAGAGAAAACAGTTTGGACGTTCAATCGCACAGCAGCAGAATACACAGTTCAAACTTGCTGATATGGCTGCAAGAATCGAAGCTGCACAGCTTTTAGTTTACAAAGCAGCAATGGCAAAAGCTACTCAGAAAGTATATTCTGTAGAAGCTGCAAAAGCAAAATTATTCGCAGCAGAGACTGCAATGGCTGTTACAACTGAGGTTGTTCAGTTATTCGGTGGATACGGATATATCAGAGAGTACGATGTAGAGCGTATGATGCGTGATGCTAAGATCACTGAGATCTACGAGGGTACAAGCGAAGTCCAGCGTATGGTAATCTCCGGTGCACTGTTAAAGTAATTTCGAATCAATCCGCGTAAAATTTAAACATATAAAACATAAGGAGTGAAAAATACATGAATATCGTAGTATGTATTAAACAGGTTCCTGATACAAAGGGCGGCGTTAAGTTCAACCCGGATGGAACGCTTGACAGAGCAGCAATGCTTGCTATCATGAACCCAGATGATAAAGCTGGTCTTGAAGCAGCACTTAGAATCAAAGATGAGACAGGAGCAAAAGTTACAGTTCTTACCATGGGACTTCCAAAGGCTGATGCAGTTCTTCGTGAAGCATTAGCAATGGGTGCTGATGAAGCAGTTCTTGTAACAGACCGCGTATTAGGTGGAGCTGATACATGGGCAACATCTACCACAATCGCTGGTGCACTTCGTAACTTAGACTATGACCTGATCATCACAGGACGTCAGGCTATCGATGGTGATACTGCACAGGTTGGTCCTCAGATCGCTGAGCATCTTGGACTTCCGGTTATCTCTTACGCAGCAGACATCAAAGTAGAGGGTGATTCTGTTGTTGTAAAACGTCAGTACGAAGACAGATATCATGAGTTAAAAGCAAAAATGCCTTGTCTGGTAACTGCTCTTTCTGAATTAAATGAGCCGCGTTACATGACACCGGGCGGAATCTTCGATGCATTTGACAAAGAAGTAACCGTTTGGGGCAGAGCAGACTTAAAGGATGTTGACGATTCTGATCTTGGTTTAAAGGGATCTCCTACTAAGATTGCAAAAGCATCTGATAAAGTTGCAAAGGGTGCTGGTGAGAAAGTAAACCTTGATCCGGCAGAATCCGTAGCATATTTGATCGGTAAATTCAAAGAGAAACACATTATCTAATAAAAAAAGGAAAAGTGGTGAATAACATGGCATTAGAAGAATATAAAGGAGTATTTGTCTTTGCACAGCAGGTAGATAACGTATTAGATGGCGTTGCATTTGAGTTACTTGGAAAAGGCAAAGACTTAGCAAAAGATTTAGGTACAGACGTAACTGCTGTATTAATTGGTTCTGGTGTAAAAGGATTAGCAGATCAGTTAGCTGAGTATGGTGCTGACAAAGTTATCGTAGTAGATGATCCTGAATTAAAAGACTACAGAACAGAGCCGTATGCTCATGCATTAGCATCTGTAATTAACGAGTTCAAACCTGAAATCATGTTAGTTGGTGCAACTGCTATCGGCCGTGACTTAGGACCTACTGTTTCTGCAAGAGTAAAAACAGGTCTGACAGCAGACTGTACATCTCTTGAGATCGGTGATTTCCCACTGGTTGCTACACCTGGTAAAGAATCAGAGCAGAAACACAACCAGTTATTAATGACACGTCCTGCATTTGGTGGTAACACCATCGCAACAATTGCCTGCCCGGACAACCGTCCTCAGATGGCAACTGTACGTCCAGGTGTTATGCAGAAGATCGCTCCGATCAGCGGTGCAAAAGCAAACGTTGTAGAGTACAACCCGGGATTTACACCAAACAACAGATATGTTGAGATCTTAAACATCGTAAAAGCTGTTAAGAGCACAGCAAACATTATGGAAGCAAAGATCCTTGTTTCCGGTGGTCGTGGAGTTGGTTCCAAAGAGAACTTCAAACTTTTGGAAGATCTTGCAGAGGTACTTGGCGGTACTGTAAGCTGCTCCCGTGCAGTTGTAGAGAATGGCTGGTTACCAGTTGATTTACAGGTAGGTCAGACTGGTAAAACTGTTCGTCCTCAGATCTACTTTGCAATCGGTATTTCCGGAGCAATCCAGCACGTAGCTGGTATGGAAGATTCTGACCTGATCATCGCAATCAACAAAGATGAAGATGCTCCAATCTTCGACGTAGCTGATTACGGTCTGGTTGGTGATCTGAATAAGATCGTTCCTGCTTTAACAACAGCATTAAAAGCTGAGTTAGGCAAATAATACATAGGTGAATAACCTGTAAGATAGAAAGCCCGTCTTTCGTGTGCGGCTTCTGTGAGGAAGCTGACAGGAAGGACGGGCTTTTTGCTGGGAGCTGGAGAAAATTTGAGGCTTCTTGTTTGGAGTTGGAGGAAATTTGAGGCTCTTGGTCAGGAGTTGAGGGAAAATATACTTAGTTGTTTGTCAAAATCGTTATGGTACAGTTTTTCTGATCCTCAGATACGGAGTCGACCGTGATCGTATACCCGGTATCAATGGTCAACTGTCCGTTGTTGTCATACCAGCCAAAGCCTGTGGCAGTGCCTCCGATCACGTCACCGTCCCGGTAAAAGCCATTTCCGTTATTGACCAGTCTTAAGATCCATCTGCCGTTTTTTCGTAGGATGCGATCGTACCTTTCGCTGTGTAATGAAATACATTTCCGGTCATATGCAGTGATCCGTATGAAGCACGGTCAAAATAACTAGTCAGGCTCTCACAGGGATAAAATTCAGTATTGTCTGTGCCAAACAGATAGGAGGAAATTTCTTCATCGGACAGGCGTCTGTCTGTATCATATTTCGCATCCGCAAAATCGACCACAACAACAAGTGCTCGGACATTGCCTGTCGTCGGCAGAATATCTGAGGCGAGAGCTGTAATCGGTGGCGGCGTCATTGGCGTGTGAAGCTGCCCGTATGCCGACCCCAAAAGCAGGGCACCAAGGCAGATAACCGGAACGGTGTTAAGTACATTTTTTTCTGTATCATGGTAAAAACTCTTTTCTTATAAATATATGGTTAGCTTTGCACGCAAAAAGCAGAAAGTCAATGGCATTTATTGATAATATAAGGAAATATTAAAAATATAAAAAAGTGGTAGTGCAATTCTTAGAATGGCACAATTTTAGGATTAACGCAATCTAAGATTGCGGAAAATTCTGCCAGATGTTATACTTAGTAACGTTGCAGAGATACAGGATGCCGGAAATTCATACTGATCTACAAATGGCTCGTCCTGTGTTTCGTATAAAATTACATAAAAACGAGAAAAGAGGAAGGGACTATGACCAAGAAAAAGTTCTCCACAAAGTTTCTTGTGGAAATGGCACTTTTAGTTGCCATCATTCTTATCATGGCTTTTACCCCACTCGGATACATTAAGACGGCAGGTATTGAGATTACACTGATCGTTGTTCCGGTGGCGGTAGGAGCTGTTACTTTAGGGCCTGCGGCTGGTGCAATTTTAGGAGGTGTATTTGGACTTGCCAGTTTTTTGCGCTGCTTCGGACTGAATGCATTTGGTGCGATGCTTCTTAGCATCAATCCGTTTCTGGCATTTTTGCTGTATGTACCGACCCGTATCCTGACGGGCTGGCTGACAGGACTGATTTATCAGGGAATCCGCAAAACAAAAATACCATCGAATGTATCAATCACAATCGCGAATCTGTGCTGTCCGCTTTTAAATACCACGTTTTTTATGAGCATGCTGGTATTTGGGTTTTACCAGACCGAGTACATCCAGTCGTTTGTTCAGACGCTTGGTGTCAGCAATCCGTTTTTGTTTGTGATAGCATTTGTCGGAATCAACGGACTGGTTGAGGCGGTGGTATGTTTTATCGTCGGAACCGCAATTTCCGCGGCTTTGAAGAAAGCATTGAAATATAGTTAATTGGATGGAATATGGTAAAAATTGGATGAAAATAAAAACATGACATTACGAAGTAAATATGGATGCGGGATTGCGGAATGAGCATGCAAGTGTTATACATTAATAATGTTGTAAAATTACATATTACAAGAAAAGAGGAAGAGACTATGACTCAGAAAAAGTTTTCCACAAAGTATCTTGTGGAGATGGCACTTTTAGTTGCTATCATTCTCATCATGGCTTTTACCCCGATCGGATATATCAGAACAGCTGGTCTTGAGATCACGCTGATCGTCGTTCCGGTAGCGGTAGGAGCTGTTACGTTAGGACCGGCGGCAGGCGCAATCTTAGGCGGCGTGTTCGGTGTTACAAGTTTCATCCAGTGCTTCGGCATGAGCCCATTTGGTGCTGCACTGCTTGGAATCAACGGATTTTTAACATTTTTAGTATGCGTACCTACCCGTATTTTAATGGGATGGCTGACAGGTCTGATCTATAAAGGACTTCGTAAAACAAAGCTGCCGTCAGGTGCATCTGTTACGATCAGCAACCTTTGTTGTCCGCTGCTGAACACCACATTTTTTATGGGAATGTTAGTGATTGGATTTTACAATACGGAATACATCCAGTCATTTGTATCAGCTCTTGGTGCAAAAAATGCATTGCTGTTCATTTTAGCATTTGTAGGTGTCAACGGACTGGTTGAGGCAATTGTCTGCTTTGTTGTGGGAACGGCGATTTCAGCAGCTCTCAAAAAGGCATTGAAATATAATTAAATTGAATGAAATATAATATAATTGAGGAATCCTCTTATATGCAGGTTGTTGTCTGTATGTGAGGGGATTTTTTTGCGGTAACATGGGAAATGGAGATCAAAATGAGAAAAAGTCTCAAAAGTGCAGATTGACATTTGCGTCTGGTGCATTGTAAGCTAAAATGATTAGAAAATACTAACCAAAGTTAGAGGGAAAATGAGCGAAGGTAAAGTAAAAAGAAAAATTATATTTCTGATTTTTGCAGCAGTCATGGTTGTGGCAGGTGGCTGTGGTACCGATGGGGGAGATACCGAGGCGAGCAGAGATCTCTTTGCAATGGACACATATATGACGGTAACTGCTTATGGCAAAGGAGCCACAGAGGCCGTGGATCAGGCGGCAGATGAGATCAGCCGGCTGGATCAATTGTTGTCTACGGGAAATGAGGACAGTGAGATATATAAAATCAATCAGAGCGGAGATGGAATACTCTCGGAGGAGACAGCATATCTGGTGGAACGCTCACTGGATCTGTATGAAGCTACAGATGGTGCATTTGATATTGCGATTTATCCGGTTATGAAAGTATGGGGATTTACAGATGACAATTTCAGGGTGCCGGACGCAGACGAACTTAAGGATCTGCTCACGCTGACAGATGCATCGGATATTTCTTATGATAAAGAGACATCGCAGATCGTTTTTAAAAAGGACGGAATGCAGATCGACTTTGGAGGAATCGCGAAAGGTTATACTTCTGCACGTATCATGGATATTTTTCGTGCCTGCGGGATCAAGAGCGGACTGGTCAATCTTGGTGGAAATGTGCAGGCACTTGGAACAAAGAAGGATGGAAGCAGCTGGCGCGTGGCAGTGCAGGACCCACAGGATACAGATCAGTATCTTGGGGTGCTTTCCATACAGGATAAGGCGGTGATCACTTCCGGCGGTTATGAACGTTATTTTGAGCAGGACGGCAGGACATATCATCATATCATAGATCCCAAAACCGGTTATCCGGTGGAGAACGGGTTAATTTCCGTTTCCATTGTCACAGCAGATGGAACGCTTGCGGACGGACTTTCTACATCCGTTTTTATTATGGGGAAAGAAGCCGCAACGGAATATTGGAGAAATCACAGTGATGAATTTGACATGATTCTGATGACGGATGACAGGGAAATCTATGTCACAGAGGGAATCGCAGACAGTTTTGAGTCGGAAATGGATACGAAGATCATTGAAAAAAAAGTATAAACGAATGATTTGGTATGGAGACAAGTATGAAAAATATTTCAGGAATTGTACCCGTCATTCTGGCAGCGGTGGTGGGAATTGGTGCAGTGGTTTCCCTGAGTGATTATACAGCACCGGTTTATGGTTCAGAGTCAGAAGATGAACTGACAGAGACGGAAACTATTATCGAAAGTGCCGGTATGGAGTCGGTAGAAGAGACGGAAGTTGAAAATACGGAAGCGGCTGCTGTTTTAGACGGTGCGTTTGATCTTGCAGACGGAACTTATGAAGGCAGTGCGAACGGATTTTCCGGTAAGATCAAAGTTTCAGTTGTGATAAAAAATCAGACGATCCGGTCGATCAACATTTTGAGTAATTCAGATGATGAAGCCTTTTTCAATCGTGCAAAAGAAGGTGTGACAGCGAGCATCCTTGCAAAACAGAGTACGGATGTGGATACGGTTTCCGGTGCAACATACAGTTCAAGAGGAATCATGAATGCAGTAAACGCAGGAGTATCAGTATGCTTATGCAGCGCTGAGCTTGACATGGGTGCATTTGATACCGTATCGAGAGCAACCACCAATCACGGACTGCACAGGGGAAGTTATCAGTGTACGTCAGAAATTACAAAAAAAGATGGTACAAAGCTCAAAGTGGCATATTATACAGGAGCAGCCACTGGTGTGCTGACGAACGGAGAGACTTTTTCCTATGATAAAAATGAGATTGAAAGTTATGTGGTAACAGGACTTAAATATGTTCCAGTCAAAGTAAAAACTGAAGATTATGAAGCTTTTAAAGCAGCATATACCGTAGTGGAAAATGGCAGTACTTTATCCGGTGGATTTTCGGAGGGAAATCTGAAAAACTATACGGATCTGGTTGCAGAAGTAACAGAAAACACCAATGGTCTAAAAACAGTTACCCAAAATGAGGACGGAAGTTTTTCGTTTGCTGCGAGAGTAAACAATGGAACGGATTCCGGAATCAAGGACGCTGCATTAAAAACAGCAGAGAATATTACAACAACGGTAAAAGAGGCAAACGGTTCTTACGGAGAATTTCTTCGTGTCGATCTGACTGGGGAGGGCTACGGTGCACTTGGTGCTGATATGCAGGCAGCAGAGTGGACTTATTATGGATCCGACAGTACTTATACCGATCCACTTCAATCTTATGGAACCAAGTTTGCATCAGATAACTGGATGAACAAAGCACAGGGAATCCAGCTTGGTCTTACAGATTCACTGCGTTGTAAACTGCCGGCGGGAACAGACGGAACCGGATACTGGACAATCACGGTATATGCACTTGGTTACAATGATTACACGGTAAAATTTAAGGTAACCGATGCAAATATTGTTAAGGATGAAGAGGAAACGGTGGATACGACGGCACTTGAAGCTGCAATTAAAAGTGCAGAGAACTTAACTGAGAGTGATTATACGGCAGCAAGCTGGTTTGATCTTTGCGTTGAATTGAAAGAGGCAAAAGATGAGCTTGCGGCTCCGCACACGCAGTCTACTGTAGATGAGGCAACAGAGCATCTGAATGCTGCAATCAAAGCACTGGTAAAGGCAGAGACAAAGGAAGAAACAAAAACAGATGTTACAAAACTTAACGCTGTAATCGAGAAAGCGGAGGCATTAAAGCAGAGAGATTACACAGCAGAGAGCTGGAAAAATTTACAGACTGCGCTCGATGCTGCAAAGAAACTTACAGATGCAACAGCAGAACAGACTGTAGTAGATCAGGCAGCAAGTGATCTGGAAACAGCGATTTTGGCGCTGGTAAAAGCTGATACGGAAAATACCGGAACTACAGACAAAAAGAAAAAACCGGCAGTTGGAACTGTGAAAACAGTTGGACAGATCAAGTATAAAGTAACCGGAAAACATACAGTAACTGTAAATAAATATGCAAAGAAAAACATTACAAAGGCATCTATTCCTGCAACGGTTAAAATCAACGGATATACATTTAAGGTAACTGCAATTGCAGACAGCGCATTTTCCGGATGAAGTAAACTTACGAAAGTTACGGTTGGTTCTAATGTAAAGGCAATCGGAAATAAATCATTTTATAAATGTACAAAACTTACCACATTTACGGCATCTTCTATCGGATTAAACAAGATTGGAAAGGAAGCGTTTTCCGGTGATAAATAACTTGCAAATATCACATTAAAGACAACAAAACTGAAAAAATCAGGTGTTGGAAAGGATGCATTCAAGAACATTAAGAAAAATGCAACCTTTAAAGTACCGGCAAAAAAAGTTTCTGATTATAAAGCTATTTTTAAGTCGAAGGGTGCTGGAAAAAATATTAAGATAAAGAAACTGTAGGGTGAAAAAATATTCTTTTGTTAAAAAACAGGGGGGGGAAGAGACCTTATTGTAGAATGGAATGTGTAATTGAACCTTTGAGGAGGAAACAAAAACAATCACCCTCACACTTCCGGAGAGTGAGATACAGAACATGGCGGTAGGTTTTGGTTCTATGGATTATATTTTTGAAAATAAAAATATGAAACAGAAACGATATCGCAGGAAGCGTATGAAATGTGCAGAGCGGATCTGACAGAGCGTGCAGCAGAAGAGAAGGATATGCTTGTGCTGGCAAAGGAAGAGGAAAATATTGTTGTCAATAAACCTGCCCTGTCACAGATCCGGTCGATCTGTGAACTTGCAACACTAGAATGTTATTATCACAATGTGGAAAAGTCCGCGAAAGCAAAAGGTACCGGATTGGCACATGTGGGAGAAAAAGAAAAAAATTCTGGATCGAATACACCGGAGTTGCTAAGACTGAAATCGACATGTCGGATGTAAATATGAAAGATAATCGTAACAGATACAATGAGAAAATAGAAAAATATCAGAGTATGGATCAGTTTCAGGTTGGCATTGCAGTATTTGATCCGGATACGACAGAAACGCAATTTTATGATAATGTAAGATCTGTCTGTGAAATGATGAACAACAATATTAGCATTTCAGTGGGAGTTACCTGGGCAGAGCACGGAAAAGAATTTAATGAGAAGATCATGGAAGCTGACTGGCGGATGTATGAACAGAAAAATGCATATCATCAACAGCAGCAGGCTGCACAACAGGAACTGCTGCAATAAATGTTTGAAAGAATAGTATATAACTCCCCTGCATACAATGTAAAAACAAGTATTGCAGGGGAGTTTTTGTGAAAACCTATATTGAGGAAAGAGCTATGGAAATAGCCAGATATATTATTGATAATAATACGACGGTGCGTCAGGCGGCGAAACATTTTGGGATTAGCAAGAGTACGGTACATAAAGATGTTACAGAACGCCTTGTCCAGGTCAATCCATCGCTTGCAGCGGAGGCACGCAAAGTGTTAGATGTCAATAAATCCGAGCGCCATATCCGTGGTGGACTTGCAACAAGGGAGAAATATCTGCATCAGCATGCATAAAACGTAAAAGCGTGTTTATTAAAACAAATGGGCGTGTTTCATAAAACAAAAGTTTATTAAAACAAAAACGTGTTTCATAAAACGGGAAAATGTATTTCAGGAGATGGAAAAATACAATTTACAAAATTGCACAATGAGTTCCATGAAATGCATAAAAAGTTTGTGAAATTAAAACTATTATGTGAGTTCGTGGAATACGCTATAATAATCACACGACGTGCAGCAGAGAAAGCGATCGCAAAGATTGCTTTCTCTGTTTTTTTGTCGGCAAAAATAATTATTTTATCAAAAGAATGAGGAGAGAAAAATATGCCAAAAACAAAGTTACAGGAAGTCGTATTTACTATTTTAATGGTGTTCGTCATGGTGTACGCAATGATCTGCTACAACATTGCACTGAACATGGGAGGAATGAGCAACGTTGTATTTTTAAATGCATTTCATGAACTGATCATTATGGGACCGCTTGCGTTTATTCTTGACTTTTTCCTCTATGGATCACTGTCCAAAAAACTTGCATTTCGTATCGTGACACCGGGCGTGGACAAACCGATCATGCTGATCCTTGCCATTTCATCAATCACAGTCTGTCTGATGTGTCCGACAATGAGCCTGGCAGCAACACTTTTATTTAAACATGCAGGAAAAGAAGTGATCGCAGTGTGGCTTCAGACAACAGCACTGAATTTCCCAATGGCATTTTTTTGGCAGATCTTTTTTGCAGGTCCGCTTGTGAGAACTATTTTCGGAATGATCTTTAAAGAAAAAGAAGAACAGGTCATGAAAGAGGAAAGCGAATTTTTAGAGGGCGGAAGTGTCAGAAATTAAAAAGTTATTCCATGTCCGGTATTGGGAAAAATCAGCGCAGCAGCGCAGTCCGCGAGAAATAAGAGTATCAGCACACTGTTGAAGCCACGTCTGAAGCCTGGCGGCAGGGAAAACCAGAGTTTTCGGAAAATTTCAGAAAACACGCAGATCCAGAGCATGCCGGCAACACCAAATCCGACTGCTGACAGAAGGCAGATATATCCGTGAAAATTAAAAGGATAACTGCTGTAATCCCAGTATCGTAAATCGAAAAAGATATCAAGGAACCATCCGATCACAAGTTCTAAAGCTGTTCCGAGAAGGGCAGTTTTTATGAATATTGTGAGCGGGTGGTATTTTGTTTTAAAAAGAAAAAGTCGGTTTGATTTGTGGAGAGACCTGATGGATATAGTTTCTCTGGAAGAATGAAACAGACAGTAAAATACTACCGCTCCGATGCCATAAACGGGGAGCCAGGGACCATAAAAAAATCCGCGGTTGCGAAAAGTATTATCTTTTGCAAGGAAGATAAGGGTTTCCCAGAGAAATCCCCAAAAGCTTCCAAGAAAGAAGAAGTGGATCAGCAGGGAAACTGCATCCTGTATAGAGTTCTGCTCCGGTGCGCAGAGTTTTGAAAAATCCGGGAGATTGGAATGTCTTTTCATGTGGATAGTATGACCGGAGATGGAAAGGGATATGTATTTTTGTTTTACAATTCATAGATTTTAAAATATATCAGATTGGTTTTTAAACAGAAATTCTCAGGTAAGTGTCTTTTACAATTAAGTGATATTTGAGCCACAAGCATGTATTTTTTTAATAAAAATGACAAAATACCGTAATGTAGGGAAAAACGCCTTGTAAACTCCTAAAACGTATCTTATAATAAGTATCATTAAAGCTTGTATCAGGGAAGGATATGCTTTTGAAAAAGGCATCGTCATGAACAGATTGCAGGCAACGAAAACATCAGGAGGAAGAAGATCAATGGATCATGAGAAAGTAATTGTCATTGATTTTGGCGGTCAGTACAACCAGCTGGTTGCGAGACGTGTCAGAGAATGCAATGTTTACTGTGAAATATATTCCTACAAGACGGATATCGCGCAGATCAAGGCAATGAATCCAAAGGGAATCATTCTTACCGGCGGTCCGAACAGCTGCTATGAAGCTGATTCACCGACCTGTTCAAAAGAATTATTTGAACTCGGCGTGCCGGTTTTAGGACTCTGCTATGGTGCGCAGTTGATGATGCACGTACTTGGAGGAAAGGTGGAAAAGGCACCTGTCCGTGAATATGGTAAGACCGAGGTTATGGTCGATACGTCATCACCGTTATTTACCGGCGTATCAGAAAATACGATCTGCTGGATGAGTCATTTCGATTATATTTCAAAGGCTGCACCGGGATTTAACATCGTTGCACATACGGCGGATTGTCCGGTTGCCGCAGCAGAGAACCAGGAGAAAGGATTATTTGCAATCCAGTTCCACCCGGAAGTGCTTCACACACAGGAAGGCACAAAGATGCTTCACAACTTTGTACGCGGCATCTGCGGTTGTGAGGGAACCTGGAGAATGGATTCTTTTGTTGAGAATACGGTAAAAGAGATCCGTGAAAAAGTCGGTAACGGAAAAGTACTGCTTGCCTTATCCGGCGGTGTGGATTCTTCCGTTGCAGCAGGTCTGTTATCCCGTGCAATCGGAAAACAGCTTACCTGTGTGTTCGTAGACCATGGTCTTCTCCGCAAAAATGAGGGCGACGAGGTCGAAGAAGTATTCGGACCAAACGGACAGTTTGATCTGAACTTTATCCGTGTCAACGCACAGGACCGTTATTATGGAAAATTAGCCGGTGTGACAGAGCCGGAGCATAAACGTAAGATCATTGGTGAGGAGTTCATCCGTGTCTTTGAGGAAGAGGCAAAGAAGATCGGTGCCGTTGATTTCCTTGCACAGGGAACCATTTATCCGGATGTCGTTGAGAGCGGACTTGGCGGAGAGTCAGCCGTCATCAAATCCCACCACAACGTAGGCGGTCTGCCGGACTTCGTTGATTTCAAAGAAATCATTGAGCCGCTTCGCAACCTTTTCAAGGATGAGGTAAGAAAAGCCGGACTTGAACTTGGCATCCCGGAAAAACTTGTTTTCCGTCAGCCATTCCCGGGACCGGGACTCGGTATCCGTATCATCGGAGAAGTAAATGCCGAGAAAGTCAAGATCGTGCAGGATGCCGATGCCATCTACCGCGAGGAAGTGGACAAGGCAGTGGAGGAATACACCAAAGCAAACGGAAAGGCACCATCCTGGATGCCGAACCAGTACTTTGCAGCACTGACCAACATGCGTTCCGTCGGTGTCATGGGCGACGAGCGCACCTACGACTATGCCGTGGCACTGCGTGCTGTTAATACGGTCGATTTCATGACTGCTGAGTCAGCAGAGATCCCGTTTGAGGTGCTCCAGAGAGTTATGAGCAGAATTATTAATGAGGTGAAGGGCGTCAACAGGGTAATGTATGATTTGACGAGTAAGCCACCGGGAACGATTGAGTTTGAATAATACACAAGAGCCAAGAAACGTTGAATTTACGGCGTTTCTTGGCTCGTTTTTTGTTGCGTGACAATAGAATGACAATAATTTTGGAAAAATTCGAGATACATAGTAAGAAAATTAACTCTCAATAATTTGTCCGTTTATTTGTTTCTTGAAAATACCAGTATCTATGAGCGTTTCGATGGTTCGTGATACTTTCGCATTTGGACAACCAAGCTGAGCAGCAATAGTCTTATGTATTCCTACTTGCCATGGTTGAGCAGGTAACATTTCTTTTACAGTTTCTATAAATTCTTCGTCTATTTGATAATCGTCATATATAAAATCTTTTCTTTTTTCAATAGAAATAAAATCAGGAAGTTGATAATGGGTTGCTAATTCTTTGAGAATCAAATTTGTTTGCTGTCTACTTGACAAATTCCTAATTGACTTAAGATGATTGTCATTGAAGAATTTTATAGTGTTATGCGTTACATCTTCGATAAGTTCTTTAGTTATAAGTTGAGGATTTAATCTTATAATATCGTTTGTACCAAAACTCAGTTTACCAATTACTTTAGCGGTGACTACAAGAGACACAATGGGTCTTACGGATCTCAAATATTTATCTTGGCTTGCTTTAATCGTTCCTTTATAGTTAGGTGTAATGCTATCAACTTTTTTTAATATTATTGCAATGTTAATCCATACAGATAAAGGAATTTGTTCGTTGAACACTTTGTTGTATTGGATGGGATTATTCATAAACTTTGATTTCAATAATACTGCTCTGTGTGGTAATTTTAAAATTAAACTTGTATACCCTCCGGCAAGATATAAAGGGGTTACAATGTCACAAGTAGGAATTCCAAGATTTTGATAATATTTATCTTTGCGTTCATAATATATATCATGTTTGTATAATATTTCTTCTATATCTTTTTGTATTTTATCAGTTGCATGTAATGAATATAGTGGAATTACAGATTGGTTATTGGTTGCTTGTATAATATTTTTTCGTACTAAAGGATCTGTAGATACAACTATTTTAACTAAAACTGAACGGTTGGTAGTATCTGTTCCTCCATTTGAAAAATAGTTGAAAATGGTATTTGTGGTTTGTAATCCATTTACTATTTGTATATTGTCTGTTTCAATAATGTCGTCATATAGAGTGGCGCTTGAAGTAAGAATGGTTATTCCGTTGTTAAGATTCCAAAAATCAATCTTTTCTGAAGATTCTAAAGAATTCATAATATCCGTATTGGTTCTGTTGTTTCCAAGGTAATCACGAACATTTTCCTCAAAAAAGTAGCGTTTTAACTTTTGTTCAGAGTCTGTTATGAAATTGAAGTAGTCTGTTAGTCCAACTAAAACAACAAAATCTTTACCGCATTGGAATCCTTTTTTTATTTTTAATTCCACAGTGCCGTTTCTTTTTGTGCGATATAATATAAGTAATTCTTTAGAACCAATGAATTTCATTTCTGATGTTGTTATAGAAAAAAGTTTATTACATGTAGCCTCAATTTTTCTTCCCTTACATTTGATATTATACGCAACAGTTTCAGAAACACCTCTAGAAATATATCTGATATATATGTTGGTTTTTGTAAGTGCAGGCGAAAGTTTTCTGTATAAGTGTATTAACAACTCCCTCTTAGCTAATATATCACTCTTGTATTTACTTTTTAGCGACTCTGCCTTGATTGTCATATCAAATAATTCTGAAAGAGACGAATCAAGGCTTTCTAGTGGGTTTAATTCGTAGGTGTCGTGATGTTTACAGGTTAAGACATATATTTCCAAATGCGCGTTTGTTCGTGGAAGAATAGCTGACTTGTCTGCGACATAGTTACCATTTACAAAAAAGTAAAGCCCATCAATTCCACCATCGTCGCTACCGTCGACTAAGCCATCAATGATTTGGTCACGAGTTAAATCATAGTTTTTTAGTAGTTCAGATATCGCAAAATCTTCAAAGGCTTTTCCACGATTTTCATTGGTATCATCCATACCGTTTGATGAAATTATGTCATCAAGAATTCCGTCAATTAATATTGTATCATTTGTTGCCATAAATATCTCCTCATATTTTAATCTTTCTTCGGTTTCCGCTTCCTCTTTACATATGAGAAATCCGGAAACAAATCTTTCAATGCTTCTGCAACTTCTTCATTTTCAATCATCTCCTGAACCATCATCTGGTCGTCATCTGCTAAATCAAGAGATACCGAGTAAGATGTATCACTATCTATCGGATTTGCAGGGAAGCGGATTTCTTTCTTGTAGTAATCACTTTCGGTGATTTCTCCGTCATCGAGTTTGTCTCTTAATCTTGCCCAGTACTCAACCATTTTTTTGAATGAATCTAAATCCTCCTGCGGACGAGACCCGGCACTTGGAAGCCGTTCTTCAAACTTTAATACTACTTTGCCATCCTTTATGGTAGGTCGCAATCCATATGCCCATTCCATATCAAATAACACATGGAGTGCACTGAAGATATTTGCTACATCCGGATCTGAAAGTGCAAAGAAGCTGACATTAAGATGATTCGCAATATTAAGCAAAGTTGCTTCGTCGGGATAACGATTTCCTAATTCGTAGTTTCGGATTGTAGACTCATTAAGTCCGCATCGCTCAGCCAATTCCTTTTGGGTAAGTTCGGCTGCGATTCGGAAGTTTCTGATTAAAACGCCTACTCGGCTGGTAAATTTATCGCCCATTACAAAAGCTCCTTCTTTATAAAGCGGATATTCGCAATCCGCGTTGCTACTTGTTCATGAATGCTGCCACTTCGTGGTGGTCAGAAGGGGATAGAATTCCCCTTCTGACACAGGCATCTCCAATAGCTTTGTTCCATATTTCACACGTTAGAAGAAGGAGATTGCCTGTTCAGCATTCAAACTATATACAGTATAACACTAACAGTGCAAAAATGAAATGTTTTTTGATAAATGATATTGACAGTACAGAAATGAACTGTTAATATAATACACAACACAACAGTTCGAAAACGAACTGAATAATAAATGACGAGAGAGGAGGTAGCAGTGTATGGAGAACAAAAGATTTATCAATGTGCAGGATGTGGTGGAAGAGCTTGGAGTCTCGACATCATATGCATATAAGCTCATACGCGAATTAAACGCAGAGCGAGCAGCAGATGGATTTTTGACAATCAAGGGACGAGTCAGCAGACAGTATTTTGATGAACGAATCTATGGAACAACAGATAAGAAAGAGGTGGTTTGATGGCGGTTATTAAGAACCAAAAGACCGGAATGTGGGAGGTCAGGACTTATTACAAGGACTGGACTGGTACACGAAGGCAAAAGACCAAGAGGGGCTTCGCTAAGAAAAGCGATGCCCTTGAATGGGAAAGAGCTTTTAAGTTAAAGGATGAATTGAATATCAATATGAAATTTGCAGATTTTGTGGAACTGTATCTGTCAGATATTCAGCCAAGAATTAAATACAATTCTTACCTGACGAAAAAGCACATTATTGAAACAAAGATTTTGCCATACTTTGGACACAGAAAGTTGAATGAGATTCGTCCGGCGGATGTGATTCAATGGCAGAATGAGATTATGAAGCTCAAGAAGGACAACGGAGAAGCGTATTCTCCGACTTATTTAAAAACCATACACAATCAGTTGAGTGCCATCTTAAATCATGCAGTTAATATGTATGATTTGAAGGATAATGTGGCTCGAAAAGCTGGTTCTATGGGGAAAGAAGAGTCGAAGGAAATTATGTTTTGGACTCAGGAGGAGTATCAGGCATTTATTGAGCAGGTGGCGGACAAGCCAATCTCATATTATGCATTTGAAATTCTGTATTGGACAGGAATTCGTGAAGGAGAACTGCTGGCACTGACACCTAACGATTTTGATTTTACGAAGAAAACACTTCGCATCAATAAATCGTATCAAAGGCTGGAGGGGAAGGATGTAATTACAGATCCGAAGACACCGAAGAGTAATCGAGTGATTGTTATGCCGGATTTTCTTGCTCTTGAAATTGAAGATTTTATCAGTAGATTGGATGGCATTAGAAATGATGATAGGATTTTCACCATTTCAAAGAGTTATTTGCATCACGAGATGGACAGAGGCGCAAAGCTGGCAGGTGTTAAGAGAATCAAGATTCATGGACTCAGGCATTCACACATTTCACTGCTGATTCATATGGGCTATTCGGCACTTGCGATTGCTGAAAGAGTAGGACATGAGGCAGTTGATATCACTTATCATTATGCACATTTATTTCCAACGGTACAGTCAGATATGGCTGTGCATCTAGATTCAGAAAGGGAGGAGCTTATCAATGTCAGAAAAAAATAGAGATGCAAAAAACAGATGGAGAACGGTGACAGTGGCATTTCGCTTGTCACCGGAAGAAAATGAGGAACTTACTAACCGCGTAAAAATGTGCGGGTGCAGGACGAGACAAGAGTATATTATACAAAGCATTCTGCATCAGAAGGTTGTGGCTACAGGCAATCCGCTAATGCTGGTATCATTTCGGCAGAATCTGCAGCACATTGAAGCAGAACTGGAGCGGTTACAAAAAGCGGATGACATGGATTCGGAGCTGCTAACACCAATCAGAACTATGCTGGAGATATTGGAGGCGTTTCGCGAAACGCCTCGTACTCTGGCAGGTATGGAGAGGCTGACAGCCAGTGATGAAGACTAAAAATGTGTTGAATATCGAAAGGAAGCGATTAACATGGGACAGCAAACATTATTTGAAAAAATAGGTGTTCAGTATGAGGAAAGAGACGGATTGTTTTATCCGTTAATCACATTAGATATTAAGGATGATGGTGTGAATGTTGGAAAATACGGGCATATGTGGATGCAATATTTAAAGTCAGAATATCCACAGCGGTATCGGAGTCTGCTACGATTCGGGGAACTGAACCAAAAGGCAGCAGAGGTAAATGAAGTGGCTTATGAATTGCTTGAGGATATTGAAACGGAATGGCTACAAAAGCATAAGCCGAGGAATAAAAATTCTTTTTCAGAAATGTATAAGCTGAGAACGGAAGCAAGGCTGATAGCAGAGGAAGTTGTATTACATGATGTGGTGAATTGTTTTCACTAGATGCAAAGGATGGCATGATACATAGCTCATTTATTCCTACCGGAGCATAGAGATTTTTGTTGTACTTTGGCAGGATAGAGGCAAGTTGTAGACTTCGTATGAAGTGGAGTCGCAGTTGGTAAACAATATGTCGCGTATCCGCGACTATAGCCTCTCCGGCGAGGAGCGCAAAACCCGCTTGCGGGTCTGCATTTTTGATGCCGCAGGTGTCAAAAGTGCTTTTACGTTACTTTTGACAAAAGTAACAAAACCTTCCCTGGGAAATTTACTGATATGTGCCGTATCCGGCACGAGTACGGATAAGAAGGAGGTGTACGCATACATAGGAAAAGGAGGTAGATTTCAGATGGAAAGAACGATTAGTTTTATGAATGGGGAAGGGTCACTTGGTCATAATACAAGAGCATTTATTGCGGCAAATGTGGATGCAGACAGAACAAAAGATAATATCACTCTTGTGCATGAAGATTTGAAAAAGGTGTATCACAAATTGTTTGATGATTCTCTTAAAAAGTACAATGCCAAGCAGAAACGCAAAGACAGGCAGATTAAGAATTATTATGACAAGATTTCAAGAAGCAAGCAGGAGAAGCTTTTTTATGAAGTCATTGTGCAGATAGGGAACAGAGATGATACCGGCGTGGGCAGTGCTGCGGCTGATACTGCAGTTAAGGCATTACAAGATTATGTGGAGTTATTTATTCGCAGAAATCCACAGCTATATGTATTTGGGGCTTATATTCATATGGATGAAGAGACGCCACATGTGCATATAGATTTTGTACCGTTTTCAACAGATAACAAGAGAGGATTAGAAATAAAAAATTCCCTTAAGGGTGCGCTTGCCTCCAGAGGTTTTGAAAGTGAGGGCAAGGGTAATACCGAATGGCAGCAGTGGTCGGAGGCAGAGAAAGAAGATATTGCCATGATAATGCAGAAATACGGTGGTGGCTGGAAAAAACTGGATACACACAATCCACATTTGTCGGTTTTGGATTATAAAAAGCAGGAGCGTAGCCGGGAAGTCAAAGAATTAGAGCAGGAGCTTGAAGATATCGGTGTTGTAATTGAGTTAAAAGAAGAACGAGAAGCTCAGTTGAACGATGAGATTCATAAACAACAAATGTGTTTGAAAACAGAACGAGAGGAAGCGGAAAAGACCTTAGCGATAGTAACATCCCTGAAAGATAGAATCATGGAAGAAGGGGTTGCACAAGAAAAATATAATAAAGCTTTGGCTGCTGATGGTCAGGAATTGGAAGATATTATTGCAGATAAAAAGAAACAGTTGGCAGATGTGCAGGTAGCACTTAATAAGGCTCGTGCAGTATTTGAGAATGCAAATGAAAAACTGGCTCAGGCAGAGGAAGAATTGTCAGAGGTTAAAAAACTTAGGGATGACCTGATAAAGCAGGGTGAAGGGGATTATTATCTAAAGGAAGAGGTTATTCAGCTGAGGTATGAAAACCAAAATCTGAAAAAAGAAAACAAGGGGCTGCAGGAGAAACTGGATAAGGCGTATGAATTTATGAAAAAGTTTGTGATTGAAGGAAAGTCAATGCTTGATAAGTTTCTGGAGTGGATTGGCGAGAAGGTTAGAGAGGGGAGGGGGAGGTGATACAAAATTAATAGAATTGTTAAGATCTTGTAGTGGAGAAAACCTAGTATTTGTGGTAGAATTATCTTGAGTTTTTGTATACTTTTTTCTAATAGCTGCAAGGACTACACAGAAAAATTGGATGCCGGAGTACAGATTATTGGACTTATTAATATGATATAATTTATATGGCTAAATCTTATGACTTGGGTGGATAGGAGAAGGTATGCGGACAATGTTGTTAAGCTTTAAACCTGAATGGTATAACAGGATTAAAGAAGGAAGCAAGATTTTTGAATATAGAAGAACATTTCCAGATGAAGAAATATTGGCATATATGTATGTGAGTAGTCCAATGAAAATGATAGTGGGAAAGATTCATCTGGGACGAAAAATAGACATCAACACTTGGAAAGAGGAATACAAGGAAGACGCACAGGTGTGTGAAAGGGTAGATGATTTCCTTACAAGACACACATATGCCATGCCTATCTTATCTTTTCGGATGACCAAGGAAATAGACTTGGAAACACTTCGGAAGTTTAATCCGAATTTTGTATGTCCTCAAATGTATTATTATCTGGAAAACTATCCTGAATTGTTTGAGTTTATTAAGAAAAATGCAACAGACATTGGAAAGCCACAAGTTAATTCATTTGAAAACATAGGAAAAGAAGAGATATGTAGAAAACAATACTAGGAGGTCTTGTTATGGGTGATTTTGGTGATGCAGAAAGAAGAATATTAGCATTTATGGCTGAAGGAACAGAGTTCGTGTTCCAAGAGAAGAATTATAAAATAATTCTTTCAGGAAAACCAACATGCCATAAAGGTGAGCCTAAAACAGATATTTATATTTTAGCAGAATCGTCATCTGATAAGGTGGAAATAAAAATATCATATAAAAAAGAAAACGCTGATTTTATTGAGAATAAGATGAGTGCAGATAGAGCAGAGCAATTATTCGGCGAGGACTGGGTAAATATTATTGAGCAATCGACAATGGCTATAAGTGATAGATTTGAAGAAAGAATGCTCATATATAAGAATAAGTTTAAGAGAACGGAAAAGGGCGCTATCACTTTGGGATGGAAGTTTGAGCTTTTAAACAAAAATAGTGGAGATTTATCAGGTAAAATGCTACTTACAGAAGAACAGGTTATTGATGTGTATGCAGGTAGTAATTTGGTAGATGATAAACGAAATGCTATGGTGTCAGGACAGGTTATTGAGAATAGCGGCATAGCCAATTACATATTGATGGATGAAAATGTAAATTCGGCACAAGACGTAATTGATAAAATGGTTCCGATTAAAGAGTATGTGAAGATGCACCCTGATATTTACTTTGCATGTAAGGCATTGAATTATCGTACATTTGCTGGAAAATGGGATGGAGACAGACCACTTTCGGTTCAAGTGTATTGGAATGCTGAAGACAATAAACTTGTTCCCGAATTGGTGTATGATCAGCCATTAACTGTTAAGGGAAATGAAGTGGCGAACAGGTTGTTGCATTATATGAAAAAGCTAAACATTAAAACAACAGACGACATTGATGATGACAATGCCGGGACAGATAGAATAATTTAGAGGTGAAACCATGGCTGTTATTTTAGAAGAAAGAGGGCGTGGCAAATTTAAGCCGGCTCCAGATTATAAAGTGGATGAAGTCAAGGAACTTTTGAATGCTAAAATTGAAGAAGAAAGACAAGCGTTTGCTGATTGTAGTGAAGAAATAGAGTTTGATAAACTCAACTATGATCCGAATAAATGGAACTTGCTGTCATTGTTTTCGGGATGTGGTGGTCTTGATTTAGGATTTGAATTAGCTGGATTAAAAGCCGTTATGGGTGAAGAAGTTATGGAAGCTGCATTTGCTGATAAAAAGGTTTTTGATGAAAACATTAATAATAATGTGTTTAATACGATTTATGTAAACGATATATTTGATGAGGCAAGAGAAACCTATGCACAGAATGCGGGTAAATATATATATATGGACAAAAGCGATATAAGAAAGATAAAGGAGTTTCCTAAGGCGGATATTGTATTAGGAGGTTTCCCTTGTCCGGGTTTTTCTGAGGCTGGACCGAGACTGGTTGATGATAAGAGAAACTTTTTATATTTGCATTTTATTCGTTGTTTGATGCAGAGCAAACCGAAAATTTTTGTGGCTGAGAATGTAAAAGGAATGATGACTCTTGGCAAGGGCGAGGTTTTTAAACAGATTGTTCAGGATTTTGCAGCAGCGGGATATACAATATATCACAAACTTTTAAACTCGGCAGAATATGGTGTGCCACAGATAAGAGAACGAGTGATTTTGGTTGGTGTCAGAAATGATATAGACTTTGAATATGTACATCCAGAACCAACACATGGGTATGGTGTTGAAGGCTTAAAAGAAGTAGTTACGCTTCGTGATGCGATTGGTGATTTGGAAGATAATCCGGGAGATTATTTTACCGGTTCGTATTCGACCATTTTTATGTCACGTAACCGAAAGAAACTTTGGACACAACCAAGTTTTACGATTCAGGCATCTGGTAGACAGGCACCTATCCATCCGGCAGGAGAGCCTATGGTGCATGTAGGTAAAGACAAATATATCTTTAGTGATGGTGAAGAAAACAATAGAAGGCTGTCGGTTAAAGAGATTGCTAGAATACAGACATTCCCTGATTGGTATGAGTTTAGCAGGGGAACAAGTAATAGAAACGATAATGCAAAGTTGGATTTGGTTTATAAGCAAATCGGGAATGCAGTGCCGGTAAGATTGGCATTGGCTGTTGCTGAACCGATTGCAGTGTTTGCAAAGGAACTGTTGGAGAAAGAAAAAGAAGAAGCGGAATATGTTGTTATTCGTAATGTAGGAGAGCAGAAAAGGATGATGGCATAAAAAAGCAATAATTGATTCTGGAAAGGGAAGTGGTGAGAACGTGCAGGATTTTTCAAGTGTAAATATAAAAAATATGATTATTCATAATGTGGGAAATAAAGTTAAAGGTGAATCGTTAGAGATATCAACGGAAATATGTGATGCTAATAATGAAGTAACAAATCAATATTTGAAACAATTCTTTTTTTCTACATTTAAATTTGATGTAACATATAGATTTGTACATGAAACAGATATTGCAATGAATGAAATATATAATTATGTTAAACATATATTTGAAAACCCAAGTGAGTTTTATGAACAATCTGTCAATATTGCTAAACACTTGTATGAAGTGTCAGTGCATCCCAATATAAAAGCAGGAGAATTGTATATAGTTTATTTACAAAATTGCATAATAGATGATAATGTTACTGATGCAATAGGAATTTATAAATCGGAATCTAAGGATTATTATTTGCAAGTAAATAGTAATGGAAAGAGATATGATATTGAATGTCAACAGGGTATTAATCCTAAGAAATTGGATAAAGGTTGTCTTATATTTAATTTGTCAGATTCAAATTATAAGGTATATATTGTGGATAGAAATATTAATGATGCTATGTATTGGAAAAAGAATTTTTTGATGATTGAGGAAGAAAAAAATGAATATACCAATACAGCAAAGGTATTGAAGTCTTGTAAAAAATATATTGCTAAAAAAGAAAATATAGAACCTGAAAAAAGATTGGAACTGATGAACAATTCTGTAGAGTATTTTGAAAATAATGAAGAATTTGATTTGGAAAAATTCACAGAAAAAGTATTTGATAATCAGGAAGAATCGGATAAATTTAAAGTTTATATAGATTCGTATGATGTAGATAACAAATTTAGTATATCGTCGAATGCTGTAACTAAAATTAAGAAGACAATAAAGAAATGCATCAAGTTAGATGATAATGTGGAGATTAAATTTAGTGATACTGTAGATGACATTGATAATCTGATTGAGAAAGGTTACGATAGGGAAAAGAAAAGAAAATACTATAAAATATATTATAATGATGAAGATTAGGAGGGGCAAATATAATGGCCGGTGGTGAAAAAGCGAAAAGTTCGGGCGAATATGGAGAACAAATTGTAAAGAACATTCTTGAGCTGATGGGATGGAACAATGCAAATAGTGGGGTGACGGTACCATGTGTACATAAAGAAAAACATAAAAAGGAAAATTCTAAAGAACCCCAAAAGCATGGAATTGATTATGTCTATACATATAAATCTCAATTAAGGGATGCCACTAAACAAGATGTTTTGGTAAGTGTTAAATGTAGAGATGGGTATCCAGCAACAGATAGCGGAGTGAAAAGTAAATTTAAGGAATTTGTATTGGATTTGGCGTATGCAATGGAGTGCTATCCAGCATGCGAATTAGCCAAGAAAAAGATACCTAATACAGATAAGAAGGTTATATCAGGGCTGATATTTTGGATTGATCGAGGAAGTGAAGATGGTCGCGAAAATGAAAGTGTGATAGACAAAATAGGGAATTTTTATATGAATCAAGAATGTGTGTATGAAACAATAGCATTGGTGGACAACAAAAGGGCACAATTCTTATATCAGTTGTTATCATACACTCGTTCAAAATATGGTAAGGAAAATGTTGAGTTTTTTTATATTGATACGGGATTGAATAATTCTAGTATACAACGCGTATATAGAGGAAAAGAAATGCCATATGAGTATGTTAACTCAAATGTTATCCCATTGGCAATTAGCAATGGTGACGAAAAAAGATTGTTTATTGGTGTTGCGGAATCTTTTTGCAAAGAGTATTTAGAACGTTTGATAGGATTGGCACAGGAATTAACTAGTACATGGACTGCAAAGGTTACAATTGCATTTCCAGATTATAATTCATTTGAACATAGGGAAGCGGTTTTGATGGCAAAAAGTTCTTTTGAAAATGCAGATTTTGTGAACAGTATTGAGGTTATAACATATAAACCAGATTTCAGAGATGAGGTGATTTAATATATGGAAGAAATAAATATAAAAACATTGCTTCCAGTTGGTGAAAAACTAAAACCATTGTTAAGCAAATCATGTATAAGTGAGGCTGATTTGAAGGGGATTTTAGCAGAACGTGGGGTATTTATTGGCGATAATTCTAAACAAATGTCAATTCCTCTTTTGACACTTTCAATAATAAGTCCTAAAGAGTTTGAAAAATTGCAAGAGTTTCAAAAGACCAAAGAAGACAGTGTGAAATTTCGAACCTCTAAAATCGAATCATCAACAACTGAAAATTTAAATGATATAGTGCCACTTTCTTTGATTGAGCCTCAAAAAATAGTAGATGATTCAAGTAATTATACTGTTAATACTGATATGCAATTTACAATGAACTCTGAAAATAATCTTGTTCTAGAATACGAAATTTTGCGAGAGGATATTACAAAAGATTGGGCAAATTGTGAGAGTAAATTTTCAGGAAGAGTTGAAATTGTAAAAGATGAAAAAACAAGAGAAATTACATTTAGAAATGAGTTCACATCATCTGAAACCGAAGCAATTAATCGAAAAGTTGTTAAGGATGTAGTGAAACTTTTAAAGGACAAAGGTGCAGTAGCAACTTCTGATAATGCAACAGAGCTATCTGCTAAAGAATTCAGTAATAATCAACGATTTATGTTTATGCTGTCAATAGCTAATAACAGTCCAAATGGATTTTTAGAGTTTGAAGCAGTGAAAAATATAGAAATAGGACCAGATAGGGAATCAAAACAGCCGTTGCCCGATTCTGCAAAATGGATGAATGGAAGTGTAAAAAATATTATAATTAACAGTGAAAAAGGGGAAACATTAGAGAATGTAGAATACATTTCTGATCCGTCATATCATGATGTGCTAATACTTAGGCAAGTTCAGGCACAGTATAGATTCGAATTTGGAGAAATGAATGGATTTTGCATTATTGAATACGGTTTTCCACATTATTTTAGAAAATATGTAAAAGGAGATGCATTTGAATCTCGTTTGGCAAATATTTATTTTGGCAAAACAAGTAAAAGTCAAAATGTAAAAAATGCAACTAGATTGATATTAGAAGAATTTGAAAAATTATATCAAACGCAATATCATTTGTGCTTGAAAAGATAAAATAGGTATAAGCATATTAGGGATTATATGTTGAGGTGTTGAATTATTGTGCTGACAATAAAATGACAATACAATCTTCATAAAATCCACGCAACAGGTAGAATTCAGACAAAACTCTCGGCGTTCTACTGCAAAAAGCAATCTCGAACACCACAAAACAACTTTACAATTAAGAGTTTGAATAATTCACACAATCACGAGAAACCAGTATTCATGCTGGTTACAAACAAATTTGTTTAGTGATTGGCAACAAAATGGCAACATTTTGTGATT
>DXQT01000050.1 GCA_019411365.1 Roseburia sp.
GGAAACACTGATCCGTTGCTAGCGGAATCGGTGATCCGATGAAGCGGAATTTGCACATTCTGATGCTATCAGTTTTTTATCTGTCTTTTTTACTCCTGCCACACGTTTTCTAATACTCGACGAAAGTTCAAAAGAGGTTTTCGGATGCTTACTTCTGATCACCACCGCAAAGTCTCCAGCCGAAAGTACTTCATAAATGCGGAAAACCATTTCGTCATTTCCATAACTTTTTGCAAAATCGTTTACTATTTCATAAAGATCATCTAAAAATGGCTTTAAAACAATTCCATTACTACTGGTGGGTACACCTTCTTTATATTCCATCCTCCGGAGTACCTCCGGCATAATATGTACCTGAGTAATACTCAAAAAATTAAACCCGCTTTTCTCTTCAAACGGAGACTGCTTATATTCACAGTCTTTTGTACTTTCATATTCTTCGTACATATCCTGGCCAAAATATAAAGTAAAACTCTGCGCCGCTGTTTCACTCTCAGCTGATGTTTCATTTGACAGATTCATAATGGAACAAAATGTATCACTGCTTTCCCTTTTTTTCGCAACCAAAAAATCAAAATAGTCTGTAGCGAAATAAAAATTTTCCTCACCAAAGTTTACAGGCTCTCTATACAGGCATATTGTCTGAATCTCTGTCTGATCATTTGTCATATTCATAAGACTTCCTCTTTCATCCGTAGTTTTTTGTTCTAAAAAAAGAACCTGATATTCCATCAGGTTCCTTTTTGCCTTACACCAAATCCCGCATCTTTCTTTCTTCCCTAACCATGTCGATATCATACCCAGTCTCTAATGCAAAATTCATTATAGTATCTAGTTCGGAACTATATTCCTCCCTACGTGTTTTGTGGAATGCAAACGTATCTAAAATACGTTCCCTTCTGATCGTCATTTTTGCCATATTCTCTCCTCTCTTCTCGACTTTTTTCGACAAATCGAAAAAAGTTTTTAATGTTTTTAAGATATCATAAATGCAACAGATTCACAACTGTAATTTTTTACAAAATTAATTCTGTCCTATCATAGTTTATTTGTAGATAATTTCTTTTAGTCAAAAACTTTTTAGTAATTCACTGTCAGATCTCATCAATCAAAGTAATAATCTCTTTGATCGGCATCAGTCTGTCATCTACTTCTTTCGCTCTATGATATGTCAAAATATCCGTTGCCGTTTTCTGCATTGCAGGAAACGCGCTGCGCGTAAGCTGGTTTGCATAAATTACAATATTAACGCCATGCGCCTGCAGCTCACTCTCATAGGTTGTATTATATGAAGTTGGCACAACAACGATCGGTGTTGCCGCATCCCTGTCACGAAATTTATCACAAAATTCAAAGATTTCATCCGGTTCCTTTTTCCTGCTGTGGATCATGATCCCATCTGCACCTGCTTTCACATAAGCGAAGGCTCTCTCTAAGGCATCCTCCATTCCCTTTTCTAAAATCAGGCTCTCAATACGGGCAATGATCATAAAATCTTGTGTACGCTGCGCACGTTTCCCAGCGCGGATCTTGGCGGTGAAGTTCTCAATGCTGTCCTGCGTCTGCTCTACCTCTGTCCCAAATAAAGAATTTTTCTTTAATCCCGTTTTGTCTTCAATGATCACGGCAGAGACGCCGATGCGTTCCAATGTGCGCACATTGTATACAAAATGCTCGATCATTCCGCCGGTATCGCCATCTAAAATGATCGGCTTTGTCGTTACCTCAAGTACATCATCTACGGTACGCAGTCTTGATGACATATCTACCAGTTCAATATCAGGTTTTCCTTTTGCCGTGGAATCGCACAGACTCGACAGCCACATTGCATCAAACTGATCAATCTCCCCTTGGTTTGCCACAACCGTTTTTTCGGCGATAAGACCAGTCAGCCCACTATGCACTTCCAAAGTTTTTACGATAGGACATAATTTAATTAACTGGCGCAGGCGTTTTCTGCGATATTCGGGCATGGCAGCGCGCTCCCGCATCACTGCCTCTATATTTTTTACCTGCTCATTATATGTATATGGAACTTCGATTAATTGGCCACCCCATTTTGCCAGATTTTCGATTACATTATCGCGGATCACTTCCATCGGATCATTCAGCCAGTTATCCCCATGAATGACATAATCCGGCTTTATCTGCTCTAAAATATTCCCGTACATGACCTCATTCTGTACTACTACTTCATCCACCTCAGGAATCTGCTCTAACATCTTTTTCCGCTCTTCAAATGAAACAGTAGGAAAACGGTTATAACGTATCATCGCAGCATCGCTTAATACACCCGCAATTACTTTTCCATATTTTTTTGCTTCATGAATAATATTCAGATGACCCTCGTGGATCACATCTGTACAAAAACATGCATATACTTTTTTCATTCTTTCACTCCGTGGTATTTCATAAAATTCTCTTTGTTTTCTGCTGCTGTTTCTTTTGGTCTTCCCAGATCCGCTCTTGACTGCATGGAAACCTTTATCTCAATGAAAGTAAGTTTTCTTTCTGGTTTAATGTCATGCAAAACCTGCTTTAGTTCTTCCATTGTATCAATGTAGTAAACAGCTTCGTACCCAACTGTCCGCGCAACTTCTGCGTAACTCAACCCTACGCATCCGGTCGGCATTCCTCCAACCGATTCATGTGCCTCATTGTTCAGACAGATATGGACAAAATTTTGCGGTTTCTGCTTTGCAATAAATGCCAGACTTCCCATATGCATCAGTTCTGCTCCGTCACCATCTAGGCAGTACACCCGTTTTTCTTTTGCATTCTCCGCAATTCCAAATGCGATCATGGATGCGTGTCCCATCCCGCCTACGGTCAGGAAATCCTGCGCATGGCTTCCGTTGATCCTGTCACTCTGTTCATATACCTCCCTGGATATCTTTCCAGTCGTAGAAACCACAACATCGCTTTCATCCAGTGACTCTATAATCTGTGCAATCGCATCTTCCCGGATCAGTGAATTGTCATTTACATAAACACCTTTTTCTTCAATCTCAAGAAAATCCTTTTTCAGGACAAATGCAAACTGCTGCCCTTCCTTTAACTTTTGTGCAGCTCTCCCAAAGCCCTCTGAAATCTCCTGCTCCGTGAGTTCTTTCCCAAGCACCATATGTTCTATGCCAAGCACATCCAGCAGGCTTTCTGTGATCTTACCCATATATTTGTGCTGTGGTTCATCCTTTTTGCCCGGCTCACCGCGGTACCCAACCAATAACAGCATCGGGATTCCGTATACTTCCTCATTTGCAAGCGATGTAATCGGATTAACAATATTTCCAAGTCCACTGTTCTGCATGTATACACAGGCAGGTACGCCCGTCGAAAGATATTCTCCGATTGCAATGCCGACTGCTGCCCCTTCATTTGCCGGTACATAATGTGTAAATTCCTCTTTCCCCACTCCATTGATATAATCGCAGAATGGCTTGAGTGCAGAATCCGGTACACCTGTCAATGTTTTAATTCCCATTTTTTTGATCTGTTTTATAAAATCCGTTACAATCATTTCTCTTCTCCCATCTATTCTGCATTACGGTATGTCTCATCTATTTTACATAATTCGTCAAATGTATCAATCTCAACCACACTATCTGCCGGTATCTCTTCTACCGTAACATCAAGATTGTCCAATTCCTGATCCACGATCTCATCCCAGAAAAGCTGTTCATGTCCTGCTGTTTTATATGCTTCTCGAATAGCATTCCTGATTAACACGGCATCTTCCTTTTTCCAATACGAGATTCCTGCCATATTATAAGTATCCGTGCCGCCTTTTCCGACTTTGGTAATTTTCCCATTCTGCATTTCAAATACCCAGTCATCCGAATATCCCGGAATCATTTTTCCAAAATAGCAGGATCTCGCAAATTCCCTTAAAAGTATTGCAGGCTCCGTCACATACAGATCTGCCTCGCAAATAAAGCAGTCCCTGCTTCCCAGAATATCCCCGACCGCATACAGCGATGAAATATTATTTTTTTTCAGGTACTCCTTATTTTCAATTAATTCCAGATTATGATATTTTTCCACCAAATAATTGAATTGTTCCTTCCGATACCCCACAACAACATAAATTGCTGTTACACCTCGCTGCAGCAGAGCGTCAATGATCGTTTCAATCAAGGGTTTTCCATGAACATTTACCAATGGTTTTGCAATTTTATCTGTCAGAGGCCTCATTCTTGTCCCAAGTCCCGCTGCCATTAAAATAGCAATCTCGTTATCTGCCATATTGCATATCACCTCATCGTCTGATCCTTTTATTTTTCTTCACGGTAAAAAACAGGAACCGCCACTTTCATGCTTTCCAATCCCGCTTGGAATACTTTAAAAAACTCCTTGATATCAGTTTCATCAATGGCGCCTAACGCACAAAGCCGGAATGTCTCTGTATTGTTGATTTTTCCAGGATATATCGTAAATCCTCTCTCATAGCAATAATCATGGATTGCAGAAAAACTCCAGTTTGGATCATCCGGGTATTTTACAGTAATGACCAGACCTGTCTGCCACTCCCGCTTTATCACATCATGAAATCCCAGCTCTTCCAGCCCTTGATGTAAAGCCTCGAAAACTCTGGTATGGCGCTTCCATTTTTTCTGCTCACCCTCCACAAAATATTCTTTCAACGCCTGCCGCATTGCATAAACAGTCTGTACCGGCGGAGTAAAGTGCATTTCTCCATGTTTTTCGAAATAATCATATTGCAGATACAGGTTGCAGTAATAGGAGCGTTTCGGATAATCTTTTGACTGTTCGATGATACTTCTTTTTCCGACAACAAAAGATACTCCTGTCATTGCCATAAGACCCTTTTGTGCAGATGCCATACAAAAATCAATATTATCTTCTTTGATATTGATCGGACGCATCGCATAGGTAGATGTTGTATCTACCACAAATACTGCATGATACTGATGCACCAGTGCCCCAATTTCACGCACCGGATTTAAAATACCTGTTCCCGTCTCATTGTGCGTCGTATAGACAAGGGCAATATCCTCGTTTTCTTTTAAGGTACGCTCAATTACCTCCAATGACGGGCGCGCATCAATCGGAAATTTCAGATCAATAAACGGCAGTCCGTAATATTCACAGATCTCGACTGCCCTCGAACTGTATGCACCGTTATTGACCACCAGTATTTTTTTCCCTTCTGGCAGCAGCGAATTTAAACATACATCCATGGAAATCGTCCCCGAACCACAGAATAATACAGACGTATATTCCTCTAAATCTCCATGTACGATTCTGACCAGATCTGTACGAATCTGTTTCATTATCTCAACAAATTCCTGCTCCCGCGGGCAAATATCCGGCACTACTTGTGCCTGTTTTACTGTGTCAGTGGTTGTGGCGGGACCCGGATTTAATAGTATATTTCTTTTCATATCATATGTGCTCCTTATCTGTTTCACTGTTGATTGATATTCTCTACTAAATTATAAATAATCTCCTGTTGCTTTTTATAAAACGGATAATCATGTGCTGCTCCGTTGAATATCGGTTTTAAATACTCTCCATACATACTTGTCAGAATTTTATCATATCCCTGCGGAACCGGTATTTGAAATGTTTCAAATGGCATATATATCCACTTTTTGTACCATTCTGGTTCAAATATATATTTATCACATTCTATATAGCTGGAATACTCTATGACCCCCCCCTCTCCCATATCATATAATTGACATATGGTGTCAAATAACCTCAACAACTGGTTTTTCACTGGTTTTTCACTATCAAATTTTACGTTACACAACATTTCTATTTCATTAATCAGAGATTTATCAGCACATTCCTCAATATTCTTTTTATTAATAGCCTCATATATGATTTCTAAAAGTTTCATTTGAATATCTTTTTCTTCTTCTCCTACAGGCATCCTATCCAATGGAAAAATATCAACACCTACAATATATGGACATCCATGATACCTTTTCAAATGTTCCGCTTCAAAACTGATTGCCCTGGAATTTATTACACGTGCAAAAACTTCTGTATATTTCTCCTCTGTATACACACTGAGAATACTACATTCCCTAGGGAGTTCCTTTTGCGCGACCTCAATAAATCTCATATAATCCTGTCTTTTCATCGCAATATCAATATCATCATCCCATGGTATAAATCCCTTATGACGAACTGCTCCTAACAGGGTTCCCCAGTCCGCATAATACACAAGACCATATCTGCGGCATATATCATCTATTATCTCCAACACTTCTATCTGAGCCGCCCACGCCCGTTTCATCATGCCTTCTATTTTAAACCCATCTCTTACCTCATCCTGAAAATAACTTTCCTGAAACTCAGCCAAATTTATGCCTCCTCATTATTCCCTTATTTCATCCAAAGCCTTCAGCAATTCTTCCGTCTGGTATTCCCATGTATGACGTTTCAATGTTTTCTGATATCCAGCCTCAGCAATCTGCTCTAGCTGCCCCTGACCTGATACCCTTTTTATTAATTCTGACAGTTTTTCAATCTCATCCAGCGAAAACATCACCAGTTCTTTTCCATTTACATAATTTTCTTCCAGATAAGTTGTTTTATCTGTCAGCAGCACTGTATGTGCCAGCATAATATTGGCAACACGTTCCGTAAATCCATCCTTATGCCAGGACATAATATTCAACGATACTTTCGATCGTGCATAGACTTCCAAACTTTCTTCCACCGTCACCCCGGAATGGCAGATCAGGTTCGGGTAATCCGCAAAAACGGAACTCTTCCAGAAATCCCCGAATACATCCAGTTTGATCCCATAATCTAAAATTGTTTTTAATATCTGATACCTGTAATAATCCATAACCAGATATATGACTCTTCGCATACGGTAAAAAACTTCCACCGGATCTTCGCCGGCATATCTATCCCGATATAACGCAAAAGCCTTCTCAAACGCAATCTCCGCCGATAAATCTTTGTTTTTCCGCATAATCAGTAAAAAACGGTTTGCAAGAAACTGATCCTGCCTCTGCATCTCCCTGATATGATGCATCTGCTGCCTGTAATCTCCCATCGAACCAACAAATGTAAGATCATATATTTTTTTGTGTTCTGTACTGTCATTTTCCATTCCGGGTATCGGAAAATGCACTGCTTTTTTCTTATAATATTTTTGTATAAACTTTACATAATTTCTGTCATGGGACAACACAAAAAAATCCGGATACTCATGTTCTAACTGCTGTTTCATCCAAATCGGATGATCCAGTATCAAATGCAGCTTGGGACCTTTTATTTTTTCATGTAAATAAGTCACTCCATCTGCCATTTTAACCTGAAACAGATATGTCTGTACGCCAAATACAGCTTTGAAATATCTTCCAATATAGCGCGTCAGGTTTTCTAAAGGTTCTTTTTGTTCATCAAAATATTCTACCCGGATTCCCTTTTGTTCCAGCGCACTGCCAAACTGTTCCGCAAAGATATTAAGCATATTATTGCAGATATCGCTTCCCTTATATATTAATACCGGACTGACTGCTTCCTCTAATATCTCAAAGTATCCCGTTCTCCCTATCATCTGTTCAAGCCATGCTATGATACTATTTTCACACCCATAGATTTTACTCTGTTCAAGAATAGATGCAACAGCCACTTCAAAATATCCTGTTTCCTGCAACACCTGACTATATCTGGAAACAATGTAACAATCTGTTTTCAGACTTTCCTCCGGTATTCCAACCGGTTCATCAAGTACAATTTCATCCTCTTGCTGTGTATATTCCATCTCTTCCATTGCAAAGCCATGTTTTTCTGCAATCCGAAGTAACAATTCATACTTTTTCTTGGCATTCAGTTTTGGATTAAAACCACCTGCCTCTCTGACCCATGTTTCCGGCACCAGGATCTTACCAGCACATAAGGTTTCATCTAAAAGCAATTCCAAAAAACTATCTTTTCTATCTGTATCTGTTAATCTTTTTAGCATTCCTACCCCATTAGCCCGATCAAATATCCATATACCGTCTGTTCACCTGCAATATTTGACTTCACATAATTTTCTCTTCGATTTAATTTATAAAAAACAGACGTATTTTTTATTTGTTTTTCATATTCCGGACGGAATTTTTTATTCATCAACCCTGTCAGCGCAAATACATCTCCCTGATAAAATCCACACCGTTCTAACTGTTCCTTGATATCCGCAAATGTTTCCACTGCAACAGCAATCATATCATCAATAAGATAATAATCTACCAGCGCCTCTTCTGTCTCCCAATAATACCACAAACTCTCCATTAAAAATTGCATTAGTTTTCCACCTTTGTTTGCAATCCAAAAATTACCTGACCACCGTCCTCTGGTAATATCGGCACTCCAGTTAGATTTTTCAAATCGAAGCGTATACAAATTACTTTCCAATAACTTCTCTGGTAATTTTGCAGTCAGATAATATGTCGCATCGATCCACATTCCACCATAACGATAGAGTAATTCTGCCCGTAAGATATCAGACAAGTGTGTCATACTGATCTTTCCATCATTATATTTCTGAATTATCGTATTGGTAAATGTCACATACTCCCTGCAGTTTTCAAATGTGATCAGACGCACTACAGCCTTTTCCTGCGGAATATTTTCTCGGATACTTTCCACACAAAGCCGGATGAGTTCCGGCATAGCCGCCTCTCCCTGCCACCAGCAGATCCATACCGGAATCTTTCCCTCAAACATATCTTTGGCTTCGACCTTCTCTGCCAGTGAATGAGTGCCATTGTCCTGCTGATATATCTGCACCACAGGCTGCACCTTTAAACTGATATAACGATACAGTAAATCCCGTTTTTTTTCAGCATTCAAAAAATCCTCCGGAGCGATTAACTTTATTTCTTCCTCCGTAATCTTTTCATTCTGCATCATCAGCCATACCCTGAAAAGACGTTCTGACAAAAATCCCATAACCCTTGTCTGGTATTCATCATACCCTGTGAGGTCAATTCTTTTTTCCACCTCAAAAAGAATATCAAACAACCATTCACAGTATTTATCAAAAATGTCTTTTCGTGTGATCCACATATTTCCTACAGAAACAAGTATTGTTCTCATACAGTAATCAAATGCCTGTACATACTCAGGATACTTTTCTGAAATAACCTGCCTGCACAGATCCAGATCTTTCGTGTAATGTCTTTTTCTGTAATGATCGTAGACATCCTCATCTTTCACACATGCACTGCTTGGAATAATCATCGAATAGTTTTGCATCTTCTTTTCAATATAGCTTTGATCCAACAACTTTTCATCTTTGATAAAGTATCTTCTATAGTGGCAAACACCAATGATATCGCATTTTACATTCTTCCACAGCCAGTACATCCCTGTCAGTTCACAATATCTGTTATTTTTAGCTGAGATGTTATCTCCTGTATCATCTCCCACGTAACCGAAATCTTCTTTGCCCGCTTTTCCAACCTGCATCGGAATATACAAAGTGTCCGGTATCTCTGCTATTTTCTTATGGGTCATTACATATAGCCTGATATCCATCCATCATTCCTCAAACATTACTAAAAAATAAATATCATTTTCCACTTTTATATCAGTTGCCCGGACAAATCTTTCCTGTTCCCCCCATACCGGAAGCCATTGATCCAGCAAAACATATTTCGATGTTTTTGCTGTCTGCGTCACAATTTTATCCAAAGGAACTTTTTTCTGGAGACTCTCAATTCCCAATACAACTGCAAGATTGTACCTTCCTGTATCCTGCTTCGTATAATATGATTCTGCTGTTTCGATCTGATCGTAAATCCTATCCCATACAGGAAATGTAAGCTCCGGGAAGAAATCTATCCCATATAGCTGTCTGTCTTCCGGAATCTCCCGGCTCATGACTTTCCTTGACACCGCACCTACCCGCTTTAAAAACATTCCTACATCCAAAATTTTTTCTGACTCCAATTGTTCTATTACTTCATAAAACATATAGATACTATTTTCATTTTTCAGAATCATTTCACTGCTTTTCCCCAATTAAATCCTGAACAATCTTTTCTACCGTTCTCGTCTCTCCTGCTTTTTCTCTCCATTGTTCAAAAATTTCTACCTGACTTTTGAATTTCGGATAACTATGGCTTGCTGTTCCCCGCACTGGTGTCATATAATCTCCATATATTCCTTTTAGTATTTTATCATACTCTTTGGGTACCGGCATCTGAAATCCATTAAAAGGCATATAAATGATGTCATCATACCATTCTTTCTTAAAATGTGCCCCAGTGCATTCCCCCACATACAACCAACGCAGTTCTGCCATTTCATCAGCTTCCTCTTCTGTACATATCTGAAGCACCGTATCAGATAAATGCCTTAATTGCCACTTTAAAACCTCATCATCTCCCTGCCAGTCCGGAAGCTTAATCTGTGCTGCCATCTCGATCGTTTTTATCCGCCGCAATATCTGTTCTGTTTCCTGTTTCTTTTCAATAGCAGCAATTGCATACCAAATTTCCATTAAAAGGTCTTCTCTGAATTTTTCCTGATCTTTGTTTCGATACATATAATCCAGTGCAAATATATCTATACCAATATAAAATGGACAGCCATGATATTTTTTTAAACGTTCCTGTTCCAGTATCAAATAGTTTTCATTATCCCAATTTGCTACATATGCTGCATTATTACACCAGAATTTTTCAGAATCTCCATCAAACACCCTGTAATGTTCCGGTAATTCCTGTGGTGCAACCCGAAGAAATTTCTCATAATCCTCTCTTTTCATTGCAATATCAAGATCATCATCCCACGGTATAAACCCTTTATGCCGTATCGTTCCCAACAGTGTCCCCCAGTCCGCATACCATGTAATATTATGTTTTTTACATACTTTATCAATTTCTTCTAAGGTTTCTATACTTGCCGCCCAGAACCGTTTCATTCGCTCGTCTACAAAAAAACCATCCATATATTCTGCATCAAAAAAATTTTTATCAAACTGCATTTTTTCTCCTTTATCGTGTTTCTATTAATGTATTTTAACATCTTAGCCTTCAGTTCCTATTTTACTGCTTCCTTGAGCATCCGTGCCATATAATCAATGCTCTCATCTGTCATTCCAGGATATACTCCAATCCAGAATGTACGCTCCATAATAGAATCCGTTACTGTCGTTGGAAACCCCGCAGCCACAGTAATAATTTCATCTCCCCGGTTTACCCTGCGCTCCCCAAGCAGCGGCGATGTCAATGCCATAAATGCCAATAAATTCGCAGAGGATCCTGAATTGACCAGTGAACAAAACTTTACTCCAATATATTCCGCCAGCTCTCTCTCAAACTGATCTGTATAATGACCGGAGGTGAGCCAGAACTCTAACGCACTGTCTACCAAATTACACATTTCATCCTGATCATATACGCGCGAGGCATAGGAAATCCTGTCACCCTCTTTAAATTCTTTTTTATTATTATGAAACGCTTCATAATATCCTTCTACCATGGATAAAATTTCTTTGCGCGCTTCTTCTGTTTTATGTTCAAACATCCTATATCCTCCGTATTCTCAAACTTTCCATGGCGCATTTCCGCTATTCCACAGCTTTTCCAGATACTCTCTGTCATGTATATTATCCATTGGAGACCAAAATCCCATATGCTTATATGCTGCCATCTGACCATCTGCAGCCAGATGTTCAAACGGTGCTGCCTCAAGCATTGTATTTCCATTTCCCAAATAAGAAAACACCGAAGACTCCATTACCATAAATCCAATATTTCCCCATGCCTGGTCGGTTCTTGCCTTTTCTTTAAACCCTAAAACTTCCTGTCCCGTTTCATCCAGCCTGAGGGCACCAAAACGTCCCTCCGGCTGTGTCGTTGAAATCGTGACAGTCTTTCCTTGTTGTTTATGAAATGCCAACAGCTTATTAATGTCTACATCTGAAACACCATCTCCATATGTCAGAAAGAATGGTTCATCTCCAACATAATTACGGATCTTTAATATTCGACCTGCTGTCAATGTTTCAAGTCCTGTATCTACCATCGTAGCCTTCCACGGTTCACTGTTTCCTCTTAACACCTGAACCTTCTGATCCTTCAAAAAAATCTCAAGCTGACTATTATTCTGATAATAATTAACAAAATACTCTTTTATCATATGCCCTTTGTAACCACAACATATAATAAATTCATAAAATCCATATGCAGCATACTGTCTCATAATATGCCACAAAATCGGCTTTCCTCCAATTTCTACCATTGGTTTCGGACGTAGTCTAGACTCTTCACTAATCCTTGTTCCTTTACCACCTGCTAAAATGACAACCTTCATATGCACTCTACTCTTTCGTCATAAATTCTTTGATCTGTTTCTCCATGCAAATTCTGACATCCCCATTCTGCTCATAAACCTTGGTCCATTCAATCGTTTTTTCAACGGCTTTTCTGATATTCCAGTGCGGTTTCCAGCCTAATTTATTTTTTATTACAGAACAATCTAATTTTAGGAAAGACGCTTCATGAGTATAGCACTACAAGTTTCATTTCTCCCTGTTGGATGCGCTACAGTAAATGTTGCCAGGGCTCCTCCCTGTCTGTAGTATATCAAAAATTTATTTACATCAATATCTGATAAACAGTCCCCATAAGAAACAAATACCGGCTCTCCATCTGTATATTCACCAGCCTGTAACAGACGCTCCAATACAGATGCATCACGTCCTGTATCAATAACAGAAACTTTCCAGTCTTCTGTCTGCTTTCTGTGTACCTGTACTTCATTTGACTGTAAATCCACCGTAATATCTGACTGATAAATATAAAAATTAATAAAATAATCTTTGATCACTTCTCCTTTATATCCGGTACAGATTATAAAATCATTGCATCCATAGTAATAGTACTGTTTCATAATATGCCAAAGCATCGGCTGCCCGCCAATCTCCGCCATAGTCTTCGGGAGTTTTTCATCCTCTTCTATCAGCGTGCTTGAGAGTCCGCCCGCCAAAATAATTGTTTTCATATTTCCCTTAGTCTCCATGTCCTTTACAACATCAATTATTAATTTTCCAAGCCTGCATCATTATTTCAGCCTGTTCTTCTGGCGTTTTTTCACCATCATTCAGTAATATCAGATCTGGATTCTTTGGCGTTTCTATCCCAACCTGAAATCCTGCCAGTTCTGTTTCCTCACCACTCTGATATCTGCTATATAACCCCTTCTGATCACGTTTATGTAACGTTTCATCTGACACCTTTACATAAATTTCATGGTAATTTGTTATATTTTCACGATTCCATTGTCTGACACTGTCAAACATAGAAATTGTACAGCAGACTACATGTATTCCCTGTTTCTGTAATAAATTACATAGTTTTGAATAACGCATTGCACATTTGCGGCGATCTGCATCTGAATAACCTAAATCATTTCCAAAAACCTCCCGAAGCGTATCACCATCTAAAAATACCGTATTCGAATATATTTCTTTCAATTTGCTATAAAAAATTTTCCCTATGGTTGTTTTTCCTGCACCAGATAATCCTGTAATCCAATATACGTTTCCCATCTTAACCTCTTTACTTTAACTCACTTTCCACAACTTGTTAGAACGTACTGTCCATGATCTTGAGCGATACGGTACTTGAATTTCTTTATATTCCTTTAATCTCTCTGCGATCTTATCCAAAATTCTCTTGAACCCTTCTTCCCCTGCTTGAACCTGAATATCATTGACGGATCTCCAAATATTCATATATCGTTCTATCGTCATTGTCTCATTATGATTTCCCTCAATAAAAAGCATATGGTCAAACAATCCTGTTCCCATCATTTTCTCAGCCATCTCTTCCGATGTCAATTTATTTCCAGATGATACTCTTTTTTGTGTTTTTATCTCATCATATACAATTTGCTCTATCTCCATATGAAGTGGACTGCTTTCAATATTTCTAGGATTCCAGATTGCAGTGAAAAATCCACCTGGCTTTAATATTCTATAAAATTCCTTCATTGCTTTTGGTGCATCAGTCCAATGAAATGATGATCCCATTAATACCCAATCCACTGATGAATCTTCTAATCCTGTATCTTCCGCACTTCCATCTCTCCATGTTATTACCTTAGAATTTTCAAACAGTTTAATTCCTTCTTCACGCATTGCAGCATTAGGCTCCACAGCATATCCATGAACCGTACATTTAAGACTGGCTAAATTTTCTGTAAGTTTTCCTGTTCCTGCCCCAACATCAGCAATTGTTAATTCTTTCGTTCCATTTTGCTGCATAATATGCGCCTGTATGCAATTCAGAACATCTAGCGAATATCCCGGACGATCCACATAAAATTTTGCTAAATCAGAAAAATCTCCAAATTTCATTTTTTCTTACCTCTTCTTTCCCAGTATCTGACGGCACTTTCTCCCACTCTGCCACCGTAAACAAATATGCATTGAGCACATTCGCTTTTCTTAACCTGTTATAGAATTTTCAAAGTTTCTATTTTTTCCCTAATTGTAACATCTATCTCATTTACCTGCTTTAGATTTTATATAATCATAATATTCTGTACTTTCCTGATAGTTGTCCATATATGTCTTATAAAGATTTTTTACAGACTTATTTACATCATAATGATCCTGTGGCAGTCCATTCTCATCCAGCACCTGTTGTACAAGATTACAAAATTTAAAATCTTCAGATAACAGTTCCTCCCATGTTTTTTCACTGAAACTGTCAAAATCCGGTGTCAGACATTCATATCCATATGCACGTTTAAACTTTGCATATATCATATTTAACCGAGCCTCATCCCACAGTGTAAATATTTCAGAAAAATCTTTTTTGCCAACAGATGACATATCATTTCCTGTAATATATTTTACTCCATCTTTTGTGTATGTAGGAAAATATATTGTTATTCCATTCAATGTCGTTGAAAGAAGAATATCGAGATACGAAATATTGAGCCATTCACATAATGCTTTTAAAGTATTTTCAGAATCTGTTTTCAAATCTTCAAACCGTATTACCTTAACATTACTAACCTCTGATTTTTTCTGTAATGTCAGTCCCATTTCACATTTTAAAATACCGGTAAATAACTCACCCTCTTTCAAAAATGTATTCCGCTTCTGTACCAGCACCATCCTTTTTATCCACGAATAACACTGCTGTACAGGTTCCCTGATAATAACAAGATTTTCAATCCGCTCAAACTCTTCTGTCCCAAAAAAATCTGCTGTTTTACTTAAATCAAACTCCGGCATATGCATATGGTAAAACAACCATAAGTTCTGAGATGTTGCCTTTTTGTTCAAACAATTATTATATGCCGTTACATATAATTTTACCATATGTGAATAAGACGTTAAACGAATTTCCTGACTTTCAGAAAATTCATCCTTAAGATACTGATAAAACTGATTTGGATCCACAAGAACATCTAAAATAAATTTACCATTTTCATCTACACAATATTCCTTAAAATGGTGTTCTCTGACACAGAATAAGTATTCATATTTTGAGTGCATATAGCCAAACATCTGTGCCATCATCTCATATAAAAGTTCCTGTCCTTCTAAATATTACAGCCGCTCTTTGTAAACACTCCAAAATGTCTGTCCACTGTATGGCAATGACAAAATTTCCGGATGTCCATCCAGCAACTGTTCCATATAATAACTTCCGGAACTTGACATATGATTCAGGATCAATAGATTCTTTATATACTCCACCTTTATACAGTCATCTGACAACTCATAATTTTTTTGTTTTTCTTCATCCAAATCAAGCAAAAAAACATACATCAGAATTCTTAATTCAGAATTGCTATCATAAACATTGTATTCTTTTAAACGCTGCAACATATGATGATATGGCAAACGATTCCATGTTCCTATCTTTTTAGTAACATCTATGCAGGGTATATACACTGCCTTAGGATATTTCGCACACGCACTCTCCAACGATAATACATCCCGTCCGCAGTATTTCGAATCCTGTTTTTGCACATCATCATCACAAAAGCAAACTGCCTCTACCCCCAGTTTCTCAAAAATATCATATGCTACTTTTCCCTCTGCCTGAACTTTCCTTTCTGTGTAATAGATCAGATTTACCTCTGTATTCTGAAATATAATCTGATTCTGGTACTCTATTTCTGAACCTATCTTTTCTTTTTCTGGCAGTGCCTGATATTCCCGTGCTATGGTTGGCGCACATCCTTCTTTATAACGGATGATATAATCCCAGCCATTATCCGTACAGGTCTGTATAACCTTCTGGCTGACATACAATCCATCTGCTATTATTATGATCGGAAGTCTCGGAAAACTCTTTTTTATCTTTTTTGCCAATCTGATAAATGCCTTGCTTTCACAATCCTGTTTTATTTTTTCTTCACTCTGATTGATATACTCCTCCGAATTTTCAATTGGCTCTGATGCTATGCTGCATACAAGGTCATTTCCAAGATATAGCTTTGCCTCAAGCACGCTTCTATGATACTTTATAAATTCATCTGCTTCCCCACGGTAATGGCAGCGGATCAGATAATAATCATTCTTTTTCTGGTATCCTTCATCCAGTTCTGTAGCATCAATAATAACCTGCCACTTTTTCAACACC
>DXQT01000051.1 GCA_019411365.1 Roseburia sp.
CGGTACGCACGGTGGTGTGAGAGGACGGCGGTTAGGCACCGCCTCCTACTCGATTACCGAACAGCAAAGACGGGCGGGGCTGTCAACGGCGGCGCATTTGCGCCGTTCATCTTGACCGTTGACAGGCTCGGCTGGGTTTGCTACAAATTCTATCTCTTTATGATTTGTCGGAAAAACTTCTTACCCAAACAAAAACTACAATCGCGGTTGCAATGAGTAATTCCGCAAGAATTACAGAAGCATTCCATATTTCAAAATAGAAATGCCCAATGAAATAGACCGCAAAAAAAATCAAATAAATTCCAATCGAATACATAATATTTTTGGAAATTTGAGTGCGTTTCTGTTCCCTAACTAACATCTGTTTCTGTTGTTGTTCCAGAATTTCTGTTTTAACCGATAATTCATCTATCTCTGATGGTTTTAACAGATAATCCACGGTAACATCGAATACTTTGCTTAGTTCAACAATCTTTTCTACTTCGGGTATGACCTGCCCACTTTCCCATTTTGAAATAGATTGTCTTGAAACATTAAGCTGCTCAGCCAGTTGTTCCTGTGTTAATTCTCTACTTTTGCGTAGTGTTATAAGTTTTTCTGCGAACTCCATATGTGTTCCTCCTTTTGATTTTGTGTATAAATCTTATCAAAATACTCATTTGCACTCTAGCAAGTAAGCTATACAATTACATGACAAACGGTAGAGTTTAAGTGCTTTCTTGTATATCTTGATTGTCATTCTACTTTATATGCCTATTTTAGCATAGAAAAAACGTTTTCTCTATTACTCCATTATTTTACGGAATAGTGGGCTGTCTTTCTTTATTTTAGTTGTGTTACTTTATCACACATGAGCATTATCCGCGGAAATAAAGAAGAATATTGGATAACACATAGAAAGAATGCTTGTGAAATATGGAAAGATGGGAAAACAACAACAGGAATATTAAAATACGTATACGATCAACTAAATGACGATGACATTGATATGTTTGAAGCTATGCCAATAGAAATGACACTAAAATATGATGGATTGCCACGATTTACAATCTGCCATGGTTCTCCTTTCAAGGTCAATCAAAGCATGCGTCCAGACTATGAGTATATTGATAATTTGCTTGAGAATATGCCGAGCAATCTGATAATATGTGGTCACTTTCATATTCAGACTGATTATGTTAGAAACGATGTTCGAGTAATCAATCCCGGTGCTGTAGGAGTGGCGTTACATAGTAATAGTTTAGCTCAATTCATGACACTTACTGGAAAGGACGGACATTGGGAACCTCAGTTTTTTTCTGTAGGCTATGACGTAGATAAGGTTATTGATGAAATGGAGAAAGAACGATTGGATTTTAAAGCCCCTGGTTGGTTTAGAATGACAAAAAATCTGTTAACTACTGGCGAAAAATCAATAGTTAACTTTATTTCAGAGGTGCAACAAGTTTATTACAAGGAGACAGGGATATCAGATTATAGATTAATTCCAGAAGCATTTTGGGATAAAACCCTGACTCGACTTGGAATATAATGAATAACAGATTCCAGTTTTTGAAACTGAATAATAGGAAACTGTGAAATGGTAAGAGAAATGCTTCCTCTTGCAGAAATATATGTGTATGAAGATGACTATACAGGGGAAAAAGAATTTGTAATGGTGTGGAGGCGTTAATTTCCCATTTATAAATATGTCCTCTGTTTTTTGATTACCTTGACAATACCAAAAGCAGATTTCACAAGTTATCTTCAGTGTAAATGAAATAAAAATGGTACAGACAAATACGATTTCCTTTGTGAGTTCTGCGAACAGGAACATCATATTTTGTCTGTACCATTTTTATTTTTAAGATTTAGTTATTCTTGTTGTTTTCTTTCTGCAGCTCAAGCATCTTCATTGCGCGGACTTTTAATGGAAGTCCGAATAATGTGATGAATCCGTCTGCATCGTGATGGTCGTAAAGATCACCTGTTGTGAAGCTTGCGAGGGATTCACTGTAGAGAGAGTATGGGGAAGTAGTTCCGGCTTTGATGATGTTTCCTTTGTAAAGCTTGAATTTTACCTCACCGGTCACATATTCCTGTGTGGACTCTACGAAAGCCTGTACTGCCTCACGGAGTGGTGTGAACCATTTTCCTTCGTATACGATCTGGGCGAGCTTGTTACCCATATCTTTTTTCACTTCCATGGTAGCGCGGTCGAGAACGAGTTCCTCTAACTGCTCATGAGCTTCCATAAGGATGGTTCCACCAGGAGTCTCATAAACACCGCGGGATTTCATGCCGACGACACGGTTCTCTACGATATCAATAATACCGATACCATGTTTTCCACCGAGTGTATTTAATTCACGGATGATATCAGAAACTTTCATTTTCTTTCCGTTGACGGAAACAGGAACACCCTTTTCAAATGTCATTGTGACATATTCACCCTCGTCCGGAGCTTTCTCAGGTGGAGTAGTCAAAACTAAAAGATGTTCGTAATTTGGCTCTAAGGATGGATCTTCCAACTCAAGACCTTCATGGCTGATGTGCCATAAGTTACGGTCACGGCTGTAGCTGGAATCTACAGAGAATGGAAGATGGATGCCATGTGCCGTACAGAAATCGATCTCATCCTGACGGGACTGTAATTTCCAGTTGCTGTCACGCCATGGGGCGATGATCTTTAAGTCCGGAGCAAGTGCTTTGATACTTAACTCGAAACGGATCTGGTCGTTACCTTTTCCGGTAGCACCGTGGCAGATCGCTGTAGCACCTTCTTTTCTTGCAATCTCAACTAATTTCTTGGCGATTCCCGGACGGGCCATGGAAGTACCTAATAAATATTTGTTTTCGTATACAGCGTTTGCCTGTACGCATGGAACAATGTAATCATCACAGAATTCATCTACGATGTCCTCAATGTATAATTTGGAAGCACCGCTTAATTTGGCTCTTTCGTCAAGTCCGTTTAATTCTTCTTCCTGTCCGCAGTCTACGCAGCAGCAGATAACTTCATAACCATAAGTTTCTTTTAACCATGGGATAATGGCTGTGGTATCAAGACCACCGGAGTACGCTAAAATAACTTTTTCTTTCATGAGAGTGAATCCTTTCTGTCGTATATTCTTTTTATCATGTAAACCGTTCTTTCATGCATGACAATGAGTCTGCCACGAAACGATTTCTTCTGAAACCTAATATATACTATGTGGACAGGAAATGCAAGTGAAAAAATATACATAATTTAATAATAAAAATGCATAAAAGCATGCAATAACAACAGAAGTTTATACAGTAACATTTGTATAAATTAAGGTAAGAAAATTGTAAAATCAAGAAAAATAAGAAAAAACACTAAAAATAGTGTTGCATAAAAATGATAATGAATGTATAATTATGCAATAGCAATTGAAAACCGGGAAACAAAAAATACTTTACTATCCTAAAGAGCTGTACTATGATAGAAACGAATTAGAGTGGTAAAGTGTAAAAAGAGAAAACCCTTCGGGGAGATTGGAGAATAGATTATGGTAAAAGTTGGGATTATTGGAGCGACCGGCTATGCAGGAAACGAACTTGTCCGGTTATTGATGGGACACAAAGATGTAGAGATCATGTGGTACGGTTCCAGAAACTACATAGATAAGAAATATGCAGAAGTTTATCAGAATATGTTTGAAATCGTAGAGGATACCTGTCTCGATGATAATATGGAAGAACTTGCTTCCAAGGTGGACGTGATCTTTACCGCAACGCCACAGGGATTTCTGGCAGGTGTCCTGACAGAGGAGATCTTATCCAGAGTAAAAATTATCGATCTGAGTGCGGATTTCCGTATAAAAGATGTCAGGACTTATGAGAAATGGTACAAGATCGAACACAGGAGCCCACAATTTATTGAGGAAGCTGTGTATGGACTCTGCGAACTCAACCGTGACAAGATAAAAGGTGCAAGACTGATCGCAAACCCGGGATGCTACACAACCTGTTCCATTTTAACAGCATATCCACTCGTAAAAGAGGGACTGATCGATCCGGACACCCTGATCATTGATGCAAAATCAGGAACATCCGGAGCCGGAAGAGGTGCAAAACTTCCTAATCTGTTTTGCGAGGTGAATGAGAATATGAAAGCTTACGGCGTGACGAATCACAGACACACACCGGAGATCGAAGAACAGCTTGGCTATGCGGCAGGAAAAGAGATCGTGGTCAATTTTACCCCACATCTCGTACCGATGAACCGCGGTATCCTTGCAACAGAATATGCAACGTTAAATAAGAAAGCAGACGGCACGCTTCCAACATACGAGGAAGTGAAAGCTGTTTACGATAAATATTATAAGAACGAAAAATTTGTCCGTGTACTGGAAAAAGATATCTGCCCGGAAACAAAATGGGTAGAGGGAAGCAATTACGTGGATGTGAACTTCAAAATTGATGAGAGAACCGGAAGAATCGTCATGATGGGAGCACTCGATAACCTTGTAAAAGGTGCAGCCGGTCAGGCAGTGCAGAACATGAACCTCTTATTCGGCTTCGATGAGGCGGAAGGATTAAATCTTGTTCCGATGTTCCCGTAAGAGGCTGCGAAGCAGCTATTCGGTCAGGATGCACAGCATGAGAAGCCGTTTTATAGAAAACTGCCCCGGAGAGGCAGACAGCAAGGAAGATGAAAATAACATGAATGATACAAATTTAACAATCCGTCCCATGACAATAGATGATTTTGAGCAGGTACACAGCCTCTGGATGGAGATCCACGGTTTCGGTATCCGCAGTATCGATGATTCGAAAGAGGGTGTGGAGCGTTTTATCCGCAGAAATCCGGCTACGAGCATGGTGGCAGTCTGTGATGGAAAAATCGTCGGTGCAATCCTCTGCGGGCATGATGGCAGAAGAGCAGGACTTTATCATGTCTGTGTACAGGAAAATTACAGAAAACACGGAATCGGGCAGAAACTGGTGGAGCGGTGTCTGGCAGCATTGAAAGCAGAAAAAATTTCCAAAGTCAATCTGATCGCCTTCAAGCAGAACGAGATTGGCAACCGCTTCTGGCAGAGCCTCGGCTGGAAATACTGCGACAACGTGAATTATTATGAGTATGTGCTGAATGAAGAGAATATTACCGTGTTTAATCCATAGAAAGCATTAATATAGACAATTGCGAAACTCATAAAAATCTAAATTGAATTGTGAAAAATTAACAAAAGACATGAAAGACATGTCGAAAGAACAAATAATCATAGGAGATAAATCATGAAACAGATCACAGGCGGTGTGACCGCAGCAAAAGGTTTTCAGGCAGCAAGTACAGCAGCAGGAATCAAATACAAAGACAGAAAAGACATGGCAATGATCTACAGTGAAGTTCCATGTAAGGCAGCAGGAACTTTTACGACCAATATCGTAAAAGCGGCTCCGGTCAAATGGGATCACAATGTCGTATATAACAGCAAAGCGGCACAGGCGGTTGTCATCAATGCAGGAATTGCCAATGCCTGCACCGGAGAGGAAGGCATGGGCTACTGCAGGCAGACAGCTGAGAAAGTAGAAAAAGTATTAGGCATTGCAGCAGACGAGGTGTTGGTTGCATCTACCGGAGTTATTGGCATGCAGCTCCCAATCGACCGTATCTGTAATGGGATCGATGCTATGGTGCCACAGTTAAAAGGAGATACCGAGAGCGGAACCGAGGCTTCCAAAGCGATCATGACCACAGACACAAAAAATAAAGAGGTGGCAGTGACCATCGAACTTGGTGGAAAAATGGTAACGATCGGAGGCATGTGCAAAGGCTCCGGCATGATCCATCCGAATATGTGTACGATGCTTAGCTTTGTCACAACAGATGCGGCAATCTCCAAAGAGTTATTGCAGGAGGCATTGAGCGCTGATGTGCAGGACACCTACAATATGATTTCTGTTGACGGTGACACTTCCACGAATGATACCTGTCTGTTACTTGCAAACGGGCTGGCAGAAAACCCGGAGATCACAGAGAAAAATGCAGATTATGAGGAATTCTGCAAGGCACTGAACTTTGTCAATGAGACGCTGGCAAAGAAAATGGCAGGCGACGGCGAGGGTGCGACCGCATTATTTGAAGTGAAGATTATCGGTGCCGAGAGCAAAGAACAGGCGAAAGTTTTAAGTAAGTCTGTCATCACCTCAAGTCTCACCAAAGCAGCGATTTACGGACATGACGCAAACTGGGGACGGATCCTCTGCGCTATGGGGTATTCCGGTGCAGCGTTTAACCCGGAAAAAGTCGATTTATTCTTTGAGAGTGCCGCAGGAAAAATGCAGATCATCAAAAACGGTGTTGCGGTGGATTACAGCGAGGAGGAGGCAACCAGAATCCTGTCTGAACCTGCCGTTACTGCGATCGCAGATATCAAAATGGGCAATGCATCCGCTACCGCATGGGGCTGTGACCTGACCTATGACTATGTAAAAATCAATGCGGATTACCGTTCTTAGGGGGATAGAAAAATGGAAGAAAAAAACATGAACGAACTTTTGAAAAAAGCGGAGGTGCTGATCGAGGCACTTCCATATATCCAGCGCTTTAACCGTAAGATCATCGTTGTCAAATACGGCGGAAGTGCCATGGTGGACGAGGAATTAAAGCAGCACGTCATTCAGGATGTCACTTTATTAAAACTGGTAGGTTTCAAGCCGATCATTGTACACGGCGGCGGCAAAGAGATCAGCAGATGGGTAGAGAAAGCCGGCATGGAACCGGAGTTTGTCAACGGACTGCGCAAGACAGACGAGGCGACGATGGAAATTGCGGAGATGGTATTAAATAAAGTGAACAAATCTCTTGTAAAACTGGTGCAGGAGCTGGGTGTAAATGCTGTCGGTATCAGCGGAAAAGACGGCGGAATGTTAAAGGTGGAGAAAAAATATTCCAACGGACAGGATATCGGTTACGTCGGCGAGATCACACAGGTCAACCCACAGATTTTATATGATCTTCTGGAAAAAGATTTTCTTCCGATCGTCTGCCCGATCGGCATGGATGAAAACTATGACAGCTACAACATCAATGCAGATGATGCAGCCTGTGCGATTGCGAGAGCAGTCCACGCAGAAAAATTAGCTTTCTTAACTGATATTGAGGGTGTATACAAAGATCCGAAAGATCCGTCCACACTGATCTCGGAACTGCCGATCTCAGAGGCAAAAAAACTGATCGAAGACGGATACATCGGCGGCGGAATGCTTCCGAAATTAAACAACTGTATTGATGCGATCGAAAACGGAGTTTCCAGAGTGCATATTTTAGACGGACGTATCGCACACTGCCTGCTGTTGGAGATCTTTACAAACAGAGGAATCGGAACTGCAATCTTAGGGGATAAGGAGACAAAGTATTATCATGAATAAACAGGATTACATTGATGGAGCAGAGAGTGCGCTCCTTCATACATATAATCGTTTTCCACTGGTCATTGATCATGGGGATGGTGTGTACCTTTATGATACAGACGGAAAAGAATATCTGGATTTTGCAGCAGGAATCGCCGTGCAGGCATTTGGCTACAACAACAAAGAGTATAACGACGCACTGAAAGCACAGATCGATAAAGTGATGCACACATCCAATCTGTACTATAATGTCCCGATCATGAATGCGGCAAAAAGGGTATTAAAAGCAAGCCAGATGAATCGTGTTTTCTTTACCAACAGCGGTACAGAGGCGATCGAGGGTGCAATCAAAGCGGCAAAAAAATATGCTTACACCAGAGACGGACATGCAGGACATGAGATCATTGCAATGAACCATTCCTTTCATGGAAGAAGTATCGGAGCATTGTCTGTGACAGGCAATAAACATTATCAGGAACCGTTTGAGCCACTGCTTCCCGGAGTAAAATTTGCAGATTTTAATGATCTTGACAGCGTAAAAGCTTTGATTAATGACAAAACCTGTGCTATTATTTTTGAGACAGTACAAGGTGAAGGTGGAATTTACCCTGCAACAGAAGCATTTATAAAGGGTGTGCGTGCACTTTGCGATGAGCATGACATTCTTTTAATTTTAGATGAGATCCAGTGCGGTATGGGAAGAACCGGAGAAATGTTCGCATGGCAGCATTATGGTGTGAAGCCGGATATTATGACGAGTGCCAAGGCACTTGGCTGTGGTGTCCCGGTCGGCGCTTTCCTTATGACAGAGAGAGTCGCAGAGAAATCTCTGGCACCGGGAGATCACGGTACGACCTATGGAGGCAATCCATTTGTGGGAGCCGCTGTAGATAAAGTACTTGAGATGATGGAGCGCGACCATATCACAGAGCATGTGAAAAAGGTCGCACCGTATCTGGAGAAAAAATTAGATGAACTGGTTGCAAAGTATGATTTCCTGACCGAGCGAAGAGGTATGGGACTCATGCAGGGTGTTGTCTGTGAAAAACCGGTAGGCCAGATTGCAGCAAAAGCATTGGAGGCAGGACTGATCGTGATCACAGCAGGTTCGAATGTACTTCGTTTTGTACCGCCACTTATCATTGAAGAAAAAGATGTGGATGAGATGATATCCAGGCTGGAGAGTATTTTATAATGAAAGTAGTACAGAAGAGAATGATCGCAGCGGGCTGTATCGGCGTGCTGGTGATCGGAGGTGCCGTTGTTGTATCCAGACACAGCACTTATGAACAGAAAGAAAATGAAACAGAAAATGGAACAGAGACAGCATCAGTTAGCAGGGTGGTAAAACAGCCTGCTGATTTGATGTTCTGGTATAGCGATAAAAGCTATCAGAAGTTTTTTGAGAAGGCGGCAGAAGAATATTATGAGGATACCGGTATTGTTGTGGATGTAGAGTATCAGGACAGCATGGATTACATGGATGCAGTATACACGGCAACGATGCAGGGAGAAACATTTCCGGATATTTACATGATCGGAAGCGATGAGTTAGAGGAAGCATATCTTTACGGACTTGCAGCAGAAAACACGGCATCTGATATTTATGAGAGCACCGTGGCGTCGAATGCAGTGACAGCGTCCACTTACAAAGAGAAAATGTATGCGTATCCATTAAGTTATAATACCTGTCTGTTTGTCTATAAAAATGGTTATTTTGAGACAGAACCGGAGACATTGCAGGCAATCATTGATTATTCCATCGACAATGAGCCACCGGAAAATGTGCAGTATCTGTTAGAGTGGGATGTGAATGATGCGTTTTATGATTTTCCATTTATATCGAACAGTGTCAGCTTTGTAAAAGATGAAGTGGAAACGATGCAGGTGAATTATGATGAGAATCTGTATAACGAAGATCTGGAGTTCTTTTCACAGAGTCTGGAGTCGTTTTCCATTGATGCTTCGACGGTTACGGAAGCGAGTGTGATCTCAGATTTTAATGATGGAAAAACACTCTGTGCAATCATTGATTCAGATTCTGTTGCCGGTCTCACAGGAACTGATTATGAGATCCGGGAGCTTCTGGCATTGAATGACACGTTGCAGACATCTTCCGCAGCGTTGACAGATCTTGTGGTTGTGAATGATTTCTCGGAGAAAAAGGAAAAAGCGGCTGATTTTGCAGAGTATGTAACACTTACCATGTCAGGAGAACTTCATGGACTTGGCGGTCATTATTCCGTAAAATTATCAGAGGACGCAGACGAGAAGGAACAGATTGCCTATCAGGCATACGAAAATGCGATCCCGGTACCGGATTCACAGGATGCAAAAGAATTTTGGGTAACATTAAAAGAAACAATATCTCAATATTTTTAAAAAAATGGATATAATATATTTAATAGTCTTGTCATATTTGTAAAATTTCGTTAAAATATATACATCAGGCGTTGAGGGCTCTTTCATCCATCTGTGATGATGCATTCGGTGGAGAAGGAGAATGCTATGAATCGAAAGAGGAAAGTATTCCTGGTAATCATATTCTGCATGGGAGTGCTCTGTGGATGTGGTTCCAGGAATAATGTGTATTTGGAGAAAATACAGACAGAGACAAGTGAAGTTCCGCAGACAGAGGAGAAAGACTGCCAGGAAGAGATGGGCAGTTGTATGGTGTATGTTTGCGGGGCAGTAGAAAATCCGGGAGTGTATGAGCTGCCGGAGAACAGCCGTGTTTATGAAGCAGTAGCGATGGCTGGCGGGATGACAGAGGATGCCGGGATGGAAGCGGTAAATCAGGCAGAGTTTGTCACGGACGGACAGATGTTAAGAATTCCGACCATGGAAGAAGTGGCGGCTGCACAGGAAGAATCCGAGAGCAATGTGGATGATGGCTTACTGGACATTAACCGGGCAAGTGTTGCAGATTTTATGACGCTTCCGGGAATCGGGCAGTCAAAAGCAGAGGCATTGTTTCAGTACCGGGAAGCACACGGCAGATTTTCTTCTATTGAGGAGATCATGAATGTGGATGGAATCAAAGAAGGAGTTTTTAACAAAATAAAGGATAGTATAAAGGTGTAAAAATGGCAAAAAAGGTTCTTGTTGTTGATGATGAAAAATTGATCGTAAAAGGTATCCGTTTCAGTTTAGAGCAGGATGGAATGGAAGTGGACTGTGCATATGACGGGGAAGAGGCACTGAAAATGGCAACAGAGAATCATTATGATATGATTCTTTTGGATATCATGCTTCCGAAGATGGATGGATTTGAAGTATGCCAGCACATCCGCGAATTCTCTGATATGCCAATCGTGATGCTGACTGCAAAAGGCGATGACATGGATAAGATCCTCGGTCTGGAATACGGAGCAGATGATTATATCACAAAGCCTTTCAACATCCTGGAAGTCAAAGCAAGAATCAAGGCAATTATGCGGAGAACCGCAGGAAGCCAGCCGAAGAAAGAGGATTCCAAGGTCATTGAAGCGGGTGATCTTCGTCTGGATTGCGAGAGCAGAAGATTGTTTATCCTGAATAAAGAAGTGAATCTGACTGCAAAAGAGTTTGATCTCTTAGAACTTTTGGTCAATAATCCGAATAAAGTATACAGCAGGGAGAATCTGCTCAATCTTGTATGGGGTTACGAGTATCCGGGGGATGTCAGAACTGTGGATGTGCATGTCAGACGTCTCAGAGAGAAGATCGAAAAGAATCCAAGCGAGCCAAAGTATGTTCATACCAAGTGGGGTGTGGGATACTACTATTACCAGAATTAGTCAGGGTGCGAAAGAATGTCCAGATTTAAAAATTTTATTAATTTTTTTAAAAGTCTGAAATTCAGACTGATACTTTTCTTAATCCTTTTTGGAATTGTACCGGGAATCGTTTTAAAAGTTGGAATTGTAAAGACATATGAGGACCGGTCTGTTTCAATCAAGACAAGTGAGATCTTAAGCCAGGCAAAAATCCTGGCGAATCAGATTGTTTCCAATGATTATCTGAATTATCCAAACTCAACGATTATCAATGCAGAATTAGATCAGTTATCGAATATTTATGATGGTCGTGTCATGGTGATCGATAATGAGTTTCACATTATCAAGGATACGTATGATCTTGACACGAATAAGACGATCATTTCCAAAGAGGTAATTGAGAGTTATTACGGCCAGGAGATCAAAAAATATGACGCGGAAAACCGCTATATTGAACTGACCGTTCCATTGAGCAGACTGGTGGAACAGACTGGGGCAACAGAGGTTTTAGGTGTTATGTTAGTCAGTGTGTCGACGGACAGCATTAACCTCAATATGGAGTATCTGGCGAGAAACGCCTATGTGATCCAGTTGATCTGTGCTGTGGCGGCAGTTTTCCTTGCAGTGATCTTAAGTATCCAGTTGGTAAAGCCTTTCCATAAGATGTCAAAGTCTATCGATGAGATCAAAACCGGATATGGGGAAGATGCGCTGTCTGTGAATGATTACACGGAAACAATTGAAATCTGTAAAAAGTTTAATGAGATGTTAGGCAGAATGAAAGTGCTGGATGATTCCAGACAGGAATTTGTATCCAATGTGTCTCATGAGTTAAAAACACCGCTGACATCCATGAAAGTCCTGGCAGATTCGCTTAACAGCATGGAAGATGCACCGATTGAACTTTACAAAGAGTTTATGGGCGATATCGGAAATGAAATCGACCGTGAGACGAAGATCATCAATGACCTTTTATCTCTGGTAAAAATGGATAAATCTGCGGCAGACTTAAATGTTACCAATATGAACATCAATGAACTGCTGGAGCAGATTTTAAAGAGATTAAATCCAATCGCAGAGAAGCAGAATGTGGAACTTGTGTTAGAAAGTTTCCGCCCGGTGTCTGCGGATGTGGATGAAGTGAAGATCACACTCGCCTTTACGAATCTGATCGAGAATGCGATCAAATATAATAAACCGGGTGGATGGGTGCATGTCACACTGAATGCGGATCATCAGTATTTCTATCTGAAAGTTGAGGATTCGGGCATCGGTATCCCGGAGGATTCCTTAGAGCATATTTATGAGCGTTTTTACCGTGTGGACAAGTCTCATTCGAGAGAAATCGGTGGAACAGGTCTTGGACTTGCGATCACCCGCAATGCGGTGCTGATGCATCGTGGTGCGATCAGGGTGTTCAGCACGGAGGGAGAGGGAACAATCTTCAATGTCCGCATCCCACTGAATTACATTGCGTAGTGTGATGGTGACTGCATATTTTTGGTAATGGAGCAAAAAAGTGATGAGAAAAAAAATAGTCTTTCTTCTGGCATTTCTGTGCATGCTTTTCATGGCGGGCTGCTCGAATGGAAAAGAGACAAGTAAATACAACATCGAATATCTGAATAAAGATAAAACCGGGATTGCCGAGATGCCTTATGATGCGTCCGCAACAACGACAGATGCGTTGATCGAAGAATTTTTTGCAGCCTTAAGTTCTGATCCGGATAATGTGGAATACCGTAAACCGATCCCAAATGATGTGGAGATCACAAATTATTCGTTGGACGGAGCACTTCTCACGATCTATTTTGATGCAGATTATCTGAATATGAAAGAAGTGGAAGAGGTTTTGTGCAGGGCGGCAGTGGTACGCACGATGACACAGATTTCCGGGGTCGACTGTGTGTCCTTTTATGTGGATGAAAAGCCGCTGACGGACGTGAACGGTAAAATGGTCGGAACAATGTACGCAGAAAGTTTTGTGGAGAATCCCGGAGAACAGATCAATACGATCCAGAATACGAATCTCACACTTTATTTTTCCAATCAGGCGGGAGACGGACTTGTGAAAGAGACAAGACGGGTTCACTACAGCAGTAATATCTCGTTGGAAAAACTGATCATGGAGCAGCTTCTCGAAGGACCGGAATCGAAGAATGCCAGATCTGCAATTCCTTCGGGAACCAAATTAATGAGCGTATCGCTTGTGGATGGGGTATGCTATGTCAGCTTTGATGAGAACTTTAAGAATCAGGATTATTCAGTGAATGAAGCCATTGTGATTTATTCTATTGTGGATTCATTGTCAGAGTTATCCTCCATCAGTAAAGTGCAGATTTCCGTGAATGGCGATACAAGCGGTGTATATCGGGACAGTTTTAAACTTGCAGATATGTATGACAGGAATCTGGATTATATCGCCAAAACAACGGAATCGGATACAGAGGATGTGGAGGAGACAGAAAAGGAGGAACAGTAATTATTGTTTAAACGGCCATTATGTGAAATGGCATCTGGATTGATTCTTGGAATTTTGTTTATGAGGTATCAAAAATGGTATCTGGCAGCAGTTGCTGCCGGAATACTGTTTGGAATTGTATGGAATTTATGGCACAATACGATCCGTAACTGTAGTGAGAAAGACAGTATGGCAAATGCCAGAGCGTGGATGTACCCAGCCTTTCGTGTGGGATGTTTTCTGGCATTTTTTTTGGCAGGGATATTTCATTTTGCAGAAAATGAGGCATTCCGTCAGAACTATATGTCAAAACTACAGGATGGAATGCAGGTGACTGTGCAGGGAAAACTATGCAGCAAACAGTTAAAAAACGGACAATATTCCTATTATTTAGATCATTGTTATCTATCTATCGGGCAGGAGATACTGCCATGCAATCAAATTCTTTTTTATCAGACTTCCGATGATGATTCCATCGGGCAAACCCTTATTGTAACAGGAACGGTTGAATTGTGGAAAAGTGCATCCAATGATGGTAATTTTGACGCAAAAGCATTTTATGAATCCAAAAAGATCGATTTTCAACTGAAGGAAGCTATTGTGAAAAATGTTTACGGAGCAGAGGATGGATTCGGGGAGAAAATTTACAGGCTGCGCCGGAAGATAAGCGGTGTATACGAAAGCTGTATGAGCACATCAGATGCTGGTGTGCTTTCCACGATGACGCTCGGAGAGAAAAATCTTCTGGACGCAGAGGTGAAGCAGATGTATCAGAAAGCAGGAATTTCCCATGTGCTGGCGATTTCCGGACTGCATATTTCTGTGATTGGGATGGGACTTTATAAATTGCTTCGGAAAATAAAATGCTCCTTTTTGACTTCCGGTGTTATTGCAGGCACGGTCATCGGCGGCTATGGGATGATGTCTGGACTTGGGACATCGACCATACGCGCGGTGCTCATGTTTTTCGTTTTATTGTTCGGACAGTGGATTGGAAGGAGTTATGATACGCTGTCTGCTCTGGGACTGTCCGCCATTGTGATTTTATTGGACAACCCTTATCTGCTCTGGTATGCAGGATTTTTGCTGTCATTTGCAGCGGTGCTTGGAATTGTGGCTGTGGGACAGACACTGATCAAAATAAAAAAGCCGTTCTTTACTTTTTCGGAGAACTTTCTGGTGAGTTTTGCAATTCAGCTTGCAACGGTGCCGCTTACGGCTTATTTCTTTTATGAGGTGCCGGTCTGGTCAATGCTTATCAATTTTTTTGTGCTGCCGATCATTGGAGTACTGTTGTTTCTTGGACTTCTTGGCGGCTTTGTTGGGTTACTGTCTGTCCGTGCGGCAGGGATTCTTTTTGTGCCTTGTCACTGGATTTTGGTATTTTATGAGAAGGTGTGCAGGCTCAGTGTCAGTTTACCGGGGGCTGTCTGGATCACGGGGCAGCCGGATTGGCAGAAACTGTTGCTTTTTTATCTGATATTGGGAGCCGTGCTTTTCGCAACGAAAAAGATGAAGCAACGGCGTGGATTTGTTTTCATAGGCTGTTTTATGCTGCTTGCAGTATTGCATAACCCAGTGAAGGGATTTGAGCTAGATGTGTTGGATGTGGGGCAGGGGGACGGTATGTATCTTCACACGAAAGAGGGGACAAATTTCTTTTTTGACGGCGGCAGTACGGATGTGAGTAAAGTCGGAACATACCGGATGCTTCCGTTCCTGAAAGCAAAGGGTGTGAAAAAAATAGATTACTGGATTGTTTCACACACAGACGCAGACCATATTTCAGGGTTAAAGGAGATCTTGCAGGCAGAGTATGAGATCGATCATATTGTGTTTTCAAAATATGTATTAAATGACGAAGCCTATCAGGAACTTTTGGCACTGGCGCAAACGTATGGAACAGAAATTTTGAAAATGGACTGCGGTGACATATTCACCGATGGTGAGGCGGGGCTGCGCTGCATTTTCCCGGATCAAACTTATAAAAGTGATGATAAGAATGCACTGTCCCTTGTGCTGCGCTATGAAGATCAGGAGTTTTCCGGTATTTTTACCGGGGACATCAGCAGCGCAGAAGAACAGTATCTTGTGGAACACAAAAAGGCTGGCAGCGTCACATTTTACAAGGCGGCGCATCACGGCTCGAGATATTCCAACAGTCGGGATTTCCTAATGGCACTCTCACCGGAGATCACAACCATTTCCTGTGGGGAAAACAACCGCTATGGGCATCCGGGTGAGGAGGCTTTGTGCAATATAAAGGAGAGCGGAAGTGCAGTCTATGAGACAATGGAGTGTGGACGTATCCGCATCCGCATGGAAAATGGAGAACCCGTGGTGGAAAAATTCCTTGAAGGAAGATGAATTGTTCTATATAATGGGGAAAGAGTTTATAGATAATTGCGAAACTCATGAGAACGTGTCTTGAATGTTTTTGTTGATTTTAAACAATTGAAAGAAGTGTAGGATGAGTTTTGCAATTATCTGGAAAGAGTATAAATGCAAAGGAGAAAACTTTAAGTAATCAAAATCATTGTCAATAGTGATTAAATGTGTTAAAATATACTCATGGAGGATATTGTTATGAACACATCTAATATCACTAATTACAAACCAAAAGATTTTGCTGAATTATTGGGTGTCTCAGTCAAAAC
>DXQT01000052.1 GCA_019411365.1 Roseburia sp.
AGGTTTTATAAGACCTGCAAGTACTTTTCTTGATATTCAACTGTCAAACTCCCGAGCGTCATGGATACCGCCAAGATCGATGACCACCTGTTTTCCATCCAGAATCACCCAGAGATCATCATCCCCGGTAAAAGAATAGTTCAGTTCCCCGATATAATCTCCAAGTGTAAAGGTAACGTCATAGCGGAGTCCAAAATAAAAATTATTATTTCCAAATGGCAGGAAATCCGCCCCCGCAGTTGCTGCCACGTTGTCCTCTTTGTCTAAAACTTCTTTCAGTTCATAAGTGTCACCACTTTGTGAAAATTTTAACCTGTATCCTTCTTTTACTGTCAGTCCTTTTGTCCCTGCCGCAGCTGCTCCGTCTTTCGGAAAAACGCCCGGTTCATTCACACTGAAAAGAACTTCTTTGTAATCATCACTTAACCCGGTAACGATTCCTGTTTTTTTTGCATTTTCTCCAGTTCCTCCGGTATACACGTTGATATGCTGGTCGTCTGTGGTTCCGTTTTGACCTGTTTTTTTCGTGACGGTGTCATATTGATTTTCACTTAAATTCTGAGATACCGTTCCGACCGTGAAACGGTTGTCTTTTTGTTCAGACGGATAGTTGGAATCTGCATTGATACTCAGATCCGCCCTCTGCTGTCCGGCTGTGTCATAAGGGATCACCTCGTAGTCATAAAACGATGCCTCACCGATATAGTCCGTATTTTTTGCCTGATAAAAAACTTTTACAACACTGTCCTCATGGATCTCAATGTTTTCAAGTTCACTTTGGGAAAATGCTTCTCCGTTTACCTGCACATGATCCACATCCCAGTTTAACGCCTTATTGTAGTCGCTGATTTTTGCTCCCGGTGCCATCGTGCAGACATCATCGCTGTAAATTTTTGCACTCTGCTCATCCTGCGCCTGATATTTGCTGTTGTCATAATGTTCGATGGTCACGGTCACGTTGTTATCTCCATGATTGACGATGACATATTTTGAAAAATGATCCGTGCCAAATGTCACCTCGCCGTCGGCAGAAGTGTTCGCATTCATATCCAACATCTCATTTTTTGTCTCATCAAAATGATACACGCTCGCCGAATCGCCCTCTTTCACCTGCGCAAGCGATAACTGCACCTGCACGGTTGCCCCTGGCTCCACTTCTTTTCCATCTTTTACAAAGGAGATGTCATACGCCACAACCTCTTCTTTTTCTTTCGACTCGCCCTCCATCGCTTTATCGATGGATGCTTCCATTTCTGCTGTGACGGCTACCGGTGCCACGACAAGCTCTGCGCCTGCCGGAAGATCGGTCTCATTCGAAAGTGTCACGACCACGCGGACTGCGTCATTGGAATAGTCGAAGACGGTTTTTAATTCCGGTTGTTCTGTCTCCTCTGTTTTCTCCGTCTCCTCGATTGCTTCAGTCGCCTCAGTGCTCTCTGTGTTCTTGACTTTTTCTGTATCTCCCGTTCCGTCTGAATCTGATGATTGCTTATACTGCCCGCTTACATTACTCTCTGTGTCTGACAGATCCGCTGCATTCGAATCACTGTCTGCCTCTGACACATTCTCTTCCTGCCCTGCATTTTTTGTCTCCTTCAACATCTCTGTGGAAACTTCCGCAAAAACATCCGTGGTGTCTACACTTGTCGCATTGGTGACGGTCACATTGGATGTCAGCAACGTCAAACATAGCAGGAATGCTAAAACTTTTTTTACAATGGATGCAAATCTCATATAATCCTCCTTGCTTTTGCCCTTTGATCTACTGTTTTCTCTTCCAAAGATTTCATCCGGTGTATTTGCTTAAAATATTTTCTGTTGTTTTCACTTTTTCTATATTGATCTTGATTTTCAGATTTCGGTAAATTTTATTGTCCTGATAAAATTTTGAAATAATCCGGTTTGCGACCAACATTCCACCCTCATAGGTACATGCGGAAAGCAAAATCACATACTGCGAATCGCTGAACTGTGCCACTGCGTCCCCAGGACGGAGCGATTTTTTCAATGTCTCCACAAGATGAGGCATCGCATTGCGGATGCGGAACAGATTGACATCACTGACCTTGCTTCCGGTATACTCCCCCGCCTTTAAGGTCAGAAGCAGAATATATTCATTTTCATCAAAACGCGCTGTCTTTCTCACCTGAAGCCTGCAAATTTCCCGAAAGACCGGATACCCGCACAAAAACGCTCCCGCTGGATTCTGTTCTGCAATATCCTGATGTACCTGTGCAATTCCCTGCACATTTCCGCTTTTATTCTGTCTCAGTAATTTGTCATAAACGCCCTTTAATTTTGACAGTTCACAGATTCCGAGCTGCTGCTGCAACGTCCGGCATGCATTCTCGTACACTTCCAGGGCAGAACCAATTTTATTTTTTCCTGCCAAAGCCTTGATCAGATAACAATATAACTCTTCATCGAGACTTTCCTGCTGAAGTGCCTGACTGCAAAGCTGCTCCAGATTCTCATATTTTTTCGCGCGGACATAACATTCGCACAGATACCGGACGCAGTTTAAATACAAAGAGTGATAATAAGTATTCAGCATCATCACCCAGTGCATATCTGCAACTTTTGTCATGAAATCACCCTGATAAAGTGCAAGCGCCGCTTTTAGTTTCTGGATTGTCTCACCCTCTGAAATAGGTTTCTGCTTTGCCAATTCGAATATTTGTTCGAATCGTTCTGCATCCACTGCCACTTCCAGTCTGGGATTCCAGCGATAGGAACCATGATCGGTCAGGATAAAGTCCTCTTCTCCAAAGTTTTTCTTCAGAAGAACTCTCAGACGATACATCAGATTCTTCAATGCCCCTGCCGGATTTCCCGTTTCTTCCTCCTGCCACAACGCATCCGCCATGTCATAAAACGTCAGTGTCTGATTTCTGTGAAGGATCAGATACGCCAGTAAATTTATCATTTTCGGAGATCGTATTTCTTCCTCATTCACAATATGTTCTTCATTCCTTATCTGAAATTTCCCCAGAGTACGAATCGTCAGCATGCAGTTCTCCTCCTCTTTTCCGGCTTTAATTTCCAGATTTTTCCTGTAAGTCTAACATGCATGTATTGCTATAAAAGTCGAATACTGTACCTAAAAATCCTGGTTACTTCGACTTTTTTCTATTTTTATATATAAGGAAAACAATCAGTCCCACAACAAAAATTGCCGTGATACCGCCAATCACCGGCACTGCCACAGGTACGGATGCTGCATCGATCTCCTGCGCTGCAAGGTCTGCATCTTTCCCGTTCACATCACCGGAAGCGGTACTCGCATCCTCTGTTGTGTTCGCCAACGGTGTCTCGCTCTCTTCGATATCGACAACTCCATCATTCCCATCTCCATCCACCAACGGTGTCTGCTCCTCCGGAATTTCAACATTGCTATCGTCTACGGTCTGGTCTTCATTATCATCTGCCGGAGCATTTACCGCATTGTCCGCTGCATTATTTGCGTTATTATCTGCCACGTTATTTGCTGTATTGCCTACCGGCGCATTCACTGCATTTGACGCATTATTTACTACATTTGCAGTAAATCCTGTCGGCTGGGAGGTTCCGGGAACGATGACCGTCTCCTCAACCTCGTTCACAACTGTCTCTGTCCGTGTTGTGCCCGGAACCACATTTGTCACCGTGCTGGTGATTGTCTCCACAGCCCCGGTGTAGCGGTATTCAAACGTTGCCGTGTTCGCTTTCCCTTTTTCCAGTTTTATAATTTTACTGCTCTCTGTCGGTGTATAATCCGGAACAGTCACCGGAATGACCGTGATTGTTTCCTCTGCATTTCCATAGGTGATCTGCGGAGCCGCAATCTGTTCCTTTGTCTGACTGTCTATGAAACTCACCGTATAGGAAACCGGATCGATCAGACGTTTATAATCCAAAACATACTCTGTATTCCGCTCCACCACAGTTCCCACAACACCGTTAAAAGCTTTCAACCCATATGCTGCCTCTTTTTCATAGTGCAGGCAGTTAGAAAACCATGATGTCAGCCCTGCATCACTTTCCCAGCCAGGCACTGTGAAAGCAAGTGTATCTCCCTTTGCAACTTTTACCTTAATATAATTTTTTGTCACTTCCATCCCTTCGGAAACAGTGATCTTATCTATATCAAAACAAGCAATATTTCCTGCACGGAATGTCACTGTATACATTCTTTTTTCCACCGCTTCTTTCTCTTCCGAAGCTTTCACCGTTGTCATCGGAAGCACCAGCGCCATGAAGATAAAAACCGTAAGAAAGCCCGTAATTATTTTTTTTACTTTTTTCATGACTTGCGCTCCACCTTTCTTTTTTTCACTGCGATACTAACAATCACTATACCTGCCACCAGAACTCCTGCAGATACCGTCACTGTCAGAGGATCTCCTGTCCTGACACCATTTGCCAGTGGAACAAGCTGTTCTGTGACAGTCTTTGGAATCACTTTCTTTACAACCTTTGTCACCACATTGTCTTCTCCGTACTCCGTCACATAATTTGTGATCACAACCGGCTTTCTGTCGTCTGCATAGTACGCCCGGAATTCAAATTCCATCGCACCTGCTGCACGCGAATAATCAATTCCATCTGCGCTGTCCATGCCCTCGCCGTCTAAAGTCAATGTCACATAGACATCCGCCGACTCCCCCGGATCCAGAGCTGTCATATAACGATACTCATTCAATTCTGTAATTTCTGCTAAACCTTCGGCACTTGCCACATTTTCCGCATATCCACCGGCATCTGCATCCAGCAAAGATATCCTTCCGGTATCATTGCCGATCTCCACCTGAAACTCATATGCTCCGCCAGACGCTTTTCCTGCTTCTTCCAAAGCATCCGTTGTCTTCTGCGAAATAAAAAAAGATGCCTTATGACTGTTTTGATTCTCGATTTTAATGACAACGGTCCTGCTGTCTCCGGGTGCCATGCCATCAAAAGCACCGGCAAGTTCTGTCTTATCTTTTGTATACACAAGCTGATTTTCCTCTGTCAGCTGCACAGTCTGAATTTCCGCCGCACTGACCACCGATGAAAATCCACAAGTCCAAATAAGCAACAGAACGGCTGCCATGTTTTTTATTTTCATATGATCCAATCTCCTTCAACCGTTATCTTGTTTCTGAAACAGACAAAATCGTTCCATTTTCATCAAACTCCGGGAACACGCCAAGCTCTGCTGCGATCGCATCTTTTGCGTTATTCGCCTGAACTGCCGTAACTTCGTATTCTAACGTATAGACTGCATCTGCAAATCCATTTCCCATAGATTCCTTAAAATGAATTCCGTCCATAAAGTTTGTTGTCGTCTGCTCTGGAGCCAGCGGCTTTGTGTAGTACATCACCGTCTGCTCATCATCCTCATACCCGATGATCCAGTCCTGATTATGTACATAGATATCATCCGCCTCCCCTGCACTCACAAGTCCGCCGCTTTTTGTATCCCATGCATGATAAATAACTACTTTTACATACACATCATAACCATCCGGGATATCGTTTTGTACTGCCTTCGGCATGACGATCGTTTCCCCCGGTACGATCGTAACCGGTTCTTTTTCGCCGCCGTCTGCCAGTGCCACAGGCTGATCCCCGATCACCGTGACTCCCACACTCTTAATGGAAATATTTGCCACTGCCTTTTCACTTTTTGTATTCAGAGCTGCAAGCGTTCCGCCAACCATCGTTGCCAGGATCAATACTGCAGCGATTCCCATAAGCATGTATTTTTTCTTCACTCTCCATCTCCTCCGCTCATCCATTGAATTTTTTATAAATCCTTGTGTTATTATAGGTATCCCCGGTCACACAATGGTCACACGAATATTTTATGCAGCAGACCGCACGAAAAATGCACTTTGTTTCTTCAATTACGCAAAAATACCTCCCGGCAGATTCGGGGTTGTTACCCGCATCTGCTCAGGAGGTATCCTGTCATTTCATAAATATTGATTTTTCTTCACATTTTAAGCAATCATTTTACATCCACTATCTCACATAGATATTGGAAAGATTGTCCAAAATCTCTCCTGCAACATCCGGTTTATTCATCGTGTAAATATGCACATGATTGACACCGTTGGCGATCAGATCAATGATCTGCTCTGTTGCATATGCAATTCCCGCCTGACGCATTGCTGCCGGGTTGTCTCCAAACCTGTCTACGATCGCAAGAAATCTCGGTGGAACCATATTGCCGGACAAAGATGTGATACGTTTGATCTGGCTTGCGTTGGTGACAGGCATAATGCCTGCTACAATCGGAACATCTATTCCTTTTTTTAATGCCTTGTACATAAAATTGTATAAAATGTTATTGTCAAAAAACATCTGTGTGGTGAGGAACTCGCATCCTGCATCCACTTTCTCTTTCAAATGGTCGAGATCTTCAAAAATCGTTGCTGCTTCCGGGTGTCCTTCCGGGTAGCATGCACCACCGATACAGAAATCACCCTGTGCTTTGATATCTGCGATCAGTTCACTTGCGTGCTTGTACTGATCCGGCAGCGGAAAATCTGCATTTGCAGGAATATCGCCACGGAGTGCAAGGATATTCTCGATATTTGCTGCCTTTAACTCCTCAATGACAGATGCCACCTTTTCTCTGGTGGAAGAGGCACAGGTCAGATGTGCCAACGCCGGAATGTTATTGTTACGTACTTCCTCTGCTAGCTTTACCGTATAATCAGATGTTCCACCTGTTGCGCCGTAAGTGACACTCATATATGCCGGCTTTAATGCCGCCATATCTTTTACGATATTTTTATAATTTTCCAGCTGCGCACCCTGTTTTGGTGGAAAAAGCTCGCAGGAAATCGTCACTTCATCTTTGTTTAATAATTCTGTTAATCTCATCTTTTTGTTCCTCAATCTTCTTTCTTATATATTAAAAACTTCTCAGTTTATCCGTTCCATCATCCACCGTATTCTCGATTTTTCGTATCTCCACAAAATAGGAATAGTTATCGTTTACTTTTACTTCACAGCGGTCACCTATTTTGTGTCCCAACAATGCTTTTCCGAGCGGCGATTCGTTACTGATCAGATTTTTCAGGGAATTGCCGCGGATGGTTGTGACAATTTTATAGGTTTCTTCCTCGTCATCATCCTCAAAATAGACCGTAACGGTATTGTTCATTCCGACTTCATCATCCGCAGAATCCGTAGAAATAATCTTTGCTGTCCTGATCATTTTCTCCAGATAACGGATACGGCTCTCATTCTGATTTTTGTCTTTTTTTGCTGCATGGTATTCAAAATTTTCACTGAGGTCGCCATGTGCACGTGCCTCTTTGACTGCTTCCAGCGCATTTTTTCTCACAACCAGCTTCCGATACTCAATCTCTTCTTCCATTTTTTTTATGTCCTGTTCGGTCAACTCGTCATACATGAATCCCAACCTCCATTTTCCATCTCTATCGGTACTGATCCTGTACCATTCTCATTATGATCTGCAGATCTGTCTCTTATAAAAACACCTGTTCTAATGCGATTTTCTCCGGCAGACAGCGTTCGATTGCACTCCCTTTCCGGCAGACAGACAGCCAGACATCCCGTTTGACGTTCCATGTTTTCAGATAATATTCTCCCACCTGTTCTTCCATCGTGGAAAAAGAATCCAAAGACATTGCGATCCCTGTTCCAACCGCCTTGATATAGGCTTCCTTCCTCGTCCATATTCCGGTAAAAGCCTCATCTGTCCAATATTTTTCCAGATATTTTCTCTCATCTTCTGCAAAAAAACGCTGTGCGATCTTCTGTTTTCCGGTGCGCATCAGCTCCACATCCACACCTATATCCTCTGTGCCAAAAGCTGCTGCCACATACATGCCCGAATGGCTGAGGTTAAACATAAGCGGAAGCCGTTCTCCCTGTCCTGTCCCAAGATACGGCTTCCCATTTTCACCATAAACGAATCTTACCTGCTGCAAAGACCGTGTTTGTCCGGTCTGCTCCCACTCTGCTGCAGCAGGCGATCCCACAGGTATTGTCTGCGTGTAACCATACTGCCGCAGACCGTATTCCAATAACAAACCTGCCCCAAAGGCACGAAGCCTGTCATCTTCATTTTTACATTGTTTTATTTTCTGTTGTCTGGCGCAGCACAAAAACTCCCACAACTGTGGTTGATCTGATCTGTCACGCAAGGCACTGATATCTGAATAAAACACACGCAGTTTTTTTTGCTTATCCACTACTTCTGATGCTCCTGCAGAACTTCTTTTTTTCGCCTTGTGGAATCCCAGACATTCTGCACACGTCTGGTCACGATCTCCGGAATAAACGGTTTTACAATGTAATCGCTTGCACCTAATTCCATCGTCAATACCTGTTGTTCTGTTGTATCATCCGCTGTGATGATCACCACCGGAATATTTAAGATCCTTGGATCATTCTTCCTTTCCTGCATAAAAGTCTGTCCATTCATGCCAGGCATCATCAGATCTAACAGGATCATATCCACTTTATAATTCTGTTCCTCTAAAATACGAAGTGCTTCTTCCCCATCTCCTGCCTGCAGGATACGGTAATCTGTTTCAAAAATACTCTCCAGCGATGCCCGGTTAATCTCCATATCATCCACGACAAGCATGGTTTTCTCGTTTACCTCTTCTTCCATCAGTGCAAGACGGTACTTTGCAAGTTCATTGTCCATCTCCCGCTGGACCGTGATATCATCAATGCAGCCAAAAATAATATGGCGTTCCCCTACCCTGTTAATATACTTCAGGCGGAGCTTGATCCAGATTTCCCTGCCAGACTCGAGAAAACGTTTCACTTCACATTCCGCAGTGCTTTGATTTTCCACAACCTGTGCAAAAGTATCCATAAACCTTTCTCTGTCAACATGATCAATGGATCCCTCAATCTCTTTGTGCACACGGTCTGTGTCATGATAACCAAACATGTCAAAATAAGCGTCATTTACACGCACCACTTCAATATTTCCGTCGCTGTACTCATAAATTGCGGCTGCCTGCATCATGTTGGAGAAAATCATTTCCATCTGCATATTCGCCGTCCAGATGGCATTTGTATCGTTCGATGTTCTCCTTGTCTCATCATCTTTAAAGTATGGCTGTTCATACAACAGCTTTTCATATTCTTTTACCGGCATTGGTCTTGCAAAATAAAATCCCTGCACATATTCGCATCCGATGCTGTGCAGAAACGATACCTGCTCTTTGCGCTCCGCACCCTCAGCTACGACCGGCATGTTCAGCCACTTTGCCATGCGGACTACCGATGCCAGAATGTTTTCACTCCTGCCATCATCTCCGGAGCCATCCAGAAACTTCATATCAATTTTCAGGACGTCAACCGCAATATCTTTTAGTACATTCAGCGAGGAATAACCACTTCCAAAATCGTCCATCAAAATAGAAAAACCTTTTTTCTGAAGCTGTTCCATCATCTCTTTGATTGCTTTTGGGTTTCCTGTATATGCACTCTCTGTCAGTTCTAACTGCAGCCATTCCGGTGGAATATTGTATTTTTCTGTCAGTCCACAGATCACATCCACAATTTTTGGATTATAAAGACTTACACGCGAAATATTGACGGAAACCGGAAATATTTTTCTTCCCTCATCTCTCCATCCCGCAAGCAGCTGGCATGTCTTTTCCCAGACATACTGATCCAGCTTCAGGATAAAACCGTTCCGCTCAAATACCGGGATAAATTCTCCCGGCGATATCATCCTGCCATCTGCTGTGATCCATCGCACCAAAACCTCTGCTCCTGCAATGGAATTTCGCTGAAGTTCATATTTGGGCTGCAAATACAGCACAAACTCTTCGTTCTTCAGCGCATTCTTCATATTGTTGATGATGTGCTGCTCCTTGATGATCTCCTCGCTCATCTCTTTTGTGTAAAAGAAATAGTTCTGGATATAATTTCCCTTACAGTTTTTGGATGCAAGATTGGCTTTGTCATACATTTCGTTGATGGAAAGATCACGGTTTTTCACAAGATATATCCCAAAGAAAGGCGTGATATCAAAATCCAGAGGATATTTTTCCATCTGATTCGTGAATTTCTTCACAAAGTCTGTGATCTCTTTCTCATTTTCATAAGAAAAGCATACCGCAAAAATATCTGCCTCAATTCTTCCATAAGTAATATAACGATATTCTTTTTCCACATTCTGCAGATAATCTGCCATATACTTTAATAAATTATCACCCTCATCCATTCCAAAAAAGGAATTGATCAGCTGGAATTTTTCAATATCGATCCTGATGAACACAAAATCTTCCGTACCGAAAATATTCAGCATATTTCTCGTATTATAAAAGAACTTTGATTTGTTCAAAATGCCGGTAAGCACATCATACTCCGCACGGTACTTTAATTCATCATCCACTCTCATCTGACTGCGCTCGATCACATTCTTTACACGAAAACGCACGATCATCGGATCATAAGGTTTCCGCATAAAATCCCATGCTCCGTATTCCAGACACTTGCACTCGATCTCATCATTGATGCCTCTCAACATCGCGATCACAGGTATATTCTGATATCTTACATCTTTGTGAAAAATTTCTAAGAGTTCCAGTCCGCTCATGTCCGGCATGATCAGGTCAAGAATGATCACAGTTACCGCCTGATACTTCTCCTCTAAAACTGCTAATGCATTCTGTCCATTTTCTGCTTCAAGCACGATATAATTGTCATTTAAAATTTCCCGCAATGCAGTCCTGTTATGTCTTGCATCATCCACAACTAATATTGTATGTTTTCTTGTCATAAACCTTTGTGCCAGTCCTTCTCCATTTGTAGTGGTTTCAGCCACCTGTCAAAATCTTTTTTCTTCCGTACATACCATATACTATATGATAACAGACTTATTTTTTCTTTTCAATACAAGAATTTTTATCTGTCGTTTACTTAAAAATCCATGTAAGAGAGATACATCTCCTCAAAATCATTTTCTTCTGCCAGATTGATGACATCTGCCATGGTCTGGATTTTTTCAAGTTCTTCTTTTGAAATTCTGCTAAGTAAAACCTCTTTTGTCCCTGCAAGAACTGTATTTCCGGCCGGAATCGTTTTCATCTCCAGTTCTTTCGGGATCAGGCCAATCCCTGCCGCCTTTTTGATATCTATCTTTGTTCCAAATCCACCTGCAAGATAACAGTTGTCCACTTCGTCAAACGCAATACCCGCCTTTTTTACTAAAATATCCACTCCTGCGCGGATCGCCGCTTTTGCCATCTGAAGTTCCCGGATGTCATTCTGTGTGAATTTTACTTTTTCTGCCAGTTCATATCCGGTGTCAAAATAAAGATCCGAATATGTTCCATGTTCATCGATCATCTGATGCTCCCGGAGTTCATACACCAGATCGATCATACCTGTTCCGCAGATTCCGATCGCCTGCTGTTTCTTATTTTCTCCATCTGTTTCACCGATCACCTGAAATCCGGCTTTCCCTGTCTCCTCCATGAAAACATGTGAGATTACTCCCGGAATGCCCGCCATGCCACAGGAAATATTTCCGCCTTCAAACGCCGGTCCCGCAGACGTGGACGTCACATACATATGATGGCAATTTCCAAGCACCATCTCCCCATTCGTTCCAATGTCCAGCAGCAAATGATATCCTTCGGATCTGTGCATATTCATTTTTGCAATGCCAGCCATGATATCAGCCCCTACAAACGCTGAAATCCCAGGCAAAATCACAACTTTTGTATCCAATTCTTTCATTCCAAGAAAATCTGCAGCACTGCCTTCCATCCATGAAAGGTCAACTGGCAGAAAAGGCGCCACTCCCAGCGTCTCACATGAAAATCCGCGAAGCAGATGACACATCGTTGTGTTTCCTGCGATCACGATCCTTTGTATCTGCTGTTCCGTTATCTTTTCTTTTTGAAGGAGCTCCCGGATCAGTTTCTGAAGATCCTGCCGGATACACCTCTGTATCTCCCACTTTTTTCCACTATTCGATGCAGAAATTCTCGAAAGCACATCCGAGCCATAAGCTCTCTGGTGATTAACGGATACGGCAGTCTGGCAGTCTGCTTCTGTTTCCAGATTCACAAGCAGTGCCGCCAGAGTCGTTGTTCCGATGTCGATACAGATTCCATAAATTGCATTTTCTGTTTTTTCTGCCGTTCCTTCTGCTGTATTTTTCAGAATTTCTTCTGTTCTCTGATTCTCCCACTGCGAAAGGACTTCTATCGTTTCTTCCAGTTCCAGAATTTCAACTTTGTATTCTCCCGTTGGATATGACTGGCATGCCAGACGATAGCCTTGCTCCAACTGCTTTTCCGATAAAAACTCTCTATCCTGCTTCGTCGGTTCTGTTGCTCCGCTTTTGTACCGCACAATACATTTTCCGCAGGTTCCGTTTCCGTTACATGGAGCACTGATATATCTGTTTTGCTGCTGTAAAATTTCGCGCAGGCTTTTCTGCGGTTTTGATCTGTCTATAATCATTTTTTCCTTCACCCTGAAAAATCAACAAATCAGCATAGCCTCCTCGATGGAAACAGTGCTGATTTTTGTATTTTATAGTTTTTCAACTACGACTTTGCAACGTTTTTTACAGAATGCAATTCCGTATGCAAGAAGATCGTTTCGTCCATCCTCACGGAGTTCTGCGTCATATCTGTGATTCTTAATCTGCTCCATAGCTCGTTCACACGCCTTGTCAAGTTCATTCATGGAATGTGCGTATTTCAGTTCTATCACGATTCCAACATCTGGATTCTTAGGCTTAAGCAAAATATCTGCATATCCATCACCAGATTCTCTATTCGATTTAACCGCCCAGCCCGAATAATTTTTTAAAATACCGATCAGAATACCATGATAAAAAATCTCTTTTTCTTCGTTTCTTGCTTTCGTATCTAAAACGCTGATTGTTTCGCCAAGAAACATCGTAAGTTCCCGCTGGATATCATCTGTCTTTCCTTCAAGAAAACCCCTGTTGATTTTTTCCGTAGATGCGTGGTCATTCGCAACTACCTGGTCAAACCAGTCACGGATTTGTAAAAGAAAGACTTCCCTGACTTCCTTGTTTGGAATGATCAATCTATACATCCCATTTTCTACATCACCATTTTTTGTGAGATATCCGGTTGTAAAAAGAACACTCCACAAATTATCAATGCTATTATCAATCTCATCGTAGGTCAGATCCAAACGGATTCTCTTTTCGACTGCCTCTCCCACAATCAATTGTTCGATTTCATCCTTTGTAGTTTTATCTGCCATGTCGATAAATCGTTTTACAAGATCATTTCCACTACTGTTAATCCAATATGCCTTTGGCTGCGATTTAGCCTCACTTACCAAATCGTCAACATAATTGATTACATCCCATGGGCAATAAATATCTGCATTACCAAAACGATAGCCATCATACCATTCCTTCACTTCTGTGAAATGCTTCTGCAGATTGTAATCTTCCAGCAGTTTTTTTACTTCTTCATTCGTAAAGCCGAATTCTTCATCATATCGAACATCGTCTGCCGAATAAACCTTAAAATTATTCAAGCCAGTAAAGATGCTCTCTTTGGAAACCCGAAGGCATCCTGTTAATACAGCAAACTGTAGAAAATCATTTGTTTTAAGTGCTTCACCGAACAATCCACGAATAAGTGCCACCATTTCTCTATAATAGCCATGCTGAAAGGCCTTATCAAGTGGAACATCATACTCGTCGATCAAAACAATCGTTTTCTGACCATAGTGTTGATATAAAAGTTCTGAAATTTTCTTAAGTGAGAATTTCAGCTTCGTTGCAAGAGTAGTTTCCTGTTCCCCTTGAAGTGAAATCAAATCACGATATATATTCTTTTCGTCATTGTCCAGTCTGCTACTGTTCAGCAAGAACTTAAATCGTCTCACCTCGCCAGCAATCAACTCACACAGGGCAGACCGTGCTTCTTCAAATGTTAGTCCATCTACACCTTTGAGAGACAGAAATATAACAGGATACTTTCCCATATATTCCTTACAAAGTTCTTCATTCTGCGAAATATAAAGGCCATCAAATAATGCTGTGTCTGTTCCAATCTCGAAAAAGCTCTTAAGCATACTCATATTTAAGGTTTTTCCAAATCGGCGTGGTCTGGTAAATAAATTCACTTTACTCCAATTTTCAAGAAGCTGCTCTACCAATTTTGTTTTATCCACATAATAAAAGTCTAACTTCCGAATTTCCTGAAAGTTCTCAAAACCGACTGGAAGCTTTTTTAATTCCTGCATATTTTACACGCTCCTCCGAAGCTTTAGTCTTAGGATTGGGTTACATACAGCAAGGTAGACCTGTCCTAGTGTGGTTTAATTTTACCATTTAGTTTGACAAGTATCAAGCCGATAAGTCGTTGCTAAACAAAAATAACACCGATTTTCATATGTTAGTTTCTTTATGAACAAAAGCAAACGGGGCATTTAAATGAATATTCAAAGAATCCGAGATTTGAGAGAAGATTCCGATTATACACAGGAATATATTGCAAAGCTGCTGAATGTAAACCAGCGCACTTATTCCAGATATGAAAATAGAGAACATGCAATTCCACTTACAATACTTTCTTTTCTGCAGACACACAAAAAACCTTCTCCAAAGAATGCGTACTCTTATTTATTGCTGATAGCTACCTGAGCAGAGTACACATTACATGGTGTTACCTTAACCATTATTTGTAGTGCACAGCTGTATTGCAGGTGCCATAGTTGAAGGGGGTAATGCTGAGATTTAAACTCTCTTCTAAACTGGAATTTCTATTTGTGTTGCCATGTCATTACATAATCTTTTTCTCCGGTAGCCTCATCTAAGCCACTATGCTGAATCTCAAATCCTTCTCTCTTATAAAAAGATATTGCCCGTGCGTTCTTTTGGTATACGTTCAAGTACAACTTATTCCTTTTATCCTTTGCATAATTCAGCAGAATTTTACCTATACCCTGCGATTGCATTTCACCAGAAACAAAAATGCCCTCAACATATTCATCATTTAACCCTAGGGTTAAACTTAACTACTATTTTTTCTTTGCGATATAAAATACATAACTGTAATAATCTACTACTAATCTAAAATAAAGCGATTATAAAGCATCATTATCCTTTTCTGAACATAATTCCTTATAAGTCTCTATAGATAATA
>DXQT01000053.1 GCA_019411365.1 Roseburia sp.
ACACTTACAATCCTACTTCATTCTGTTAAAATTGATTTACAGAAGTTATAATTAAATTACTTTGAGAATGTAGATCGGTTTTTGCCATTCCCTCATAGGCGTCCATCTTATAACCAAGAGTTCCATAACGTAAATTGGCAGATTCTGTGGTGCGGTTCATAGCGTAAATTGGGCATGTATAAGCGTCCTCTCACAAGTCATTCACAGCGTAAATGAAAGAAAAACGGTGCAGACAAATATGATTTCCTTCGTGAGCCATGGAGCTGGGATTCTAAAAATTTCGTGAAGCTCTGCTTCACAAAATTTTTGCTCAGAAGCCCAGCGGAATGCCCGGCGAACAGGAACATCATATTTCGTCTGTACCATTTTTCTGTTCATAAACCTATAAAATCATGACTTGTGAGAGGACGCTTATAGCTGCCCTTCAGATCCTAAGAAAGCGCCACAAAATCTGCGACACTACGCTAATGAAACGATGGATACTTATCTTATATCTGTCAAATTAGAACAGGTAAATACATATATAAGCGACACTAATAATCAGATATAAATTGCACAAAAATACTTATAAAAAGCGGCGGATTTTCTATATGTGTAAAAGGGCAAAGAACAGGTAAACACATTGACTTTGCAAAAGCGTGTGTATTAGAATAGTGGTATAATATTGCTTTGCAAAAACAAGGAGGCGAAATCCTCTCCTCGTATAGGACTCGGATTTTTGCTCCGCAAAAACAAGGAGGATAAATCAATGCAGGAATTTAAACCAGTAAAAGAAGGAAAAGTACGTGAGGTCTATGATAACGGAGACAGTCTGATCATCGTAGCGACCGACAGAATTTCAGCATTTGACCATATTTTAAAAAATAAGATCACAAAAAAAGGTGCAATCTTAACACAGATGTCCAAGTTCTGGTTCGACTATACAAAAGATATCGTTCCAAACCATATGATTTCTGTAGATGTGAAAGATATGCCTGAATTTTTCCAGAATGAAAAATATGATGGAAACAGCATGATGTGCAAGAAACTGAACATGCTTCCAATCGAGTGTATTGTTCGTGGTTATATAACAGGAAGCGGCTGGGCAAGCTACAAAGAAAATGGTACAGTCTGTGGAATCAAACTTCCGGAAGGTCTGGTGGAATCCGATAAATTACCGGAACCGATTTATACTCCTAGTACAAAGGCAGATCTTGGGGATCATGATGAGAATATTTCCTTTGAGCAGAGTGTGGAAGTGTTAGAGAAACTTCATCCGGGAAAAGGTGAGGAATATGCAACCAAAATTAAAGACGCAACCATCGCCCTTTACAAAAAATGTGCAGAATATGCTTTAAGCAAAGGAATCATTATTGCAGATACAAAATTTGAGTTTGGTTTGGACGAGAATGGAAATGTTGTTCTCGGTGATGAAATGTTGACTCCGGACAGCTCCAGATTCTGGCCTTTAGAGGGATATGAAGCAGGAAAAGGACAGCCATCTTTTGACAAACAGTATGTGAGAGACTGGTTAAAAGCAAACCCTGACAATGATTTCCTTTTACCGGAAGAGGTAGTAACAAAGACCGTTGATAAATACAAAGAAGCATTTGCATTATTAACCGGTAAAGAATTTAAATAAAATGCCAAAGGGCATAGATGGAGTTACACTGACCTGGATTTTCAGGAAACCAGCGGAAAGGCAGAAACGATTATATGTATAACAACGAGTTTGAAAAAGACACGCCATGGGATGATCTGCATGAGGAATGTGGTGTCTTTGGAATGTATGATTTTGATGGGGGAGATGTGGCGTCTACCATTTATTACGGACTGTTTGCGTTGCAGCACAGAGGACAGGAAAGCTGTGGTATTGCAGTCAGCGAGACAGAGGGACCGAAGGGAAAAGTGACTTCCCATAAAGGAATGGGACTTGTAAATGAGGTGTTTGCCCAGGATAATTTAGAGCCGATGAAGGGAGATATCGGAGTGGGACATGTGCGATATTCCACAGCGGGTGCATCCACCCGTGAGAATGCACAGCCATTGGTTTTAAATTATGTAAAAGGCACACTGGCGCTGGCGCATAACGGTAATCTCATCAATGCAATGGAGCTTCGCAAAGATTTGGAATATACCGGAGCAATTTTCCAGACGACCATTGACTCCGAGGTGATCGCATATCATATCGCAAGAGAGCGTCTGAAATCCAAGACAGTCGAGGAGGCAGTCGGAAGAGCCTGCCGCAAATTAAAAGGAGCTTATTCGCTGGTTGTCATGAGTCCGCGAAAACTCATCGGCGCAAGGGATCCTTTTGGTTTTAAACCACTCTGCATCGGAAAACGTGATAACGCTTATATTCTTGCGTCTGAGAGCTGCGCACTGGAGACGATCGGAGCCGATTTTGTCCGCGACGTGCTGCCTGGGGAGGTAGTGACCATTACACCGGAAAATGGAATCCAGTCTGATTTATCGATGGCACTGCCAAAAGAGCAGGAAGCAAGATGTATTTTTGAATATATTTATTTTGCAAGACCGGACAGCCGTATTGATAATGTCAGTGTCTATGCATCAAGAATCAAGGCGGGACGGTTTCTTGCGATGGATTCGGCTGTGGACGCCGACCTTGTTGTCGGTGTGCCGGAATCAGGAAATGCAGCGGCATTGGGCTATTCATTACAGTCTGGAATTCCATACGGAACTGCTTTTGTAAAAAACGGTTATGTAGGACGAACCTTCATCAAACCAAAACAGAGCAGCCGTGAATCGAGTGTTCGTGTGAAACTGAATGTTTTAAAAGAAGCCGTAAACGGAAAACGCATCATCATGATCGATGATTCTATCGTCCGCGGTACAACATCGGACAGGATCGTAAAAATGCTTCGTGATGCAGGAGCAACAGAAGTGCATGTAAGAATCAGTTCCCCACCATTTTTGTGGCCATGTTATTTTGGAACCGATATCCCGGAGAGAGAGCAGCTGATCGCTTATAACCGGAGCATCGAAGAAATCCGTGATATTATCGGAGCGGATACGCTCGGATATTTGAAGGTGGAGCGTTTGCATGAGATGGTGGAAGGCTTAAATATCTGCGAAGGATGTTTTACAGGAAAATATCCATTGGAGCCACCGAAAGAGGACATTCGTGGTGACTTCGAACGCTAAGTGTGGTATGATAAAATAGATTACAATTTACAGCAAAAGGAGATAAAAATGAGTACAGATAGATATACAAGCCCTCTGTCAGAACGTTATGCCAGTAAGGAGATGCAGTACATTTTTTCACAGGATATGAAGTTTAAGACCTGGAGAAAATTATGGATTGCATTAGCAGAGACAGAGATGGAACTTGGCTTAAGTGAGAACGGAAAACCGGTTATCACACAGGAACAGATTGATGAGTTGAAGGCACATGCTGACGATATCAATTATGATGTTGCAAGAGAGCGTGAAAAATTGGTTCGTCATGATGTAATGAGCCATGTATATGCTTACGGGCAGCAGTGCCCAAAGGCAGCAGGAATCATCCATCTCGGTGCAACTTCCTGTTATGTTGGTGACAATACAGATATTATTGTTATGAATGAGGCGTTAAAGCTGGTTCACAAGAAGTTGGTCAACGTGATCAATGAACTTGCAAAGTTTGCAGATAAATATAAAAATCTTCCGACACTTGCATTTACACATTTCCAGCCAGCACAGCCGACAACGGTTGGAAAGAGAGCAACACTCTGGACACAGGAATTTATCATGGATCTGGAAGACCTTGAGTATGTCATGGGAAGTTTAAAATTACTTGGTTCCAAAGGAACAACCGGAACGCAGGCAAGCTTCCTGGAGTTGTTTAATGGTGACCAGGAAACAATTGACAAGATCGATCCGATGATTGCAGCAAAAATGGGATTTAAGGAGTGCTATGCAGTTTCCGGTCAGACCTATTCCAGAAAAGTGGATACAAGAGTGGCCAATATTCTGGCAGGAATTGCAGCAAGTGCACACAAAATGTCAAACGACATCCGTCTGTTACAGCACTTAAAGGAAGTGGAAGAACCATTTGAGAAAAATCAGATTGGCTCTTCAGCCATGGCATACAAGAGAAATCCAATGCGTTCCGAGCGTATCGCATCTCTTTCACGCTATGTGATGGTAGATGCATTGAATCCGGCTATCACATCTGCAACCCAGTGGTTTGAGAGAACGCTTGATGATTCTGCTAATAAGAGATTGAGCATTCCGGAAGGATTTTTGGCGATCGATGGTATTTTAGACTTATGCCTGAACGTTGTGGATGGACTTGTGGTATATGATAAAGTAATCACAAAACATATGATGGCAGAACTTCCATTTATGGCAACGGAAAATATTATGATGGACGCTGTGAAAAATGGTGGCAACCGTCAGGAATTACATGAAAAAATCCGTCAGCTTTCTATGGAAGCAGGCAAGAATGTAAAGGTAGAAGGAAAAGATAACAATCTGTTGGAGTTGATCGCAGCAGATCCATCTTTCAATCTTACCTTAGAGGAATTACAGGCTACTATGGAGCCATCGAAATACGTTGGACGGGCACCGATCCAGGTGGACAAATTCCTTGCAAATGTTGTGAATCCAATTTTGGAGGCAAACAAAGAAGATCTTGGCATGACAGCCGAGATTAATGTCTAAAATCGGAGTTTCACTTATGAACTGCCGCCTGCAGGTGGTGGCACGGATTTTTAGATTGAATTTTATAATTTAGGTTATGAACAAAATATTGCAGTCTGACATGTTTATGAAAACATGAATGTGAAATGGACGAATATTGTGTTTCGTTGCGTTAAACATTGCGATGAACCTCTCTGATCATTTGTGTTCAGCAGAGGCTTCCACAAATGGAGAGTTTCATCTCCATAACGCAAAACGAAAACAATATTCGTCCATTTTACATTCATTATCTCATAAGTTATGAAACTGCAATATTTTGAATATACACTCCATAGAAATTCAATCTAAAAATCCGTTAATCCATGTTATGAGCGGCAGTAAACAAACCTTAAACTCCGGGAGGAGTGCCCTTATCATCGATAAATCACAAGACATTGAAAATGACTGCATTTAGCCGTTTCCTCCTTTATGGGCACTCCTCCCATAACCGGAGTTCCATAACGTAAATTGCAGGTTCTGTGGTGCGGTTCATAGCGTAAATTGGGCATGTATAATCGTCCTCTCACAAGTCATCCATAACGTAAATGAAAGAAAAACGGTATAAACAAATATTATTTTCTTTATGAGCTATGGAGATAGGATTCTAACAATCTTGGGAAGCACTGCTTCTCAAGATTGTTGCTCAGAAGCCTATCGGAATGTCCAGCGAACAGAAACATAATATTTCGTTTATACCGTTTTTCTTTTTCATTAACATATAAAATTCTGACTTGTGAAAGGACGCTTATATCTGCCCTTCACAACCTATAAAAGCACCACAGAATCTGCGACACTACGTCCGTTAAACTCTGGATGAGTGCCTGTGAGATAACGGCAAAATGCAGTCGTTCACGATGACTTGGCGGTCACAGGATATATTCCATCTGCCGTTCCTTTGTCTTCATCCCCATTTTTTCGTAGAAGTGTTCTGCCGAGGTGTTTCCTGCCCAGACGTTCAGTGTTACCTCATAGCAGCCCTGCTCTTTTGCCTGCTGCTTCACATATTCAAACAGGCTTTCTCCGATGTGCTGTCCCCGTGCCTGCTGATCAACGCACAAATCATCGATGAATAGCGACTTAAAGGGAATCATGTTCGTGGAAAATGGCTGCTCCTTCATCTGACAGAAGGCGTAGCCCATACACACATCATCCTCGTTCACGGCAACGTAGATAGGTTTATCCTCCTGCTTCAAAAGCTCTGCAAGTTCGCAGACAGTGTATTTGGTGGTGCCGGGAATAAAAATATCCGGACGGATCTCTGCGTGGATCTGCAATACCTGCTCCAACAGTGCAAGAAGTCTGGGAATATCTTTTGCCTCTGCCTTACGGATTTTCATTTCAACTTCACTCCTTTACAATTCTGATTCGCAAAATTCATTGATATTGTAATTCTATCATAGTCATACTTTTTATTCTACTAAAATACATTGAAAGAAGTTTTACTTTGTAAGAACCTTCTTACAATATTTATGTGCACCACAATGCGGACATTCTGTATTCTAATTAGAAAGAAGTGGAATTGCAGATGCGATTATGTTAGAATCTTAGTGTTAATGAATTTAGCAATATGAGATAATATTTCATGTATTCAAACAAAGTAGGAGAGAGGTAAATACACCATGAATTTGAAAAAAGTTCATCACATTGCCATTATTGGGAGCAACTATGAGCAATCAAAGCACTTTTATGTGGATCTGTTAGGATTTTCTATTATTCGGGAAAATTACAGACCAGAACGTGATGATTACAAAATTGATCTTCAACTCGATGGGATAGAATTAGAACTTTTTATCATTAAAAATTGTCCAAAGCGCCCCAGTTATCCAGAGGCTTACGGTCTCAGGCATCTTGCCTTTGCTGTAGACTCGGTCGATAATACCGTAAGAGAATTGAATAAAAGGGGCATCATAACTGAGCCGATTAGACTTGATATTTACACAGGTAAAAGAATGACATTCTTTTATGACCCTGACAATCTACCATTGGAAATTCACGAATAAAGCATTACTTTTCTTTTTCACAGAGCTGTTTGTATATGGTCTCTGCGTCTATGTTATAATACTTCTGTTATGTGAATTTTTAATCTGATTCGCAAAGGAGAAATGTATGGACGTATCATATAACAAATTTTTCAAGATGCTGATTGACCGTAAAATGAAGAAAAAAGACATTTGCGAGCAGGCTGGTATAGCTACCAGTACCATGGCAAAAATGGCGAGGGACGAGAAGGAACAATAATTTATACCGTGAAAAGTATGACGGGAGCAATGAAGCAGAGGTGTTCCGTCATGAGGTGATCATGGACTTGGTTTTTTTGATAAAAAACAATCAGAGCCTTGCATCCGGATCTGTCGAAAATCCACTTGCGGATTAGCCTGCATGTGGGTAAAATGTAACTATTCGGAGAAGGCTCACACACATTGTGCAGACCGTAAAAATCAACAGTAAGATACAAAAGAAGCAGGGATCAATATGGAAAAAGATATCAACACGGAAGTTTCAAATACACAGTTACCGGCAACGGAAGAAAAAGCGAATCTCAAGGAGAGTCTGCGCATTCAGAAATCCCAGTGGATCAAGGAACAGATCAAAAGGCAGCGGGAAGCGGAAGATGCTGTTTTAGAGCAGATGATCGAAGAACAGAGAGTCATCGATGGTTTAAACAGCGACATCAATGAGAATCTGGACCGGACGAGAGAGAGCCGGAAGTTCAATCAGGAGTTTCAGGAGAAGATCAATACTCAGATTTACGAGATGAACGGCATTACAGAGGATAAACTGAAAGGTATGCGGGAATACAAAAACGCATATTATCAGGGATGTGCATTTTCCCTGTTCCTGTTGTCTGTTGTTATGATTGGGATCTGTGGTGTGCTTCATGGTTTTGAGTCACAGATTTGTCTGTTTATGATCGCATGCACCGGCGTAGAGGGGGCACTGCTCGCACAGGACAAATGGAGAAATAAACTGGTGAATATATTATGTAAACTGCTCTATCTGATGGTTTTTCCGGTGATGATGGTTATTTTTGTCTGCTACGAGCTGAAATATCCGGAATATGACCTTTTCCTGCCATATTTTGCAATGGGAATCGTGGTTGTCCTGATCATTGGAACAGCGGCATTTTTCTTCTACAATCCGTATAAGCAGGACAAAAAGCGTGTGAAAAATGCAAAAGATTATATTTCAGAAGTGGAAAAGATTGCAAAAAAACAGGTGAAGAAAAATCAGAAGCTCCGCGCAAAAGAGGAGAAAAAGAATCAGAAGATCCAGCTGCGCACTCTGGAAAGAGAAGAGGCTGCAAGGGAAAAAGAAGAAAAGCTGCAAAGTAAAAAGGCAGAAAAGGAAGCCAGAAAGCAGGAGCGCAGGGAAAAAAGACAGGCGTGGCTTGACGGTGTAAAAGAAAAATGGCATGCCTGGGTGGAAAAAATAAAAGAAAAGTGGCATGCGTTTCTTGCAAAGTTTAAAAAGGAAGAATAGAAATGAGATATCAGATACGGCATGCAATTGTAAAGTATGCGGCAGATACCATATTAGAAGATGTAAATTTTGAGATACATGATCATGAAAAAATAGCAATCATCGGAAGAAATGGCTGTGGAAAAACAACGCTTTTAAAGCTGATCTCCGGTGAAGTGGAGATGGCAAATCCGGACAGTGACGAGGAATGCGGCATTGTCATGGCAGGAAAACAGCGGATCGGCTATCTGAGACAGATCAGTTTTGAGGACAGCAGTATCACGGTAGAAGAGGAAATCTTAAAAGTGTTTGCGCCTGTTTTTTCCTGCGAAAAACGAATGCAGGAACTGACAGAGCAAATGAAAACGGATACTTCTGAGCATTTATTAAAGGAATATGCCGCATTGCAGGCGAAGATGGAGGCACTGCGGGGATACACCTACAGACAGGATATGGAGACAATGTTCCAACGGTTCGGGTTTGCGTTAAAAGACCTGCAAAGACCGATTGGAACTTTTTCAGGTGGTCAGCAGACAAAAGTGGCGTTCGTAAAACTGCTTTTGAGCCAGCCGGATATCATGCTTTTGGATGAGCCGACCAACCATCTGGACATGCCGACGATCGAGTGGCTGGAAGGTTATCTGAAAAATTATCCGAAAGCGGTTGTGATCGTGTCGCATGACCGGATGTTTTTAGACCGCGTGATTGACGTGACTTACGAGATCGAATATCACAGGATCAGGCGTTATCTGGGCAATTATACAGCATTTTTGAGGCAGAAAGAGGAAGCATTAGCAAAGCAGGAAAAAGATTACGAGGCACAGCAGGCGGAGATCAAGCGTCTCACAGACTGGATCGAAAAGTGGAAGAATACACCGACAAAGGTTGCGGCGACACGTTCCAAACGAAAAGTGATCGAGCATATGGTTTTGATCGAAAAGCCGCGCAAGTTCGATACAAAAGCGTTTCAGGGACAGTTTCTGCCGCAGACGGCCAGCTATCATGATGTGTTGTCCGTCCGGGGCTTACAGATCGGTTATGATTCCGTTTTGAGCAAAGTATCTTTTGAGCTGCACCGCATGGAGCGGATCGCGGTGATCGGTGAAAACGGAAAAGGAAAGTCGACACTTTTAAAAACGTTAGTTGGGGAGCTGCCGAAGCTCGGCGGTCAGTTTTCATTCGGGACAGGCGTGGAGTGGGGATATTTTGACCAGCAGGCGGCGGTTGCCGAGAGTCAGAATCCGAAAATGACGATCATGGAAGATTTCTGGGAAGAATATCCGACCTTAAAAGAAGTAGAAGTGCGCAGTGCGCTGGGAAGTTTTCTTTTTTCCGGGGATGATGTATACAAAGAATTGGGACAGTTATCCGGTGGAGAGAAGGTGCGTCTTGCTCTATGTAAAATGTTTAAGCACAGACCGAATCTTCTGATTCTGGACGAGCCGACAAACCATATGGATATCGTTGGAAAAGAAGCATTGGAGCAGATGTTAAAAAGTTATACGGGAACAGTTTTATTTGTCTCGCATGACCGGTATTTTATTAAGGAAATCGCAACGGGAATCCTTGATTTTCAGGCAGATAAAGTACAGTATTATCCGTGCACTTATGAGGAATATCTGGAGCAGAAGCAGAAAGAAGCACAGGGACTGATTGGTGGAAACAAAACAAATGCCGCAGGAAACAGTGGAAAATCCAGAAACGTAGCTGGCGAAGCAGCAGATAACAGAAATATATCACAAGTCGGAAGTCAGAGTAATCCGCCAACGTTATCCGATGTGTTTGATAAAAAGATGTATTATAATCCGGGCAAGATTATTTCCAGATTAAAGCAGCAGCTTGTCAAGTATGAAAAAATGCTCGGTGAGAGTGAGGAACGGCTCGCAGAGCTGCAAATGCAGCAGATGGACACGGCACTCGCCACGGACTATGAGAAATTGACAGAATTGGAGCAGGCGATTGCGGCGGAGCAGAGCAATCAGGAGAGCATTTTAGACCGTCTGGTGGAGACGGAGACAGAACTGGATGAGATGCAGGAGAAAACAGTCTAAACAGGATCAGACTTTGCAATACAAGAAAAAACAGTAGATTTGGAAGGCAGAAAATCGAGGAAGCAGATATGACAAAAAAACAGTTAGCACTTGAGATTATCAAACGTTTGAAAGAAGCGTATCCGGACGCGGGGTGTACGCTGGACTATGATGAGGCATGGAAACTTTTGGTGAGTGTCCGTCTGGCTGCGCAGTGTACGGATGCGAGAGTCAATGTGATCGTGGAAAAGTTATATGAGAAGTTCCCGGATGTCGACGCGTTAGCGGCAGCCGGTGTCTCTGAGATCGAGGAGATCGTGCGTCCATGCGGACTTGGAAAAAGTAAGGCAAAAGATATCAGTGCATGCATGAAAATGCTAAAAGAGCAGTACGGTGGAAAAGTGCCGGATGATTTTGATGCACTGTTGAAACTTCCGGGGGTCGGACGCAAAAGTGCGAATCTGATCATGGGGGATGTGTTCGGAAAACCGGCGATCGTCACAGACACACACTGTATCCGTCTGGTGAACCGCATGGGACTGGTAAAAGATATCAAGGAACCGAAGAAAGTAGAGATGGAATTGTGGAAGATCATCCCGCCGGAAGAAGGAAATGATTTCTGCCACAGATTAGTGGAACATGGCAGGGATGTCTGTACAGCACGGACAAATCCGCATTGTGACCGCTGTGTGTTAAATGATATCTGTGCGACAGGGAAGAAACTCATGAAAGCAGAGCAGAAAACAAAGTGATCGATATTGGTGTTGCAGTGGCAGCAGTAAAAAATTTTAAAGAGAAGTTATAAAAATGGCAGTACAAAATGATTTTTCGAAGGGAAGTATTTTATCCCATATGGCACGGATTGCGCTTCCGATGACGCTGGCACAGTTTGTCAATATTTTATATAACATTATTGACCGGGTATTTATCGGACGTATCCCGGATCATGCGACGGAGGCTTTGACCGGACTTGGAGTGGCATTCCCAATCTGCACACTGGCAATTGCTTTTGCCAATCTGGTAGGAATGGGCGGTGCTCCTCTTTTTTCTATAGAGAGGGGAAAAGGAAATGAAGAGGAAGCAAAGTATATTTTAGGCAATTCATTCAACCTGTTAGTGGTCATTGGAGTAGTGTTCAGTGTGGTGATGTTTCTGGTAAAAAGGCCGATGCTATACCTGCTTGGTGCAAGCAAAAATATTTACGGATATGCGGATTCTTATCTCACAATCTACTTATGCGGAACACTTTTTGTGATGTTAAGCCTTGGTATGAATGCATTTATCAATGCGCAGGGCTTTGCCAATATCGGAATGATGACGGTATCGATCGGTGCAGTCTGCAACCTGATTTTGGATCCAATTTTTATTTTTGAAATGAAAATGGGTGTACAGGGAGCAGCGCTGGCAACGGTGATCTCGCAGTTTGCAGCTGCCTGCTGGACACTCCGGTTCCTTACCGGGAAAAAGGCGACGATCCGGTTAGATAAAAATTATTTGAAATTAAAAACAGACCGCGTCAAAAAGATTCTTGTGCTCGGTTTATCCGGTTTTACTATGTCGGTGACGAACAGCCTCGTGCAGATGGTATGCAATATCAATCTGGCGATGTACGGTGGAGATATGTATATCGCAGCGATGACTATCATCAATTCTGTGCGTGAAGTGATCCATATGCCGGTTTCCGGTGTTGGAAATGGGGCACAGCCGGTCATGAGTTTTAATTATGGTGCGAAAGAATATGGGAGAGTGAAACAGACAATCCGCTATACGGCGGTCATTCTTCTGGTTTATACATTATTTGCGTGGGGAATGACGATGTTATTTCCGAACCAGTTTGTGATGATCTTTAATAAAGATGCAGAGTTGCTGCCACTTACGGTAAAATCCATGCATATCTATTTCTTCGGATTTTTCTTCATGGCATTTCAATTCACCGGGCAGACAACGTTTCAGGCACTTGGAAAATCAAAGCAGGCAATCTTCTTTTCCATGTTAAGGAAGGTGATCATTGTTGTGCCGCTTACGTTTTTACTGCCAATGATCCCGGAAATCGGCGTGACAGGCGTATTTCTTGCAGAACCAATCTCAAACCTGATCGGGGGACTGGCCTGCTTTATTACCATGTATGTTACGGTTTACCGGAAACTGGAGGTTTGACAATTTACAACGTTGATCGGGCATGTATAAGCTTCCTCTCACAAGTCGTGATTTTATAGGTTTATGAAAAGAAAAACGGTACAGACGAAATATGATGTTCCTGTTCGCCGGGCATTTCGCTGGGCTTCTGAACAACAATCATGTTCAGCTGAAGCTTCCATGATTGTTAGAATCCCAGCTCCATGGCTCACGAAGAAAATCATATTTGTCTGTACCGTTTTTCATTCATTTACGTTATGAATGACTTGTGAGAGGACGCTTATACATGCCCAATTTACGCTGTGAATCGCACCACAGAATCTGCAATTCACGTTATGGAACTCGCGGTTATGGGATGAGTACCTACAGGATAATACCAAAACTCAATCTGCATCCTTGAAATAAATGAATTTTAACAGAATAAAATAGAATTGTAAGTATGATTATGGTAGAATTATGGTATTAATGATTTTGGCAATCGAGATTTGTAGATGGAGGTGACAAACTATAAACAGTCAAGTGTTTTTTTGGAATTTTATGGTTTATAA
>DXQT01000054.1 GCA_019411365.1 Roseburia sp.
ACCTATGACCCTCTGCTTGTAAGGCAGATGCTCTCCCAGCTGAGCTAAGATCCCATATGTTTGCGAGTCGCTCGCGCAACTCGCTTTGCTATTATATAATGAATTATATAAAAAAGTCAACACTTATTTTTGTGTTTCTGCAATTTTTTTATTGTCAGCTTTTTCATCTGCTATTCTTCCAACAGTCGATCCACCAGTTTTACGCAGTCTGCAGCATCTTTCGAGTATCCGTCCGCTCCGATCTCGTCTGCAAAACTTTCATTGATCGCCGCGCCACCAATAACGATCTTGCTGTCGCATCCCTTTTCTTTTGCTAATTCCACAACATCTTTCATGCGCATCATCGTTGTTGTCATAAGGGCTGACAGACCAATTACTTTTGCATGTTCTTTTAAAGCAGTCTCAACGATCAGCGAAGCCGGAACATCTTTTCCAAGGTCGATCACATTGTAGCCATAGTTTTTCAACATAAGAACAACAAGATTTTTTCCGATATCGTGAATATCTCCTTCTACTGTTGCAACTACAATTGTCGCCTTTTGTTCCGCATCATTCCGCTCTAACATTGGCTCTACGTATTCGATCGCCATCTTCATCGTGTTGGCAGAGGAGATCAGCTGTGGCAGGAAATATTTCTGTTTGTCAAACAGCACGCCAACTTCATTGATCGCCGGGATCAGATGATGGTTGATGATCTCATCCGGTTTTTCTCCGTCGGCAAGCGCCTTTTTCACCTCATCTAAAATGCCACCCTTATTTCCTTTTAAAACAGCTTCAAAAATAGCACTTCTTCCTTCCTGTGATCCAGGTTTTGCCTGATCATCCGCCGCCGCTTTTTTTACCGGGACAAGCACGCGCTCCTGACCTGCGTACTTTTCAGCGAGCATGTTCATACGCTCAATATAGCGGATATCACTCTCTTCTCTTGCAAGAAGCAGATCAGACGCAAATGCGGCATTCATCAATAATTCCTGCGATGGATTTGCAATAGCCATTGTAAGCCCATGTGCGATTGCCATCGTAAGGAACGCTGTATTCACATAAGTCCGCTCCGGCAGACCAAAAGAAATATTGGAAAGTCCACAGGCTGTTGGCAGTCCAAGTTCATTTTTACAATAAGAAAAGGTTTCATAGCACTCAATGGCAGCTCTTGGATTTGCTCCGATCGTTGCAACCAGTCCGTCTACGATAATGTCCTCTTTGCTCATTCCGATCTTGATTGCCTGCTCCATAACCGTGCGGATGATTGCATGTTTTTCCTCAGAATCATTCGGAAGCCCTGCATCCGATAATGGCAGCAAAATAAACATTGCTCCGTATTTCTCTGCAATCGGAAGAAGTTTATCCATTTTCTCTTTTTCCATGGAAATCGAATTGATCAGGGCACGTCCCGGATAAATACGGAGTGCCGCCTCAATAATATCTACATGGCTGGAATCAATGCACAGCGGACAATCAACCGTAGAAGTCACTTCGTAAATCGTGTTGATCATCATTTCTTTCTCATCAATTCCGTTCATTCCCATATTAACATCAAGAATCGCAGCACCGTTTTCTTCCTGGTCTAACGCCATCTGACGCACCATGTTAAGGCTGCCCTCCCGCAGTTCTGCCTGAAGTTTTTTCTTACCGGTCGGATTGATGCGCTCACCGATCACCATAAAATTACCATCCAATGTAATTTCCACCAGTTTACGTTCAGAAGCCAGAATTCTTCTTTTTTGCGTCAAAGGTTTATGCACCGGCATATCCTTCACTGCTTCTTTCAGTGCACGGATATGCTCCGGTGTCGTGCCACAGCAGCCTCCGATAATGGACGCACCGGCCTCCACCAGTTTTTTTCCACAGGAAGCAAACTCCTCTTGTCCCGTCTTGTAGACTGTCACACCATTCTCCAGCTCCGGCAGCCCTGCATTCGGCTTTGCAAGGATTGGGATTGTGGCATACTCTGCCATTTTTTCAACCGGTTCTATCATATCCTCCGGTCCTGTTGAACAGTTGATCCCGATCGCATCAGCTCCGAGACTCTGCAGTACGACTGTCGCCGTTGCCGGATCTGTTCCATAAAGGGTTCTTCCATCCGGGTTATATGTGAGTGATACCATGATTGGAAGATCACATACTTCCCTGATCGCAATGACTGCCGCCCTGCATTCCTGAAGACTCATCATGGTCTCTACCACAAAGAGATCAGCGCCTGCATCTGCAACTACCTCTGCCTGTTCTTTGTAGACATCCACAAGATCTTCAAACATCAGGTCGCCGATCGGATATAACTGTTGTCCTGTCATCGTCATATCCGCTGCCACCAGCGCTTTTCCCTGCGCCGCTTTTTTGGACAGGGCGATCAGTTCCCGGTTCATTTCTTCTAATCTGTCTGCAAGTCCATACTCTTCCAGTTTTATACGGTTTGCAGTAAATGTTGGTGCATACAAAATATCAGTTCCGGCCGCCACATAATCTTCCTGTAACTTTATCATAATATCAGGATTTTCAAGAATCCACTGTTCCGGGCACACGCCAACCGGCATGCCTGCCTTCTGCAAATTCGTTCCTGTCGCTCCATCCAGAATAACCGGTCCGTTTTCCACCAGTTTTTTAAATTCTGCTTTTGTCATTGTCTTTTGTCATTCCTTCCGCGGATTTACTCCTTTTGATTATGCCATTTCCATAAATGCGGCGCAAGTATTTTTAAATTCCTATTTACAGCAATTCTTTGAGGATTTTATTGACCATTCCAGGATTTGCCTTTCCTTTCATCGCCTTCATTGTCTGTCCAACCAGAAATCCGATCGCTTTTTCTTTTCCATTACGGTAATCTTCTACTGACTGTGGATTGTCTCTGATGACCTGTTCCACGACTGTCTGCAGCTCGCCGGCATCATTGACGGTCTTTAATCCTTTTTCCTCAACGTATTTGTCAGGATCAATATCATGCTTGAAAACTTCCTCAAACACTTCCTTTGCAACTGTGCTGTTGATCGCACCGGAATCTGCCAGATCAATGACTTTTGCAAGATTTACCGGGGAGAATTGAATGTCCTCCGGATCCATCTCATTTTCTTTTAACAGACGGATGATTTCACCCATAATCCAGTTGGAAACTTTCTTTGGTTTCTTACATATCTCTGTCGTCGCCTCGAAAAGATCGGCAAATTTTTTATGTCCGGTGATAATTTCCGCATCATAATCCGGCAGACCGAATTCTTTTTTATAGCGTTCTAATTTTTCTGTGCGGAGTTCCGGCTGTCTTGCCTTGATTTCTGCGATCCACTCATCGCTTATGACAATTGGAACAAGATCCGGTTCCGGGAAATAACGGTAATCCTGTGCATCCTCCTTAGAACGCATTGCGTAGGAGTACTCTTTGTTGTCATCCCATCTTCTGGTTTCCTGAATGACCTTTTTTCCTTCCTCGATCAGCTCGATCTGCCGGGCGCGCTCGCCCTCGATAGCTCTTGCGATCGCCTTGAAAGAGTTCAGGTTCTTCATCTCGGTACGTGTTCCAAATTCCGGTGCCCCCATCTCACGGACGGAAAGGTTAACATCGGCACGCATGGAACCTTCATTTAATTTACAGTCAGACGCACCAAGATACTGGATGATCAGCCTTAATTTTTCCAGATAGGCAATGACCTCCTCTGCGGAACGCATATCCGGCTCTGACACGATCTCGATCAACGGTACGCCGGAACGGTTGTAATCGACGATCGAACAGTCCTCCCACTCATCATGCACCAGCTTTCCGGCATCCTCCTCCATATGGATTTCATGGATACCAACCGTTTTCTTACCCGCTGCAGTTTCGATCTCCACCCCGCCGTTCCTGCAGATTGGCAGATACAACTGGGAAATCTGGTAATTCTGCGGATTATCCGGATAAAAATAGTTTTTACGGTCAAACTTGCAATACTGTGTAATGCTGCAGTTAGTGGCAAGACCAACTGCAATCGCATACTCTACCACCTGTTTATTTAAAACAGGAAGAGAACCCGGCATACCGGTACATACCGGGCAGGTATGGCTGTTTGGCGCCCCTCCGAATGCGGTGGAGCAGCCACAGAAAATCTTTGTTTTACTTGCTAATTCAACATGGACTTCCAGTCCAATCACAGTTTCATATACTTTACTCATGACGATTCCTCCAAACTTATGCTAATGGGCTGTGTTCATATTCCCTGGTCTGCTCAAATGCATACGCAGCGCGGATAATATTTTTCTCTTTGAAACAGTCGCCGATCAGTTGTAAGCCGATTGGAAGTCCATTGGAATCTTTTCCACAAGGAAGTGAAATTCCCGGAAGTCCTGCAAGGTTTACAGAGATGGTATAAATATCTCCGAGATACATTTTTATCGGATCACTTAAGGATTCCCCTAACTTCGGAGCCGTTGTCGGGGCTGCCGGTCCTAAGATCACATCATATTTTGCAAATGCTTCATCAAATACTTTTTTGATCAATGCCTTTGTGCGAAGTGCTTTCAGATAATAAGCATCATAATATCCACTGCTTAATACGAAGGAACCCAGCATGATCCTTCTTTTTACTTCCGGACCAAAACCTTCCGAACGTGTCTTTTTGTACATATTATGAAGTCCTTCGTATTCCTTTGCGCGATAACCATATTTTACTCCGTCAAAACGTGCAAGGTTTGAGCTTGCCTCGGCACAGGCGATGACATAGTATGCAGGAATTGCATATTCCACAAGACTCAGATCAAATTCCTCTACGACCGCACCTTTTTCTTCTAAAACCTTTGCTGCATTTAATACGGCCTCTTTTACTTCCGGATCAAGTCCCTCTCCAAAATAATCTCTTGGAATTCCGATTTTTAATCCTTTCACATCATCTACCAGAGCATCCGTGAATTTTAAGTCATCTCTTGCAATGGATGTGGAGTCCTTCTTATCATAAGAAGCAATTGCTTCTAAGATTGTTGCACAGTCTGTCACATCTTTTGCAATCGGTCCGATCTGATCCAGTGAGGAGCCATAAGCGATCAGTCCATAACGGGAAACGGTTCCATAAGTTGGTTTGATTCCGGTCACACCACAGAATGAACTTGGCTGACGGATGGAACCGCCGGTGTCAGAACCTAACGCATAGGAGCATTCTTCTGCTGCAACCGCTGCACAGGAACCACCGGAAGAGCCACCCGGGACATGAGCTTCATTCCATGGATTCTTAGTTGCCCCGTAAGCGGACGTCTCTGTGGTACTTCCCATCGCAAACTCATCCATATTTGTTTTTCCAATGATCACCGCACCTGCTTTTTCAAGATTTTCTACCGCTTCTGCAGTGTACGTTGGTTTAAAATTATATAATATCTTTGAGGAACAGGTCGTCAGCAGATCTTTCGTGCACATATTGTCCTTGATGGCGACCGGCACTCCGGCAAGCGGACCTGTAAGCGTTCCATCATCGATCATTTTCTGTACTTCCTCTGCACGTTTTAATGCGCCTTCACGATCCACTGTCACAAAACTGTTCACTTTTTTCTCTTTTGCTTCAATTGCATCTAAAGCTGCTGTAACAGCCTCTGTAACCGTAACTTCTTTTGCTTTTATTTTTTTGCCTAATTCCACGGCAGTCAAACTCATTAAACTCATTTCTATCACCCTTTCTTCCTTATTCCATGATCACATCCAACACATCCGAATTGCTAACCGATCGTCTTTGGCACCTTGAATCCACTGTCTTTCATGGAAGGCGCATTAGAAAGGGTTGCTTCGCTTCCGTCTCCATTCGTGACAACGTCTTCACGAAATACGTTTGTCACCGGAAAAACATGAGACATCGGCTCAACTCCTGTGGTATCTAACTCATTTAATTTATCAATATAGTCAAGCATGGCGCCCATATCTTTTTTTGCCTGCTCTTTTTCTTCTTCATTCAATTCCAGTTTTGCAAGAATTCCTACATATTCAATGGTTTCATCCGAAATAATATTTGCCATTTTTCTTATCCTCTCTGCTTTCTTTCCGGCTATGGCTCTAATCTGCTCATATCACGCGGGAACAACGTTGTCTCTCTGACATTATCTTCACCGATCAGTTTCATCGTCAGACGCTCCAGACCGATTCCAAGACCTCCGTGTGGCGGCATTCCGTGTTTGAATGTGTCCATGTACTGCTCCATGCCCTCGGTTGTCATGCCGCGTTTTTCGATTTTTTCCAGCAGCATGTTGTAATCGTGGATACGCTGTCCACCGGTCGTGATCTCCAGACCGTGATACAATAGATCAAAACTTAATGTAAACGTCGGATCTGCCGGATCGTCCATTGCGTAGAATGGTCTTTTCTTGGAAGGATAATGTGTGACAAACACGAAATCCGCATCACATTCCTCTTTAAAATACTGTCCGATCAAAGCCTCCTCTTCCGGTTCAAGATCATATGGGTTACGAATTTTTCTGCCGTATTTTTCAGCTACTTTTCTTTTTGCCTCGTCGAATCTGACGGTCGGGATTTTATCCACATTTGGCAGTGTCACACCAAGGATTTTCAACTCTTTTTCGTAGTCCTTTTTCAAAAGTTCAACCATATACTGTAAAAATCCGGTCTCCATTGCCATGATATCTTCGAATCCATCAATGTATCCCATCTCAAAATCAAGACTGGTATACTCATTCAAATGACGTTTTGTATTGTGTTTTTCTGCACGGAACACCGGGGCTGTCTCAAATACACGGTCAAATACGCCAACCATCATCTGTTTATAAAACTGTGGGCTCTGCGCTAAAACAGCCGGTCTGTGGAAATAGTCCATACGGAACATATTTGCACCACCCTCAGCGCCTTTTGCACCAATCTTCGGCGTGTGGATCTCGGTAAATCCCTGCTCATAAAGAAAATCACGGAATCCTCTGACGACACCTTCCTGAATCTTAAATTTTGCACGCTCTCTTATATTTCGAAGTGCAATGGAACGGTTGTTTAAGTTTGCTTCCAGGGAAGTGTTTAATTTCCACTTGGAAATTGCTAACGGCATCGGTGCAGCCGGCTCAGATAATACCCGGATGCTGTCTAACCGGATTTCAAAACCATTCGGTGCCCTGTCCTCGCTTTTCACTACACCTTCCACTTCCACGGTGGCTGCTTCTTTCAGGTCTTTTAAGTCAAACTTTGTTTTTCCCTCTTCAAATACACATTGAAGAAGTCCTTCCCTTTTTCGTAAAACGACAAATGCAACCTCTCCCATATCCCTTATGGTATGGACTGCACCGTTCACTTTTACGGTCTTTCCTTCGAAATCTCCTGCTAAGATCTCACTGATCTCTACTGTGTCTTTTTTGTTTACTCCTGTCATGAATTCCATACGTTTGTACGCTCCTTTTCTTTCCTTATTTTGGGAATTACTCGGTGCGGGACGGAATAATCATTATAATATAAAATGAAACTAAAAAAGCCCTGGAAGAACAAAATGTCCTTTCAGGGCGAGATATACAATTATCCCGCGGTACCACCCGCATTGGAAAATGATAACATTAAATTCATTTTCCCACTCAATGTGCGTAACGTGCACTAACGTACTGACCTACTTACATACCGGTCATCACAATGATCCAAATAGCTTCGGCTGTAATACCCGGTTATGGTTCAACCAGTCTGCTCCAGAGTGTTCCCTGTATCTCCTCTTTCAAACAGCGCTCTCAGTCGGTGACGCTGTATTCCTGTCGACGCCTGAAGATCAGAGTCTCTATCAACGCTTTACTGTGTTAATGTTGTAATATTTATATCACTTCAAAAACAGAAATGCAAGAAAAAATTTGATTTTTATTATAACAAATTTTAATAATTGTTATTCTTTTTGGTTAAAAAACATCAATCCCAACGATTTATCATGCCAGAAACCCGCCGGATCACCATCACTGCAAGAAGTCCGATCACCGTTCCGGAAGCAATCCCTGTGATAGCAAGAACCGGGAGATAATAAATTAAAGTTGCCGTATCAAGTACCCACATTGCGACAAATATCTGACCTGCATTGTGCGAAATGCCGCCGAGAACGCTCACTCCGGCAGCCGAAAAAAGCTTTGATCTCTTTGCCAGATACATCACTGCAAAACTCAAAAGTCCTCCGGCAAAACTGTAAAGCATTGCTGCCATGGAACTAAACGTAAGTCCTGTGAGCAGGATACGCACCATGGAAAGTGCAAATGCTTCCTTTGTTCCAAGTGTGTACAGTGCGACCATCACCACAAGATTTGCAAGTCCAAGCTTTGCCCCGGGAATCCCCAGATTTACCGGGATCAGCGTTTCAATATAGGAAAGCACAAATGCAAGTGCCACAAGCATTCCAAGAAGTGCTGTTTTTTTTGCCATAATCATTCCCTTCTTTTCTCTAATGCTGCAAAATGTCGATTCCGGAGTCTTCTCCGTTCTCGATCGTGATAACTACCTTATCCGGGAGACAGACAATCGTCTCTTTGTTCCTGCTGATTTTATTGTGATGCACACAGATCTGATCCGGGCATGACGCTTCCGGCATATTCACATAGCCATCCAGAATCGCAAACCGGTTATAAGAGCCATCCTCAAACCGTATCGTCTCTGTATGATCCTCCGAGAGCGGATATCTCCCATATTCCACACCGTCCACTGTCACAACGGCAACTGCATTTTGGGTCGATACCTTCTGGTAATACTGTATTGCAACGTATATACCGGCCGCCGCCACAAGTAACACAACGATCAGGAGCCAGTCATTTTTCCGGATGCGTAACTCTTTCCCATCCTGCGCCCCTGCTTCTTTTTGAGATGGTTCTTTCATCTGAAATATTTTTTTCATCTGGGACTCTCTTTCCTCTTTGTTTTCTTTTTATCAGCAGCACCTGTTTCTTTGCCGGATCAAAAATACTTTATCATCACCTGGTGTATTCTTCAAATCCATCCGAATACCGAATGCTTCCGTCTTCTAAAATCCACATTGCCTCCACACCGTCAAGCTGATTTACAAATTCCATTCCTTCCGCAAGCGGCATATTAAAAACCGCAGTGGAATACGCATCTGCCATTCCAGAATCATTTGTGATAATGGTAACGGATGAAAAATTATCTGCCGGCATCAGGGTATCCTGATTGATAATGTGACAGTATCTTTTTCCATCGACTGTATAATAGCGTTGATAATTTCCACTCGTTACCACGCTTAAATCCTGAACTTCCACTTTTTTTATATATGCCTGATCACTCTCCACATCAGGATTCTGAATTCCGACCGCCCAGGCGCTTCCATCCGGGTGTCCGCCAATAGCGCACACATTTCCCCCGACCGAAAAAAGCATATACCGGATCCCAAGTTCATTTTTTGCATACTCTGCAACCTTTTGAACCGCATAACCTTTTCCAATACTTCCAACATCTAACGACATATCCGGGTCTGTCAGATAAACCGTAGACGCCTCCTCGTCAATGACAATATTATGGATATCTGTATGTTCTGCTGCTCTCTCCAATTCATCCATCGGCGGCAGCTCTGCAGAATACGGATCTTCACTTCCTGCTTCCCTATAATCATGCCAGATAGACAGCACACTTCCCATTGCGATATTCATGTTTCCATCTGTTTTTTCATCCATCGTAATGCCGAGTTTCAACAGCTCGATGATTTCCTCATCCACCTTTACCGGCTGGATTCCCGCATTATCATTGATGGTCTTGATGTTATTCATCCCCTCATAGTCGTGATAAATATCATACAGATCATTATAGTATTGAAACTTGTCTTTGATCAATGACATCTGTTCCGAAAATTGCTCTTTTGATGACGCATAACCAATAATCTGTGTCTGTGTGTCAAACACATCAAAAAAAGATGCCTCATATTTTTCCAGATCCTTCCCTGTGCTATGTCTGTAGGCGATCACGCCAATCAATGCAAGCAATATCAAAACTGCCGCAATCTGTCTCTTTTTTTCCATTCATTCTTCCTCTCGTATAAAAGAAAAAGAGGGGTTATACGCCCCTCCTGCCGTCATCCTTATTTTTTCTCATAAATGCCGAATTCATTCTGAATCAAAATATCGCCAACCTCTAATTCCAATGGCAGCTTATACTTCTGAACTTCTATGGAACCATTCTGTGTGGTCAACATCACACTTGTCTCCTTAAATGATTCAACTGTATATTCTTCTACTTCTTTTTTTCTTTTAAACATAAATTGATGCCCGTTTTCCTATTCCCAAACTCTAAAAACCAAAGAAGATTATATCAAGCCTCTGTCATTCATGCAAGATATTTTTTCGTTGTTTTTCTTCCAGATAATGGCAGCGTATTTGTAGTTTTTATTTTAATTTGCGCAATATTTTTATGATCTTCACCTCAAAGACTACCGCAACTACAAGAATCAGCCCCATAACAATCAGACTATATGCTGCATCGACCCGATATCCTAACGCATCGCAGATGCTGGTAAAAAGAAGAGACAACACAAATACCAGTTTGATCAATTCCACCATGCGGATCGTATATTTGCGTATCGCGCCGGTACAGACCTCGCGCGACAGTCCGTTAACGCGCTCCGGGTAAATAGCCAGCACAGTAAGCCCCATATAGACAAGAATCAGGATCAGCACATTCATGACAATACGCACTGCCCCTGCGCCGTAGACAATCCCATAATAAACCTGTAATCCCATATAAAATAATGCTGCTATCGCCGAAATAATCTCGAAAACGAGTGTCTCTGTTGACAAATGATTTTTCTTCATTCTATATCATTTCCTTTTCTGGTATTGCTATTTGCAATCTTCCCTGAATCCATAACATAGTTAGAATACAATATTTTTTTCTTTTCTAAAAGTAATTTTAGAATAATTTTAGAATTATGTGTTTTCTTTTCTTGAAAATCAGTTTCGCTGTGCTATAATTATTTAGGTTATGATTACGAATCAACACTAAAGGAGAACTTATATATATGGAAAAATTTATTATTCCAAAAGATTATCATTCAGAATTAAACCTGCATGATACACAGATTGCAATTAAAACAGTCAAAGATTTCTTTCAGAATCTTCTTTCCCAGAGACTGAATCTCTCCCGTGTATCAGCACCTTTATTTGTCGATCCTGATTCCGGATTAAACGATAACTTAAACGGTGTGGAACGCCCTGTTACATTTGATATCAAAGAACAGAACGGAAGGGAAGCTGAAGTTGTCCAGTCCCTTGCAAAATGGAAAAGATATGCTTTGAAAAAATATGGTTTTTCTTACGGCGAAGGACTTTACACAGATATGAATGCCATCCGCCGCGATGAAATCACCGACAATATCCACTCTATCTTTGTTGACCAGTGGGATTGGGAAAAAATCATCAAAAAAGATGAGCGTACCATTGCAACTTTGATGGATACCGTAAAGGTTGTATACAAATGCCTTCGTAAAACAGAAAAATATATGGCAATCCAGTATGATTATATTGAAGAAATCCTGCCACATGATATTTTCTTTGTCACAACTCAGGAATTAGCTGACATGTTCCCGGACAACACTCCAAAGGAACGTGAGTATTACATTGCAAAAGCAAAAGGTGCTGTCTGCATTATGAAGATTGGTGATGTTCTGGAAAATGGTGAACGCCATGACGGACGTGCTCCTGACTATGATGACTGGAGTTTAAATGCTGATATCGTTGTTTACTATCCGGTTCTTGATATCGCATTAGAGTTATCTTCCATGGGTATCCGTGTTGACAAAAAAGCGCTGCTTTCCCAGTTAAAGAAGGCTGGCTGTGAAGAAAGAAAAGATCTTCCTTTCCAGAAAGCAATCATCAACGAAGAACTTCCATACACCATCGGCGGCGGCATCGGACAGTCCCGTATCTGTATGTTCTTCCTGCGCAAAGCACACATTGGAGAAGTACAGTCCTCTCTGTGGCCAGAAGATATGATCGCACAGTGCGAGGAAAATGGAGTCCAGCTTCTGTAAATCAAAAAAAATTGTTATTGATATAAAAATCAGCACCCGCTTCACATTTTTGTGAATGAGTGCTGATTTTTCTTTCTTCTGCAAATTTCAGTTTACATTAATTCCAATCTGCTAACTGCTGATATAATTTTTCTTTTATATAATCCATATCCAATGCCTCACTCTACGATAAACTGATCATCCACTTACGCCTCTTAAAGATAATTAACGATACAACCAGTCTGAATATTTCCTCCGTGGTAAGCAGTGTATACACACCCACAATTCCCCACTTAAATACATACGCTGCAAGCAGACACAATCAGCAGTATCTTTGATTTTTCCAGAAAATATTTTACTTACTTTGTTTTTCATGAGTATGAATACAATTTTTACTTATTTCCGTATCTGCGAAAACTCTTATAAATAAAAGGCAGTAAGG
>DXQT01000055.1 GCA_019411365.1 Roseburia sp.
AATGGGAATTAAGACATATAACCCATATACACCTTCCAGAAGAAATATGACTGGCTCTGATTTCTCCGAGATCACAAAAACAACTCCGGAAAAATCTCTGGTAACTTCTTTAAAGAAGAATGCTGGTCGTAACAATCAGGGTAAAATCACTGTAAGACACCATGGTGGTGGAAACAGAAGAAAATACAGAGTTATCGATTTCAAGAGAAACGGTAAAGACGGAATCCCGGCTAAAGTAGTCGGAATCGAGTACGATCCGAACAGAACAGCTAATATCGCTTTAATCTGCTACGCAGATGGTGAGAAAGCTTATATCCTTGCTCCACAGGGATTAACAGACGGAATGACTGTTATGAGTGGTGCAACAGCAGAAGTTCGTGTTGGTAACTGCTTACCGCTTGAGAATATCCCAGTCGGTACTCAGGTGCACAACGTTGAGTTATATCCGGGCAAGGGCGGACAGTTAGTTCGTTCCGCTGGTATGAGCGCTCAGTTAATGGCAAAAGAAGGAAAATATGCAACACTTCGTCTTCCTTCAGGCGAGATGCGTATGGTACCTTTAAAATGCCGCGCAACCATCGGTGTTATCGGAAACGGTGACCACAACTTAGTTAACATCGGTAAAGCAGGACGTAAACGTCATATGGGCGTTCGCCCAACAGTCCGCGGTTCTGTTATGAACCCGAATGACCATCCACACGGAGGTGGTGAAGGACGTGCTCCGATCGGACGTCCAGGCCCATGTACTCCTTGGGGTAAACCTGCTCTTGGTCTTAAGACTAGAAAGAAGAATAAATCTTCTAACAAGCTGATCGTAAGACGTAGAGACGGAAAAGCCTTAAAATAAGCTGGCGCTTATTTTAAGGCTTGGAAGAAGCAAGGACGGTTTCTTCCGGTTCACAACGGTGATCCGGGGAGAGATAAGAGACGGCTTCTTCCGGTCTTTGAAAAAAATAATAAAAAATTGGAAAACCGGGAGAAGTTTTACTTGCTTCTTCCGGTAATCTCTGATATAATAAACAAGATGTTCGGAGTCCGAGGAAACACACGGCAGTGTGTAAAGGGGACTGACAAAATAGGAGGTAAATTATGGCTCGTTCATTAAAAAAAGGACCATTCGCTGATGCAAGCCTGCTGAAAAAAGTAGACGCTATGAATGCATCCGGTGACAAATCTGTTATTAAGACATGGTCACGTCGTTCTACAATCTTCCCTCAGTTCGTTGGTCATACCATCGCTGTTCATGACGGAAGAAAACATGTACCTGTATATGTAACAGAGGATATGGTTGGACATAAACTTGGTGAGTTCGTTGCAACAAGAACTTACAGAGGACATGGAAAAGACGAAAAGAAATCAGGCGTTAGATAAGATATTTGAAAGGAGGTTTCATCCATGGCTAAGGGACATAGAAGTCAGATTAAAAGAGAGAGAAATGAAGTTAAAGATACCAGACCTTCAGCAAAGTTATCTTATGCTAGAGTGTCTGTTCAGAAAGCTTGCTTTGTATTAGATGCTATCCGTGGAAAGGATGTTCAGACAGCACTTGCTATCGTAACATATAATCCAAGATATGCTTCAAGCTTAGTAAAGAAATTATTAGAGTCAGCAATCGCAAACGCTGAGAACAACAATGGAATGAAAGCAGAAAACCTTTATGTTGCAGAGTGCTACGCAAATAAAGGACCGACAATGAAGAGAATCAGACCGAGAGCACAGGGTAGAGCTTACAGAATCGAGAAGAGAATGAGCCACATCACAATCGTGCTTGACGAGAAATAAGGAGGTCAAATATGGGACAGAAAGTTAATCCACATGGCTTAAGAGTCGGCGTTATCAAAGACTGGGACTCTAAATGGTATGCGGAAGCAGATTTTGCAGATTTCTTAGTAGAAGATTACAATATCAGAACATATCTGAAAAAGAAATTATATGCAGCAGGTGTTTCTAAGATCGAGATCGAGAGAGCATCTGACCGTGTGAAAGTTATCATCTACACAGCTAAACCGGGTGTAGTAATCGGAAAAGGCGGAGCTGAGATCGAGAAGATCAAAGGCGAAGTTCAGAAATTCACAGATAAGAAATTAGTTGTTGATATCAAAGAAGTTAAAAGACCGGATCGTGATGCTCAGTTAGTAGCTGAGAACATTGCATTACAGTTAGAGAACCGTGTTTCTTTCCGTAGAGCAATGAAATCCTGCATGGGAAGAACCATGAAATCAGGAGCAAAGGGAATCAAAACATCCTGTTCCGGACGTCTTGGCGGTGCTGATATGGCTCGTACAGAGTTCTATTCAGAGGGAACTATTCCGCTTCAGACATTAAGAGCTGATATTGATTATGGATTCGCTGAGGCAGATACAACCTACGGTAAAGTTGGTGTTAAGGTTTGGATCTACAAAGGCGAGGTACTTCCGACAAGAGCTAATAAGGAAGGAGGAGTACAGTAATGTTAATGCCAAAAAGAGTAAAACATCGTAAACAGTTCCGTGGTTCTATGAGCGGAAAGGCTACAAGAGGTAATACGATCACTTATGGTGAGTATGGTATTATTTCAACTGAGCCATGCTGGATCAAAGCAAACCAGATCGAGGCAGCCCGTGTTGCGATGACAAGATATATCAAACGTGGTGGTAAAGTTTGGATCAAAATTTTCCCAGAGAAACCAATTACTCATAAACCTATGGGTGTTCGTATGGGTAAAGGAAAGGGTGCTCCAGAGTACTGGGTAGCCGTTGTGAAACCAGGTCGTGTATTATTTGAAATCTCCGGTGTTCCGGAAGACGTTGCGAAAGAAGCGTTACGTCTTGCTACACACAAATTACCTTGCAAATGTAAAGTAGTTTCACGTGCAGATTTAGAAGGCGGTGTATCAAATGAAAACTAGTAAATATTTAGAAGAATTAAAAGGCCAGTCTGTAACAGACTTAAATGCGCAGTTAGTAGAAGCTAAAAAAGAACTTTTCAATTTGAGATTCCAGAACGCAACGAATCAGCTGGACAACACAAGCAGAATCAAAGAAGTAAGAAAGAATATTGCAAGAATTCAGACAATCATTACTGAGAAAGAAAAAGTTGCGCAGTAGGATTCCAGAAAGGAGATTAATCGGTCGTGGAAGAAAGAAATCTTAGAAAAACACGTGTTGGTATTGTTGTAAGCGACAAGATGGATAAAACAATCACTGTTGCAATCCAGGATAACGTAAGACATCCTCTTTACAACAAGATCGTTAAGAAAACATACAAATTAAAAGCTCATGACGAGAATAACGAATGTAAGATCGGTGATAAAGTAAAAGTTATGGAGACAAGACCATTATCGAAAGATAAGAGATGGAGACTTGTAGAAATCATGGAAAGAGCAAAATAATTAAAGGAGGCTACAAGCATGGTACAACAGGAAAGTAGACTTAAGGTAGCCGATAACACAGGAGCAAGAGAGTTACTCGTTATTCGTGTTATGGGTGGATCTACTAGAAGATATGCGAATATTGGTGATGTAGTAGTTGCTACGGTCAAAGAGGCAACACCAGGCGGTGTTGTTAAAAAAGGTGATGTCGTAAAAGCTGTAGTTGTTCGTTCAGTAAAAGGCGCACGTCGTAAAGACGGTTCTTATATCAAATTTGATGAAAACGCAGCAGTTATTATTAAAGATGACAAAACTCCAAGAGGAACACGTATTTTTGGACCAGTAGCAAGAGAGCTTCGTGAGAAACAGTTCATGAAAATTGTTTCCTTAGCTCCGGAAGTATTGTAGGAGGACCAGGATATGGCAACCATGAAAATTAAAAAAGGCGATATGGTCAAAGTGATCGCTGGTAAAGATAAAGACAAAGAAGGCAAAGTTATTGCTGTAAATACAAAGAACAATACCGTTCTGGTAGAGGGTATCAACATGGTGACAAAACATGCAAAACCAAGCATGGCTAATCAGCAGGGTGGTATCATCCATCAGGAGGGACCTGTTGACATTTCAAACGTTATGTATCTTCACAAAGGAACAGCTACCCGCGTAGGTTTCAAGATGGATGGAGATAAAAAAGTACGTTTCGCAAAGAAAACAGGCGAAGTGATCGATTAATTGAAGAGAGGAGGCAAAACAGTTGAGCAGACTTAAAGAACAGTACCAGAATGAGATCGTAGATGCTATGATCAAAAAATTTGGATATAAAAATATCATGGAAGTGCCGAAGCTCGATAAGATCGTTGTAAACATGGGCGTTGGCGAAGCAAAAGAGAACGCAAAATTATTAGAAGCTGCAATCAAAGATATGGAGACAATCACAGGTCAGAAAGCAGTTCCTACAAAAGCTAAAAACGCGATTGCAAACTTCAAGATCAGAGAAGGAATGGCAATCGGTTGTAAGACAACACTGCGTGGCGAGAAGATGTACGAGTTTATGGATCGTTTAATCAACCTTGCATTACCGCGTGTACGTGACTTCAGAGGTGTTAACCCGAATGCATTTGACGGCCGTGGAAACTATGCCCTTGGTATCAAAGAGCAGTTAATCTTCCCGGAGATCGAGTATGATAAAGTTGATAAAGTTCGTGGTATGGATATCATTTTCGTTACCACAGCAAAAACAGACGAAGAAGCTCGTGAGTTATTGACATTGTTCAATATGCCGTTCGCCAAATAATAGGAGGGAATTTTAATGGCTAAAACATCTATGAAAGTAAAACAGCAGCGTAAACCAAAGTTCTCTACCAGAGCTTACACACGTTGCAAAATTTGTGGACGTCCACATTCTGTTTTAAGAAAATACGGAATCTGCAGAGTATGTTTCCGTGAATTAGCATACAAAGGCCAGATACCAGGCGTTAAGAAAGCAAGCTGGTAATCAGACGGCTGTGTCCGCTATGTGCGGCGCAGTAACTTAATAAAGGAGGAAATATACATCATGACAACAAGTGATCCAATCGCAGATATGCTTACAAGAATCCGTAATGCAAATACTGCTAAACATGATACAGTTGATGTTCCGGCATCTAAAATGAAAATCGCAATCGCAGATATTCTTGTAGATGAAGGATATATCGCAAAATATGATATCGTTGAAGATGGTAACTTCAAAACAATCCGCATCACATTAAAATATGGTGCAGATAAGAATGAGAAGATCATCACAGGACTTAAGAGAATCTCAAAACCGGGTCTTCGTGTATACGCAGGCAAGGATGAGCTTCCAAGAGTACTTGGCGGTTTAGGAATCGCAATCCTTTCTACCAACCAGGGTATCGTAACCGATAAAGAGGCTAGAAAGCTTCAGGTTGGCGGCGAAGTATTAGCATTCGTATGGTAAATTTTGCCCGCCATTCGACGGACAAAATTAAAAGAATCTTCGGTTTTTTCGGATGTATTTAAGCTTCCGATTCTTCCGGGTTATCGCAACCGGGGAGAGAAGGTTCTTAAAGAATCAGGTAACTACGGCGCAAGCCGCAATTATACATTCACGATCGCAGGTCATAAGATCTATGGTCGAAAAAAATTTTAGGAGGTACGGGCATGTCACGTATAGGAAGAATGCCAATCGCAGTTCCGGCTGGTGTTACAGTGGATATTGCAGAAAATAATCATGTGACTGTAAAAGGTCCTAAGGGAACTCTGGAAAGAACCCTTCCATCTGAGATGGACATCAAATTAGAGGGTGACGAGATCATCGTTACAAGACCTAACGATTTGAAAAAAATGAAATCCTTACACGGATTAACAAGAACACTGATCAACAACATGGTTGTTGGTGTTACCAATGGATATACCAAGGAACTCGAGGTTAACGGTGTTGGTTATAGAGCTTCTAAAGCTGGTAAAGTGCTCACACTGAACTTAGGATATTCTCATCCGGTTGAGATGGAAGATCCGGAAGGACTTGAGTCCAAAGTTGATGGAAATAAAATCATTGTATCTGGTATCGATAAAGAAAAAGTTGGCCAATACGCAGCTGAAATCAGAGATAAGAGAAGACCTGAACCTTACAAAGGAAAAGGTATCAAATATGCTGATGAAGTTATTAGACGTAAAGTTGGTAAGACTGGTAAGAAATAATTAAAGGAGTGACGAAAAATGGTTAGTAAGAAATCAAGAACAGCAGTTCGCGAAAACAAACATAGAAGAATGCGTCATCATCTTGCAGGTACAGCGATGAGACCACGTCTGGCTGTTTTCAGAAGTAATAATCATATGTACGCTCAGATTATTGACGATACAGTTGGAAATACACTTGTTTCTGCATCTACACTTGATAAGGATGTAAAAGCAGAGTTAGAGAAGACCAATAACGTCGAAGCAGCAGCTAAGCTTGGTACTGTTATTGCAAAGAAAGCTTTAGACAAGGGTATTTCAACGGTTGTCTTTGATAGAGGCGGCTTTATATATGCAGGTAAGGTAAAGGCATTAGCCGAAGCAGCAAGAGAAGCTGGTTTAGACTTTTAATAGGAGGAAACGCAAAACATGAAACGTGAAATCATTGATGCTAGTCAATTAGAATTAAACGAAAAAGTGGTATCAATTAAACGTGTAACAAAAGTTGTTAAAGGTGGACGTAACTTCCGTTTTACAGCTTTAGTTGTTGTCGGCGACGGCAATGGCCATGTTGGTGCTGGCTTAGGAAAAGCATCCGAGATTCCGGAAGCAATCCGCAAAGGAAAAGAAGATGCTATGAAGAAACTCATCACTGTAAAATTAGATGAGGTTGGCAGTGTTACACATGATGTTACCGGAAAACATACAGGTGCATCTGTATTATTAAAGAAATCTCCAGAAGGTACTGGTATCATCGCCGGTGGTCCTGCTCGTAACGTATGTGAGCTGGCTGGTATTAAAAATATCCGTACAAAATCTCTGGGATCTAACAACAAGCAGAACGTTGTTCTTGCAACAATCAATGCTTTAAGTCAGTTAAAATCCCCGGAAGAAGTTGCAAAACTTCGTGGAAAATCAGTTGAAGAGATTGTAGGTTAAGGAGGAGTTTTAAGATGGCAGATAAGAAATTAAAAGTAACACTTGTAAAATCTACAATCGGTGCTGTTCCAAAGAACAAAAAAACAATCGAAGCACTTGGACTGAATAAGTTATATAAAACTGTTGAGCTGCCGGATAATGCAGCAACAGCAGGTGCACTTCGTAAAGTAGCACCTTATGTAAAGGTAGAAGAGATCTAATAATAAGATAAGGAGGTGTCAGTAATGGACTTATCCAATTTACAGGCAGCAGCAGGTTCTGCACATAGCGATAATTTCAGAAGAGGACGTGGACACGGTTCAGGAAACGGTAAGACTGCTGGTAAGGGACACAAGGGACAGAAAGCTCGTTCCGGAGCTCCGAGACCAGGTTTTGAAGGTGGTCAGATGCCGTTATACAGAAGATTGCCAAAGAGAGGTTTCAAATGCAGAAACTCTAAGACAATCATCGGAATCAACCTTTCTGCTCTTGAGGCATTTGAGAACGATTCCGTTGTTTCAGTAGAAACATTAATCGAGGCTGGTATCGTTAAGAATCCTAGAGATGGAGTTAAGATTCTGGGTAATGGCGAACTTACTAAGAAACTCACCGTTCAGGCAAATGCATTCAGCGCAGCTGCAAAAGAAAAAATTGAGGCTCTTGGTGGAAAAGCAGAGGTGATCTAATGCTGGAAACACTCCGTAATGCATTCAAGATTAAAGATATTCGAAACAGAATTATTTTTACATTTCTCATGTTAGTTGTAATCAGGATCGGAAGCCAGCTTCCGATTCCTGGTGTTAACAATGAACTGTTTTCAAACTGGTTTGCAAGTCAGACCGCAGATGGAATGGGATTTTTTGATGCAATTACCGGTGGATCATTCTATAACATGTCAATCTTTGCATTGAACATTACACCGTATATTACTTCATCCATTATTATGCAGCTTCTCACTATCGCAATTCCAAAATTGGAAGAGATGCAGCGTGACGGAGAAGAAGGACGTAAAAAGATTGCAGAGATTACCAGATATCTTACCGTAGCTCTTGCCTTGATCGAGGCGATTGCAATGGCAATCAGCTTTAAGAGAGGTCAGATGTTACAGAGTGATGGTATTCTTACAATTATTATGGTTATCTTCACATTAACTGCAGGATCAGCAGTACTAATGTGGATCGGTGAACGTATTACAGAAAAAGGTGTTGGAAATGGTATCTCTATCGTACTTACCATTAACATCATCTCCCGTGTTCCAAATGATATGGGAACACTGTATCAGCAGTTCATCACAGGAAAATCCATACCGAAGGGAATTCTTGCGGCAGTGATCATTATTGCAATTATTGTTGCAATGGTCGTATTTGTCGTATTCTTACAGGGCGGTGAGAGAAGAATTCCGGTTCAGTATTCCAAAAAGATTCAGGGAAGAAAACAGGTTGGCGGACAGTCAACATATATCCCATTAAAGGTTAATACCGGCGGCGTTATCCCGGTTATCTTTGCACAGTCTCTGTTGCAGACACCGGTTATCATTGCAAGTCTTCTTGGAAAAGGAAACGGAACCGGTATCGGAAGCAAGATTTTAAAAGGAATGTCTCAGTCAAACTGGTGCAATCCAAAAGAGCCGGTTTATTCCATCGGACTGGTGGTATATATCGTACTCATCATTGCTTTCGCTTACTTCTATACTTCAATTACATTCAATCCATTAGAGATTGCTAATAATATGAAGAAAGCCGGCGGATTTATTCCGGGTATCAGACCTGGTAAACCAACCAGTGATTATCTGAACCGAATGTTAAATTACATCGTATTTATAGGAGCAGTAGCACTTGCATTTATCGCATTTGTCCCGATTTTCTTCAACGGAGTGTTCGGTGCAGATGTATCGTTCGGTGGAACATCTATCATCATTATCGTAGGTGTTGTCATTGAGACATTAAAACAGATCGAATCACAGATGCGTGTTCGTTACTATAAGGGATTTTTAAATGATTAATCTGACAGCATGCTGTCAGATTGGCAAAGGAGCAACGCTGGGCTTTTTAAGTTCAGCGTTACTTTCCTATTAAGCGATATTTGTATGATGAAGGTATTTTGGACAATGGAGGTATTGCTGTGAAAAATAAGATTTTTCACACGCAAGATTAGTGCTTACGCACAAAGCTTGAGATGCGTAAAAAACAACGCAGGAAGGGAGAATTTTATGAAGATTATCATGTTAGGAGCTCCGGGAGCAGGAAAAGGAACACAGGCAAAACAGATTGCTGATAAATATCATATTCCGCATATCTCAACAGGAGATATTTTCCGTGCGAACATCAAAAACGGAACCGAACTTGGAAATAAAGCAAAACAGTATATGGATCAGGGCTTATTAGTGCCGGATGAGCTGACCTGCGATCTTGTTATGGACAGAATCAAACAGGATGACTGTGAGAATGGATTTGTACTTGATGGTTTTCCAAGGACCATTCCACAGGCAGAAGCACTTACAGCTGCACTTGAGAAGATCAATGAAAAAATGGATTATGCGATTGATGTAGATGTACCGGATGAGAACATCGTAAACCGTATGAGCGGAAGACGTGCTTGTTTAAACTGTGGTGCTACATACCACATTGTTTCCATTCCGACAAAGGTGGAGGGAATCTGCGACAGATGCGGACAGCCGGTTGTCTTAAGAGATGATGATAAACCGGAGACCGTTCAGAAGAGACTTACCGTATATCATGAGCAGACCCAGCCATTGATCGATTATTACAAAAAACAGAGTATCTTAAAAACAGTTGACGGTACGCAGCCGATGGAAAAGGTATTTGCAGATATCGTTGCGATTTTAGGCGAGTAGAGGAACCGGAGTAATGGCTGTAACAATAAAATCTTCCCAGGAAATAGAACTGATGCGCCAGGCAGGAAAAATCCTTGCAAAGGTGCATGAGGGATTAAAAAAAGAATTAAACCCCGGAATGTCGACACTTGATATTGACAGGATTGGGGAGGAAATGATTCGGAGTTTTGGATGCGAACCATCTTTTAAGAATTATCAGGGATATCCGGCATCCGTCTGTGTCTCCATCAATGAAGAAGTTGTACACGGGATTCCGCGCAAAGACAGAATCATTGAAGAGGGAGATATTGTGAGTCTTGATACCGGCGTGATTTATAAGGGGTATCAGTCAGATGCCGCAAGAACACATGGTGTAGGTGAGATCACTGAGGATGCAAGACTTCTGATCGAACGTACCAGACAGAGCTTTTTTGAAGGAATGAAATATGCGGTGGCAGGAAATCATCTGCATGATATTTCCGGTGCAATCGGTGATTATGCCGAGAGTTTTGGCTATGGTGTGGTACGGGATTTATGTGGACACGGAATCGGTACACATATGCATGAGGATCCGGAGATCCCAAATTACCGCAAATTCCGCAGGGGCATTAAGCTGAGAGCCGGAATGACATTAGCGGTGGAACCGATGATAAATCTGGGAACAGAAAGAGTCGTATGGATGGATGATGACTGGACGGTCGTCACACAGGATATGGATCTGTCGGCTCATTATGAAAATACCATCCTGATTCGGGAAGGAAAACCGGAGATATTATCACTTACGGATTCTGAGATCGCCGAAGGAATCTGGAGTAATGATCCAATTCTGTAAAGCATATAGAAAAGAACCGGAGGATATTTCAGAAATGGAATTTGCAAGATCCAAGTCGGGACACGACAAAAATCAGATTTATCTTATCAAAGAAAAAGATGAAAAATTTGTATATCTGGTAAACGGAACGCCCCGTACCCTGGATATGCCAAAGAAAAAAAATGCAAAGCATATTCAGATTATCAAAAATCTACCGATAGAAGTTACGGAGATTTTGGAAGAAAACTTATCAGATCTTACAGTAAAAAGAGCAATCAAACAGTACTGCCAAATGAATGAGGGCAGACAGGAATCATAAAACAGGAGGATTTATTCAATGTCAAAAGCAGACGTAATTGAGGTAGAAGGAACCGTTGTTGAGAAACTCCCGAATGCATTTTTCAAGGTGGAGTTAGAGAATGGACATCAGATTTTAGCAACTATCAGCGGAAAACTTCGCATGAACTTTATTCGTATTTTACCGGGTGATAAAGTTACCATCGAGATGTCTCCATATGACCTGACAAAGGGAAGAATCATCTGGAGAGACAAATAAGATTTTTATGAAAGATCTTATTCAAAAAAATAGTTGACTTCTAAACAGTGTCCGTGCTATAATGCTAAACGGACACTTTTGGATAGTGCCTTTTTGTGCGTGCGCATTTTGCTGCAACAGCACAGAAAAGAGCCTTGTTAAGAAAGGAGGATTTGCTGTGAAGGTAAGATCATCAGTTAAACCTATTTGCGAAAAATGCAAAGTCATCAAGAGAAAAGGAAGCATCAGAATTATCTGTGAGAATCCGAAACACAAACAGAGACAGGGCTGATTCAGTTCTTGTCTTATTTGTGCGAATGGGGTAATATGCGCATTTTTAATGAGCTAAAACCCGCCAAATTATGTGCGGCTGCAGTGGAACGCCTGGTAGGGTTGTTCACACTGTTATCATAATCAAACAGCCGGGATAGCTGCTTTTTTATGTCTACATACCGAGGACATAGAAGGGACATATCCAAATAAGAAGAAAGACGGATGGGACACACATTTCAGGCCGCTGACAACGGAGCTGTCTCAGATGATTTCTGAAATAAAGTCACAGCGTCAGGTGATTTGAAAAATGAAACAATATAACAGGTGCAAAATGCATCGGATGAATTAATGGAGGTTAAAAAGCACATGGCTCGTATTGCAGGTGTAGATTTACCAAGAGAAAAACGCATCGAAATCGGTTTGACATACATCTACGGAATTGGTAGAACAAGCTCTAGCCGTATCCTTGCAGCAGCAAACGTAAATCCTGATACTCGTGTCAGAGATTTAACAGACGATGAAGTAAAGAGAATCAGCGCAGTAATCGATGAGACTCAGTTAGTAGAAGGTGATTTAAGAAGAGAGATCGCTTTCAACATCAAAAGACTTCAGGAGATCGGATGCTATCGTGGAATCCGTCACAGAAAAGGTCTTCCGGTTCGTGGACAGAAGACAAAGACAAACGCTAGAACACGTAAGGGTCCAAAGCGCACCGTTGCAAATAAGAAAAAATAAAGTTTCCTGAGGTACGCTTTAGAGAACTGTTGCAAATAAGAAAAAATAATGCAGCATAGAGGAAGTTCTCTTTGTGTATTGTAGCAAACAAGAAGAAATCATTCGTATCAGTCGATATTTTATATTTTAGAGAAAGTAGGTTAGTTTAGATATGGCTAAAGTTACAAAAAAAGTGACAAAA
>DXQT01000056.1 GCA_019411365.1 Roseburia sp.
TCAATCACGCCAGTCTGCATCTGATTCCCATTTACATTCCGTAATCTGCATATTTGAAAATGTTGCCTTATATGAGCCTTCTGTCGGGCTGCATGCATATATTCCATAAGTAATTTTTTCTGCACCTTCCCACATATGGAAAATACGCATTTGTCTGAAATTTATGCCATCCTCACTGCATTCAATACAGTAGTCACTGTCCCTTCGTGAAAAACGATACCACATACTTTTAATATCAGAGGATATGTCTGTTGTTGCCCAGTCAGAATATCCATGATTGGTTACAACGCTTCCCAATCGCTGTATTTTTTCATTCTCATATTCTATAGATGCCTTAAACCAATTATCACTATTTAAATACATAGCCACACCACACTGGTCAAAACGACAGGTACTCTCGAATTCTGTTTTAACAATAAAAGAAAAGTACTTGTCCGTTGTTTCAACTTGAAATACTGGAGCATTATCATTTTGAAAACCATAATAAGTGCGTGCCCATAAGTCAGTACCCCTTTCTGTAAGAATTACAACTTTGTCCTCACTAATTTGTACCTGCTTTGGTTGACGTATCCATTTAGGATTGTTTTTCAAAAATTCCATCTTTTTTCTCACTTTCTTTTTTATTTTAATAAGCAGCTATATTTAGTGCCTGCTTTTTACTGTATTATAATTAGTAATTTTCTTTTGTCTTCTGCAAAGAATGACTCCTATAAGTAGCAACACTGGAAAAATAATTCCTGCCAGAATTCCCATCTTTAGGTTATCCCCAAAAGCTCCTGATACCATTCCAACCAATGTAGGACCTCCTGAACAACCTATATCTCCACCTAATGCCAGCAATGCAAACATGGCTGTTCCCCCTTTGGGCAAAGCTGCTGATGCCTTGCTGAAAGTTCCAGGCCACATGATTCCCACTGAAAGCCCACAGACAGCGCAGGCAATCAGATTTAATAGCGGAATCGGGAATAATGAAATCCCTAAATAGGATAAAATACATAAAAAACTACTATAAATCATAAAGTGTTCCAAATTGATACGGTCACCATACTTACCATAAAACAATCTTGATATTCCCATTAGAACCGCAAATGCCATCGGCCCTGCTAAGTCGCCGGCTGCCTTTGAAATTCCAAGACCTTTTTCTGCAAAAGCAGAGGCCCATTGACTTACTGCTTGCTCACTTGCTCCTGCACATATCATCATAATCAACAAAATCCAAAAAATTTTCATCCGAAACAATTCCTTTAATCCAAGTCCGGTATCTCCATCCTCAAGCAATGGTGCAATGGGAACCTTTGAAAAAACAAAAGCATTTCCAATTGGAATAACCGCCCAAATAATGGCTAATATTTTCCAGTTATCTATACCGACTACATAAAAGAACACTGTTGATATGAGTACAACTCCGGCATGTCCCCAGCAATAAAAAGAATGCAACAGGCTCATTGCTTTTTCCTTATTGTCGGATGGGCAAGCCTCAACAACTGGACTGACTAGGACTTCCAAAAGTCCACCACCTACCGCATAGATCATTACAGCAATCAAAATTCCAATAAAGGAAACTGGTAAAATCTCTGGTAAAACTGTAAGAAGGAATAATCCTGCCGCTGCTAGAACATGAGCTATAATCATTGATATCCGATATCCTATTTTATCAACAAATCTGACAGAAAGAAAATCAACCAGTAGTTGTATCCCAAAATTAAAAGTCACTAACAATGTAATTTGGGAAATTGGAATATGATAGCATTTCTGAAAAAACAAAAAAAGCAGTGGTGTAAAATTATTAACGATAGCTTGTACAATATAACCTACAAAACAGGCTGTAATTGTCTTATTATATTGGCTTTTCATTTTGTCCTCCTCTAATAAATGTGATTATATCGTAAACTTTATATCTAGTCATTGTATAAAATCATATATTTATGGTACAATATAACAAATTTTATTATTTATGAGGAAATATAGCATGGGGACTTTTAAGATAACTACAGATGAAACACTACGAGAAACCATCCAGCATGGCAACAATCGTTATCCATTTGCATACTATCCTGATAATATTTGGAAATTTGACTTCCATCGCATTGACTGGCATTGGCATCATGAATTAGAATTTCTTTATACTGCTGAAGGTACTGCGTTCTGCCTTATAGGTACAAGTAAAATAGAACTACATAAAGGTTGCGGCATATTTATCAATAGCGGTGTCCTGCATCGTTTTGAAGCACAAAGCAGTACATTTGCACCTAATATTGTTTTTTCGCCAACCCTATTAGCACCCGAAAACAGCCTCATTTACGAAAAATATATTCTTCCTGTGATAAGCTCGTCTGTTTCATATCAAGTTTTCAGTCCATCCAACACATTTGGAAAACAGGTGCTACAACTTTTGTCGCAAATTTGTACTATTCAGGAAACTAAGCCGGATAATGAATTATGTACTATACAACTTTTATTTCAGCTTTGGAACATATTGCAAAAAAATATGGACTGGACTTCTGATTCTAACAGTATTCATCGATTAAATCACAAACAAGCAAGATTACAAGCTATGATGCAGTATATTCATGATCACTACATGGAAGAGATTACATTGGAGACGATTGCGGCATCGGCATCTATCAGCAAAAGTGGAGCTTTACACATTTTTCAAACTGGCATCCACTGTTCTCCGGTAGCATATCTAATTCAATACAGACTAGCACAGGCTGCTGAACAACTTTATATCACTCAAAAATCGGTTTCTTCCATTGCAGAAGAAACCGGATTTACAAGTTCCGGCTATTTCTGCCGGAAGTTTAGACAATATTATCATATGAGTCCAAATGAATACAGAAAGAAGAAAACAGAGGAAATTTCTTAATTTCTACTTTCTGTAATCATACAATATTTGGAGATGATGTTGTTTTTCGTTATATTATCTGTATCAATTATGCTGACAATATACTATTTATGCATCATATTTACAATGTTCAAAAGATAAAAGTATTCTATATGTAAATGGATAGATTTATATATTTTATCTATCTGTTTGCAATTTTAATAATAACTCCTTGTATCCCGCCAGCCTTTCATATACCACCTGATTGCAACATATACCAGTTGCACGAATAATAAGAAAAATAGCAGATTAATCGGTGTTCTTGTCTTTATCCAATCTCCAAAGTAGATTGCTATTTCCATGCTTATAATTGTTACCAATAGGGTAATCATATCCCAACAGCACTTCTTATATACCCCTGCAATCTTTATTCCGATAAATTCCAATTTATTATCTTCATTATATCATTCAATAGAACGAATGCATACAATTTCAATCCTGCCCATGAATCATATCACTCGTAATGTCCGACACCGCTTCCAGTCATCCAATCCGAAAAATAGAAAAAAGTGGAAAAAACTTCTTGCAATTTATTATCTTTACTGCTATACTCAGTTAAAACATAATATTCCTATATGACAAGTAGGAAATGAAAGGAGCGATACCGTGAAATTTAATACATCTTTGCTGCACGGTGCTTTTCGGGGTGAACCGCAGACAGGAGCAACATTAACACCAATTTACCAGTCGAGTGCATTTGAGCAGGAATCGGCGGAACGTCTGGAAAAGATATTTCATAATCAGGCTCCGGGATTTTCCTATACGAGGATCAATAATCCGACGGTGGAAGCATTTGAGAAAAGGATGACCGTGTTAGAGGGCGGTAAATCGAGCGTTGCATGCGCATCCGGAATGGCAGCGATGTTTAATGCATTTGCAAACATCTTACAGGCGGGAGATGAGATCGTATCGAGTGCGAGCCTCTATGGTGGAAGCATTGATCTCTTCCGGGATCTTGAAGCATTCGGAATCACGACTCATTATGTCGAAAACAACGATCTCGATGCATTCTGCAAAGCGACCAACGCACACACAAGACTCTATTTTGCAGAGACACTTGGAAATCCGAGACTGGATGTGACAGATATCAAAGCGCTGGCAAAGCTGGCACATGAGAATGGCGTACCGCTCATTATCGACAACACAGCAGCCACCGCATATCTGGTAAAACCGCTTTCACTGGGCGCAGACATTGTAGTCAATTCCACTTCGAAATACATCAATGGAAACAGCAACTCGATCAGCGGAGTTATCACAGACGGCGGAACATTTAAGTGGGATACCGAAAAATATCCGGGTATGCGTAATTTTGTAAAATTCGGACCGTTTGCCTACACTGCAAAATTGAGAAACGGACTGTTCCGCAACACCGGAGCCTGTCTCTCGCCGCAAAATGCATTTTTAAACAGCATTGGGCTTGAAACGTTAGGACTCCGCATGGAGCGTATCTGCGACAATGCAATGCAGCTTGCGGCTTATATTGAAGAAAACTATAAAGACATTACGGTAAATTATGCAGGGTTAGAGACGAGCAACTGGCATGAGATTGCAAAGAGCCAGTTTGACGGTCATTACGGCGGCATATTTACCTTAAGGCTTGGCAGTAAGGAGCGGGCATATGCATTTATCAATGCATTAAAATATCCGCTTAAGGTATCTAATATCGGCGATACCAAAACACTTGTCATCCATCCGGAATCGACCATCAGTGTACACAGCACGGAGGAAGAAAAGAAAGCGGGCGGTGTATTTGATGATCTGGTGCGCGTCAGCGTCGGAATCGAGGATATTGATGATCTGATCTGGGATTTTAAGCAGGCGATCGAGAGCCTTTCTTAAAAAACGAAAAAATATACCAAAGTGTTACAGTAATACTTTAAAACGGGCACTTTAAAGTGTTACAATAGAAAAGCACAGTAGAATACCAGGATATTGAAAAATCAGAAAAGATAAGGAGTGTAAAGATGGCGGGAGTTGATTATGCAGCATTAAAAAAAGGCGGATTCATGAGGCAGAAACAGAAAGGATTTTTCTCACTCAGAATCCAGGTGGTCGGAGGTAATCTGACTGCAGAAAATATTAAGACCGTGGCAGAGGTTGCGGAAAAGTACGGCAAAGGCTATGTACATATGACATCCAGACAGGGAATCGAGATACCGTTTGTCAATTTTGAGGATATCGAGGAAGTAAAAGCAGAGCTTGCAAAAGGCGGCGTGAAACCGGGTGTCTGCGGACCGAGAGTCCGTACCGTTACAGCTTGTCAGGGTTCGGAGATCTGTCCAAGCGGATGTATTGATACCTATTCACTGGCACAGGAGTTAGACGAACATTATTTTGGACGTGAACTTCCTCACAAGTTCAAGTTTGGTGTGACCGGATGCCAGAATAACTGCTTAAAGGCAGAGGAAAATGATATCGGAATCAAAGGCGGCATGGAAGTTTCCTGGGTTGAGGATAAATGTATCGGCTGCGGTGTCTGCGAAAAGGCGTGCCGTCAGGGTGCAATCAAATGTGAAGGAAACAAAGTGACGATCAACCGCGATCAGTGTAACTACTGCGGCCGCTGCGTGAAGTCCTGTCCGACGGATGCGTGGGAAGGAAACAGCGGATATCTGGTTTCCTTCGGTGGATTGTTCGGAAATCAGATCTACAAAGGGGAGCAGCTTCTCCCAATCGTACATGACAAAGAGACACTGTTCCGTGTCACCGATGCAGCGATCGACTTTTTCAGAGATCATGCAAACCCGGGCGAGCGTTTCCGCCTGACGTTACAGCGCGTCGGCGAGGTAGAGTTCCGTAAGAAGATCAAAGAAGCCTACGAGGGAAAGTAAGGATTTCGGGCAGAAAAAACATGTATGCAGGAAAAAATTGTATATAAAAACAAATAGATATGTCACAAAAAAATATGCATACAAGAACAAATAAGCATGTAAACAAATAGATGCAGCAAAAGCATGCATACAGAAAACAATCTGGAGCAATCAAAAATGCAGCATATATAATAAGAAGAAACAGGAGGGAAGAAATGGAAATCGCAGGAATTGCAATCGACGAAACAGTAGATATTACCGATAAAGTATGCCCGCTCACTTTCGTAAAAGCAAAGGTAGCGCTGGAGGAATTAGATGACGGCGAAGTCATTGCCATCCGCATGAACGATGGTGAGCCGGTACAGAACGTACCGCGCAGTGTCAAGGAAGAGGGACATCAGATCTTAAAACTGGTGGACAATGAAGATGGAACTTATAACCTGATCGTCCGCAAGGTAGAGGGATAGGAGGAATCATGGCACAGCGAATCAATAAAGACAATTTTGAAGAAAAAGTCCTGAAAAGTCCGCTGCCGGTTCTGGTAGATTTTTATTCGGACAGTTGTATTCCGTGCAAGCAGTTATCACCGGTGCTTGGGGATATCGAGGATGAACGTGAAGACACACTTTCTGTATATAAAGTAAATGTCAACTATGACATGGAGCTTGCTGAAAAATATGACGTCATGGGTGTACCGGCACTGCGGTTGTTTGTACAGGGCGAGGTCAAAGCAGAGAGAGCCGGTGCAGCAGGAAAAGCTGATATTGAGGCGTGGATCGATGAAAATTTAAAATAGCGGGCAGACAAAAAAAGGTTCCGCGGAAAAGAGGAGAAACATGCAGATCACAGTAGCAGGAAACAAAAAAGAAGTAAAAGATGACTTAAAGTTAACAGAACTGTTCGAGTTAGAGCAGGTGGAAACCCCGGAGTATGTGACCGTTTCCATCAATGAGGAATTCATTCCATCTGAGCAGGTAGAATCAACCGTATTAAAAGACGGCGACAATGTAGAATTTTTATATTTCATGGGAGGAGGCAGCTATGGCATTAACAGATGAGCAGATTGAGCGTTACTCAAGACATATCATTTTAAAAGAAGTCGGCGCAAAGGGACAGAAAAAACTTTTAAATGCAAAAGTGCTGATCATCGGAGCCGGCGGACTTGGCGCACCTGCAGCAATGTATCTTGGTGCAGCAGGCGTGGGAACCATCGGTATCGTAGATGCAGATGAGGTCGATCTTTCCAATTTACAGCGTCAGATCATCCACGGCACAGCCGACATCGGAAAAGCAAAAGTAAAATCCGCAAAAGAGACGATCAATGCGATGAACCCGGATGTAACGGTAAAAACCTACCGCCAGTTTGTGACAAGCGAAAACATCATGGATCTGATTGCCGATTATGATTTTATCATTGACGGAACGGACAATTTCCCGGCAAAGTTTTTAATCAATGATGCCTGTGTCATGGCAAAAAAACCATTTTCCCATGCAGGAATCATCCGTTTTAAGGGACAGCTTATGACCTATGTTCCGGGAGAAGGACCATGCTACCGCTGTGTATTCAAAAACCCGCCACCAAAGGATGCAGTACCGACCTGTAAACAGGCAGGTGTCATCGGTGCCATGGGCGGTGTGATCGGAAGTTTACAGGCAATGGAAGCAATCAAGTACATTCTCGGTGTAGGAAAACTTTTAACCGGTTATCTTTTAACCTACGATGCAATCAATCAGGAGTTCCACAAAGTTAAACTGCCGTCTAATACTGATGGCTGCGCAGTATGTGGAAAACATCCGACAATCACAGAACTGATCGACTACGAGCAGGTTGTCTGCACAGACGGTATTTAACTTAGGAGGCGCATATGCTGATTTTAAAACAGGAAGATTACAATAAAATCGTGGATCATGCAAAAAAAGGACTCCCGAACGAGGCATGCGGACTGCTTGGCGGCTATGTGGAAGGTGACAAACGTGTGGTGACAGACGTGTATCTGCTTCGCAACGTAGACGAGAGCAGGGAACATTTTTCCATGGATCCGGCAGAGCAGCTTGCGGCGATCAAAGATATCCGCCAGAAAAAAGGCGTACTTCTCGGCAATTTTCACTCGCACCCGGAATCGCCGTCACGCCCTTCACAGGAAGATATCCGCTTAGCGTATGATCCGAAGATGAATTACCTGATCCTCTCCCTGATGAACCCGGAGGAGCTGGTGCTCAATTCCTTCCATATCGAAAAAGGAGAGGTCACAAAAGAAGAGCTTGTGATCGAAGCGTAAAAATAAAATCATAGACAAAAATAAGTGTGGAAGAAAATTTTTTCACACTTATTTTTTGTTTTATTGTACCAGAGGACTAGACCGTCAATTGACATAAATGATAATGATACGCTAAGATAAAAATATTGTGAAAAATGATTTTTTTAAAAGAAAATGAGGTTGCAGCAGGCAGCTGGAGGAGTATTGCGTGAGTAAGAAAATGTTATTAGGAGTATTAGCGGCAGTGATGCTATCAGGAGAGATAAGTGCTTCCCCTGTGTTGGCACAGAATCTGTACGCAGACAGGGACGTGACAGAAATCATGGAAACAGAGGAGGATGCGGCGGAGACAGAGCATGTGTTTTCTGTGGGCAATGCACTAGAAGATAAAAATGGTTTTGTAATTGAAAATGGAGTTTTAACAGATTACAGAGGGTATGAAACAGAGATTGCGATTCCGGCAGGGGTAACTTCCATCGGTGAGTCGGCATTTGAGGGAAAAGATATTGAGAGCGTCAAAGTTCCGGATGGGGTTACTGCATTAGGATATAGAGCATTTTATCACTGTACGAAATTAAAGTCTGTGGAACTGCCAAAGACCTTACAGACGATCGCATCATATGCATTCAGAAGTTGTGAAAATTTAGAAAGCATAACAGTTTCCGGTACCTCTGCGAAAAAAGGAACGGTAATGATACCGGGCAGCGTTACGGAGATGAAAGATTTTACTTTTGGCGGAAGTGATTTAATTACGGAACTGGATATAACGACTTCTACGGCAGTTATCTCTAACCGTATTGTAGATCTGCCCAATGTGAATACAGTAAAAGCCACTGGCAGTACAAAATACAAAGTCCAGGATAACATATTGTATGATAAATCAGTTGAAGATTTATACTATTTTCCGCAGGGAAGCAGCAAAACGCAGGTCATACTGCCGGAGGGCGTTGAGGTTATTGAAAAAGCAGCTTTTTATAACTGCAAAAATATTGAAAATATAACCTTGCCACAGACCTTATGGAAGATTGATGATATGGCACTGTGGGGGTGTGAGAAGATAAAGAAACTGGAGCTGACTTCGAAAATTTCAAGTGTTGGAAGTTATGTATTCAGGGACTGTAAGGCATTAGAAGAGATTATAGTTGTACCGGAAAACACATATTTTAAAAGTGTGGACGGTATTTTATATGAAAAGAAGAAATACATGAGAATGATGGTATGTCCTGCGATGAAACAGGGAATTGTTACGGTTGCAGACGGAATGCATGAGATTGGTACGGAGGCATTTCATGACTGTAAATATGTGACAGAAGTCAGACTGCCGGAAAGTTTAGAGACAATCAACAGCAGTGCTTTTGAAGGATGCAGTGCGCTGGAAAAAATTGAACTGCCGGATAATATCGAGCAAATTGGAATGTATGCATTTGAAGATTGTACAGCGTTAAAGAGTGTCAAATTACCAGCCAGATTAACGGACATTGATCAGGCAGTGTTTGCGGGGTGTGAGTCTCTGGAAAATATCGTGATTCCAGAAGGGGTAACCAGTATAAAATACAGGGCATTTGATGGCTGTGATAATTTACAGTATGCGATCATTCCGGCGTCCGTAACCAGCATAGAGGATGGTGCATTTGAAACCGGCCGGAGAGACAGGGATCTGCTCATTTACTGTAAGGAGGGAACCTGTGCAGAAAGCTACGCAAAAGAAAATGATATTTCTTATGCGTATGGAAACACAGCGAAGAAACGGCAGACGATCACAGCGAATGACTTTGAAAAAATGTATGGAGATGAGTCATTTTATATTCAGGCAGCTACAGACGGAGATGGAGAGCTGACTTATAAGGTAAAGGATGAGTCTGTGGTTACGGTAAGCGCTGACGGAAAAGTCACGATCAAAGGAACGGGAACAACAGATGTCGTGATCACGGCTGCAAGAACAGACGTTTACGAGTGGGCATCGAAAACGATCCATATCAGTGTCCGGGGTGTGGTGAAGAAAAAATCGCAGACGATCACCGTCGCGGATATTATCAGTATCTATGAAGGAAATACGGTAGCATTAGACGCTGCAACGGATGGGGACGGAACAATTTCTTATGTGTCAGATGATAAAACGGTTGCAAGCGTGGATGCTTCCGGAAAAGTCTGTGGAATAAAACAGGGGACAGCACATATTACTGTTCTTGCATCAGAAACGGAATTGTATCATGCATCAGAGACAATCGTCACAGTAACTGTGAAGCCCAAAAAGACACAGAGTAATACAGATCCGGGGAAAAAACCATCGGATAACGTGTCGAAGGATGATTCACAGACAACAGAGGATAAAAAACCTTCTGATGGCGGCAACAATACATCCGGGACAACAGATGGTCAGCAGACAAAGAAGAAACAGACCATAAAAGCAAAAAATATCACAAAGACATACAGTACAAAAACATTTTCCATCGGAGCAAAGACAAATGGTGGAGGTAAATTAACATACAAGGTGGCAGATAAAAAAATTGCGACCATAAGTAAGACCGGAAAGATCAAACTGAAAAATTATGGACAGACAAAAATTACGATCAAGGCAGCCGCAAAAGGAAAATATAAGGCAGCAACAAAGACGATCACATTAACCGTAAAACCGGTAAAGGTAAAAGTAACCTCTGTAAAGCAGCTAAAGGCAAAGACGTTACAGGTAAAGTGGAAAAAGGATAAGAAGGCATCCGGTTATATCATTCAGTACTCCACAGATAAGAAATTCAAAAAGAATGTGAAAAAAGCTGTTGTCACAAAAAACCAGACCGTTACGAAAAAGATCACGAAATTAAAACCGGGAAAGAAATATTATGTCCGTGTGTGTGCATATAAAAATTCTCACGGAAAAAAAGTACAGGGAAGTTATGGTACGGTAAAAAGTGTAAAATTGAAGTGATATGCATCGGCATAAAAGTGGTAAAGGATGGAGAAACGTTATGAAAATGAAAAGAATACTGACTGGAATGCTGGGAGCAGCTATTTTAGCTGCAGGCGTAAATCTATTGTCCGTACAGGCGGCAGAAAATGCAGGAGTGATGGAATATATAGCTGCGACAGAATACATAGAGGAAACAGAAGCAGCAGAGCCGGAAAATGCAGAAAAACAGGTGTTTGAAACTGAAGAAGATACAAAAACAGCAGATACGGGTGAATTTACGATCAACAACGGTCTGTTGACAAAATATACCGGAACAGCAGAGACGGTTACAATCCCTTCAAATGTCAGTAGAATTGGCAAGTCAGCATTTCAGAATAATAAATACATCAAAAACGTAATCATTCCGGGAAATGTACGGAAAATTGAAATGCTGGCATTTTATGGATGCAGCAATCTGGAAAGTGTCACAATGGCAGAAGGTGTAGAAGAGATTGGTATGCAGACATTTTCCGAAACTCATTTGAAAAGTGTTGTTCTTCCCAAATCCATAATCAAAATGGATAGACTTGTGTTTACAAGCTGCAATCGGCTGATAAGTATTGATTTTACAGAGGGCACTTATAATATTAATGGTGATATCATAGGTTCCTGTGCTGCGCTGACAGAGATAAAGGTTTCAGGCAATAATACGAGATATCAGGTTAAAGATAACGTGTTATATGAAAAGAATGGAAAAACAGTTTGTTATTGTCCGGCAGGCCGCAAGACTGATATGAATGTGCCGGATGGAGTAGAGCATATCGGAGATTTTGCATTCTGGGATTGTCTTACAACGAAAGTTACACTTCCTGATAGTGTAAAAAGTATTGGAGAACGGGCATTTTTTTCGACCGGAATGGAGACGATGATACTTCCGGCGAATCTGGAGTCGATCGGAAAAGAAGCATTTTTTTATAATAAAAACTTACTAAATTTCTGATTATCTTTTCATAAGTTGGTAAATGCCGATATA
>DXQT01000057.1 GCA_019411365.1 Roseburia sp.
AGCACTTGGCTACGGACCAAGGTGTCGGGAGTTCGAATCTTCTCGCGCACGTATGAAAAGAGACATGATATTATCATGTCTCTTTTTTGTCATAGAAAATTGCATGTAATTTGTCGCATGAAATCTTTTGTTGCGAAATATACAAAAACAGTATAAAATATTTTTAAAAAGCATCGTATCGTAAAAGAACGAGAGCAGGAGGAAAATAAAATGCTTCAGGGAAAGACAGTACTTCTTGGTGTAACAGGAGGGATTGCAGCATACAAGATGCCGAATGTGGCGCGGATGCTAAAGAAAATGCATTGTAACGTACATGTTCTGATGACACAGAATGCAACAAACTTTATTACAGCAACAACATTTGAAACACTGACCGGCAATAAATGTCTGATTGATACATTTGACCGTAATTTTGAATTTTCGGTGGAACATGTTGCATTGGCAAAGCAGGCAGATCTTGTATTACTTGCACCGGCAACTGCAAATGTGATTGGTAAGATAGCAAACGGGATTGCGGATGATATGCTGACTACGACAGTGATGGCATGTACCTGTAAAGTACTGGTTGCACCGGCGATGAATCATAATATGTATCACAATTCGATCGTGCAGGAGAATCTGGAAAAACTGAAGCGGCATGGGTATGAGATGATAGATCCGGTATGCGGCATGCTTGCAAATGGTGATACCGGTGATGGAAAACTTCCGTCTGAAGAGACGCTGGTGGAGTATGTTTTAAGGGAACTGGCATTTGAGAAGGATATGCAGGGACTGAAAGTACTGGTAACAGCAGGACCGACACAGGAAGCAATCGACCCGGTACGTTTTATATCAAATCATTCTACCGGAAAGATGGGGTATGCCATAGCAAAGAACGCAATGTTAAGAGGAGCAGAAGTGACACTGGTTACAGGCAGGACGGCATTAGAACCGCCGATGTTTGTAAAAACGGTTCCCGTAACATCTGCAAAAGATATGTATCAGGCGGTCATGGAATGTGCAAAAGAACAGGACATTATCGTAAAGGCTGCGGCAGTGGCAGATTACACACCGGCGCATACCGCAGATGAGAAAATTAAAAAATCAGAAGGTGAGTTATCACTCGCACTGGAAAAAACGACGGATATTCTTGCAGAACTCGGAAAAAATAAAGGCAATACGGTCTTATGTGGATTTTCCATGGAAACAGAGCATATGTTGGAAAATTCCAGGGCAAAACGCAAAAAGAAAAATCTTGATATGATCGCTGCAAATAATTTAAAACAGCAGGGAGCCGGATTTGCTGGTGATACCAATGTGCTGACTCTGATTACAGAAGACTGGGAAAAAGAACTTGCACTTATGAGTAAGGACGAAGCAGCAAAATGTCTGCTAGATGAATTGTTAAAAATTAAGAAAAACAAAAAATAATGGCGGTGTAAAACAAAAAGTGTTGCAGCGTGAAAAGCTGACAGGAGACAGGCTATATGGAAACGATTAAAGTACAGAAAAATCAGATCATTGCAAAACAAAAAGAAAAAGTAAAAGCATGGTATTTAATTTTAGAAGGTTCGGTCGTACAGAGAAATTCCTATGCGAGGATTGTTCTGAACAAAGAAAGTGTGATCGGTGTCTCGGAAAAAGACCGGTTTTTGTGCGATTATATTGCGAGAGAAGATTCTGTGCTTGCAGTTTTTCCATACAATACAGCAGATGATCTGATCAATGCATTAAATGGGCAGGAGAGTATGAGAGGCACGCTTCTTCGTGCTGCATTAAAGCAGCGGCAGATGCTGCTTGAGATGTATGCTGGATTTAAAAATCTGGTAAGACAGTTCCATACGTTTGTGGAAACGGAATATAACGACTATACCATGCTCTGCAGCCAGATGCGTATCGATGGACAGGGGTTTACGAGGATGGACAACTTTAAACCGCTTGATATGGTACATATGGCAGAAAACTGGGAGGTTAATAACAGTACAAGCCTTACAAAAAAAGGATATCTTGATGAATACATAAAACTCATGCAAAAAGACGACAGTCTCTGTATCGGGGCTATTATGGAGGCTTCCTATCAGACAAGGCGAGTGATGCAGGGAATTATCGAGATGGTTGATTATTTAAAATATAATCAGGATATCCTGTTATCAGAATCTGAAAACGATTTATTCCATCTTTATTTTGAACTTGTAATACAGGCGGAAATGAATCATTATGATGTGACGCCGTTAAAAGAACGTATGGATAAAATTGCGGAAGTGATCCGCAAATTAAATATCTATGATGACAAACTGGTATCCTATCGTCTGAATGAATACAAAAATCACGACTTTACCCAGTATGCGATGGATGAGTTTGCGACGCCGGGGGAAGATGATAATGTTTCGGATGATGAGTGGGATGAAGAGGAAGAAGAGTCAGAAGACTGCTTAGAACATATCCTGACCTATGCCGGATATACACCGGAACGGATCGAAGATATGCGTAATCTGATCCGGAAATACAGGGAGCTTCCGGATATGCTTTCCACGGATGCGGAAGTGTTCCAGCTTAGAAAACAGCTTTCACAGGTCTTTTATGATGCATATTATAAAGTATTTATGAATGTGATGAAAGATGATGATGAACCGACACCGATCATAGAGATGTTTTTGAATTTCGGATTTATGGATGTACAGATGGTAGGTGAGGATAATGCCAATATCCTTTACGATCTGACAGAACATTTAGAACTTTGCAATTCAGAGCATATTTTTACTATTTTTGAATGGTTAAAAACGATTTATAACGGTCAGAATGAACCGTCAAAAAACGAATTTGACTTAGATTATGCGGGCTATCTGGCAGAACTGAAAAAGACCGGAAAAGTAAATGAAAAACAGATGCGCGATTATGCGAATAACCGTGAGATGAAGGTAAAATTTGAGATACAGAATATGTTTACTTCCGGAAACCGTGTTACATACGGCAGAGTTTCAACATTCTGTCCGATCCTTGGCGAAAATGATCTGATCAATTCCGTTGATAAGATGCTCGTTACGGCACAGAAAATCGAAGATGCCATGAATAAAGTGCGGAAAGTTGATTTTTCCGTATTTTACAGAGGCGTTGTATTTTCTGATCCGGACAAGGGAATCAATCGCGAGGAGATCATGAAAGAGGTACTTCCGAATATTATTCTGATGCCGAACGCTGGAACAAGAGCTATGATGTGGCAGGAAACAGCGGGGGTCAGACGTGATACACCGGCAAGATATATGTTCCCTATTTTTACGGCAGTTGATCTCGATGATATGATGGTTGAAACGACCGGCCGTTACCGTTGGGAGATCTGTCGTAAAATTCAAGGGGTTCACTGGAATGATATCCGCGATAAATCCCTGACGGCAGAGTATTGTGATTATATTCAGTTTTATAAGAAGAATCATGATCTTTCGACTGAGGCAAAAGAGAAGATAAAAAGTGCATTGCTTCGTGGAAAAAATAATTACCGCGAGGTGTTTGTGAAAGATTATCAGAACTGGATCAAATATGAATCAAAGGGAAGCTTCCGTTTAAATAAAGTTTCAAGAGAGATCCTTGTGACATACTGTCCATTTTCCAAGGAGATCAGAGAAGAGTTAAAGTCCAATCCGATGTATCAGAATGCATGGCAGAAATATGATATTTTAATTACGAAAAAGATTCAGCGTATCAAGGGAGTCTATGATAAATATCAGAAGGCCGGTGGTAAGATCACGGATGAACTGAAGGATAATTTAGAATATTATATGATGTAATTGTATGTATAATTTAGAGAATTTCTTCCCATAATATTCTTGCAATAAAAGTTTCATGTAATTAAAGTTTCATGTACCCAAAATTGCGTGTAAGAAAGATTATGCGTAATCAGAATTGGGTGTAAGGAAAATTGCATGTAAGCGAAATTGTAGTAAACAAGGTGCAGAACAGCACCGGAATGGAGAAAGAAATGGCAAAGAATGCAGACAATGCAAACAGTGGATCTAATTGCAGAAACAGTTACGAGGACAGCTATGAGAATAGTTATGAGCAGAACAGCTCAAAAAATAAGTCTTCCAACAAAGCAACAAACAGCAACGGACAGAATAAATCCGGACAGAACAGTACAGGTTCTAACGTATCAAAATAAGAACACGGGTACCGGAAACTGCATATAATGTAAGGAAAAAACATTAGCAGAAGAACAGATTACAGGGCAGAGCTTTGTAATCTGTTTTTATTTCGGAGGGAGTATGGCTTTTTTTACGATCCATCCACGCGAGATGGAACAAATTATTTTAAATAAGCATGCCCTGGTTTTGGATGTAAGGGAACGGGAATCTTACCGGGAAGGGCATTTTAGGGGAGCATACTGTTGTCCATATGAGGAGATCGATGGGTGGATGCGGCATTTTAACAGAAATAGAACACTATTAGTTTACTGTGAATATGGAAGTACGAGTCTTTTAGCAGCAAGACAGCTTTCAAAATGTGGCTATGAGGTGTATACCGTTGTTGGAGGAATGCAGGCAATCAGACGCTATAATGGTTATGATTAACATTGACAGGGTATTTTAGAACGGATAATATAGTACTAAGGTAAAAGAAACAGTTAAGGAGAATTCATGAAAACATATGAGCTTGTGGTACCGTGCCATTTTGGGTTAGAGGCGGTATTGAAAAGAGAGATTTATGATCTTGGCTATGAGATAGGCAGAGTAGAAGACGGAAGGATCACATTTACCGGAGATGAGGAAGCAATCTGCCGGGCGAATATTTTCCTGCGCACGGCAGAACGTGTCCTGATCCAGGTGGGACGTTTTCATGCAGAAACGTTTGAGGAATTATTTCAGGGAATCAAAGCGCTTCCATGGGAAAATTATATCCCGGAAAACGGTAAGTTCTGGGTTAAAAAAGCATCCTCCATCAAGAGTAAACTGTTCAGTCCGTCCGATATTCAGTCGATCGCGAAAAAAGCGATGGTGGAGCGGTTAAAGCAGCAGTATCATAAGGAGTGGTTCCCGGAGGATGGGGCGCCGTACCCGGTGCGTATTTTCCTGCTAAAGGATGAAGTGATGGTAACACTTGATACATCAGGGGATTCTCTGCACAAAAGAGGATACCGTACTTTAACGAGCAAGGCTCCGCTGACGGAGACACTTGCGGCATCCCTGCTTATGCTGACACCGTGGAGACCGGACCGTATTCTCGTGGATCCGTTTTGTGGAAGTGGTACATTTCCGATTGAGGCGGCAATGATCGCTGCTAATATTGCACCGGGAATGAACCGTGAATTTACGGCAGAGCAGTGGACAAACATCATTGACCGTAAGGTGTGGTATGAATGCGTAAAAGAGGCACAGGACATGGTAAATGATGACATTACCGTGGATATCCAGGGATATGACATTGACGGTGATGTGGTTAAGGCGGCGCGGGAGAATGCAAAACGTGCAGGAGTTGACCACCTGATCCATTTCCAGCAGAGACCAGTGGCAGAACTGCACCATCCAAAGAAATACGGTTTTATCGTGACAAACCCGCCATACGGAGAGCGTTTAGAGGATAAGGCGGATCTGCCGGAATTATACAGTCAGATCGGGGAGGCTTACCGCAGACTGGATGCATGGTCTATGTATCTGATCACCAGTTATGAGGACACCGAGCGTTACATAGGACGGAAGGCAGATAAAAACCGCAAGATCTACAACGGAATGTTAAAGACGTATTTTTATCAGTTTATGGGACCGAAACCGCCAAAACGGGATAATTTTCATTAAGGAGATTCTGATTCATGCATTATTCGAAAAGATTTATTGCCTTTGGTGGAATTGTGGCGATTGCTTTTTTGATAAAATATAATATACCTGGTGCTGAGTATGAGCAGATCGGCAGTTTCCGCGGAGCGAGTTTAGAAGCAGAAACCTGGAATCCGCTGATTGCATCAAGTGTGAATGATAATCTGCTGTCTGTGATCATTGATAATAAACAGTATACCAATGAGAAATACAAATTTTATATGGATGACAATTTAGACATTATGATGCCGGTTTCCATTTTGCGGGATGCCTTAAACTGCAGCGCACATATTTATGACGGGGACAGGCTTGTGGTGGAAAAACATTCCAGCAACATATCATTTTCCCTGGATCAGGAGACTGCGACCGTGAATGGGGACATTGAAAAGATCACTTCTCCGTTTACCATGATAGATAATGAGTATTATGTCAGTCTCAATGATCTCTCACAATATATGGATTATACATATAGCTGGAACATGCAGGAAAATGAGGCACAGGCTGCGGATAATTCAGATGCGTCGATCGTGCCGACCAGTTATGATCTGCGGACGAAAAACCGGACATCAGAAGTGCGTAATCAGGGAAGTTATGGAACCTGCTGGTCATTTGCGGCGTTAGGGGCGCTGGAATCATCGCTTCTGCCGGAGGAGAGTGAGCAGTATTCTGTGGATCATATGACACTCTGTAACGGATTTAATATGACGCAGAATGACGGTGGGGAATATACCATGGGAATGGCATATCTTGCAGCATGGAAGGGACCTGTCTATGAAAAAGATGATCCTTATGGAGATAATCAGACAAATGAGGATCTTACCGCGGTAAAACATGTGCAGGAAATGCAGATCATTGAAAGCAAAGATTATGAAAAGATCAAGGAAGCTGTATTCAAATACGGCGGAGTACAGACATCCATTTACAATGCACTGCGCAGTTCACAGTCTTCCTCCCCATATTATAACAAAAGCACAGATGCATACTGCTATATTGGTACAGAGAAACCAAACCATGATGTGGTGATCGTCGGATGGGATGATTCTTATTCTAAGGATAATTTTAACACTGATCTCGAGGGTGATGGAGCATTTATCTGTCAGAACAGCTGGGGAGATAATTTCGGGGAAAACGGCTTCTTTTATATTTCCTATTATGATACAAATATTGGAACACATAATGTTGTTTATACGGATATAGAAAACACGGATAATTATGATCACATTTATCAGAGTGATCTGTGCGGATGGGTTGGACAGCTTGGTTATAATAAAGACAGCATCTACGGTGCCAATGTATTTACCGCAGAGGGGAATGAAACCTTAAAGGCGGCATCTTTTTATGCGACTGGAAAAGACTCACAGTATGAATTATATGTGGTGCGTCAGTTTGAGGATGAGACATCGTTGGAGAAGATGATTCCGGTTGCGTCCGGCAAGCTTGGGAATGCCGGTTATTATACCGTTGACTTTAACCAGGGAATTGAAGTGGATGCGGGGGAGCGTTATGCGGTTGTTCTGTATATAATTACACCCGGATCCGTACATCCGATGGCAATCGAGTATGCTGCGGATGAAGCGACTGAAAATGTAGACTTAGATGATGGAGAGAGCTATATCAGTGCAAATGGCTCGAAATGGGTGAGTGTTGATACCGTAGAGAAATCCAATCTCTGTATCAAGGCATTCAGTGATAATCGATAGAAAGCAGTTATTACATGGAAGATAAAATATTAAAATTTGCGACAGCAGTTGTTGTGGTGCTTACTGTGGCAGTCTGCATTGGACTTCCGTTTTTTCCACAGATCCATACCTGGGCAGTGGAATCGCGGGAAGAGCGTTTAGCAGAGCAGGAATATGCGGAAAACCAGACAGAGATGAAAGATCTTGAAATTGTTGCTGCAGATACATCAGAACAGGTTCATGGCGGACAGCTGCAGTTGAAACTGCCGGAGGGCATAAATGGATCTGATATTCAATTTACAAATGATTATGTGACACAGACGATAAAAATCAGCATTCCGGGAACAGACCGCTCTTATTTTGAAAACGGACCGATTACGGGAAGCAGTAATCACATTGCGACACTTTCTTATTCCAGCAAGGGAGAAGATGGTGTGATAGAGATCGTAATGGATCATGTTTATGAATTAAAAACGGAATATGACAGTGCATATTATTATTTTGATTTTTTGACACCGCAGGAAGTGTATGATAAAGTAGTCGTAATCGATGCGGGGCATGGAGGCCGTGCGCCGGGAGCGAACAAACAGGGGGTCAATGAAAAAGAAATTGATCTTGATATTGTGCTTCAGTTAAAAAAGATACTTGATGAGGATGATCACAATATCGGTGTTTATTATACCAGAACCGACGACAGCAACCCTACTTTTGATCAGAGGGTACAGCTTGCAAATAAGTCGGACGCCGATCTTTTTATCAGCGTACATAACAATTCCACAAACAGTGGAAGAATGTCCTCGGCAAATGGTACAGCAGTCATGTATAACGAGTCGGATGAGAGCGAACTTGGAAGTAAGCGGCTGGCACAGATCTGTTTAGAGGAAGTAACGGGACAGTTACAGAGCAGAAACCGTGGTCTTGTTGAGGGAGACAGTATCTATATTATAAGGACAAGCAAGGTTCCGGTTGCGCTGATCGAGGTTGGATTTATGACCAATCAGCAGGAGCTTGATCTGCTGCGGTCGGAGGATTATCAGAAAAAAGCAGCACTTGGTATCTATCATGCGATATTGCGTGCATTTGAAGAAGGATATTAGTGTGAAAACCAATGGCATACAGGGAAATGGAGAAGCGGAATGAACAGAATTATTTTTGCGACCGGAAATGCCGGTAAAATGAAAGAAATCAGAGAAATTTTAGGGGATATGGATGCAGAGATCCTGTCTATGAAAGAAGCAGGGATCCAGACGGATATCGTGGAAAACGGGACGACATTTGAGGAAAATGCCAGAATAAAAGCAAAGGCAGTGGCACAATTTACAAAAGATATTGTCCTTGCAGATGATTCCGGACTTGAGGTGGATTATCTGAATAAGGAACCAGGCGTATATTCTGCCCGCTATATGGGGGAAGATACCTCTTATACGATCAAAAATCAGGCAATTTTAGACCGGTTAAAAGGTGTGCCGAAGGAAAAGCGTACGGCTCGTTTTGTCTGTGCGATCGCTGCTGCAATGCCAAATGGAGATGTGCTGGTTACAAGAGAAACGATAGAAGGTTATATCGGAGAAAAACCTGCAGGAAGTAACGGGTTTGGATATGATCCGATTTTTTATGTGGATGAGTTTGGATGTTCCACTGCAGAGCTTACGGAGGAACAGAAAAATCAGATCAGCCACAGGGGAAAGGCGCTGCGCGCCATGAAGGAAAAATTGAATCAGTATGGAATCTGATGTATAAAAACGGGGATTGGAAATACATAGGATGGGGCAGGTAGCCTTATGAGAGTACTGGTTATTAGTGATACGCATAAAAAACATGAAAATTTAAAAGTTGTTTTAGAGAGAGTTTCGCCGGTGGATCTTGTGATCCATCTCGGGGATGCGGAAGGGTATGAAGACTATATTGGGGAGCTTTGTGGCTGTCCATTAGAAATTGTGGCTGGAAATAATGATTTTTTCTCTTCTCTGCCACGTGAAAAGGAGATCATGGCAGGAAATTACCGTGTGTTTATGACACACGGACATTATTACTATGTCGGATCAGGGATAGAGGATTTAAAGCGTGAGGCTTTAGCGCGGGGCGCGGATGTCGCAATGTTCGGGCATACACATATTCCGCTGATCGAATACGGGGACGGAATCGTTGTCATGAACCCTGGAAGTATTTCCTATCCGCGACAGGAGGGAAAACGCCCTTCGTATATCCTGATGGACATTGATAAAAAGGGTGTGGCGCATTATGAAATCGAGTATTTATAGAAAAAATTAAAAAAATTGAAAAAATATAAAAAAAAGTGTTGACATTTATGTTTGCGTCCTATATAATAACTCTTGCGTCACGGATGAGACGGAAAAGACAAGCACTTGAATGACTTGCTTTTCAGGATAAAAATTCATATCGGGGTGTGGCTCAGCTTGGCTAGAGCGCCTGGTTTGGGACCAGGAGGTCGCAG
>DXQT01000058.1 GCA_019411365.1 Roseburia sp.
TATAAACTCTTGGTCTTTCTTTTTTTCGGAACTATTCTTTTTTCACAGCCCCTTTAAGTATGAGCTAAAATTGGCAGCAAAGTTTATAATGTGACACATTAAATAATTGCCTAACTCTGTTTCTTAAAAAACGCTTTTGTTTCCCTGACAACAACCCCACTCAATGCGAACAGTGCGATCATATTTGGCAGAGCCATCAGTCCGTTGAAAATATCAGCGATCGTCCACACAGCGCTGACGGTCATATACGGTCCGATAAATACTGCAAAAATATAAATCCAGCGGTAGACTTTCACATGTTTTAAATTGCCGCCGCTTAAATATTCAAGACAGCGTTCGCTGTAATAATCCCAGCCGAGAATTGTTGTAAATGCAAAAAATACAAGGCAGAGCATTAATACAAAAGAGGACACGGCCGGAGGGAAAGGAAGTCCCTGCTGGTATGCGTAAGTGGTGACTTCCACACCTTCTAAGCCTTCGACCTGCCATGCGCCGGTTAAGACGATGGAGAGTCCGGTCAGTGTACAGATTACGATCGTGTCGATAAAAGTTCCGGTCATGCTGACAAGTCCCTGACGGACAGGTTCTTTTGTCTGTGCAGCAGCTGCTGCGATCGGGGCGCTTCCGAGTCCTGCCTCATTTGAGAAAATACCGCGGGCAACACCTTTTTGCATAGCGACAAACATACTTCCGACAGCACCGCCGGTAACAGCTTTCGGTGTGAAAGCAGCGGTTACGATCACTTTAACAGCTGCAGGAATTTCAGTAATATTGCAGATGATCAGGATAACGGCAAAAGCAAAATAAAGGATCGCCATAAATGGTACAACGATCTGGCTCACACTTGCGATCCGTTTTACACCGCCGATCAATACGGCTGCGACACAGACCGTCAGGATCAGGGATGCGATCACGACTGACCAGGAATATTCTCCGAGGAAAGGAAGGATCTTGACACAGTGTGCATTGTCCGGATCAAAGAAACCGTTGATCGCACTTGCGATACCATTGACCTGGCTGAAAGTTCCGATACCGAAAAGTCCGACACAGACGCCGAAAAATGCAAAAAGCTTTGCAAGCCATTTCCAGTTTTTTCCCATTCCCTGTTCAATATAATAGAAAGGACCGCCAAGGCTGTGGCCGTCAGGAGCAACGACACGGTATTTGACAGCTAAAAGTCCTTCGGAATATTTGGTAGCCATTCCGAGAAAAGCGGCTGCGACCATCCAGAACAGAGCGCCCGGACCGCCGGCGCCGACAGCGGTTGCAACACCGACGATATTACCGGTACCGATCGTTGCGCTCAGAGCAGTACAGAGAGCTGCAAAACTGGAAATTTCGCCTTCTGCCTCTTCCTCATTCTGGATCATCCATTTCAGCGCAAGGGGAAGCTTCCGGATCTGTAACAGACCGAGGCGCACCGTAAGCAGCAGACCACCCGCCATGATCAGCACCATTAATGGCACACCCCAGACAAAATTGTCAACATTGACAAGAAAATCATTAATTACACTCCACATGTTTCTAATCCTCTATCTTTCTTTCAATATATACATCGAGTGCATGCAGTATCACAGAAAAATATCTTGCAATGAAAATGGGATGATGACCGGAAACAGGATGAACTGACAGAAAAATATCCCATATAAAAATATATGGGATAGGAAGATACATAATCAGAAAACTTCATATAAAATGAAATCTTATGTGTGCAATTAAGATATCTTCTCTGTCCGCTTGCCTGAGAGATTCATACGAAAACGTATGTTGCACCTTCGGCCCCCGGTTCATCCGGGCGTCTCCAGAGAGTCGATCCATTTACAGTTGCACCGGTATGACCGGCACCTGAGAGTGTTACTCCTTCGGTAGACTTGCGTCGTTTTCCTGCAAACTTCATCTCGAAATTGTTGATTCAACTATATCGTGTAAGAATACAAATTGCAAGGAGGTTTTTCCTGTTTTCCTGCATTTATGCAAAAAAATAGGGAGAAAAAAATGATTCATAAGAAACGCTTATAAAAGAAAACAAGTATACGAAAATATAGGCAGAAGAATAAAACTGTCAAATTCTGAAAAAAATATAAAAAGTGTGAAAATGCCTTGATGTTTCGGAAATTTTGAGAGAAACTAAAAGAAGAATGACAACAGAGTAACAGGCAGAGATCCGTGCTTCTTCGGAACATGATCGCGGAGATATGGATTGATGATGAAAAAGTGTAAGAGAAGGGAGATTTTTTTATGCTGCAGGAATGGAAAGCAATGGAAAAACCGGAGGAGGAAGAGATCAGGGCGCGCCTTGCCGCTGCAAAAGAAAAGTTAGCAAAGCAGCAGCTTTTGATCAAAGAGCAGAAGATACCGGTACTTGTGCTCATGGAAGGCTGGGGAACCGCCGGAAAAGGTTCTGTGATCGGTCAGGTGATCCAGAATATCGATCCGCGTTTCTTCAAGGTGGAATCGATGGGGGAAAAGAGTGAGGAGGAGTGCCGGAAACCGTTTTTATACCGCTATTTCAGACGGATCCCGGAAGAGGGAAAGTTCGTATTTCTCGATTCGGGCTGGATGGATGAGATCGTAAAAGACGAGCTGCACGGAAAACTTTCCGATGAGGATTATGCAAAACGGATCGAGAGTGTGAGACGTTTTGAGCGCCAGCTTACAGATAACGGTTATCTGGTCATGAAATTTTTCCTGCATATCCCGGAGAAAGAACAGGCAAAACGGATCGAACATTTAGAGCATGAAAAAGATACGGTCTGGCGTGTCAGCAAAAATGATCTCTGGCAGAACCGGCATTATGAGAAGTGCGAAGAGGCATTTTCTTCCTATATGAAAAACACAAATATGCCGTCTGCACCGTGGTACATTATTGATGCAAAGTCAAGAAAATGGACGGAACTTCAGGTTTTAGAGACATTGACACAGGGAATCGAGATTGCGTTGAGTAATCAGAAGCTGGCAGTACCTCTTTTGCAGAATGTTTTTCCGTTAGTGCGGATGCCGCTTTTGGCAGAAGTGCCTTTGGACAAAGAGATTGAGGCGGATGAGTACCGCAAGGAACTGAAAGAACTGCAGAACCGGCTCGGTGAGCTGCACAATCGTCTTTACCGGAAAAAAGTGCCGGTCATCATTGCCTATGAGGGCTGGGATGCAGCGGGAAAAGGCGGCAACATCAAGCGGATCGCAGGAGCACTTGACCCGCGCGGTTACGAAGTTCATCCGATCGCAAGCCCGGAACCTCATGAGAAAGCAAGACATTACCTGTGGCGTTTCTGGACGAGACTGCCGAAAACAGGACATATCGCTATTTTTGACCGCACCTGGTATGGAAGAGTGATGGTGGAGCGTCTGGAGGGATTTTGCAGTGAAAATGACTGGATGCGCGCCTACAATGAGATCAACGAATTTGAAAAAGAACTTCACGACTGGGGCGCTGTGATCATCAAATTCTGGGTGCAGATTGACAAAGATACGCAGCTTGAGCGTTTTAATGAGAGACAGAATACACCGGAAAAACAGTGGAAGATCACAGACGAGGACTGGCGCAACCGTGACAAATGGGATGCGTATGAGACAGCGGTCAATGAGATGATCCAAAAGACCAGCACCTCCTATGCTCCGTGGCATATTTTAGAGTCTGTCGACAAGAAATATGCCCGGATAAAAGCTCTTAAGATCGTTGTGGAGGAGCTGGAGAAGGTGTTGGGGTAAAGGATAATATTAAGCCAGTTCAGCTTCCAGCTTATTAATATGTTTGAATTCAACGATCACCATGCTAAGACCGACTGCAAAGGACAGAAGGTCGGCGATCGGTCCTGCATAAAGTACGCCCATAATGCCGAAAAAATGCGGCAGTGCAACGATAAGCGGCAGCAGGAACAGGATCTGTCTGGTCAGGGAGAGGAAAGTTCCCTTGTACGCTTTTCCGATGGAACTGAAAAACATCGAGGAGATCGGCTGCAAAAAGTTTAACCAGGTGAAGAACAGGAAGGCTCGGAAATAGTTGACACCGAACTCAAAATATTCTTCGCTTCCGCTTCCGAACAGACCAAGGATCTGTCTCGGGAAAAGCTGGAACAGCAAAAAGGAAATAATGGATACAACCGCACCGACTGACGCTGCGAGAAGGAAAGCGTCCTTCACCCGTTTGTATTGCTTTGCACCATAATTAAAACTTTCAATTGGCTGGCTTCCCTGGGACAGTCCGATAATAATAGAAAAATAAAGCTGGTTTACCTTCATGACAATTCCGGCACAGGCGATCGGGATGGATTCGCCATAAACCGACTGTGCGCCGTAGTGTTTTAACAGGTTGTTCATGACGATCTGCACGATCATCATGGCGATCTGGTTAATGCCTGAGGACATGCCGAGGGAACAGATCTGTGCGAGAACTTTCCCGGAAGGGATAAAATGCTGTTTTTCTAATGTCACAGTGCGGTAATGCATGAGGTAACGGATCGCGATCGCAGCGGAGATGATCTGTCCGATGACAGTCGCCCAGGCAGCGCCGTACATTCCCCATTGGAAACCGAATACGAACAGTGCGTCTAAGACAATATTAATGACAGCACCTGAAACCGTGACAAACATTGCCATTTTCGGGTTGCCGTCCGCACGGATCAGGTGACCGCTTCCGATGGTTAAGATCAGAAATGGAAAACCGACCGCTGTGACGCGGACATATTGCTCTGCCAGTGGGAGTACATCTGCCGGGGAACCAAAGAGCACTAACAGCGGATTTAAAAACAGTTCGGTGATAAGCAGTAAAAGAAATCCGAGTGAGAGCAGCATAGTGATGGAGTTGCCGATATAATAAGGAGCTTCCTCTTTTCGTCCAGCGCCCATATGAAGGTTAAAGCTTGCTGCTCCGCCGATCCCAAAAAGCAGTGCCAGCGAAGTGCAGAGCATAGAGAGTGGAAAGGCGATATTGGTTGCAGCATTTCCGAGCGTGCCGACTGCATTTCCGATAAAAAGCTGGTCAGCGATATTGTAAACGGCGCTGACAAGCATTGCGATAATGCTTGGAACAGCAAAACGTGCCACCAGCGTGGAAATTCTATCGGTACCAAGTGGATTTGTCATTTGTTTTTCCTGTGTCATGTTGATAAACTCCTTTTTTATAAAATTCAGGTGTCAAAATGTCTGTATTTTCATTTATAATATCAAATTGTACATCAAAAATTGTGAATCATTTGAAACCAGAAAAATTGTAAGCCTGCTAACATTTTCTGTCAAGAATAAAAAATTATAAAATGTCTCTGAAATTTTTATGAAAGAATCACGGAAAGGCTTTACCAAACCGAAGAACGCAGATAAAATGGAACTCATAAAGCAAGCGAAAAACAGGAGAAGCAGATATTGAATACAACCAAAATCGCACTGGAAGCGTCATTGAAAGAGCTTTTGAAAAAGAAACCTTTTGATAAGATCACCATCGCAGATCTGACAGAGGACTGTGGGATCAGCCGTATGGCATTTTACTATCATTTCAAGGATATCTATGATCTGGTAGAGTGGGCATGTGTGGAAGACGGCAAAAAAGCCTTGCGGGATAAGAAAACTTACGATACCTGGCAGGAGGGGTTTGCCCAGATCTTTGAGGCAGTGCTAGAAAACAAGCCGTTTATTATGAACGTCTATCATTCGGTGAGACGTGAAAAGATCGAGAGTTTTCTATACAAACTGACATACCAGCTGATTGCGGATGTTGTCGAGGAAAAATGCTCCAGAGATCATCTGCCGGAAACAGATAAACAGTTTATTGCAGATTTTTACAAATACGGTTTTGTCGGAATCATGTTAGACTGGATCGACCGCGGAATGAAAGAGGATTATCAGAAGATCGTAGATCTGCTCGCAGTGACGTTGCATGGTAATATTGCCAATTCCATCCGTAATTTTGAACAGGTGAAGGAAAAAATGTAATTTGCGATAAAGAAGATTTGGGCAATTGAAAGAATATTATGGGGCGTTTCGCAGACACCCATAGGATTTTTTACAAAAAAGGTGAAGTGATAAAATTTTTATCATTTCACCTTTTTTGTAAATTGGCAATCATTTTGGGGCAAGCTATCATAGAGACATCAAAAAACAGATTAGACAATTGCGAAACTCCTAGAAACCTAAATTGAATTGTGAAAAAATAACAAAAGCTTGAGAAAACACTGGGGAGCGGTCGGTACTTGAAGGCAGGTACAACAATCGTTGTGACTGGCTTCTTAGTACCGTTACCAGCGACACGTAGCGAAAGCGTGTTTTCGAAAATTTTGTTGATTTTGAACAATTGAAAGAAGATTATGAAGAGTTTCGCAAACGCCTAAAAAAGAGGATCGATGAAAGGAGAAATGAACCATGGAAAAGAAAAACATTGGACTTGGAGTAGCTGCACTTGCAGCAGGAGCAGGAGCCGTGGCACTTGCCGCAAAGAATCATAAGAATAACGTCAAAAATGAGGTGAAAAAAGCGGCAGCAAATGCACCTGAGCAGGAATACCGCAATACAGAGCGCGGAAAAAATGAAAAAAACAGCAAAGGCATTTATTATACCAACGGTAACTATGAAGCTTTTGCAAGACCAAAGAAACCGCAGGGGGTTGACGAAAAAAGTGCATATATAGTAGGAAGCGGCCTTGCTTCTCTGGCAGCAGCCTGCTTTCTGGTAAGAGATGGACAGATGCCGGGAGATCACATCCATATTTTGGAGGCAATGGACATTGCAGGTGGAGCATGTGATGGCATTTATGATGCGACCAGAGGTTATGTAATGCGTGGCGGACGTGAGATGGAAAATCATTTTGAGTGTCTGTGGGATTTATTCCGGAGCATTCCATCCATTGAGACGCCGGGAGTTTCTGTTCTGGATGAGTATTACTGGTTAAATAAAGAAGATCCAAACTATTCTCTTTGCCGTGCAACGGAAAAACAGGGAAAAGATGCGCACACCGATGGGAAATTCAACTTAAGTCAGAAAGGCTGCATGGAGATCATGAAACTTTTCATGACAAAAGACGAGGATCTTTACGATAAGACGATCGAGGATGTATTTGATGATGAGGTGTTTGATTCCACATTCTGGCTGTATTGGAGAACCATGTTTGCATTTGAAAACTGGCACAGCGCATTGGAAATGAAACTTTATTTCCAGCGTTTTATTCATCATATCGCAGGACTGCCGGATTTCTCAGCACTGAAATTCACAAAATACAATCAGTATGAATCACTGATCCTTCCGATGCAGAAATATCTGGAGGAAGCAGGTGTTGATTTCCAGTTTAATACAGAAGTGACCAACGTTATTTTTGAGATCAAAGATGGAAAGAAAGTGGCAAAAACAATCGAGTGTAAGGTAAAAGGTGTGGAAGAGGGCATCACATTAACAGAAAACGATCTCGTATTTGTCACAAACGGAAGCTGTACCGAGGGAACTATTTACGGAGACCAGAATCATGCGCCAAACGGTGATGCAGAGGTTCGTACAAGCGGCTGCTGGAATTTATGGAAAAATATTGCAAAACAGGATCCGTCCTTCGGACACCCGGAGAAATTCTGCTCTGATATTGCAAAAACAAACTGGGAATCTGCAACCGTCACAACATTAGATGATAAGATCATTCCTTATATTATGGATATCTGTAAGAGAGATCCGAGAACCGGAAAAGTTGTGACAGGTGGTATCGTGAGCTGCCAGGATTCCAGCTGGCTGTTAAGCTGGACGATCAATCGTCAGGGACAGTTCAAAGAGCAGGATAAAAATCAGGTCTGCGTATGGGTTTATGGATTATTTACCGATGTACCGGGCGATTATATTAAGAAACCAATGAAAGAATGTACCGGAAAAGAGATCACAGAAGAGTGGCTTTATCATCTGGGTGTTCCGACAGAAAAAATCGGAGAGCTTGCTGAACACAGCGCCATCTGTGTTCCAACCATGATGCCATATATCACAGCATTCTTTATGCCAAGAACCAAAGGGGACAGACCGGATGTCATCCCGGACGGCTGCGTGAACTTTGCATTCTTAGGACAGTTTGCAGAGACTCCGAGAGATACCGTATTCACAACAGAGTATTCTGTGAGAACAGCAATGGAAGCTGTTTATGGATTGCTTGGTGTAGACCGTGGTGTGCCTGAGGTCTGGGGAAGTGTTTATGATATCCGCGAACTCTTAGACAGCAGTGTAAAACTCATGGACGGAAAGTCTCCGCTTGAAATCTCATTGCCGGGACCGTTAAACGCATTGAAGAAACCATTGCTTCGTGTGGTAAAAGGAACTGTCATTGAAAAAGTACTGCGCGATCATAATGTGATTAAAGAAGGTATAATCTGATTTTTCAATCTGAAAAACAGACAAAAAAGAAATGTAATTTTTTGTCAAAAAAGATGTTGACAAATGAATTGTGGTTTG
>DXQT01000059.1 GCA_019411365.1 Roseburia sp.
CCTCATGCACGGTTTGATGAGGGGCGGATGAAATTTTCATCCGCCTACTCTACACAAATGACTTGTGAAAGGGCGCTTATACATGCCCAATTTACGCTGTGAATGCACCACAAAATCTGCAATTTACGTTATGGAACTCTCGGTTATGGGATGAATGCCTATGAAGGTAACGGCAAGATGTAGGTATTTTCAATGTCTTGTGATTCGTCGATTGTAAGGGGCATATCTCTCAAAGTTTAACCTTTGATTTCTGCCGCTCGTAGCTTGGATTGACGGATTTTTAAATTGAATTTCTATGGAGGGTATATTCAAAATATTGCAGCTTCATAACTTATGGAGTAATGAATGTAAAATGGACGAATATTGTTTTCGTTTTGCGTTATGGAGATGAAACTCTCCATTTGTGGAAGCCTCTGCTGAACACAAATGATCAGAGAGGTTCATCGCAATGTTTAACGCAACGAAACACAATATTCGTCCATTTCACATTCATGTTTTCATAAACATGTCAGACTGCAATATTTTGTACATAACCTAAATTATAAAATTCAATCTAAAAATCCGTAACACCACCTGCAAGCGGCAGTTCCTAAGTGAAACTCCTGTCAACTATTTATTCGACCGTCTCCAGATATGCATTTTCTCAGCCTCAGCGATCAGTTCATCACGGAAATCAGGATGAGCAACAGAGATCAAGGCCTCAGCTTTCTGCCAGGAGGAAAGTCCTTTCAGATTTACCATACCATACTCGGTTACAACATAATGTGTGTTGGCACGTGTATCGGTTACGATAGAACCTTCTGCTAAAGTCGGGCGGATACGGGAGTGCATAACGCCCTGTTTATCAGTAAATGTAGAGGAGCAGCAGATAAAGCTCTTACCACCATTTGAGAGATAAGCACCTAAAACAAAGTCAAGCTGTCCGCCGGCACCACTGATCTGTTTGATACCGGAAGATTCAGAACTGATCTGTCCGAAGAGGTCGATATCTACGCAGTTGTTAATGGAAATAAAATTATCCAGGGCTGCGATGGAACGGATATCGTTGGTGTAGCTTACCGGAGCACTCATAAGTTCTGGGTTTTCATCAAGGTAATCATACATTTTCTTTGTTCCGGCACCAAAACCGTAAACCTGGCGGAAACGGTCGATGTTTTTCTTGGAACCGTTGATCTTTCCGGCTCTTGCAATATCAACAAAAGCGTCTACATACATTTCAGTGTGGACACCAAGATCTTTTAAGTCAGATTCTGCGATCAGGGAACCGACAGCGTTTGGCATGCCTCCGATACCAAGCTGTAAGCAGGCACCGTTTGGAATCTGGTCTACGATAAGCTGGGCAACTTTTTTATCAACATCAGTGGCAGGACCGCCTGCACCAAGTTCACCGATCGGAGCATTGTTTCCTTCCACAATATATGTGACATCGGAAATATGGATGCCGCATTCTGTACCGCCGAGGCAGCGTGGCATATTTTCGTTGACCTCCACGATGACATGTTTGGCAGTCTCACACATTGCACCGAGATGGGATGCGTTTGGCCCGAAGTTGAAGTAACCGTGTTTATCCATCGGCGCAACCATGATCATTGCAACATCGTCCGGACATGAGGATTCACGGTAATAACGAGGCAGTTCGGAGTAGCGGATCGGAGAATAGTAAGCACATCCGCGGGCAATCAGTTTTCGTTCGATACCGGACATATGCCAGGAGTTCCATGTGAAATGTTCACCGGCGTCCTCGCGGGCAAAAACAGCAAGCGGTTTTAATAAAATACCACCGCGTAAATTTACATTTTTAAGTTCATCGGTACGTTTTGCCAGTGCCTGATCCAAAACGTCAACCGTACCATTGCACCATCCATAATCAACCCAGTCACCGGATTTGATTAATTTTACAGCTTCATCTGCGGAAACAAGTTTCTGTTTGTATTCCTGTGAGTAATCCATTGTAAATACCTCCCCTAAATTTGGAATGAAATGTATGCTGTGTTTCATTTTCAGTAAATAAAAAACACAGGCAATGTTTGTTAAAAAATTATCAATTAATATTTTAACACTTTATGAGATGTTTTACAAGGGCTTAAGACGAGGCATCTTGATTTTTTATGCAAATACATTTAAGCTTTTAACATCAAAACATATGCGTTTACAGAAGGGGGACAGCAATATGCAGTTTCAATTACAGTTTATCACGGACGAGCTGCCGCAAACACCGGTACATATCAATCAAAGAACCGCAGTCCGCGGCGTGATCCATTATCAGAATAAAATCCTTATGGTACAGACCAACCGCGGTGATTACAAATTCCCGGGTGGTGGCATGGAAGAGGGTGAGACGGAAAAAGAAACATTGCTTCGGGAGATCACGGAGGAGACAGGATACACGGATATCCATATCGGGGTGAAAATCGGGGAAACATTTGAGCAGAACATTGATACTGAGGATCCGGAAAGTTATTTTCAGATGAAATCCTGTTATTACGAGTGCTGGCTGATGAGCGATAAAAGAGCGCCGGGAGTGCAGGACGATTACGAGGAAAAACTGGGATTCCATGGAACTTTTGTGACTGTGGAGAAGGCATATCAGAGCAATCTTTCCTTATTAAAAAGAGAGCAGAAGAAGATGCATGACTTTTTACAGAAAGCATATATCGCACAGATGGATCAGAAAATAAAAGAGCAGGTCACATTTGCACCGGAAATTCCTTGGCTGGAACGTGAAACACAGGTTTTATACAAATTGAACCGCACACTTGTGGAAAAAATTGCGGATGCAGTGCGTGAATGTGGAAAAATCATGCTGGACGCAGTGCGGACTGCCAATATGGTGGAGACGAAGGAAGGACACGCTAATTTTGTGACAGTCTATGACAAAAAGGTACAGGAAACCCTTCGGAAAAAGCTGCTTGAAATACTTCCGGAGGCAGTGTTTGTCGGGGAAGAAGATGACGTGCACGCATCAATCAAAAAAGGATTTGCGTTTATTGTGGATCCGATTGACGGAACGACAAATTTTATCAAAGACTATCATGTGAGTGCGATTTCAGTAGGACTGGCAAAAGACGGTGAAAAATATATAGGTGTTGTATACAATCCGTATCTGGATGAAATGTTCACGGCAGAACGTGGAAAGGGTGCATTTTTAAACGGAAGACCGATTCATGTTTCCAGAAATCCGCTCTCTGAGGGCATTGTATTATTTGGCACAGCACCGTATTACGAAGAACTGAGCAAAAAATCATTTCAGATGGCTTACGCATACTTTAAGAAAGCGCTGGATGTGCGGAGAAGCGGCTCCGCAGCAATCGATCTGTGCAGCATAGCAGCAGGGCGCGCAGAATTATACTTTGAACTGCGCCTGAGTCCGTGGGACTTTGCGGCGGGAGCGCTGATCGTGGAAGAAGCCGGTGGCGTTGTCACAACGGTCGAGGGCGGCGCAGTCACTCTGGGGCAGAAATGTTCTGTTCTTGCCACAAACGGACGCTGTGGCAGACTGGAGTAAAACACTCCGCAAGGAATTATAATTCTTCCGGCACATCCCAGTTGGCGAGTGCTTCCCTGGCATCGGCGAGAGCCTCTTCATATTGATTTGCGGTAAGTGCGGCAAACGGATCATCCTCCGGCAAAGCTGCAAGCATTATCTCATAACAGCGGATCAATCCCTGAAGCGGCAGATCGCCGCCCGTGTGTACATCTAAAATGCTGGAAGTCTCATGCGCAGCATTATAATACCAGAGGGAAGCTTCCTCATAATCTTCGGCTTCCTCAAAATAAGCTCCAAGTTCAAGACAAATTTCGGCGCATGGTGTTGACAGCATATCCCGCAGTGTCATCTGGAAAAAGCGGTTGATGTCCCCGGCAATCCGGTAGGCGTGTGCGAGCACACAGGCGGCTTCTTTCTGTGCGTCGGTGTCTGTGCCGGAATCATATATCAGGCGGAAAATCGGAAGTGCCTCTGCAAAATCTTTTTCATCCCCTGTTTTCAATAATTCTTTTGCATACATGCTGCGAAGCTTGGAAGAAAATGTCCCCTCTCTGTTGAAGGCGTCCACAAAAATGGAAAAATCCCGTTTGTGGTGCATGGACTGCGGCATGTGCAAAATCTCAATGTCGCTGTCAAATACAACCGGTGTGAGGCGGATCGTCTCGTGGATCGGATCGATCCACTCAAATTCCCGGACACGTTTAAACAATTTTGGACGGTACTCGGTTCTTGCATTCAAAACGGTGTTAAATTCAGAGACGGTGCGGTATTTCATCTGTACGATCTCAATTTCCGGCAGAAGGGCTTCCTTTAACAAAAGAAATCTTTTGCGATTTTCCTCGTCCAGTATCTCATCTGCATCCGGTGCGTAAATATAATCCATATTTGCGAGGGAAAAAGAAAAATTTCTTGCAGCAGAAAAATCATTGTTCCATGTGAAATCGTAAATCCGGTCAGTGTATTTTGCTGCTACAGCCTTTGTATCGTCGGTGGAGCCAGTATCCACAATAATAATCTCATCCATCAGGTCACAGACAGAGTCGAGACATCTGGACAGGATGGCAGCTTCATTTTTTACGATCATGCATAAACTTATTTTTATCATAAGAGTCTTACCTTTCAAAATCAGAATGATCCAGTGTTTTATCATGGAAGATCAGCAAATTCGTGAAACAGCACGAAAAAGCATTCCCTGTCTTTATTATCGTAAGTCAGGAGATATTTTGCAAGAAGAGAAATACTTTTTTATAAAACTACAAGCGTAAATTACAAAGAAAATCAGGCGGAGCCATCATAAATCTTGTGAACCGCAGAAAACCATGCTAAAATATGCCGATAGAGTGGAAATGACAGAAAAAACAGTGAGAGAAAGATTTTAAATAAGGAGAGCAGATATGAGTGCAATTGTGACATTGAAAAAAGGGGAAGGACGTACCATCAAAGCGGGCGGTGCGTGGATTTTTGACAATGAGATAGACACCATTACAGGACGGTTCAAAAACGGAGAAGTCGTGACTGTACATGATTTTGACGGGTATCCGATGGGAAAAGGATTTATCAACCAGAACTCGAAAATCCGTATCCGCATGATGACGAGAAAACCGGATCAGGAGATCGATGAAGCATTTTTGAAAATGCGTGTGAAAAATGCATGGGAGTACCGCAAGACAACCGTAGATACTTCTTCCTGCCGTATTATTTTCGGTGAGGCTGATTTTTTGCCGGGCTTAGTGATCGATAAATATGAGGATGTGCTCGTGGTCGAGTGTCTGGCACTTGGCATGGAGCAGTTCAAGGAAATAATCGTGAACTTTTTAAAAGAAATTCTGGCAGAGGACGGTATCAAAATCCGCGGCGTGTACGAGCGGAGCGATGCAAATGAGCGAACGAAAGAGGGGCTTTCCAAAGTGAAAGGCTTCATCGGGGATGCGTTTGACACGAATGTGGAGATCGTGGAAAACGGTGTTCATTATATGGTCGATGTCGCGAATGGCCAGAAAACAGGATTTTTCCTCGACCAGAAATATAATCGTCTAGCCATGCAGCGTATCTGCAAAGGCAAGAAAGTTTTAGACTGTTTTACACATATGGGAACGTTCGCACTGAATGCAGGAATCGCCGGGGCTGTAGATGTCACCGGACTTGACATTTCCGAATATGCAGTCAGTCAGGCAGAGGCGAATGCGAGATTGAACCATCTGGAAAACAACGTACATTTCCGTCAGGCAAATGTTTTGGATGAACTTCCAAAACTCGCACAGGCAGGAGAAAAATATGATGTAGTCATTCTGGATCCACCAGCGTTCACAAAATCCCGCGAGGCGACAAAAAATGCAATCAAAGGTTATCGTGAAATTAACATGAAAGGATTAAAGTTAGTGAAAGATGGCGGGTATCTTGCCACTTGTTCGTGCTCTCATTTTATGACGCAGGAGCTTCTCGCAAAGACTGTGAAAGAGGCTGCCAAGGCAACACATAAGAGACTCCGTCAGGTGGAATTCCGTACACAGGCACCGGATCATCCGATTTTGTGGGCGGCGGATGAAAGTTATTATCTGAAGTTTTTTATTTTTCAGGTGGTGGATGAGAAATAATCCAAAGAATGCTTATTTTATAGGGGTTCCGAAACAATTCTCTGATATGAAATAAAAGACTGACACACCTTTTGACGCACTTTTATAGAAAAATATCTCGAAATAAGCAAATCCTCTTAGAGTAATCTAAGGGGATTTTGTCGATTTATCGTTGTCTGATTTAATAAGTTATGATATACTTCGCACATGGGAAACCAGAGAGCCGGGCGGCTTACCCTCTTTTTCGGAGGGTTGCTAAGCCCCGGTGGGGCTTGTTTAGCAACGACCGGAGCAAAGCGTAGACCAACCCTCCAGACGAAAGAAAGGAGGGCGTTGCCAATGTATGTTACATACTCTGACTTAATTCAGATTGGAATATTCATTTGCGCCCTTGTTGGATTGTGCTACACGATTTTCAAGGGAAAACGAAAATAGCCGCCATTACTGCGAATAATGACGGCTGTTGATAAAACAGTTACTTAATTCATTCGGGTAAGCCGCTTCTCTGGCTTTCCCTCTTTCTACGCATAATATAACATATCTTATGAGCTGATGCAAGGAAAAGTGTAAAGAGGATCATAATTTATAACACTTCATGTTTTCAGATGAATTTAGACGAAGCAAAACAGGCATCTGCAAATTATTTTTCTATAACGTTGCTTAGTTTTGTTTCTCGGCCATGAGTTATCGATTAGTGATGATCTTATGCAATCAGACATTATATCGACATCGTTTATAATAAATTCTACATACTCATTTAATAAATTGATTATTTGGGTATCTAGAAGAATTGTTCGTCATTTTCGTTTAGTAAAATATCTATATCTGTAAAACCCTTATCAGAAAGCTTGCAATCTCCACCTAAAATAACCGAATATGCTGAATAAAGCATTCCTTCAACCTCATCTCTAACATAATTAAGACTAATATTATTTCTTTCAGAAATGGATTTAATAGTTTTGGCATTACGCTTTGTGACATTGCAATCGTTATGTATAGAATGGTACTTAAAAACGGTAATATCCCTTTGTGAAGAAGGTTGAATAAAAGCTGAGTATATTTTCAATATAGTTGTGGAATTTGTTTCTCATGGAAGTTCATCTCCTTTCTGTTTACGATGCCATTATAAAATGAGAAAGAGCGTATTTCGTGCCAAAATGAAAAAATAAATAGACAAAAGTTGCAAAAAGGGCGTGTGAAAAAACGAGAGTTTTTTCATTCGTCCTTTTGCTTATAGTTAT
>DXQT01000006.1:0-48641 GCA_019411365.1 Roseburia sp.
AACCTATAAAATCACGACTTGTGAGAGGACGCTTATATCTGCCCTTCACACCCTAAGAAAGCACCACAAAATCTGCTGCTCCACGGTAAGTTAAACTCCGGTTTTGGGACGTATTCCTGAATGGATAGCGCCGGTTGGACAGACATCTTTGCATTTTCCACAGCGGATACATTCCGCACTGTTTGGATTTTCATAAACCTTGACACCCATATCACATTTCTTTGCACAAAGTCCGCATTTCGTACATTTGGCGGCATCAATCTCGTAATGATAGAGTGAAAACCGGTTGAAAATACCATAAATCGCACCAAGTGGACATAAATACTTGCAGAAAGGGCGGTATATCATTGTAGATAAAATAAGAAGAATGACAAGGATGCTGACCTTCCACCCAAATAAAAAGCCGATGGCACGCTGGAGTCCCGGATTTTTTGCAACAAGCGGAATACCGCCGAGCAGTGTGCCGGACGGACAGATCAGCTTGCAGAACCATGGACTTCCATAGCCGCTTTCCCCGACAAGAAGCAAAGGCATGGCAATGACGAACACAACAAGGATGACATATTTTAAATAGCGCAGATAGCGGTCAAATGGGACTTTTTTGATCTTTTTGACAAAAGGGATCTTATGCAGCAGATCCTGCACAAGGCCAAAAGGGCAGAGCCAGCCGCAGACAAAACGTCCCATGAGAGATCCGAAAATCATTAAAAATCCAATGACATAAAAGGAAAATTTATAATTTTTACTGCCGAGCACAGCCTGAAGGGATCCAATCGGACAGGAACCGACAGCACCCGGGCAGGAGTAGCAGTTTAAGCCTGGGACACAGAGCTTTTTGCTTGTGCCGCGGTAAATTTTTCCCTCGGTAAAACCGATGACATATCCATTTGTCAGGGCGGTGAAAAGAACCTGTACCCATAAGCGTAAATGTTTTCGCTGTTTTTTTATCCAGTTCATGATGAAAACCCTTTCCTTGTAAATTCGTGTAATGTATTTTCTATTATCCGATGCCAATGCATTCCAGACAGATGATATTTGACTTATTCTGTACAGTGGTATGCTCATTTCGATGGATTCCATTTAAAATAAATAAAACCCCGATAGCTAAAAGTAAGATACCTGTGACAGAGCGTTTTTTGATATTCATATAAGTTTCGCCTCGTTTCGTGAGTTCCGGCAGTCCGGGAAACTGCCGGAAACCTGATCTATAAGTGACTATTCTGCTAAGTAAGAGTCAATGAGAGCTTTCCAGCCTTCATAGTCCTTAGAACCTTCAATCGTGTCAAGGATGGTTCCATCTGATCCAACTACATAAGTGGTAGGGTATGCCATAATATTTAAAAGGGATTCATTTGTGGCAAGCGTTCCATCCATACGAAGCTGTGTGTAAGATGCATTTGCGTTACTCATAATATCTTTGATCTGAGCCATTTCGTCATCTGAGATACCCATGCCAAGGTCGCCGTAAAGTCCGTAAACAGCAGCACCCTTGTCTTTGTATTCACTATTGATCTTATCAAGATCAGGAATTTCATTGACACATGGGGTACATCCGACATTCCATACATTTACAAGTGTTACTTTGTTTTTGGCAAAAATAGAGGAATCCATTTTATTACCATCTATATCCGTAGTATCCATGTTCGTGAAAATATCATTTGTGGAAGCAGTGCTGTCGGAAGCAGTCTGTGCAGTGCTGTCTGTCTGTTCAGTTGTGGCCGTTTCCTGTCCGGCTGTTGTGGAAGAAGTATTGCCGGTGGTGTTTCCGGTCTGTCCGCATCCTGCAAAAAGAAGTGCGCCTGTAAGTAAAAGTGTTGCGATAGATAATGTTTTGTTTTTCATAATAAGAAAATCTCCTTTGTTTTTTGTTGTTCAGACTATTGTCTGATTGATTTGATAGACATATCATAACGTTCCAATGTGAAATTAATATGAAATCAGAAAATTTTTTTTGTTGATAATCTTTAGAGGTCATAATAAACTGAAAGTAGTGTTATTGTTATAGGAAAATAGCACATTTTAACAGGGAAGTACTAAATTAAGGAAAAGGAAAGTATAAAATGAATATTTTAATTGTAGAGGATGATACAGCGATCCGCGAGGGCGTGGCAGAGTTTTTAAAAGAAAATGAATATGAGGTCTTTTGTGCAGAAGATGGGGAGAAGGCACTTGAAATTTTAAAAAGCAAAGAGATACATCTGGCGCTGTTAGACATTATGCTGCCGAAGAAAAATGGAATCGAAGTGTTAAAAGAACTGCGGACATTCAGTGAACTTCCGGTGATTATGCTGACGGCGGTCACGGACGAGGAAACGCAGGTGCAGACGTTTGACAACCTTGCTGATGACTACATATGTAAGCCGTTTTCACTGATATTACTTTTGAAGCGGATCGAAGCACTTTTGCGGGCACGTTATAAGACGGAAAATACATGGAAATACAAAGATGCTGTGGTGGATTTTTCCGGGTATCGGGCAACGTATCTTGGAAAAGATGCGGCAGTCACACCGAAAGAAATCAAACTTTTAGCAGTCTTGTTGGAGAATGCGGGACAGGTTGTGAGCCGGGACCAGATTTTAGACCGGATCTGGGGTGAGGAGGAAAGCCCTTTTGACCGTGTTGTGGATGTCTATGTGAAAAATCTGCGGAAAAAACTGCAGCTCGACTGTATTATCACGGTAAAGGGCGTCGGCTATAAGCTGGAGCTGCCATAAAATATCAATAAGTGAACAGCCTGCAAAAGAAGGCTGCATTCAGCGGTGTGCGCAGAGTAGGAGATTGAATATGAAGAAAATGAAATTATTTCCTAAAACATTTTTATATACGTTTTTTATGCTGCTTTTTATCACAACATCCATGCATCTGATGATTTATTTTTTCTATCCGAAGGTGTACTTAAGCCGGATGCAGGATCAGCTGGAAAAGAAAATGGACACATTGCAGCAGGAGATAAAAAGGAATACTGCAGCGGAAGCAGGGCAGATTTTTTCTGATTTTGCAAAACAAAATAATGTCAATGTTACGGTAGAGTGTGCCGGCAGTGAAGTTACTTATATGGGAATGGATTTCCAGATATCACTGTATACCGATGCCGATATGGTTTTTGATGTGAGCAATCTGGAAAATGCGGAATCAATTATTGTGAAAAATAAAACAATGGAAGCAGACGATGGGATTGAAATCCAGGTGGAAGTGATGGCAAGTGCCATGCCGGTGAAAGAGGCGGTGGATATGATCACATTTTTATTGCCGTTTACGTTCGGAGCTGCCATTCTCTTTTCCATTGTTTTTTCTTATTTATATTCGAGACGCATTACAAGACCTATTTTTCACATGCTGAATGTCACGAACGATATGAAAAATTTAAAACCGGAAGCGGCATTTCATGTGCAGGACGAAGATGAGGTCGGTCTTCTGGCGGAGCAGATCAATCAGGTTTATGAGCAGCTGCTTGCAACGATCCGGAGTCTGGATGAAGAAAAAGAGCATATGCTCGCAGTGGAAAAGTCGAAGACTGTTTTTCTGCGTTCAGCTTCCCATGAACTGAAAACACCGCTTTCCGGACTGCGGATTCTGCTGGAAAATATGCAGTATAATATAGGAAAGTACAAGGATCGTGACAAATATCTTGCGGAAGCAGTTGCCAAAGTGGATGAACTGAGCGGAATGGTCAGGGATATTTTAGATACTTCCAAAGTGCAGGATCTGCAGGAAGAGGAAAAACAGAAGCTTTATGCAGGCGGGGAAATTGGAGCAGTGCTGCAGGAATATGCGATGCAGATTGCTGACAAAAAGTTAGAGGTGACAGACAGTATCCCGGAAGACTGCATGCTGTTTATGAGCCGGAATACATTTCAGAAAGTGTGGTCGAACCTGATCGGCAATGCGGTACAGTACACAGAGCAGGGCGGGCAGATCACAATTGCCGCAGACACAGACAAAATCTGGATCGAAAACAGCTGTACACCGTTGACAGAGGAGCAGTTGGCTTATATTTATGAGCCGTTTTACCGTGTGGACGACACGCGGGCAGCTTCCGGGGGCAATGGGCTGGGACTCTATGTGGTGCGGGAACTGCTGAAAAAAGAGGGATTCCGCTATGTATTTGAGCCTGTGGAAGATGGCATGCGTTTTACGATTTTCCTATAGACAAAAGACTGCAAAATCATAAAGTATCCAGAAATTTCCTCGGATATTAAGAAAAAATTCATTAGGAAAAGGGAACAATCTATAGTATAATGTTGCTCACATCACAATGGATTGTGAAAATGAATTTTTTGGGCGTCTGCGCACGCCGGAATGAGAGGGAATATGAAGAGAAAAATAGCATGGATTCTGCTGGCGGCAATGACACTTTCCATTGCTGCGTGTGGAAATAAAACCGGAGATCCGGTTGCAGATGATGGAAATATCACTGCAGAGGCAACAGAGGGTGCGCTGGATACATCGGCAAATCTGGAGGGAAGCTGTGCAGACATTCTGGATGAGATTTATAAAACAGCAAAAACAGATGACGATTACTTCAGCTACACAGATGATTTTGAAAACGTGGAGATTACCGAAGCAGAAGAAGAATATATTTTAGGAACGACAGAGATTGATTATACGGATTCCGTGTACTCTGCACCGATGATGTCCTCGATCGCTTATCAGTGTGTATTGCTCCGGGTAAGTGAAGATCAGGATATCGAAGCTGCCAAGAAGCTTTTAGAGGAAAATGCCGATCCGGCAAAGTGGATATGTGTTGAAGCAGAGAGCGTTGTTGTGGAAAACGTTGGCGACGTGATTTTATTCATCATGGCAGACAAAGATGTTGCAGATGCAGCAAAAGAAGCGTTTTTGGCGTTAAAAAAATAAATACAGAAGGTGGTGCGAAGCTTGCTTTTTTCAAGTATTACGTTTTTATACTATTTTTTACCGGCGGTATTAGTGATCTATTATCTGACACCGGCAAAAGTGAAAAATCTGATACTGTTTCTGGCAAGCTTCGTTTTTTATTTGTGGGGGGAGCCAAAATACAGTGTGCTGCTCCTTTTTTCTGTTGCAGTCGGCTATATGGGTGGAAGATGCATCGAATATCAGAGACAGAAGAAGTGTGTCTGTGCTGCTGATCCGGCAGACAGATCCGGAAAATACAAGGGTGGACATGACAGGCTTGTGGTCGGGATTTTTACGGCAATGACATTGGGATTGCTGGTATTTTTTAAATATATGGATTTTCTGGCAGACAGTGTAAATAGGATTCTCGGTACACATGTTCCGATGGTGCAGATCGCACTTCCGGTCGGCATCAGTTTTTACACGTTTCAGATCATCAGTTATTATGTGGATGTTTACCGGGGAGAGGTTGCGGCAGAACACAATTTTGTTGATTTTGCGGCATATGTGACGATGTTTCCACAGTTGATCGCCGGACCGATCGTCCGCTTTCAATCCGTGCAGGCGGAATTAAAACAACGGGATTTCACATGGGAAAAAACCGGGGAAGGTGCGGCAAGGTTCGTCTGTGGCCTCTGTAAAAAGGTTTTGATCGCAGATTCCCTTGCGTCGCTTGTCTCGGCGCTGCAAAATATATCAGAAACAGCAGCAAAAACAGAAGCGGTCGTGACAACAGGAATTTGTGCGGAAGGCGCAGGGATCGGCACATTGGGTTACTGGGTGCTTGCCCTCGCATTTGTGTTACAGCTTTACTATGATTTCTCCGGTTACAGCGATATGGCGATCGGACTTGGAAAAATGTTAGGTTTTACGTTCCCGGAGAATTTCAGGTATCCTTTTATCTCAAAAAGTATCTCGGAGTTCTGGCGCAGATGGCACATGACGCTGGGAGGATGGTTCCGCGATTACCTTTATATCCCGCTGGGCGGCAACCGGGTGAGCGTTCTGCGATGGTGTTTTAATATGTTCGTTGTCTGGCTGCTCAGTGGGCTATGGCACGGTGCAGGATGGAATTTTGCGCTGTGGGGATTGTATTTTGGCGTATTCTTAAGTGCAGAGAAATTAATCGGAAAAAAATGGAAAGAAAGATCCTTTAAAATAGCAGACATATCCGCAAATAATGACGGCAATGGTGGTAACAGGGAAAATATGTTTCTGAGCTGTGTCAGAAATATCATAGAACATGGTTATGTTCTTCTGGTCGTCCTTGTTAGTTTTGTCATTTTCCGTGTGGAGAGTGTCCGTGAGATAAAAGAACAGCTTTTAGGATTAGCCGGAAGTTACGGAAATGCAATGACACCGATGGCTGCTTATGAGATCAAGAGCTATCTGATACTTTTACTCATCGCATGTGCTGGTGCGACACCGGTTCCTGCGATGTGCGTTCAGAGATTAAAAAATACAAACATGTGGAAAAAGTCAGGATGGCTGTTACAGAGCTGTTATATACTGACAGGGCTGGTGCTTGCTACGGCATTTTTACTGGGAAGTTCGGTACATCCATTTTTATATTTCCGGTTTTAGGGAGAGTGAGTGGGAAACCACATTTATCTGACACCGGATCGTTAATGAGGAGGGCAGAAGCATGGATTGGAAGAAAAAAATAGCAGTAGTTGTTTTTCTGCTCTCACTTGTCTGTGTCCCGGTGGCGGCGTTTCTGCTGCCGGATCAGGCGGTTTCTAAGACGGAGAGACGGAAACTTGCGAAGAAACCGTCATTTACAGTGGCTGCTTTTGGGGATGGAACGTATATGGAGCAGTTGGAAACGTATTTTTCCGAGCAGTTTCCGGTGCGGGACGGATTGCGCACAGTGAAAGCGGAGACGGAGACGGCACTTTTGGGAAAAACGGATACCAATGGTTATTTTAAAGTTGAGGATGGAATTTATCATCTGGAGGCAGAATTAAATGAAAAGAATGTGGGCAGAGTGGCAGATTCCATAGAGAAGCTCTGCACAGAACAATTTCAGAACGCAGATTGTTATGTCGCAGTCATCCCGGACAAAAATTATTATCTGGCAGATAAACAGTATCCAATACTGGATTATGCAAGGCTGGATGAGATGATACAGGCGGAGATTCCTTCGGCACAGAAAATCAGTTTATACGGTAAGCTGCATCTGAAAGATTATTACCGCACGGATCTGCACTGGAAACAGGAAAAAATTACAGGCGTAGTAGATACACTTGTGCAGTCTATGGGACAGCAGACCAATACAATATCTGACGGCTGGCAGATTGCCACAGAGGATTTTGTCGGAGCTTACGGGGCCGCCTCTGCATGGAAAACAACACCGGATAAGATGATTTACCGGACAGATCCGTCCATAGAGCGGATGCAGGTCTATGATTATGAAAGAAAACAGAACGTAAGTGTCTATGCACCGGAAAAAATCGGTGGGATGGATGATTATGATTTTTACCTGTGGGGTGCAAGAGCGCTTCTGACCATTCAGAATCCGGGGTGCCATAATGGAAAGAAGCTGTTGCTGTTTAGGGATTCTTTTGGCAGCAGTATCGCACCGCTTTTAGCGGAGTATTATGAGGAAGTAACGCTGGTTGACCTCCGGTATGTCTCAGCTTCGCATGCACTGGAGCTTTTAGGGGACACGGAATATCAGGATGTGTTGTTTTTGTACAGTGCACCGATTTTGAACCATGGAGACAGCTTGAGATTTGGTTAGTTTATAGAAAAGCAGAGATCAGAAAATCCGCAGCCTTAAAAATAAGGTGCGGATTTTTTGATATGTGTAAAATTTGTGTAACCAATCCAATTCATTTGCGTCTTTCCAGGTGAAGAGAAATATGAGAAAATGAAATAAATCCGTGTAAAAACAATGGGGAACATGAGGATACGTGCAATGGAAGATGAAAAGATTATTGATTTATATTGGAACCGAGATCAGGGCGCGATCGGACACACGGCAGAGAAATACGGCAGTTATTGTGGCAGGATTGCGAAAAATATTCTTTTGAATAAAGAAGATTGTGAAGAATGTGTCAATGACACTTGGCTGAGGGCGTGGAACGCTATGCCGGACGAGAGACCGGCAATTTTATCTGCGTTTTTAGGTGCGATCACAAGAAATTTAAGTCTGGACCGATACCGGAAACTGCATACGGCAAAAAGAGGAAAGGGGGAAGTGGAGTTTATTTTTGATGAACTGACAGATCAGGTGGACAAAAAAGAGCCGTCGCACTACATAGAGGAACAGGAATTAGTGGCGTGTATCAATCATTTCCTCAAAAATCTCCCGAAGGAGCACCGCGTGATGTTTGTGCGGAGATACTGGTATTTTGATAGCATTACAGAGATTGCAGAGCGCTGTGCATGCAGTGAGGCAAAGGTGAAGACAACACTTTTTCGTGTCAGGGGTAAATTGCTGGACTATCTGAAAAAGGAGGGCTATGCATTATGAAAAAGACGGACTGGATAGATGTGATCGGAAAAATCGATCCGGCTTATGTAAAAGAAGCGGAACAGTGGAGCAAAGCAGCACAGAAAAAGAGAAATCTTAAGCATTTCACCGCAATGGCAGCGTGCGTGTGTATTCTGCTGGCTGGAGCAGTGGTATCATTTGATCTGTGGGTGCAGAACAAAGATACAGGCGCAGAGACAGAAAGTGCTGTCGCAGAAGGGATGAACGAAGGTGCATCAGCCCCAAATGAGGGGAACGAAACTGCAGTGGCAAAGGCGGAAGAGGAACAGACAGAGAGTGTGGAGTCAGAATCTTTTGCAGATACAGACGAGCAGATCACGATCAACGAGGTCAGTGAACTGACAACGATTGCGATCGATGTGGGGAATGGACAGGAAGAGCGTATGAGTGCAGAGGAGTTGGAGCAGTATTATGGAGTGACTGTTTTTCCAAAAAATCTGCCGGAAAATCTTGTGGCATATGCAGAGGAGCATGATACAGATACAGCCTATGTACAAAGCAGTATACAGCCATTGGACGGGGAAAAAGAGAAAAATCAGACCACGGCTGAAAGAAGTATTTATTATAATAAAGATCATCAGGTAGTGGATGATAATAATACATTTCTGTATGAGAGTGAGGATGGAAACAGAAGCCTTGAGATCGGTGTCCGCACGATGGAATCCGGGATTATCACGGAATTTGAGGATGATGATTTAAAAACTTCTGAGATCAATAATAGGGAAGTGACGATCGCACGTCTTGCAGCGGAGGATGAATGTTATCTCGCGATTTTTACAAAGGAAGGTGTGACGTTTACCATCCAGACGAAGAATCTGACCGAGGAGGAACTCCTCATGGTATTGCGTGAACTGTGTTGACCTCAAAGGGGAAAAACGACTGGAAGTAAAAAAATAAAATTTCCGTGTAACATTTTTCAAAAAGGATTGTTATATAGATGAAGTTCCAAAAGCGCAGGCTGAGTCACAGGAATGGGGACGGTCGTTTTTATACGGGAGAGGAGGAGTCATGGAAAAAGATATATTAAAGCAGCTATATCAGAAATATCGCAAAGAAATATATCTTTACCTCTACTCTTTGTGCAAAAACAGCAGTCTTGCGGAGGATCTTTTGCAGGAAACTTTTTTAAAAGCACTGCTTTCGCTGCCGGATGACCACACAAACATGCGTGCATGGCTGTATCTGGTGGCGCGCAATCTTTTTTTCAATTATTACCGCAGGGAAAAAGAGAAAGTACCGCTTGGTGAAGTGCAACAGATACAGAATACCGCATCGCAGGAGGTTCTGGAAGGCATTTTGAAAGAGGAGAAAAACAGGCTCCTTTATCAGGCAATGAATGAACTGGAAGAACGGAAACGGGAGATTCTGCTGATGCAGTATTTTGGCGGACTGTCACAGAAAGAGATTGCGGCGATCTTAAAAATGACACCGGAAAATGTACGGGTACTGTCATATCGGGCAAAGCGTGAACTGCGGACTTACATGGAGGATCATAACTATGACTTATCGTGAATTGTTAAAATTATATCAGGAAGGAAAATTAGACAAGGCACAGACAGATGAAGTGGAACATGCCATTGAGAAGCAGGAAGCTATCAGTGAGTACCTCTATGAAAAAGAGGAGATTCCGGGACTCGAAGTACTTCAAGGGCAGGAGAAAGAAGAGGTTTTTGTGCAGGGCAATGATGCAGAATCCGAAGAGGAACAGCGTTTTGTAAAAATGATACAGAAAACGATCCGGCGAACTTTTTTGAAAATGGGTGTGATCGTCGGAACAGGCGTGCTTGCCGTCGTGCTCTGTGTGATCTTTGTTCTGCCGCAGGTTGTATCGGCTTTTTACTATAATCCAAATGAAGTGGTGGGAATAGGCGAAGGCAGTGATATTACAACAACACGGATGAGCCTTGACCTTTCTGTATATTCCGAACTGTTCTGGCCGGGCAGTTACCGGAACACAGTCAATGCGGTGGCAGAGGGTTATGGAACATACAATATTTCTATTCCGCAGGGGATTTCATTTGGCGGAAAATTTACAACCGTCAACGGCAGGCTAAAGCGTGGGAAGCTGACGCTTTATAATACAGATGAGTTCAAAATGCCTTATGGAAATACGTTTATGGTGCCGGAAGAGGTGGAAGAATACTCTAGAATACATTTTTTCGACGAAGATACCAGACAATTCTGGGGACCGGCAGGAAGTGAGGAGGAAGCATATGCGTCTATTGAGAAACTGGATGATAATGCGTATTACATTGCATACGCGTCCCTGGAAAAACTGACCAGTTATGCAGATTTTTATAATTGGGCGAAAAACAGGGAGATGGACGCACAGCTGTGGTGTGCAGTCTATACATCCGATGAAGATGGCTATATGTGTGACTCTGTACCGGTTGGGATGCTGATTAATCCAAGTGGAAGCTGCATCGACTGGGACAGGGAGACTTATCCATATCTCTGCCAGCTTGATAATCGTGCGGATACAGACAGCTGGCATATATCAGAGGATACAGAGAAAATGGAGACGCATTTTATCAGTCTTTTGAGCTATCTGCGCGATCATCCGGAGATTGTGAAGATTTTAAATGGGTATCAGGAAATTCCTTACGATATGATGATCGAGAGTGTAAAGCAGGATGGACTGCGTATTTATGGATTTTCAATCGTCTGCCAGAAGAAAAAATTATTACAGCTGCGGGATGAAGAGGGGATTTCCTATCTGTATGCAGTGCCGTTGGATTAAATAAGGTTTTGGGGCAGGGAAAGCGTTCAAATTTATTGTTTATCGGTGCACAGTTTCTTTACTTCAGCGATAGACAAACCAGAGAAATTGGCGATTTCGTCTAAGGAAAATTTGTCAGATTGCAGCATTCGACTGGCAATTTCAAGAGCAGCGTGATTTTCACCCTCTGCAAATCCGGCTTCATGTCCGGCTTCGCGTCCTGCCTCAAACTCTGCTTTTCGTAATTTTTTTTCTTCTAATTCTTTATCATACTCAAAAATACTCATACTGATGACCTCATTTCGGTTCTGGGTAAGAAATTCCGCCAGAATCCCTTCCCGGATGCATTCATCCACTGCATGTTTTACGGCCTCGTTCAAAGGCATGTCTGATGCATAGTGGCGCACTCTGGCAACATACTGTGCATATTCTTTTAACATACTGCAATGCTGCATTAAATCTGCATTGTGTCCTTCATTGACATTTAAAACTGTAACGATTAACTCAAGTTTTGGTTCCCCTGTCAGACATTCAAATGCCGAGGAAAGCCGAAGTTCTGTACAGTCAGAAATTACCGTTGAACCATTGTAGAATTCGATAAAATTTGGGGCAGGAATTTTCTGTAAGGTGGAAGAAAACAGTGATTTTTTATCCACGAGTTTCTGGTATTCACTGCAAATATAAAATAAATCTCGAAGTGGCATATTAGGGTTGTAGGTCGACTGATGTTCATACAGATACAGATTCGTATCCATGATAAATGCCAGATCGTTTTTTATTCCCATATAAATAGCATTTTCGAGTGTCACAATCTCCAAATCTTCCGGGTTTTTATAATTACTCTGATTGACTGCATTGTAAAGAGAGAGCAGATTTTTCCGGTCAGAAAACAACATCCGAAAAACGGTGTCTTTATAATTACGGTTTGCCGCTGGTGTTTTGAATGTAAAGTTTCTTTTTGCTCTGTTACGGTTTCTTTTGCATTTTGCCATAAATTTTTTCCTCCTGAAATTGGCAGGACAGTTTTTTAACTGTTCTCTGATTGCAGGAGAATATAACTATTTGTGATTCTAAGTTCATCTCGTCTCCTGCTTTTTAATTGGTTAATGGGTAACGAAAGCATAGATACGAATGAAGTACGCAGACTATTTGGGGCTAATCTGTCGTTCTTAGAATATAGATGACAATGTCATGAAGATTTTGTAAAATATGCTTTGAATTATTGTAACATAGAGCGTATATAAGAAGCAAGAAGTTTATGAATGAGTTTTGAAAATTTTGAGAGTAATCGTTACTGTTTAGTCAGTAGTAAAACAGTTGCTGTTTTGTTGCTGAAGAAAGTGATTCGGGAGTGAGAAGTAACAAATATTTTTAGTTTTTTGTAACCAACTGTAAAAATCAGCGTCTTTCCTTATAGAAAGATAACAGCAGTAGAAGAACATATTCACATAACCATCGAAAAAAGGAGGACAAAGCATATGAAACGAAAACTGGTTACAATTTTGATCGGATGTATGGCGTTAGGATTATTTGGGTGTGGCAGTGGATTATCTGATACGACGAAGCGGTTGACGCCGCAACAGTCGGAGGACAGTGAACAAAATGCCAATCATACAGGAAATGAGGATCAGCAGGCAGAGGCTGATACGACAGAAAAGAAAGCGGAAGATGGTAGCGCGGAAACGTCCTTCGGTTACCGATACCGCCAGTTTGCCCTGAATCTGCTGCAGCAGACATATGAGGATGGAAAAAATGAGATGATATCTCCATTGTCAGTATTAGCAGCGCTTACCATGACAGAAAATGGTGCAAAAGGCAATACGCTGTCACAGATGGAGCAGGTTCTGTCGGATGGAACACCGGTAGGGCAGCAGGGCAGAGAACTTTCTTCGTATATGAAAAAACTGGCCGATACAGAGAATACGCATCTAAACATTGCAAATTCAATCTGGCTGAAAGATGCAGACACCTTACATGTGGAGGATGATTTCCTGTCAGAAAACAGTAAATTATTTGATGCGGAAATATATCAGGCACCTTTTGATGAACATACATTAAAAGATATCAATACATGGGTTTCGCAAAAAACAGAAAAAATGATCCCACAGATATTAGACAAAATCGAAGACAATTCGGTAATGTATCTGATCAATGCCATTGCTTTTGATGCAAAGTGGCAGTCTCCATATGAAAAAGAGGATGTAGAGTCAGGCACATTTACTTCTGAAAATGGAACACAGCAGACGGTGGATATGATGTATTCCACAGAAGCATATTATCTGGAAGATGACAGTACGACCGGTTTTATCAGACCATATGAAGATGGATACAGTTTTATGGCATTGCTTCCAAAAGAAGGGATAAGCATAGAGGATTATATCAGTCATTTGTCAGCAGAAAAACTAATCGGTCTTGTAGAAAATGTCAGCACGGATTATGAAGTGGATGCAGCAATCCCAAAATTCAAGTCCGAATATTCAATAGAATTAAAAGATACATTGCAGAACATGGGAATGACAGATGCATTTGATGAGGAACAGGCAGATTTTCGAGGAATTGGAACCAGTGATAATAGAAATATCTATATCAACATGGTACTGCACAAAACCTATATCGAAGTTGATGAGCAGGGAACAAAAGCGGGTGCCTCAACGGTTGTCGGAATGGTGGAAACGATGTCCTTATATGAACCTGAAATAAAAACGGTGCATCTGGACCGCCCATTTGTCTATGCCATCATTGACACAGAAACACAGATGCCGATCTTTCTCGGAGTCACAGAATCCGTGGAAGAATAAGAATGTGCCAGCATTATATGAAAAAGGTTGTTAAATAATTAACATGTACTAAAAAACATACTTGAGATTCTATATAAATTCGTTTATACTAAATTCGGTCTGACAGGAAAGAAGAAACTGACCTGAGATATTTTTAATAGACAATTGCGAAACTCATAAAAACCTAAATTGAATTGTGAAAAAATAACAAAAGTTTGAGAAAACACTGGGGAGCGGTCGGCACTTAGAAGGCAGGTGCGATGTTAATCGTGACTGGCTTCTTAGTACCGTTACCAGCGACACGTAGCGAGAGCGTGTTTTCGAAAATTTTGTTATTTTTGAACAATTAAAAGAAGCGTATGAGGAGTTTCGCAATTACCTAGATATTCTTAAGACCAGAAGGAGAATTTATATTATGAAGAAAAAACTTGTATCAGCACTGGCTCTTATGATGTCCTGTGTGATGCTGGCAGCATGCGGCGGAAACAAAGTGGAAGAGAATACAGCCACTCCGCAGACCGAGACCAGCGAAGCAGTCACAGAATCAACAGAGGAAGCAGCAAGTACAGAAACTGAAGCAGCAGGCGAATTGACAGATGTGAATGTAGCCGCCTTAAAAGGACCGACAGCTATGGGAATGGTGAAGCTGATGGATGATTCCGACAACGGAGATACCGGAGCAAATCATTACAATTTTACCATTGCAGCATCACCGGATGAGATCACACCGCAGATTGTGCAGGGAAATGTGGACATTGCAGCAGTTCCGGCAAACCTTGCATCTGTTTTGTACAACAAAGAGGGTGTGGATGTCAGCGTTTTGGCAGTCAATACGTTAGGTGTATTATATATTGTGGAAAATGGCGACAGTGTACAGAGTGTTGCTGATTTAAAAGGAAAAACCATCTATGCCAGCGGAAAGGGTGCAACACCGGAATACGCATTAAACTATATGCTGACTGCAAATGGCATTGACCCGGAAAAAGATGTCACAATCGAATACAAATCCGAGCATTCTGAATGTGTGGCAGCACTCGCAGCAAATGAGGATGCAGTGGCAATGCTTCCACAGCCATTTGTGACTGTGGCAATGACACAGAATGAAAATATCCGTGTGGCACTTGACCTTACCGAAGAGTGGGAGAAGGCTTCCGGCGATGGAGATACAAAGGCAGCCTTAATTACCGGAGTTGTGATCGCAAGAAATGATTTTATTGAAGCGCATCCGGACGCAGTTGAGACATTTTTGCAGCAGTATGAGGCTTCTGTAAACTATGTAAATGACAATGTGGCAGATGCGGCAGTCCTTGTCGGAAACTACGATATTGTTACAGCACAGGTAGCAGAGAAGGCAATCCCGGAATGTAACATTACATTTATTGCCGGAAATGATATGAAAGCAAAATTAAGCAGCTATCTTGGAATTTTATTTGAACAGAATCCGGCAGCAGTCGGTGGAGCATTACCAAATGATGATTTCTACTACAACGCAGACTAGGAAGAAAAATAAAATAAAACTCTGGACCATTGCATTCTGGCTGTTACTCTGGCAGTTTGCAAGCATGGCATTAGACAAGCAGATATTACTGGCATCGCCCCTTTCAGTGGGGCGGTGCCTGCTTTCGTTGGTGAGAACCTTTTCCTTCTGGGAGTCAATCTGGTTTTCGCTGGAGCGCATCGCACTTGGTTTCTTCTGCGCAGCGGCAGGCGGCGTTTTGCTTTCTGCATTGGCATATCATGTGAAATTAATACGCGATATCCTTGCACTTCCGGTGGCTGTATTAAAGGCTACTCCGGTCGCATCTTTTATTGTGCTGGTGCTCATCTGGATGCCATCAAAAAACCTGTCAATACTGATTTCTTTCATCATGGCATTTCCAATCATTTATACAAATCTTCTGGAGGGATTTGAACATCTGGACCGGGAACTTTTTGAGATGGCAAAAATCTTTCGGATGACATTCTGGAACAAAATGTATTACCTTTATTTTGGGGGACTTTTTGCGTATTTTCGTTCTGCCTGCGCAATTGCGATCGGTATGTGCTTTAAGGCGGGGATCGCAGCAGAAATCATTGGCATTCCAAAAGGCTCCATCGGAGAAAACCTTTACAATGCAAAGATTTATCTGGAGACACCTGACCTGTTCGCCTGGACATTTGTCATTATTGCAGTGAGTGTGCTTTTTGAAAAAATTTTTCAGTGGCTGTTGTCATTGCTGGCGCATCGGTTAAGTGTAAAATAATTTGCGGTTTACGCATGTGAGCAAAGCAAAAAAAGGCAGTAGAAAACAAAAATGGAATTGGTAAAAGAAAAAAATGGATATCATAGTAAAAAATTTATGTAAAACATATGATCGTAATCGGGTGTTAGATCATTTTTCCTGTACGTTCAGGGAGAAAAAAATGACATGTATTATGGGAAAATCAGGCATCGGAAAATCCACGCTGCTATCGATTCTGATGGGGCTGGAGAAGGCGGATGAAGGAACTGTTTCCGGTATGGAGCATCAAAAGATCAGCGCTATATTTCAGGAAAACCGCCTGTTTGAAAATCTGGATGCGGTGACTAACATCCATATCACAACCGGAAAAACAAAAGAAGAGATCACAGGCTTTTTAAAAAAGATGGAACTTGACGATATTGCCGGAAAGCCGGTAAGTGAGTACAGCGGCGGTATGAAACGCCGTGTGGCGATCGCAAGGGCACTTCTGGCAGAGTATGATATTTTGATCATGGATGAGCCTTTGCAGGGACTTGACGCAGAGACGAAGGAGAAAGTTGCCACAGTCATAAAAACGCAGACTGCCGGAAAAACAGTTCTTTTTGTCACGCATGATGAGAAAGAGGCAGAATTTTTCGAGGCAGAGTGCATGGAACTTGTCTGAATTTACGCAAAAAAGAGGCAGACCACACATTTACTGTGCTGATCTGCCTCTTCTTTTTAACGGTTCATTTCAGACTGATAGCCTGAAGTATTCTTATGCTGCTTGATAATGCTGTCGATCTCCTCTAAGTCCGTGAAGACCATATCGCCGATGACACTGTGTTTGATGGCAGCCATGGCATTGCCGTATTCCAAAGCTTTCTGGCAGTCTCCATGTTTTAAATAACCATACAGTGCACCGGATACATAGGCATCGCCGCTTCCGATACGGTCCACAACGTCAATATTATTGTATGGATTTTCCCTGTAATAAGTATCATTTTTTGCAGAATAGATGATGGAAGTAAAATTATGCTTCTTCGGAGTGATGACAGTCCGCTCTGTGGAAGCGACAACGGAAATCGGGTATTCCTCACAGAAAGATTTCTGGATCTCGTTGATCGTACCTGTTTTTCCAAAGGTAAGTCTGGCAGTGTCTTCGGAGCAGAAGAAAATGTCTACATAAGGAAGAATGGTTTCAATGCATTTTCTTGCTTCCTCTCCAGTCCAGAGGTTTGAACGATAGTTCACGTCGAAGGAGATCAGGGTTCCCTGCTTTTTAAATTCTTTGATACAGTGGATCGCAAAATCCTGTGCCTTTCCGCCGAGCCCGAGCGTAATGCCGCTTGTGTGGAACAGACGGGTATTATAAAAAAGTGTCTGTGGCACATCTGAGATTTCTATATTATTAATGGAAGAGTGTTTTCTGTCATAGACAACACGGGGTTTTCTTGGATAAGAACCATATTCATAGTAGTAAATGCCGATTCGGCTGTCGTCGGAATGGTCTTCAATCAGATAATTCTCACTGACTCTGGAGGCATTCAGCTGATTCTTGATAAAGGCTGCCAGCAGATTCGTTGGTATTTTTGAGATGATGGCAGTGTTTAAACCAAGCTGGCCGATCTCAGATGCGATATTTAACTCTGCACCGCCGAGATGTTTCATAAATGTATCGCCCTGTGCAAGGCGTCCATTGATCGGTGTAGAAAGCCTTAATAAAATTTCCCCTAATGTGATGACATCATATTTACGATCCATAGTCGTTTTCCTCCTGTTTTTGGAAAAAATATGTAGTTCGGTTCTGTCAGTTTGTAATGATTGATTACAATTTTATTGGTAGTTGTAAAGTTGCGAGTTTTATATTGCGAAACTAAGTTCTGCATTGCGAACCACTTTTGAATAAATTATAGCGCATGGGACAGGAAATGAAAAGTACTTATTTAAAAATATTTTTGAAAAGATTGAAAAAACATATTTGACATTTGTGAGAATGATGTTATAATGAGGTTACAAATTGTGAAACACTGTTTCGCTATATGGAACATACGGATTTAAAATATGGAGGATTTAAAAATGGCAAAGAAAGTCGTTACATTTGGTGAGATTATGCTTCGTCTTGCACCAGAAGGATATTATCGTTTTGTACAGGCTGCATCCTATGGAGCTACCTATGGTGGTGGAGAGGCTAACGTAGCTATCTCTTTAGCAAACTATGGTATGGATGCAAGCTTTGTAACAAAATTACCGGCTCATGAGATCGGACAGGCAGGTGTGAACTCTTTAAGACAGTTCGGAGTTGATACTTCCAAGATCGTCCGCGGTGGTGACAGAGTAGGTATCTACTTTTTAGAGAAGGGCGCAAGCCAGAGACCATCCAAAGTTATTTATGACCGTGCAGGATCTGCAATCGCAACAGCAACAACAGCAGATTTCAACTGGGATGAGATTTTCGAGGGAGCTGACTGGTTCCATTTCACAGGTATCACACCAGCACTTGGTGACAATGTGGCAGAGATTTGCTTAGAAGCTTGTAAGGCTGCAAAAGCAAAAGGAATCACAGTAAGTTGTGACTTAAATTACCGTAATAAATTATGGTCCAAAGAAAAAGCCGGACAGGTTATGGGCGAGCTTTGCAAATATGTAGATGTCTGCATTTCCAACGAGGAAGATGCAAATGATGTATTCGGAATCAAATCTGAAGGTACAGAAGTGACAGCAGGTGAGTTAAACAAAGCCGGATACAAAGAGGTTGCCCAGAAATTAACAGATCGTTTCGGATTCAAGAAAGTAGCTATCACATTGAGAACATCTATCTCTGCAAACGATAATAAATGGGCTGCAATGTTATACGAAAACGGAGAGAGCTACTTCTCTAAAGAATATTTAATGCATATCGTTGACCGTGTAGGTGGTGGAGATTCCTTCGGCGGCGGATTAATTTACGCTTGCTTAAATGATTACGCTCCACAGGATACGATCGAGTTTGCAGTTGCTGCAAGCTGTCTGAAACACTCTATCGAAGGTGACTTCAACCAGGTCAGCGTTTCTGAAGTTCAGAAATTAGCTGGTGGAGATGCTTCCGGACGTGTTCAGAGATAATCAATTTATTTTGCTATAAATTTCTTTGCTGCTTTTTGGCAGAGAAACATTTATAATTCCTTTCCCTAATTTAATATATGAAATCGGTGGATCACCCAGTCCGCCGGTTCGGGAAAAGCCGTACATCATTTTTATGTGCGGCTTTTTTCCTATTCAGAAAAAAACGTAAATCCAGAGTTTTACGATCGATTTTTGGACAGCATTTCTTATGCAAAATATACAAAAAAATGCGGAAAAGCTTTTTTGCAGTTTTCACAAAATTATGAAAATGAAAAAGAAATATACTGACAGTTACAGACTTTTCGTGTTAAAATCGAATAGAAAGGAGAATCAGGAAAAAATGTTTGAAGTAGGAGAATATATTGTTTATGGATGTAAAGGTGTATGTCAGGTAGAAGAGATCACACATATTGATATTCCTGGCAGTAATAAGGACAGGCTGTATTATGTTTTGGCACCGTTAGAGGACAGAAACGGCAAAATATATGCCCCGACTGATAATGCCAAGGTGGCAATGAGAAAAGTCATTACCAGACAGGAGGCAGAGCAGCTGATCGAGGAGATGCCGCAGATCGAAGAATTGTGGGTAGCCAACGAAAAACAGCGGGAACTGCAATATAAAGAGGCGTTAAAGACCTGTGATTTCAGGGCATGGATCAGTATTATCAAGACATTATATTTCCGAAAAAAAGAGCGGATCGCTCAGGGAAAGAAAATCACATCTTTGGATGAACGTTATTTAAAAGCCGCAGAAAATGAGCTTTATGGCGAATTGTCACTGATACTGGGGCTGCCTAAGAGCCAGATGGAAGATTTCATTTGCAGAAAGCTTGAGGCGTAGTAATTTAGGTTATGTACAAAATATTGCAGTCTGGCATGCTTATGAAGGCATGAATGTGAAATGGACGAATATTGTGTAACGAAAACAATATTCGCCCATTTTACATTCATTGCATTTTAGTTATGATACTGCAATATTTTGAATTTACCATTTGTAAAAATTCAATCTTAAAATCCGTCAGTTCAGGTCATGAGCAGCAGAACGTAAATCTTTATGATCAAATAAGAGTTACTTTTCTATAAAAAACTATTTGTACCAGTAAAACCCATCATTTTGAGTATGAACGAAAGCACCTTTAGGTACTTGTTTGCAAATAATGTGGACATCCATGTAATCCGGCATTGGAGAAAGCATACCAATAATCCCCATTGGAATACATATTCCCGAAAGAAATGCATTGGGTGGAGATAAAAGAAATATAGCCAAAGGTATTATACCTAAAAGCATAGGCATTAAACTCATTATTACAAAACGACGTTTGCTGATTGGTTCGTGACATACTGCAAAAGCAGCAAACTTTTTTAAACAGATTCCTATGTAAACTTTTTGACCTTTTTTATAACAAACTCCATGTAAAACTTCGTGAACAGGCAGCAATAGCAGCCCCAATATTATTCCGAATGGAACATATATCGGATTCATTGCTTTTTCGCCAATCATAAACCATTTAATGCATATTATCGCATAACTAAAAATAAGTGGTAAAATACCATATAACAGACTGCTTTTAAAAATATTATCCGGTCTTTCTATTCGTTTTGCATTGTTTGGCAACGTGTTTTCTGGGAAATCTGTATCCCAAGATTTATTACCGCACCAAATTATTTTAGGCATAAATGCATCTCCTCTAAATCCCGATTGTTTTAATTCTTTTCAGTTCCACCTTCTTGCCTTTCGGACATAGCCCTTGATGGACAGCAGATATTTTCCCGCAGGAACATCGTATTGTCGGCTATATAGTAGTATTCACTCCGTTTACAGCAGCATGCTCATTTTCATCCATTGGAATGATGAGGCATTTCTGACCGTTGATGGTATCAGAATGGATCTGTCCGACTTTTTCCGGTTTTACACGGAGAATGACATCATAAGTTTTGACTGCAGGGACATCATCATCCGAATCATCGACTGGGATGGAACGGGTTTCTTCCAGCTGCTGTTTCAGACTTTCCACCTGTTCTACCAGTTCTAGTTTTTCTTTGCGTTTCGCATTTGCCTCGACTAACTTTGGATCAACTAAATGTTCGGCGGATGGTAAATCTTCACCGAAAGTGTCCTCGTAAGTTTTCTCAATTACGGCGGTCTGTTCCTCGGAAAGTCCGCTGTCGGAGAGGACAGAAGCGATATCGGTCAGGGTGAGCGGTGCCTGCTCTTTTTCTTCCTCATCCTCGGCAGGAACTTCAATTAAGCCACTGAGATTTCCCTGAATGTCAAGAAACATAGCGTCGCTTTCCTCATCATCTTCCCCGATCACATCTTTAACGATGTTCTGGAAGGTGAGTTTCTTTTCTGTTGCGGTAAACTTGGCACCGCAGCAAAGACCGGATTCCATGAATTCCGCATGTGGTGTCTTGGTATCCCTTGTATAAAACATAACAGAGTGGATGTCTGTGCTTCGGTCAGTAAATGCAGGGAATACAAAACCGGTGTCCGGTGCGCCGACAACCCAGTCACGGATACGAGGTCCGATGCGGTTTTCGTCCTCGCGGTAGCCAAGTCCCGGTTTGGTCAGGTTGACCGGGCAGATCGCGCACAGCAGGTATTCGTAAACTTCTTCTGACTCGTCTAATTTGTCATTGTCTGAAGTTTTGGTCATGACATCGTAGGCATCGTGGAAAATCAGAATCAGATAATTCCCAACGTAATCGTAACTGTCAATGATCATATCGTAAAAAGTGTCCATCAGATCATCATTTTTCAGTCTGCTTTCGCGCAGTCCCATCAGAAACTGCTGTCTGCCGCCGGCAGCTTCCTCTGCAAGTGGAAATTCCAGCTCTAAAAGATTGTTTCCGATCGTGCCGGACAATACTTTTTTTGCAATCTCTAAATATTTGTAAAATTCTTCGTCCTCCAGATTCAGAAAAGTTTCTCCGATTTTGGTGATTTTATTACGGTCAGCGTCCACGTAGCAGCCGCACATTCTCGTAAAGGTACAGGCTTCTTTTTTAAAACGCCGCTTGATTTCTAAAATATCTTTTTTATTCATAGTAATTCTCACTTTCCTGTCATTTTTCATCAAGTAGTATAACATATTTTTCAAAGTGCGTTAACTGTGTAAAGCAGAAAAAATGCTTAATTTAGAAGGTAAACTGCAAAATTCAGTATTGCTGCGAAAATACACCAGAACAGATAAGGAATCTGCAGATAGTTTGACAAACAAAAGAAAAGGATGCTCCACATAAAGTTAAAAAATAGCTGGATAAAATATGTGCGGAGTGCCAAAAGCTTATCCGGATGGTCAGACTGCGCAACAATATAGGAAGAAACTCCCATAAGCAGATATAAAATCGTCCATATAATCGGAAATAAAATACCGGGCGGTGCGAAAGAAGGCTTTGTAAATGAGGCGTAGGAGCCGGACATGTTTCCAGTAAACTGTGCAGAAAGAGCGCCTGCCGCGAGGGGAATCAGAAGAAAAATAATAAAAATACTTTTATTGGTGGAATGGTGTTTCATTGGCGAAAACTCCAAAGAGGGTATTACTTCATTTTATGTGGTGGGAGAGGAGGTTATGAAGAAAGAGATAATAAAAGAGAGAGCCGGAGCATAGATTGTGCAGATTAGAGTATTGTGGACAAAAAAATAAGAAATATTCATTTGAATATTTCTTATTTATAAGAGCGCGAGACGGGACTCGAACCCGCGACCCCGACCTTGGCAAGGTCGTGCTCCACCAACTGAGCCACTCGCGCATGTTTTTGTGTTTCCGATTCGAAACACATCAGCAATATAAAGTTTTATGAGAGCGCGAGACGGGACTCGAACCCGCGGCCCCGACCTTGGCAAGGTCGTGCTCCACCAACTGAGCCACTCGCGCATATTGTTTTGTGTTCTGCCGTGTGCCAGACACATTTGATATAATACTATGAGATAAGAACTTTGTCAACAACTTTTTTACAAAAAACAGAAAAAACTTTTGCATAACTTTTATATGAAATTTTATCAGGAAAATTGCATGATATTTGAAATGCGGCATACAATGTAATAATCAGTGGCAGGAGATACATCAATGAGTGCAAAGACAAAAATCGTAGTCCTTCATATGAAAGAACTCATTTATACAGCAATTTTTGTGGGATTAGGAATTCTGCTGGTCGTGTTGCTGCTTTTTATGTTTTTACCAAAAAAAGAAAAAGATAAATCTGTGGAGACAATGAAATATGTGGCAGGAGTCTACACATCTTCCATACTCTTTCATGACAGCACTTTGGATGTGCAGGTCATTGTGGATGAGAATCGGATCAATTCGATCTCTCTTGTGAATCTGAATGAGACAGTGAAGACAATGTATCCGTTGGTGGAGCCTGCGTTAGAAGAAGTGTCAGACCAGATCATCAAAACACAGTCGGTGGAAAATATATCTTATCAGGCAGACAATCAGTATACAACGGTTATGCTTTTAAATGCGGTGGAGAATGCGCTTGAAAAAGCAGAAGTCGATGGGACGGTCGAAGAGTAAAACAGATTTAGGTGGCGTAGTGTCGCAGATTTTGTGGTGCTTTCTTAGGTTGTGAAGGGCAGATATAAGCGTCCTCTTATAAGTCATTCTTATATGTTGATTAAAAAGAAAAATCGTACAGACGAAATATTATGTTTCTGTTCGCTAGACATTCCGATGGAGTTCTAAGCAACAATCATGTTCAGCAAAAGCTTCCATGATTGTTAGAATCCCATCTCCATAGCTCACAAAGAAAATAATATTTGTCTGTACAATTTTTCTTTTCATTTACGCTGTGAATGACTTGTAAAAGAACTCTTATACATGCCCAATCAGCGCTGTGAATCGCACCACAAAATCTGCGATTCAAGGTGCTTAATACCTTGTAATCCGTCAATCCTTGTTACGAGCGGCAGTTCATAAGTTAAACTGGAAGTTGATTATTTTACAATACTTTTAATATAATTGTAATCAATCTTTCCTGTTACAACAGAATAAAAAAACGGATCTTTTCTAATTGTATCCTCTGAATTAATAATAAAATTATTCCATCCATCTGCCTCGTTTCCGTCAGATAAATAAATGGTTATTTTGAAACTATATCCAGTATATCCAACAGACGGTTTCCACTTTTTCACTGTGACATCATTCAAATTTTGTATAATATGCTGAATCTGCTGTTCATCAGTAATATGTGTTGTTTCTCCGCTATTGCCATTAAAAACAACAATTTCCATGACTTCATCAGGAACTAAATCCGTCAAGTTAAGAGAAACATTATACCACACAATAATGCCAATCAAACAGATTACCATTGCAGATAGTAATATAATCATTTTCTTTTTCATGTCATTTCAACTCCTTTGTTCAACTCCGCTTTGCTAAATTCGTTAATACCAAAATTCTACCATAACCACATCTGTAATTTACGTTATGAAACTCGTAGTAACCGGTGTTCAGGTAAACTGGCATTATCAGTTGATTACTTGATATCGAACTCTGATATATGAGTCATTTAAAACTGTGCAATCAATGAGTTTCAGGACACCCAGCTCAGATAATTCATTTTCTGAAAGAATGGAACTGCCGTCTATTAAGGAAGAGGTTTCTTTACCGCCGATCAGCACTGGAGCCACGACAACATCGATATAATCAAACAACTTCTCACGAAGGAATAATCCGTTCACCGTTCCACCGCTTTGGATTGTTAATTTGTTGCATCCATACGATGATTTTAATTCACGAAGAGCATCTTTCAGCGACAGTTTTTCCTGAAAAATAATATGGAGATTATTTTCCTTAATGTTATAAGCAGGATGATCTTTATTGGATGTAATCAGCACAAACACTTGTGATTTCTTGCAGAAATATGTTACGCCATGTTCGGTCAAATGGTTGTTATCCAATAAGACAAATGAGACGGGAGTCTTATCGGGATAGGGCTTTTGGTTCACGCCCATCTTTTCCTGCACGCGTCCTGTATTAAAAGACCAAAGGTCGGTTGTCTGCTCGATTTCATAATATTGAGGCAGCCCCTCTTTTAACCCGTCTATCTTTGGAAAATCCTTATCTACATCTAAAGCATCTGATGCACCGGGACTTATCTTTCCATCTAAAGACATAAGCATAAATAACGTTGTTATTGGTCTGTCCATAATAAACCTCCTTAAAATTCGATTCGTCAATAGTAAAATAATACCATAACCACATCTGCAATTCCACTTCATTCTAATTCACTTTGTGCTATAATGTGTTATCAGATTTTTTTGCCCTGATTTTCCAATTTCACTCTACGGAGCGTAGAAACCGCATAAATTCACCATATTCTACGCCGCGTGGGTGTGATTGATGATCAAATCATAGGATAATCAGACCAGAAAGGAGGAAAACGGATGGATCAAATCAAGATTGGTAAATTTATTGCTGATGAAAGAAAACGAAAAGGATATACGCAAAAACAGCTTTCAGAAAAATTAGCAATCAGTGATAAAACAATTTCAAAATGGGAGAGAGGAAATGGTTTTCCAGAAGTATCATTGCTGTTGCCATTATGTAATGAACTGGAGATAACAGTTAATGAACTACTATCTGGTGAAAGAGTATCTGAAGAAGAGTATCTGAAGAAAGCGGAGGAAAATATGGTGAATTTAGTCAGGGAAACTCAGGAAAGTAAAAAGAAAATTGTCCTGTCAGCAATGATTGCAGGACTTACAATTATAGCGGCAGTTCCATTATTTATATTGTCTGGAATGCTGGAGATGGAGAACTGGATTAGAGTTCTTCTTATAGGAATAGGGCTTGTTGTGATAGTTGGAGGGGTTGCAATTGCCTGTGTCCTTGACAGAGAAGCAGGAGCCTTTGAATGTCCCGAATGTCATAATAGATTTGTTCCAGATATGAAGTCATATATTATGGGACCGCATACAATTACAAAGCGAAAATTAGTATGTCCGCATTGTGGTGCACATAAATATTGCAAGAAGGTTCTTACAAAGTAAACCTGAAATTAAATCTATCCGCTCTATTGCAGAACATACGTTCTGCAAAAAAATCATTATAAACCCAGAGTTCCATAACGTAAATTGCAGATTCTGTGGTGCAATTCACAGCGTAAATTGGGCAGATATAAGCGTCCTCTCACAAGTCATTCATAACGTGAATGAAAGAAAAACGGTGCAGACAAATATGATTTCCTTCGTGAGCCATGGAGCTGGGATTCTAACAATCATGGAAGCCTTTGCTGAACATGATTGTTGCTCAGAAGCCCAGCGGAATGCCCGGCGAACAGGAACATCATATTTCGTCTGTACCGTTTTTCTTTTCATAAACCTATAAAATCACGACTTGTGAGAGGACGCTTATATCTGCCCTTCACACCCTAAGAAAGCACCACAGAATCTGCGACACTACGTCAATTAAACTCCGGTTAAGCCGCAGCTTTCCTGCCGAAGAGCTTTTTCAGACAACTGAATGCAACCATAACACCGAGTACCATAAGAAGTACGGCAACAACAAATTGAAGTCCGTCTACAAGAAGTGTTGCATTACCGCTCATGAAGTTGCTGACAAGGGCAATTGTTTTCTGAATCAGAGCAGTGAACGTAACTGCCAGCATAACAAACATTGGGATGTAAAGTGTCCATCCGGTACGACCGGTTGTTTTTAAGAAAACAGCTAAGGCAATCAATACAAGTGCTGCAAGCAGCTGGTTTGCAGAGCCAAACAACGGCCATACGTTGCTGTATCCGCCGAGTGTCAGCAAATATCCGAAAAACAGTGTGATCACAGTTGCAAAATATTTATTTGTCAGTACACGCTGTACCGGTGTCATAGTTGCAGGATCGGTGGAATCTCCGTAGAACAATTCCTGAAAAGACATACGTCCGATCCTTGCAACAGAGTCAAGGGATGTCAGTGCAAGTGCAGATACACACATGGTCATAAATACAGTTGCAACGGTAACAGGGACACCAAGTTTTTCAAGGAATCCTGCGACACCGGAGGAGAAGATGGAGAATGGAGTTCCATCCGGTTTTGTTCCGTTTACGGCGACTGCGCCGACAACAACTAAGGAGACGATACCGAGTAAGGATTCTACGACCATGGCACCATAACCGACCATAGGCATATCTTTTTCGCTGCTGATCGTCTTAGAGGATGTTCCGGAAGATACCAGACTGTGGAAACCGGAAACAGCACCGCAGGCGATCGTTACGAATAAAGTAGGGAATAAACTGCTTCCACCTACATTGAATCCGCTGAATGCATTTAACTGCATGGAAGGATGTGCAACAATGACACCGACAACCGCACCAATGATCATACCGAGTAACATGAATGTTGTCATGTAATCTCTAGGCTGCATTAAAAGCCACATTGGCATAACAGATGCTAAGAACAGGTAAGCCATTACGATGTAGATCCATGCAGTTTTGGTCGTGCAGATCGGGAACTTCATACCGATGATGAACATAACGACTAAAAGTACAATTGCAACGATTGCTTTTATCACTTCGTTCATCCTGCTTCCAAGGTGTTTCTGGATCACACCGAAGATAACAGCGACAACGATAAATAACATGGAAATCGAAGCGGCGGCAGAATTGGCGTAAGAGGTTGCATCTGGCATGCCTTCAACTCCGGTTCCGACAAATGTTCCGGCAACCATATCTGTAAATGCTGCGATTACTAATAAAGTAAATAACCAGCAGAATAACATGAAAAGTTTCCGGCCTGTTTTACCGATGTACTTCTCAATGATCATACCCATGGATTTACCTTCATTTTTTACGGATGCATATAAAGCACCGAAGTCCTGTACAGCACCGAAGAAAAGTCCGCCGATGATGAGCCAGAGCAATACCGGAACCCATCCAAAAACAGATGCAAGGATCGGACCTGTGACAGGACCTGCACCTGCGATAGAAGAAAACTGATGTGAGAATACGGTAAATTTGGAGGAGGGAACATAATCTTCGCCATCCTCATGTGTGTAAGCAGGGGTTTTGGCATTTGGGTCGATTCCCCATTTCTTTGCAAGCCAGCGTCCGTAGAAGAGGTAGCCTGCACCAAGTGCAACGATACCGATTAAAACAATAACTAAACCATTCATAACTTTTTTCCGCCTTAAGGCGGCTCCTTTCTGAAAATGTATTTTTTCTGGGAACAAAATACATTGTGCAAAGTGGAAACAATGGGATTCACGTCCTGCGCACAGTCTGCTGGCATGAAAAAAAGCCTTCATCTCCGGATATATTCATATCTCAAAGACGAAGGCTTAAGCTTCCGCGTTACCACTTTGTTTGCCGTAAAATACGACCTCTCTGTCTTATCTTTGTGGGCAGATGCTTACAACAATAAGCTTCTAAATAACGGTAGAATACCGGTGACACTTACTATGAAAATTCAGTGCACTGCTCGCAGAGGATAGTTCCTGAAGCTGTATACTGCCTTACACCAGCCGGCAGCTCTCTGTGATACAGGTTTCTCAGATAACCTTGTTCTGTTCGTTGCATTTTGTTCTCTGTTTGAATAACAAAATAGCACTTTGATCTGGTAAAGTCAATGGTCCATTTTTAATCTGTTTTATTGATTTATTTTAATCGTTACTGTTCACTCGTATCTCGTTCCAGTAATTTTTATTCCGCATTTAAAGAACTCATATAGTCTGTAACGGAATCAAGGTTTGCATAAATGGTTTCCATAGGCTTGTTTGCCTCATAAGCACTGTATCCGGAGTAACCGGCCCAGCCGATGATACCGGCAGCGACAAGACAGCCAGCGACATAACCGGCGATACGCATTCTCTTTTCCTTTGCCATAATTTTCTTACGATTCTTTTTTTCTTCTTTATAACGGTCTACTTTTGCCTGACTCATAATCAATCTCCTAACTTTTTAAACTTTCTTCACTATACTGCATTTTACTGGAAAAATCAATGAAATTTGGTAGAAACAGAAATGAACTTTATGACAAAAATATATCGCAGTCATAAAATATTCGAATAACAGTCGGGATGTTATTTCTTGCACTTTATACGAAAATTGGATAGAATAGTACTGTTCGGATCGTACATGGGCATTTTACTGCAAAGGTACGAAAGAATGAGATTTTCAAATGTGCAAAATGATAGAAAGATGGGGATAGAAAAAGATGAGTCTTGCGGACAAAATTTTTGTAAATATGTGTAAAGATATTTTAGAGAACGGGACAAGCACGGAGGGCGAGAAAGTCCGCCCACACTGGGAAGATGGAACGAGTGCCTACACGATCAAAAAATTCGGTGTGGTCAACCGTTATGATCTCTCAAAAGAGTTTCCGGCAATCACATTGAGAAAAACTGCCATCAAAACATGTACGGAAGAGATGCTTTGGATCTGGCAGAGAAAATCAAATAACATCCATGATTTGAACAGTACCGTATGGGATGAATGGGCAGACGAAGATGGTTCCATCGGAAAAGCATACGGATACCAGTTAGGGGTAAAACATCAGTATAAAGAAGGCATGATGGATCAGGTGGACCGCGTGATTTATGATTTGAAAAACAATCCATTCAGCCGCCGCATTATGACGAATATTTATGTGCACCAGGATCTTCATGAAATGAATTTATATCCGTGTGCCTACAGTATGACATTTAACGTGACACACAAAGAGGGAGATAAAAAGCTGACTTTGAATGCTATCCTGAATCAGCGTTCCCAGGATGTGTTAGCGGCAAATAACTGGAATGTGTGTCAGTATGCGGTATTAATGCATATGCTTGCGCAGGTGTGTGATATGCAGGTCGGCGAGCTGGTACATGTGATTGCGGATGCGCACATTTATGACCGTCATATTCCGATCATTAAGGAACTGATCGGGAGAGAGCAGCATCCGGCGCCAAAATTCACATTAAACCCGGAAATCAAAGATTTTTATCAGTTTACGACAAAAGATATTACCATTGAGGATTATGTGACGGGACCGCAGATCAAAAATATTCCGATCGCAGTATAAGCCTGACTGGAATATTTTATGAGAGGATAAAAGACAGGATAAAATAACACGGCACTGACAAGTGATACAGAGTGAAAAGTTGGAGGAAATATGAATTTAATCGCAGCTGTAGATAAAAACTGGGCAATCGGATGTAAGAATAAACTGCTGGTGAGCATTCCGGCAGACATGAAGTTTTTCCGTGAGACGACAACCGGGAAAGTGGTCGTCATGGGAAGAAAAACGTTGGAGAGTTTTCCAAACGGACAGCCTCTCAAAAAAAGAGTGAACATCGTGCTGACGCATGATAAAAATTTTAAGGCGGGAGATGCCATTATCGTTCATTCGATGGAAGAATTGCGGGAAGAGTTAAAGAAATATCCAAGTGAGGATATTTATGTGATCGGTGGAGAGACCATTTATAAACAGCTTCTCGATGACTGTGATGTGGCGCATATCACAAAGATCGACTATGCATTTGAGGCAGATGCCTATTTCCCGAATCTCGATGAGATGCCGGAGTGGAAAATCACGCAGGACAGTGAGGAACAGACGTATTTTGATCTGGAATATTATTTTTACAAATACGAGAAAATTAAATAATGTCAATAAAGTTGTTAAAATATATCATACCAAAAAGATGAAAATTGATTTATAATTGCTAAAACCCAGACAGAGAGACTGCTGGGTTTTACCTTTACTTGAACGAGGAGTTTCCTGATAGGAAAAAGAAAAAAATGGAAAATTTTATCTATAGTATCAACGTGACAATGCCTATTTTTCTGGTCATGGTGATCGGATACATTTTAAAGCAGATCGGAATGCTGAATGATAACTTTGTCACAGTGGCAAATAAGTTCAATTTCAAGGTCACGCTTCCGTTTATGCTGTTTAAGGACATTGCAGGCGTTGATATTAAAGCAGTATTTGATATTAAATATGTGCTTTTCTGTGCGATCGTGAGTACCATCTGTTTCTGGGTGGTATGGGGTACAGCAAAGCTTCTGGTGCGGGACAAAACGATCCGCGGGGCATTTGTACAGTCATCTTTCCGCGGAAGTGCGGCGGTTATGGGGCTGGCTTTTATCCAGAATATCTACGGTTCCTCTGCAATGGGACCGCTGATGATCGTCAGTGCAGTGCCACTCTATAATATTTTTTCTGTGATCGTGCTGACATTTGAGGCAAATGACAGCACAGGAATCGACAAGAAAGCAAAGATCCGGCAGGCGGGGATCAATATATGTAAGAATCCGATCATTTTAAGTATCCTGGCAGGACTGATCGTGGGACTGCTTGGAATCCAGTTCCCGACGCTGGTAAATAAGACGGTCAGCAACGTGGCGCAGATGGCAACCCCTTTGGCACTGATCACCATCGGAGCAGGATTTGAGGGAAGAAAAGCGCTGGCGAAGATCGCACCGACCATGGCGGCGTCCATGATCAAACTGGTGCTTCAGCCACTTGTTTTTCTGCCGGTTGCTGCCTGGATGGGATTTTCAGGGGAAAAGATGATCGCAATTCTGATCATGCTGGCATCCCCGACCACGCCGAGCTGTTATATTATGGCAAAGAGCATGAACAATGATGAAGTGCTGACGGCGAGCGTTATTGTAACAACGACATTGATGGCGGCGTTTACGTTGACCGGATGGATTTTTTTACTCAAAACATTAGGGTATATCGGTTAGTCAGAGGAAAAAAGATACATATTCAGCAGAAAGTATCATTTTATGAAAGCACAGATTATTTTGAAGTATAAATGGAAAGGGTAAGACAGAAAGATGGATATTACAGGTAGAAAATTATTTGTTAAGGCATTACAGGAAGAGGGTGTCGATACGATTTTCGGTTATCCGGGTGGAACGGTGACGGATCTTTTTGATGAATTATATAAACAGGATGAGATTGAAATTGTCTTACCAAGACATGAGCAGGGACTTTTACATGAGGCAGAGGGATATGCAAAATCTACCGGAAAAGTAGGTGTCTGTCTGGTGACCAGCGGGCCTGGGGCAACGAATATTATGACAGGACTTGCAGATGCACATTACGATAATATTCCGCTTGTCTGTTTCACAGGTCAGGTGCCGTTGAATCTGATCGGAAACGATGCTTTTCAGGAAGTTGACATTGTCGGAATGACAAGAAGTATTACAAAGTATGGCGTGACGGTCAGAGACCGCAAGGATTTAGGAAAGATCATTAAGATGGCCTTTCACATTGCAAGCACAGGAAAACCGGGACCGGTCTTAATTGATCTTCCAAAGGATATCCAGACGGCGAGCGGACCGGCGGAATATCCGGACAGCGTGCAGATCCGTGGATACAAACCGAATGAGAGCGTGCATATCGGGCAGTTGAAAAAAGCATACAAACTGTTAAAGTCAGCAAAAAAACCATTGATCCTGGCTGGTGGCGGTGTCAATATTGCAAAAGCAAATGAGTTGTTGAAAGAATTTGCAGAGAAAATGAACGTTCCGGTTGTGACGACCATTATGGGAAAGGGTGCGATTGCCACAACGCATCCGCTTTATATCGGAAATACGGGGATGCATGGAAAATATGCAAGCAATAAAGCAGTCAGCGAGTGTGATGTTTTATTTTCCATCGGAACAAGATTTAACGACCGTATTACCGGAGATCTGAATGAATTTGCACCAAAAGCAAAAATTGTACATATTGACGTGGACACTGCTTCCATTTCCAGAAATGTTGTGGTAGACGTTCCAATCGTATCGGATGCAAAACTTGCCCTGGAAAAATTGCTGGAATGGGCAGAACCAAAGGATACGGCTGCATGGCAGGAGAGAATTAAGGCATGGGATGAAAAGAATCCACTTGAGATGCGCAGAGACCGCGGCATGACACCACAGATGATCATGGAACACATCAACCATACGTTTGACGAGGCGGTTTTTGTCACGGATGTAGGACAGAACCAGATGTGGGCAACGCAGTATCTGGATATTGACGAAAAACGCCAGATGATCACTTCCGGCGGGCTTGGAACAATGGGATTCGGTTTTCCTGCGGCGATCGGTGCAAAGATTGGAAACAGGGATAAGGAGGTAGTCTGTGTCACCGGTGATGGCGGTTTCCAGATGAACATTCAGGAGATGGCAACAGCGATCGTGCAGGGGACACCGGTTATCATCTGCCTGCTCAATAACCAGTATCTTGGCATGGTCCGCCAGATGCAGCAGCTTTTTTATGGCAAACGCTATTCCGCAGTATGCTTAAGAAAGAGAAGAAGCTGTCCGGCAAACTGCAAGGGACCAAATGAAGCATGCCCTCCATATACACCGGATTTTGTTGCACTTGCAGAAAGCTATGGTGCGCATGGCATCCGTGTAGAGCGGGAAGAAGACATTCAGGCAGCTTTGGATAAAGCGAGAACTTACAAAGATGCACCGACAGTCATTGAATTTCTGATCTCTTCGGATGAGATCGTGCTTCCGATGGTAAAGGGCGGAAATCCGATGAGCGAGATGATTTTGAAATAGGCGGATACAGATATGGTGAGAGAGGAAAATATCATGAAAGACAGATGGATTGCACTATATGTAGAAAATCAGGTTGGTGTTCTGGCAAAGGTTTCCGGTCTTTTTTCCGGGAAATCATACAATTTGCAGAGTCTGACCGTTGGCACGACAGAGGACGAGACGGTTTCCCGTATGACCATCTGCGTTACCAGTGATGACATAACATTTGAACAGATCAAAAAGCAGCTGAACCGTATGGTCGAAGTGATCAAAGTCATTGATCTGACAGATGTACCGATTCATATGAAAGAGATTCTGTTCGCAAAGGTTCTCCGTGTGAATGCTGCGGAAAAAGAAGAAGTATTCCAGATCGCACAGGTGTTTAACGTGCAGGTGGCAGATATCGGAAATGACAGTGTCCTGCTGGAATGCAAACTGACTGCCCATAGAAATAACGAGCTGATCGCACTGTTGAAATCGAAATTTAAGATTATTGAGGTAGTGCGCGGCGGAGCAGTAGCAATTGAATCCATCAGTACAAGCTGTAGATAATAAAATTTTTCGAAAATTATAGCAAAAGTAATGTACAACTTAAATACCCTGTGATATAATAAAAATGTTTTGAAATGTAGTATTAAAAACTACGTTGGAAAACGTATATTTAAGAATAAGAAGTCATAAAGCTATTTTGCAGATGACAGTAGTAAATAAACGAGGTATTTATGATGCAGAAAAAAGTACAGATCATCAGTGATGGTTCCCTGGATCTCTCACAGGAACTCACGAAGGAAAAAGATATTGAGGTTGTTCCATTTTATGTGTCCTTTGACAGTGAAACGTATCAGAAGGAAATGGTAGAAGTCGGTGTCAGGGAATTTTATCAGGAAATGGTGGATCACCCGACCGTTTTTCCTAAGACATCCATGCCATCCGTGCATGACTATTATGAGGTGTTTGAGAAATATGCGAAGGAGCAGCTGCCGGTCATCTGTATCTGTATCACAAAAAAATTCAGTGGCTCCCTGCAGTCTGCGACAACTGCAAAAGATATGATATTAGAGGAATACCAGGATGCACAGATCACGGTCATTGACTCTACGGTCAATACTGTGCTGCAGGGTTTATATGTATTAGAGGCATGCAGACTGCGCGATATGGGTTTAGAGTATCAGCAGATTGTAGATGCGTTACTGCCAATCCGTGAGACAGGAAGAATTTTTTTCACGATCGGAAGTATTGACTATTTAAAACATGGCGGAAGGATTGGCAGATTAGCCGGGATTGCAGCCAGCGCATTAAAAATCAAACCTCTGATCACGTTAAAAGAAGGTGAGATCTTTAATTCCGGCATTACAAGGAATCGTCTCAAATCCATGAAAAAAGTCGTGGATATGACAAGGGAATATTTAGACGAAGTCAATGCGAAACCGGGAGAGTACAGTTTCTGCATCGGTTATGGATATGATCATAATGAAGCTCTGGAATTTCGAGAGATGTTAAAGGATCTGATCAAAGAACGTCTTGGAATTGATGAGATCGGTATTTACCAGATCGGTGCAACCATTGGAGTACACACAGGACCATATCCGATCGGGATCGGAATTATAAAGCATGCATTGACAGAGTAACTGATATGTACCCCTTTTACTGGACATCCAGTGAAAGGGGTACATATCATATCAGGGCGATTTTTAGTTCCTGTTTCCGGAACTAATGATAATATTTTAAGAATAATCCCGTAAGATCTCCTTTTAAGTTCACACCGAGGAAAGTAAGCGTTTCGGAAAGAGCGTACATGGTTGCGGCCATATCTTCAAAGTTTGCGTTATTTCCCATGTGACCAATGCGGATCACTTTGCCGGAAAGATCATCAAAAGATCCGGCAAGCATGATATTGTGCTCTTTTTTCATGCGGGAAAGAATTGCATCGCAAGTGGTCTCTGCCGGAATGTCAAACACAGTGACGGTATCGGAGAAACCGCTTTCCAAGTGAAGCTTTAAACCGGCTTCTGTCAAAGCGCGTCTGGCTGCTTCGGCGATACGGTGTGTGCGTTCTTCTAACTCTGGATCGGAAGCGATATTGTCAAAAGCAGCGCGTAAGCCGTAAATATCGCTGATCGGCATGGTATAAGGAAACCATTTTTTCTCATAATATTCCTCAAAAGCCAGAAGGCTTGCATAGAAGGAACGGATCGGCGTCTTGCGTGCGTGCATGGCATTTTTTACAGCATCGCTTATTGTGACAAAAGTAAGTCCCGGAGGTGCGGAAACAGCTTTCTGGGAACCGCCGCACAGAAGATCGATCTGGAACTTATCGACATCCATGTGATTTCCAAACATTCCGGAAACGGAATCTACAACGGTCAGAATGCCGTATTCTTTTAAAAGCGGACAGATTTTCTCTACCGGATTGAGCATGCCGCTTGGGGTGTCACAGTGAACAACGGTCGCATATTTATAATCATGATGCTCCTTTAAATAAGAAGAAAGAGCATCCGGGTCGATGGCATTCAGGCGGTCGGCATGATAAAATTCCGGCACACCACCGTACATGGATACAAAGTCCGCAAAGCCTTCGCCGTACACGCCGTTCTCAATGATGAGCACCTTATCTCCCGGCTCAGTGAGGGAGGCGCAGGCAGCTTCCAAACCTAAAATTCCCTCTCCATCCAAAATGAGAGTTTCGTTTTTCGTGCCGAGCAGGGAGCTGATCAGTTCGCAGGTATCTTTATAAAATTCTACGAAATCTTCATCCAGATCAGGATTGGTACATACTAGGCTTCTTGCCATACGCACATTTTCTTTTACCTGGGTTGGCCCAGGAGTCATGACTTTATACATAATTACTTCCTTCTTTATCATAGATTGTTTTGTAAATGAGATTGATGTTACACAGCTTATAACATTTTATTTACGATTTTCTGAAGCTGTCCGACGATCAAAAGAACGATGACAGCAGCAACACCGATCTGGACAAGGTTTCCAGGAATGGAAGTAACCGGTGCAATCCAGTTTCCGTAAATGATACCCTCTGCAATGTAGTAACCAGCGACTTTGATCACGCATGCAACTGCGATCGCAAGTGTGTTCCAGCCAAAGCCGTGATGTTTTTCTGTGATGGCACCTACGGCATATCCCATCAGACCGACAATGATCAGTGTGAATGGAGCCCATGCAGTCCAGCCGGAGAGCAGATCGAAGAGTCCCATGCCGACTCCGCCGGCGATCGCACCACTTTTCTTACCAAAAATAATGGCGCAGATAAAAAGAGGTACGTTTCCGAGATGAATCAATCCGCCGTTTGCAGTGATTGGAAGTCTTATATTAATAAATGCAGTGAATACGTAGGTCAGGGCAATAAAAAGAGCCGTGATCGTGATAAAACGGATATTTGATAAAGATTTTGAATCAGCAGTCTGTGCTGTAGAGGTAGTTGATGGTTTCATAAATAAAATTCTCCTTTTTATGGTTTGTATTTGTGTCAATTCCCAGGATTGTTGTTGGGATTACTATATACAAAAACTGTCATGAATTAAAAATCCAGTTTAAAACAAATTGACCATGCCAGTTTTAAAAATATAATAATATTGACAAAACAATACTATATGATGTATAGTATTAAACAAGAAATAATATTACAAATAAAATAACAAGGAGTGAGTACATGGTATTTAATACAGGCGCAGCCCTTTTGGATGCGATTGTTCTTGCTGTCGTGTCAAAGGAGGAAGAAGGAACCTACGGATATAAGATCACGCAGGATGTGCGGAAAGCGATTGAGGTTTCAGAATCCACACTGTATCCGGTTTTGCGAAGACTGCAAAAGGATGGATACCTGATCGTGTATGACAGGGAGTGCGGAGGAAGAAACCGGAGATATTACCAGATTACGGAGACCGGCGAAGAAAAGCTGGCAGAATACCGCAGCGAGTGGGAATCGTATTCTTCGAAAATATCAGAACTATTTTCAGGAGAGGAGTCAGAAGAATGAATAAAGAAGAATTTTTAAAACGTCTGGAGCAGCTGCTTTCGGATATTTCAGAGGAAGAGAGAGCGGATGCACTTGCCTTTTACAGAAGTTATTTTGAGGATGCCGGAATTGGAAATGAGGCATCGATCTTAGAGGAACTGGAGTCGCCGGAGAAGGTGGCGGAAGTGATCAAGAAAGATCTTGGGGTGAGTGAAACGGCTGATGCGGAAACACCTGAGGAAGATGTGCGCAGCGAAAAAAATGAGACTCATACAGAAGGAACATCTGGGGATGGTCAAAATGCCAAAACACGAATGGATGATCCATATATGAACAGTTTATATGGAAGCAGTACTTACGGGTCAGGTAATTATGAGCAGAAGAATACTGCTTATACCGGTGGAACTTATGGCAGTCAGAATACGTCCGGCCAGATCGATATAGAGAATCTGAAAAAGGAAAATCAGAAGAATAAAACAGAAAAAACAGTTTTATGGGTGATCCTCGCAGTTTTGACAAGCCCGGTCTGGATCACGGTTGCGGCGGTTCTGGTGGCGATTCTTGTAGCAGTTTTAGCGTGTGTGTTTGCAGTGGCGGTCAGCATTGTGGCGGTGATGGCGGCGTTAGTGATCACTGGATTTGTATTGGCAGGCATTGGTGTCGGATATCTTTTCACAAAAGGCGTGGCAGTAGGTCTTGGACTGTTAGGCGGTGGACTTTTGGTTCTTGCGCTTGGAGTACTTGCAGTGTGGCTTGTGGTATGGTGCTTTGGCTGGTTTGTCCCATGGGCAGTGAAAGGCATTGCAGAGCTTTGCAAAAAGGCATTTGGCAAGACAAAGAGAGGAGTGTGAGATGAAATGAAAAAATTTACAAAGATTATATTGATCATTGCAGGAAGCTTAGCCGCACTCGGAATTGTTTTCAGCGGTATCGCCGCAGTGATGGGGGCCGGATGGTCAACCATCCACCGGAAAGCACTTGCCGGTGAACTTGATTTTGGCAACTGGCATATTGGCAATGGAGTTTATTATGCTTATGATCAGGGACATGGCATCTTGGATCATTTTTGGGATGATGATTATGATGACGATGATGATTGGGACGACGAAGATTGGGACGACGACTGGGATAATGACGACTGGGATGATGAGGATGACGAGCTCATGGATGATAATAGGGCGGTGGAGAGTTTTGGTTCATGGATCCTGAATCTTACGGATTTGAAGAGTGAACCGGCAGGAACGGAAAGCTGCATTATACCTTATCCGGCATCAGAAGCTGCTTCCCTGAAACTGGAACTGGATGTGGTAAATGAACTTATTTTTGAAGTGTCGGATTCTGCGGATGAGATCAGTATTAAAATGGAAAATGGGTATCAGGATTATCTTTCTACAAAACAGAAGGATTCCGCTCTGAAGGTATCCTATCACAGCGGACACCACCATTTTGAGAAAGGACCGACCTTTACGGTAGTTCTGCCAAGACAGTGCGAAAATCTGACACTGGACATTGTAGTGGGAGCCGGGGATATTTCCATGGAAAGCGAAGCGTTTACGGCAAGAAAAGTAAATGTGTCTGTTGGAGTGGGAGAACTCTCTGTGAATCAGATCTCAGCCAGCGAGAAAGCCGTGTTTGAAGTTGGCACAGGAGATGTGTCGATTCTGAATGGACAGTTCCCGAAAGTGTCTATCGAAGCAGGAGTTGGAGATGCCGTGTTCAGCGGAAGCGTTTCAAACAAACTGGAAGTGGAGGCAGGAACCGGCGATGTCAATGTCTCTCTTACCGGAACAGAGAAAAGCTATGCATTTGATCTGTCTGCCGGACTTGGAGAAATCAGGTTGAACGGGCAATCGAAAGGGGCTTTTGATGCGGAGTATGAGACCGGCAGCAACGGCGGAGCAGAAGTGGAACTGACTGCAGGAGTAGGAGATATTTCTGTTTTGACACAGCAGTAAAGGAGATAAAAAATAGATGGTTTACATTTTTTGTCTTTATGATATAATAAAGACTGCTGAGCGAAGCGAGTGTAGATAACGATCATGAAGCTTTGCTTCATGATATAATGTAAACATAAAAAGGTGCTGCCGATAGACGGTTAGCCCGATTTAATATTAGTTATTTGAAATAACCGCAATCTTTGGGCAGAGGGCGGTTATTTCTTTTTGCTATGATTATCTTTTCCAATGAGGTAAAATAATCCGGCAACACTAATTAACAAACTCATTAACTGCAAAAGCTCACTCGTTGTTATCATTAGTATCCCCTCCATTTCAGGTAAAAAATTCCCAATCTTTGTCTTTTTAATCACAATATGATATGATGAACACGAAAGAAAAAACATACAAGAATTCGTATATTTTAATAGGAAGAACAGGAGCAAGGGAATGGGAAAAAGAACACGGATTGTTTTATATGCACTGTCGCTTGTGATATTGCTTGCGATGGTGACACTGATTATTTTTTCGTGGGGAAAACAGCACAGTGAGCCGGTGAATGATGCGATGTCCGAGACGGTTATCAGCAGCACGGAGGAACCGATCCAGATACCGGAAGCAGAAAAAACGGATGAGGCAGACGGGCAGGATGAAATCCAAAACGACACAGAAGAGGAAGTAACAAACATAGCAGATGGAGAAAAGGACAAGCAGACAGAAGCAGGGAATACCGAAGGAGACGGCAGCACGACACTGATTTTTGCAGGGGATGTACTGTTTGCAAACGCCTTTAAAAGCAACTATGATGCGGGCGGCATTGAAAAAGTGATCGAGCCGCAGCTGCTGCAGGAGCTGCAGGATGCAGATATTTTCATGGTGAATAATGAGTTCCCGTTCAGTAACCGTGGAGAGCCGATGGAGGACAAACAGTTTACGTTTTGCTGTGATCCGAAATATGTGAAGGCTTTAAATGAGATGGGCGTGGATATTGTATCACTCGCCAACAATCACACCTTAGATTATGGAAGAGATGCGTTGTCCGATACATTTACGACACTGGACGGAGCCGGTATTTTGTATGCAGGAGCCGGGGAGACCAAAGAGCGGGCGTATGAATTGCAGGTAATCGAGAAAAATGGAAAAAAATTTGGATTTCTTGCGGCATCCCGCGTGGTGCCGGAGTCAAACTGGAAAGTGGAAGAGCGGACACCGGGAATGCTGACCGCCTATGATGATACAAAATTGGTGCAGTTGATCAAAGAAGCGCGGAGTGAATGTGATTTCCTGTCGGTCTATATCCACTGGGGCGTGGAATATGATGCGTATCCGCAGGACTATCAGACAAAGATTGCCACGGATTGTTTTACTGCAGGGGCAGATCTGATTCTTGGAGCACATACACACTGTTTACAGGGAATCTCATATATCAGTGGAAAACCGGTCTTTTACAGTCTTGGAAACTTTGTATTTGGACAGAGCATTGATAAGACGGTTGCAGTGAAAGTACAGGTCTCATCCGATGGAACCGCATCCTATGAATTACTTCCGGTTTATGCGGCAGGGGGCACAACAAGACTGATGGATATAAACAGTGCATCAGCACTGTATCAGTATATGACACAGATTTCAAATGGTATTACGATTGACGCCGATGGAAAAATCAATTAAAGGGGAGAAGAACATGAAAAAGAAACTTATGAGAATGCCGAAGGTGGTTACGATACTCGTTGCGATACTGATTGTAGCGATTTTTCTTGGAAGTATGGATGTAGCAGCGTTTTTCCTTGCCAATACAGTTTCACTTCCGGGTTATGGAAACAGCATGATCGCAGAGTTCGCGGCAGGGGTGGTTGCATTCCTGTTTTTATGTCTGTTTGGTTATGTTGGAATATTGAAAGAAAAGGGAAAAGGATTTATCAATGGACTTTATATTGGTGGATTCCTGACAGGATACTGTTGTCTGGAACTGGCGGCACAGCTTTATGTGCAGATGATGACACCGGATACAAAAGTTGTATCTGCATTGGAAATCCTGTTCTTTGCGGCAACCATGTTTCTGATCGGATGGACGGAAGAACTTGTTTTCCGCGGTGTGATCTTGAATCTGTTTCTGGAACGTTTTTCCAAAACAAAAAGAGGAATTCTCTGGGCAGTCATTCTCAGTGGGGTATTGTTTGGGGCGGTACATTTGACAAATATTTCACAGGGAGTGACTGTGACGAGTGCGATGATCCAGGCAATCAACGCTGCCTTTCTGGGTGTGATCTTTGGCGCAGTTTATGCCCGGTCAGGAAATATCTGGCTTGTAATGACTTTTCATGCACTGGTCGATTTTGCAAGTCTGATGGGCAGCGGAATTTTTGGAGTTGGAACAACTGTGGAACAGATCAACCAGATGTCTGCCGCTAATTTGATCGCCGTTCCTGTTTTGCTGATTCCGTGTATTGTGCTGCTTCGCCCGAAAAAACTTCTGGAGATGGAGCAGGAGGCAAATCATATCGTGGTGTTTGAAACATTCGAGGAGGCAGACCGAAATGCTGCTCTGTCGCTTGCGCTCGGAATGATATCCATTTTGACTGGCTTTATGGGATATGGTCTTGGCATTGGAATCGCTGGACTGATCGGTGGCAGGCTTTCGAGAAAGGTGCAGCCGGAGAAAAACGGAATGGCACTGGCGGGTATGATTTTATCCGGAATCGGTATGGCGGTATCGATCATCGGAATGATCGTGCTGTGTTTTGTCTATTCAAATCTGAATGGTCTCTCTGCCGTTATGATGACGAATGGTGTGAAGTGATTTTAATAGTATCGTGAGGAGAAAATACAATGGAATATATTTGTGGATTTACCTTTGCGCCTTTTTGCGGCGCAGGCGTTTTAAACAGTGCATCGGCAAAAGAAAGCTTAAAACAGATGCAGGAGAGGACCGGAGCAGACTTTGTAATATTTGCACCAAATGGAGTGCAGAAAAATGCCCATTCAGAAGAGATCTGCTATACATCAGAGGCGACAATGACAGATGAGGAACTTGTGGAGATGATCGCTTATGCAAAAGAACTGGGACTCCGTGTGGCATTGAAACCGACTGCAAACTGCGCAGATGGAACATGGAGGGCATTTATCAGTTTCTTTGACTATGATGTGGTGTGCGAGGCAAAGTGGAGCAACTGGTTTCCATCTTACACTGCGTTTCAGCTGCACTATGCAAAAATAGCAGAGAAAACAGGATGCGAAATATTTATTGCAGGATGTGAGATGGTCATGACGGAACACCGGGAAAAAGAGTGGCGTAAGCTGATCTCGGATATAAAAGAGGTCTATCATGGTCTTGTGTCTTACAATACAGATAAATATCAGGAAGAACATGTGACGTGGTGGGATGCGGTGGATGTCATTTCATCGAGTGGCTATTATCCGATACATGACTGGGAAAATCAGTTAGACCGGATTGAGCGTGTTGTGAAAAAATATCAGAAGCCGTTCTTTTTTGCGGAGGCTGGATGTATGTCAGTGAAAGATTCCAATCTGGTGCCAAATAACTGGGAAGTGCGCGGTGATGTAGATCTTCAGGGACAGCGTGACTGGTATGAAGCAATGTTTGAGGCTTGTGAGAAGCGCGACTGGCTTAAAGGAATGGCATTCTGGTCATGGAATCCAAAGCTTCCGACCAGAGAACAGGCGCTATTGATGGGGGATTACGAGATATATCAAAAGCCGGCGGAACAGGTGGTCAAAGAACATTTTTCACAGCTTACAAAGAGCAGGTAATAAGATGATAAATTATTATAAACTAAAAATAAAACAAATAAGCTAAAATAAGTTTACATTTACTTAAAAAAAGGTTATAATTCTAATAACCTTTTGAGAGAACGGAAAAATCTTTCAAAAATAGCAGGAAGAAGATAGGAGAATTGCGATGAGTTACATGGAAACCTACAGAGAATGGTGTACAAACCCATATTTTTCAGAAGAAACAAGAGCAGAATTAGAAGCAATCAAGGATAATGAGGCAGAGATCGAGGATCGCTTCTACCGTCAGCTTGAGTTTGGAACCGGAGGACTTCGAGGTGTAATCGGAGCAGGAACGAACCGTATGAACAGCTACACTGTAAGACAGGCGACACAGGGACTTGCAAACTATATCATTTCCCAGAACGGACAGGAAAAAGGAGTTGCCATCGCACACGATTCCAGAATCATGTCACCGGAATTTGCCGAGGAGGCAGCACTCTGCCTGAATGCAAACGGAATCAGGGCTTATGTGTTTGACAGCCTTCGCCCGACACCGGAGCTTTCATTTGCAGTCCGTGAACTTGGCTGTGTTTCTGGAATTGTGATCACAGCAAGCCATAACCCAAGAGAATATAATGGATACAAAGTTTACTGGGAGGATGGTGCACAGATCACACCGCCTCATGATAAAAATATCCTTGCAGAAGTTGCAAAAGTAACTTCTTTTACACAGGTTAAGACTATGGCAAAAGAGGATGCCGTGAAAGCCGGACTTTTTGTGACAATCGGAAAAGAAATCGATGACCGTTACATGGAAGAACTGAAAAAACAGTCCATCCATCCGGAGATCATCAAAGAGATGGCAAAGGACATCAAGATTGTATACACACCGCTACATGGAACCGGAAATCTCCCGGTGCGCCGTGTGTTAAAAGAACTTGGATTTGAAAATGTCTATGTTGTAAAAGAGCAGGAACTTCCGGACGGAAACTTCCCGACTGTAGCATATCCAAACCCGGAATCTCCAAAGGCATTTGAACTTGCCTTAAAACTTGCAAAAGAAGTGGATGCAGACATCGTGCTTGCGACAGATCCGGATGCAGACCGTCTTGGCGTATACTGCAAAGACACAAAGACCGAAGAGTATGTGACTTTCACCGGAAATATGTCCGGAATGCTAATCGCAGAATATATTTTAAGAGAGAAAACGGCAACTGGAACGATGCCGGAGAATCCTGCACTTGTAGAGACTATCGTTACAACGGACATGGCAAAAGCAATGGCAGCTTCCTACGGCGTGGCACTGATCGAGGTACTGACCGGATTTAAGTATATCGGAGAGCAGATCAAATGGTTTGAACAGAATCATTCACACAACTATGTATTCGGTCTGGAGGAAAGTTATGGATGCTTAGCCGGAACATATGCAAGGGATAAAGATGCCTGTGTGGCAGTCATGATGTTGTGCGAGGTGGCTTCCTGGTGCAAAAAACATGGAAAAACATTGTGGGATGCCATGATCGACCTGTATGAGAAATACGGTTACTACAGAGAGGGACTTTCCACGATGACCTTAAAAGGAATCGACGGAGCCGCCCAGATCCAGCAGATGATGAGTGATATGCGGAGCAATCCAAAGAAAACACTCGGTGGATTTGAAGTGCTTGCAGTCCGCGATTACAAAGAGGATACAAGAAAAGATTTAAAGACCGGGGAAGTGACAAAAACAGGACTTCCGGCTTCCAATGTTTTATATTATGAACTTTCTGACAATGCATGGTGCTGTGTGCGCCCGTCCGGAACAGAGCCTAAGATCAAATTCTACTATGGTGTCAAAGGCACTTCTTTGCAGGATGCAGAGAAAAAACTGGAAGCATTAAAAAAGGATCTTGTGGAAGAATAGAAAAATGAACATTCAATTTGATGAAAAAAACAGAGTATTTAAGTTAGATACAGAGCATACAAGCTATGTGATGGCAGTAGTGGATAACGAGGGATTTTTAGGACATGTTTACTATGGCGCAAAGATCAGCGACACGGATGTGGCATATCTTCTGCGCACAGATGAAAATCCAATGGTGCCGTCAAAGAATAACCGCGACAGAAGCTCTTTTTTAGATACATTTCCGATGGAGTATCCGGGAAACGGAGTGGGCGATTACCGGGAAAGTGTCATTGCGGTGCTGGATAAAAACGGTCATTCCGCTGTGCAGTTTTTTTACAGGTCCCATCAGATTTTTGACGGAAAAAAGAAAATCCCGGGACTGCCGGCTTCCTTTGCAAAAGAGACGGAATGTCAGACGTTAGAGATCGTGACCGAAGATCCGGTGCTTGGTCTGGAAGCAGTGCTTGTATACACTGTTTTTGCAGGGAGCGACGTGATCACCAGAAGTGTGCGTGTGACAAACCATGAGGCAGAGACGATCGCACTCACAAAAGTCATGTCGGCTTCCTTTGATATGGATGCAGAAGATTATGAGATGCTGACGCTGCATGGCTCCTGGGCGAGAGAGAGACAGATCGAACAGCGCCCGGTCGGATACGGAAAACAGTCCGTGAGTTCTGTTCGTGGGGAATCCTCCCATCAGGAGCACCCATTTGTGGCGCTTGTTTCAAAAGATGCCACAGAAGATCAGGGAAAAGTGTATGGAGTACATTTTGTGTATTCTGGCAACTTTCTGGCACAGGTGGAGAAAAATCAGTTTGACACCCTGCGTGTGATGATGGGGATCCATCCGCAGGATTTCTGCTGGGAATTAAAGCAAAATGAAACATTTTATGCCCCGGAGACAGTACTTGTATTTTCTGGGAACGGACTTGGCGGCATGACGAGAAATCTGCATGATTTTTACCGCAGTCATATGATACGCAGTCCTTATAAAAATAAGAAACGTCCGATTCTGATCAACAACTGGGAAGCAACCTATTTTGATTTTAATACGGAAAAACTCATTGCCATCGCAAAAGAAGCGAAAAAATGCGGCATTGAGATGCTGGTTATGGATGACGGATGGTTCGGTCACCGCAATGATGATAATACAAGCCTCGGAGACTGGCAGGTCAATGAAGAAAAAATCAACGGCGGACTGAAACATCTTGTCGATGAAGTGAATGTGATCGGTCTGCAGTTTGGTATCTGGTTTGAACCGGAGATGATCTCACCGGATTCAAAACTGTATGAGGAACACCCGGACTGGGCAATAGCACTTCCGGACAGGACACCATGCCGTTCGAGAAATCAGTTTGTGCTGGATCTGTCCAGAAAAGAAGTCAGGGATTATGTGTACGAAGCGGTGGCATCTGTTTTGCGGAGCGCCAATATCGCCTATGTAAAATGGGATATGAACCGTCAGCTCACGGATCTTGGAAGCAGCTTTTTAGATGAACAACATCAGGGAGAACTCATGCACCGTTATGTGCTGGGGGTCTATGAACTGCAGGAACGTCTCATGACAGAGTTTCCGGATCTTTTGTTGGAAAACTGTTCCGGCGGCGGTGCCCGTTTTGATCCCGGAATGTTATATTACAGCCCGCAGATCTGGTGCTCAGATGATACCGATGCAATCGAACGGTTGAAGATACAGGAGGGTACGGCGCTAATCTATCCACTGTCCACTATGGGCGCACACGTATCGGACTGTCCGAATCATACGGTGGGACGGGTTACTCCGTTTGCAACAAGAGGAAATGTGGCGCTGGCGGGAACATTTGGCTATGAACTTGATATCACCAAAATCCCGGAGGAGGACAGAAAACTCATTCCGGAGCAGACGGCCATGTATCACAAATACAATGATCTTGTGCGTGAGGGTGACTATTATCGCATTGCTTCCTATGCAAAGAATCATGAATACGACTGTTATGAGGTTGTATCCAAAGATAAGAAAGAGGCACTTGTCACATTTGTACAGGTGTTAAACCGCCCGAATTATCACAGCCGCAGAATCTGCCTGAAGGGACTGCAGCCGGATAGAAACTACCAGATTGAAGGGGACAAAGGTGTTTATCATGGAGATACACTGATGCATGCCGGAATCAATATCCCGAATATGTGGGGCGATTTCCAGTCTGTGTTGATCCATGTGAAGGCGGCGGAGTAAATATAAAATTTGGTATTATTTGAAATAATAATAAAAAATAAGAGGTGAGGACATGGCGAAGGCAGTGAAACTGGCCGACATCGCAGAGCGGTTGTCAGTCAGCACCGTCACAGTTTCCAAGGCGCTCTCCGGACAAAAGGGTGTCAGTGAGGAAATGCGGGAAAAGATAAAAAGTCTTGCGGAGGAGCTGGGTTATCAGCAGCCGTCTGCAAGAAAGAGCCAGAATACAGGGAATAGTTATAATATCGGAGTGCTGATCGCCACCAGATATATGGGCTTGTATGAATCTTTTTACTGGCAGATGTATCAGCAGGTGGCAACAAAAGCTGTATCCAAGGGTTGTTTTACGCTGATGGAAGCGGTCGGCGAGAAGGAAGAAAAGAATGGGACAGTCCCAATCCTGATCCAGGAGCAGAAGGCAGACAGCCTGATCATTATCGGAAGGATGCAGGATGAGTATTTAAAAGTATTAAACCGGAAAGCAAATGTTCCAATCTTGTATCTGGATTTCTGCACGGAGGACCGGAAGACAGATGCAGTGATCTCAGACAGCTATTATGGAGCCTACCGGCTGACCAATTATCTATTCGATATGGGACATCGTAAGATCGGATATATTGGAACGATCCTTTCCACCGGATCTATTACAGACCGTTATTTGGGATATATGAAATCCATGATGGAGCATGGGGAAAGAATAAAGGATGAGTGGCTGCTAGAAGACCGTGACAAGGAGACGGGGGTTATTGATGCAGATCTCTACATGAAACTTCCGGAGGATATGCCGACAGCGTTTGTCTGTAATTCAGATGTGACGGCAAGCTATTTTATTCCAAAACTGCGTCAGAACGGATATCGTGTGCCGGAAGACATTTCAGTGGTCGGCTATGATAATTATCTGTATCCAGGACTTTGTGACGTGCCGCTTACAACCTATGAAGTAGATATTAAGGAGATGGCACGGCGTGCGATTCATATTATGCTCAAAAAACTGAATGGTGAAAATTACAGGCAGGGTATAAGCATTGTGGAAGGACATCTGGTGATTCGGGAGAGTGTTACGGATATCAGTTAGTATGGAAAGCTGTAAAAGTAGATCACTTTTGCAGCTTTCTTTTTTATGTAATAGGAACTTTGTTTCTATTACATAAAAATGCTCTGCAAGGAAAATTACATATTCATGTGATTAAATTAATTTTTAAACTAAAATATAAAAGAAAATTAAGCAATAAAATAAGCTAAAAAATTAATTTAAAAAAATT
>DXQT01000006.1:48651-108839 GCA_019411365.1 Roseburia sp.
ATAATATACAAAAAAGATAATTTAATCTTGTATATAAAGTAGAAAAGCACAAAGAAGGACAGAAAACAATTGACTTAATTAATAAAATGATATATGCTTAAATCAAGCTAAAAAACAAGTTAAAGATAGCTAAAGGAGGAAAACAAACTATGAAATTGAAAAAAGTTTTAGCCGTTTCATTAGCAGCAGCGATGACGCTTAGCATGGCAGCATGCGGCAGTAACGAGGGTACAAGCAGTACAGACAGTAATGCAGCACCTTCCACAGAGACAGGATCTGCATCCAACACAGGATCAGATGCATCTGCAGATGGAGAACTTTCTTATGCAGGTATTGTGTTAGGGGAAAGCTACACAGATATTACAACAACCATTCATGTGTTTAACCAGAGAACAGATATGGCAGAAGCCAGCTACCCTGGAAAGAACTGGGATGCATACATTGCAGATTTTAATAAAATGTATCCAAACATCACGGTAGAAATTGAGACGGATACAAACTACTCTGATGATTCCATTCTTCGTTTACAGAGTGGCGACTGGGGCGATATCATGATGATCCCGGCAGTAGACAAAGTTGATTTAAGCACATACTTCCTTCCATATGGAACATTAGATGAAATGTCAAAACAGATCCGTTTTGCAAATACATGGGATTATGACGGATTGGTTTACGGCGTACCTTCTACCGGAAATGCACAGGGCATTGTTTACAATAAGAGAGTGTTTGAGGAAGCAGGCGTGACTGAGATCCCAAAAACTCCGGATGAATTTATCGATGCTTTAAAAGCAATCAAAGCATATGATTCTTCCATTATCCCACTTTATACAAACTATGCAGATGGATGGCCAATGGAGCAGTGGGATGGACAGATCGCCGGAACAACAACAGGTGATGCTACATACATGAATCAGAAACTTCTTCATACAAAAGATCCGTTCAAAGATTATGGCGATGGAACACATCCATATGCATTATACAAAGTTCTCTATGATGCAGTTGCAGATGGTCTGACAGAGGATGATTACTCTACAACAGCATGGGAAGATTCCAAGGGTATGATCAACCGTGGTGAGATCGCAACAATGGTACTTGGTTCATGGGCTTACTCACAGATGGTAGCAGCTGATGAACACGGTGAAGATGTTGGTTATATGCCATTCCCGATCACAATAGGCGGACAGCAGTATGCATCTTCAGGCGCTGACTACAGCTATGGTATCAACGTAAATTCTTCCGAAGAAAATCAGGCAGCAGCTATGGTATTCGTAAAATGGCTGACAGAGGAATCCGGATTTGCTTACAATGAAGGCGGTATTCCGATTGAGTTAGCTGACAATGATTATCCGGATGCATATGAAGCATTCGGAGATGTGATCTTTGTTTCAGATGAGTCTGCAGCAGCAGGTGAAGAAGATCTGTTAAATGCATTAAATGCTGATTCTGACTTAATGATCAATGCTGGTGGTAAAGATAAAGTCCAGAAGATCATCGAGCATGCAGCAAATGGAGATGAGTCCTTTGATGACATCATGGCAGAATGGAACGCAGCATGGACACAGGCACAGGAAGACAACGGTGTTGAGATTACAGAAGAATAATCACTGATAAAAAGGTGGCTATGAATTTTTAAGAGACTGCCGCGCTAAAATAAGAAGTCTTTTAGTGCGGCAGCTTTTTTCTTAATAGGGTTTGCTTTTGGTGCAGACAAAAATAGAAATAGGTTGGGGAGCAGTGAAAGCTGCACAGTTAGAAAGAAAAGGATGGAGATTGATATGACAGCGCTGAAATGGTTCAAAAGCAGAAAGGGACAGCAAACACTGATTATACTGGCGTTTATGATTATTCCACTTGCTTTGTTGTTTATTTTTACATATCTGCCATTCGGAGAGATGGTGAAATTCAGTTTTTATAAGATGAAATACACGACTCCGGTAGACAAAAGAGTTTTTGTTGGATTAAAAAATTATGCAGAAGTATTCCGGAACAAAGATATTTTTGCATCATTAACATTAAGCCTATATTATATGGCTGGTTCCATTGTCCAGCTTGCACTTGCCTTATATCTGGCAACAATTTTGAGTTTCAAGACAAAAGGCGGTAACTTCTTCAAGGGATTAATGTTTTTCCCATATCTGATCAGTGGTATTGCCATTGGTTTTATTTTTAAATACTTCTATACCAGAGGATTCGTATTCGATACGATTTTAGGATGGTGTGGATTTGACCTGGAAAGTCTTCCGTACTGGTTAAAAGACCAGAAGATCAACAACTGGTCTTTGGTTGCAACATCTGTCTGGAGATATTTTGGTAATAATATGGTTCTTTTCATTGGAGCTATTATGTCTGTAGACGCAGAGATGTATGAAGCAGCCGAATTAGACGGTGCAAATAAATTTCAGCAGTTTTTACATATAATACTGCCAAGCATTAAAACAATTGTAACGTTAAACGTTATTTTATCCATCACCGGTGCACTCAGTGCATTCGAACAGCCATACGTTATCACAGACGGTGCAAACGGAACAGCAACTTACTTCATCAACATGAACAGGATCGCACACACCAACCAGAAGGTAGGTCTTGCATCTGCAATGGCAGTCGTATTGTTACTCATTATTTTTGCATGTACGATCTTACAGAAATTATTCTTCAAATACATTTACCGGAATGCGGATCAGACCGACGAGGTTATGACCAAAGAGGAGCGTAAGCGTAGAAAAGAATATATCAAACAGAAAAAAGCAGCAAAAAAGGGGGCAGCATAAATGAAAAAGAATAGAAAACATTACTCTGTCACACAGATGATATGGATTGTTGTAAAATATGTATCCCTTGTATTTTTCTCACTGGTATCCGTTGTACCGATCATCTCCTGTGTGATCACAGCATTCAAGACAAAACAGGAATATCAGTCAACAAATGTTATGACACTGCCGGAGAGCTGGCTGAACTTTTCTAACTTTGTGGAGGCATTCCAGCGTGCCAACATGGGCAGGGCATTTCTTAACTCCGTGATCGTTATGCTCTGCGTACTTGCAGGATCTGTTATTATCGGTACACAGCTTGCCTATGTATTAAACCGTTTCAAATTTCCGGGAAACGGACTGATCCGAAATCTGTTCTTATTCGCATCCTTATTACCGGGTGTTGCGATGCAGGTAACCGTATATCAGATTATGTATGAACTCGGTTTTATCAATCATTTATATGGATACATCATCATGATGATGGGAACTGATGTTATCTCCATTTACATTTTTATCCAGTACATGGAAAACATTCCGGTATCATTAGATGAATCTGCGATCATTGATGGAGCTTCTTATTTCAAGATTTATTGGAAGATCATGCTCCCTCTGCTAAAACCGGCGATCGTAACCGCATGTATCTTAAAAGGTGTCGGCGTGTACAATGAATACTATGCAGCAAACCTTTATTTGAACAAACAGGAATTAAAGACAATGGCGATTTCCCTGTATACCTTTACCGGACCACTTGGAAGCCAGTATAACCTTATCTGTGCAGGTGTTATCATCTCACTGCTTCCGGCATTGATCGTCTTTGTCGTATGTCAGAAACAGATTTACAGTGGTATTACTGCTGGAGCTGTAAAAGGTTAAATCAGGACATAATTTTACTGGATGTTTCAGGAGGGAGGCTTATGATGAACGAAAAACAGCGTCTGGCGAAAGAAGCCAGAGAACATTTGGAACAGACAATTATCCCGTTTTGGAAGAAATTAAGAGATGATCAGTATGGCGGCTATTATGGATGGCTTTCCTATGACCTCGAATTAGATAAAAAAGCAGTAAAGGGCTGTATCTTAAACAGCAGGATCACATGGTTCTTCTCCAATGCATATACCGTGTTAAAAAATGCCGGGAAGGCAGATGAAAGTCTGCTTTCCGAGGCAGAACACGGATATGAATTTCTGAAAGAAAAATGTATTGACAAAAAGAACGGCGGCATTTTCTGGTCGTTAAACTATGACGGAACTCCGGAAGATACTACAAAACATACTTATAATCAGGCATTTTGCATCTATGCACTGTCGTCTTATTTTGAGGCATCCGGCGATAGGGAAGCTTTGGAAACAGCATATCAGCTCTTTGAACTGATCGAAGAAAAATGCACCGATGAGATCGGATATTTAGAAGCATTTACCATTGACTTTAAGCCGGAATCCAATGAAAAACTGTCTGAGAACGGTGTGCTTGCCGACAAGACGATGAACACGCTGCTTCATGTATTTGAGGCATACACAGAGTTTGTCCGTGTGGCAAAAACATTGGACGACACATGGGCAGTAAGTGCCAGAAGCAAAGTGGAAAAACGCCTGATGTGGATCATGGATACCTTTGCAGAAAAAGTGTATAATCAAAAACTTCACAGACAGGAAGTCTTTTTTGACCGGGAGTATCACAGTATTTTAGACCTTCATTCCTATGGACATGACATCGAAACAGCATGGCTGATGGATCGTGGAGTGGAAGTGCTTGGAAGGGATGATTACCGCAGGAAAATGACACCGATCACAAAAGATCTGACAAATCAGATTTTCCATGTGGCATTTGACGGACATTCCCTGGCAAATGAATGTGACCGCGGTGTCGTCAATGAAAACCGTGTCTGGTGGGTACAGGCGGAGACAGTGATTGGCTTTTTAAATGGTTATGAAAAAGAACCGGAGAGAACAGAGTATCTGGAGGCAGCGGTCAGTGAATGGGAGTTTATCAAAGAGTATGTGATCGATAAGCGGATCGGCTCCGAGTGGTTCTGGGAAGTAAAGAAAGATGGTTCTCCAATCGAGGGAAGACCGGTCGTAGAACCGTGGAAATGCCCGTATCACAATGGACGCATGTGTATGGAACTGATAAAACGTGCAGAAAAATAGAAAATTAAATGAGGATATAAAAAATGGTTCACAAAAAATATTATGAGTTATTAAAAGATCAGGAAAAACTCTTAAGCCGGAAAAATAAAAAATCTGATTTTTATAACGGTGTCTATGACCGTTATGAATATCCGGTATTGACAAGAGAGCATATTCCGCTTACCTGGAGATATGACCTGAACGAAGAGACAAATCCATATTTTATGGAGCGTCTTGGCATCAACGCAGTGATGAACTCCGGTGCAATCGAGTTGAACGGAAAATATTATCTGGTTGCAAGAATTGAAGGAAACGACAGAAAATCATTTTTCGGTGTGGCAGAGAGTGACAACGGAGTGGATGGATTCCGTTTCTGGGATTACCCGATTTTACTCGAAGACACCTGCCCGGAAGAGACAAATGTTTATGACATGCGTCTGACAAAACATGAGGATGGTTATATTTATGGCGTGTTCTGCTCAGAGAGCAAGGATACTTCCGTCAATGACCTGTCAGCAGCAGTCGCTGCAGCAGGAATCGTACGTACAAAAGATTTAAAACACTGGGAGAGATTAGATAATCTTGTTACTTTGAATTCTCCCCAGCAGAGAAATGTTGTACTGCATCCGGAATTTGTCAATGGAAAGTATGCATTCTATACAAGACCAATGGACGATTTTATTGAGACAGGAAGCGGCGGTGGAATTGGATTCGGTCTGTGTGATGACATTACGCATGCAGTGATCGGCGAGGAGAAAATGACAAGTCTCCGCAAATATCACACCATCACAGAAGCAAAAAACGGAGCCGGAGCGACACCGATCAAGACAGACCGTGGATGGATCCATATTGCGCATGGTGTGCGTAATACCGCAGCAGGACTTCGCTATGTGATCTATGCTTTCGCAACGGATTTAAAAGATCCGTCCAAGGTGATCGCAGAGCCGTCAGGACTTCTGATCGGACCAAGAGGAGAAGAACGCGTGGGGGATGTCAGCAATGTCGTGTTCACCAACGGAGCAATCGTAAATGAGAACAATGAAGTGTTTATTTACTATGCATCTTCGGATACAAGAATGCATGTTGCAACGACAACCTTAGATAAACTGATCGATTATGTGTTCAATACGCCAACAGATCCGCTTCGCTCAGTAGAGTGTGTGGCACAGAGATGTGATCTGATCAAGAAAAATCTGGAATTATTAAATCGTGAATAAACAAAACAATGAGGCTAAATCCTCTCCTCACATGAGTTCGGATTTTGCTTCGCAAAACAAGGAGGATTATTATGAGCAAATATAAAATGTTAAGCCCGGAAGTACCAAATGTACCATGGCAGGAGCGCCCGGCGAACCTGACCGATGCTCCAATCTGGAGATACAGTGAGAATCCGATCATCGGAAGAAATCCATTAAAAGGAGTGGCACGTATTTTTAACAGTGCTGTTATGCCTTATGAAGGAGAGTTTATCGGTGTGTTCCGTGGAGAACAGACCAACGGAATCCCATACATTTATATGGGAAGAAGCAAAGACGCGATCCATTGGAATTTTGAAGAAAACAAGATCCAGTTTGTAGACGAAGATGGAAAACCATTTATGCCGGTCTATGCATATGATCCAAGACTTGTAAAAGTGGAAGATACCTACTACATTATCTGGTGTCAGGATTTCTATGGCGCAGCAATCGGTATGGCAAAGACAACTGATTTCAAGACATTTACAAGAATCGAGAATCCATTTTTACCATTTAACAGAAATGCAGTTTTATTCCCGAGAAAAATTAACGGTAACTTCATGCTGTTATCCAGACCTTCTGACAGTGGACATACACCATTTGGCGATATTTTTATCAGTGAAAGCCCGGATATGGTTTACTGGGGCAGACACCGTCATGTGATGGGAAAAGGTTCTGAATGGTGGGAGTCCTTAAAAATCGGTGGAGGTGCAGCGCCGATCGAGACAGATGAGGGATGGCTGCTATTCTACCATGGAGTAAGCGGAACCTGTAACGGATATGTATACTCCATCGGTGGAGCAATCTTAGACATTGACAATCCTTCCATTGTCAAATACCGTTGTGAGAACTTCCTCTTAACACCGGAAGAGTGGTATGAGGAACGCGGATTTGTGCCAAATGTATGCTTCCCATGTGCAACGATCCACGATTCAAAGACTGGAAAGATTGCGATTTATTATGGCGCAGCAGACAGTTATGTAGGTCTTGCTTTTACAGAACTGGACGATATCATTGATTACATCAAAGATCACAGTGTTGTAAATAGTACAGATACAGAGATTGGCAGACGCTAGTGGCAGAAGCTGTCAGCAGAAGCCTTTCCTTTCTAACTTAATTTATTTCTTGCAGAAGGGCTGTCCGAAGTGGCAGCCTTTTTGTAAATGACGGAAGGAGAAAAAAGAATGTACATATATCCTGATAATGCTGCATTACAATACAGCGGGCGTATTGATTTTGACTGCCCGGCAGAACCTGTTTTTGTGTACGCAGCAAGTTATGTAAAGCTGATTTTCACCGGAACCTTTGTGAAAGTGAAAATTTCGAACCGAAGAAATTACTGGACCAATTATATTGGATATATTTTGGATGGTGAGCAGGGAAAGTTCGCATTGGATATGGAGCAGGGAACAAAAGTATACACGATTGCGGAAAATCTGGAAAGCGGGCGGCACGAACTGCTTTTGTTCAAACGAATGGACTCCTGCCACATCTTTACCCTGTATGGTTTTGAACTGGAGGATGGGGCAGAAATATTTTTGCCGGAGCCAAAGCCGGAGCGGCGGATGGAAGTGTTTGGCGACAGTGTCTCCTGCGGTGAGGTCTCCGAGGCGTTGAAATACGTGGGAAAACCGGATCCGGAACATGATGGTGAATACTCTAACAGCTGGTATTCCTATGCATGGATCACGGCGCGGAAACTTGGGGCAGAACTTCACGACACCTCACAGGGTGGAATCGCACTTTTAGATCACACCGGATGGTTTATGGAGCCGGATTATCTCGGTGTGGAATCCTGCTATGATAAGTTGGAATACTGCCCGGCACTAAGCAGGGTGAAATCATGGGATTTCAAGAAATACCAGCCGCAGGTAGTAGTCGTGGCGATCGGGCAAAACGATAATCACCCGGTTGATTATATGGCAGAGAATTATCAGAGTGAAAAGTCTGTTTACTGGCGGAAACGGTATCAGGAATTTATTGAAAAACTGATGGAACTTTATCCGGACAGCCAGATCATTCTCACCACGACGATCCTTATGCATGATAAAAACTGGGATACATCCATAGGGGAAGTGTGCAGACGGATTGACAGCAGCCGTGTACATCATTTTCTGTATCAGAAGAATGGAAGTGGCACACCGGGGCATATCCGCATACCGGAGGCAGAAGAGATGGCAGAGGAATTGAGTGCATATATCAATTCGCTTGGGGATATCTGGCGGTGATATATGCAATTCTGCATTGTATAAATAATGAAAGTGAGAATGAAGTGTATGAAGTATCAGATCAATTACGAAAATGCAATGTCCAATCATGGCAATTGGGATAGAATCTGCAGAGTGATGCGGCGCGCAAGTGAGGGGGAGAGTCTTGTCATTGGTTTTCTGGGCGGTTCGATCACGATGGGATCGCTGTCTAGCACGCCACAGACGTGTTACGCTTATCATGTGTATGAGTGGTGGTGCCGGACTTTTCCAAATGCAAAGTTTTCTTATATAAATGCAGGAATTGGGGCGACCGATTCACAGTTTGGCTGCGCGAGAGCGGAAAGCGACCTGCTTCGTTATGAACCGGATTTTGTTGTTGTGGATTTTTCGGTCAATGATGAATCGACAGAACATTTTCTCGAAACTTATGAGGGTGTCATCCGAAAGCTTTACTATGCAGAGAAAAAGCCTGCGGTCATGTTGCTGCATAATGTCTATTATCATGACGGTTCCAACGCACAGTTACAGCATGCAAAAATCGCGCGTCATTACGATATTCCGGCGGTAAGTATGCAGAGCAGTATTTACCCAGAACTTTTAGCAGGCAGAATCGAAAACCGTGCGATCACACCGGATGATCTGCATCCAAACGATGATGGACATGAACTCGTTGCATCTGTCATTATACATGTATTAGAGCAGATCCGTGTGTCTGCCGGAATGGAAGTAAAGTCAGACAGCGGAGAAGCAGAAAAGGTGCCATTGACTGCAAACGCTTATGAAGATTCCATCCGTTACCAGAATGACAGCGCTGTCTTTACAGCAAACGGATTTGTGGCTGACCAGGACAGACAGGATGGGATCACGGATATTTTTAAAAATGGATGGACTGCAAACCAAAAGGGTGCTACCATTACGTTTGAAGTGGAGGGAAGCTGTATCGGTATTCAATACAGAAAAACCATAAAACTTCCAGCCCCGGTGGCAGAGGTTGTGATTGATGATGACAGCACACACGCAGTCCGGCTGGATGCAAACTTTGATGAGACATGGGGAGATAAATTGCAGCTAGACACGATCGCAGAGCATATCGAAAAAGAAAAGCATAAAGTACAGATCACCATTACAGAGACACATGAGACGGATCAGCTTCCGTTTTATCTGGTGTCTGTGATCGCATCTGGAAAAGAAAAATAAATATATAATTTAGATTTAATATTTATACAAAAATAAAAATAACAACCAGAAACAGAGAAGGAGAATCACATGTTTGATGACAAATTTGTTTGGGGCGTGGCAAGCAGCGCATATCAGGTAGAGGGAACTGACCCGGATGACGGAAGAGGAAAGACAGTCTGGGACACTTTTACGGAGCAGGGACGCATTTTTCAAAATCAGAATGCGTACACAAGCTGTGACCATATGTACCATTATAAAGATGACTATGCATTAATGAAAAATCTTGGAATCAAAGCATATCGTTTTTCCTTAAACTGGGCGCGGATTCTGCCGGAAGGCACCGGGCGTGTCAATGAAAAAGCGATTGCGATGTACCGCGACATGATTCTTACAATGAAGGAAAATGGCATTACACCATATATTACCCTGTTTCACTGGGAGTTTCCACAGGCGTTGCAGGAAAAGGGCGGCTGGCTGAATGAGGAAGTGGCAGACTGGTTCGGGGAATATGCAAAAGTGGTGGCAGAGAATTTTTCGGATCTCTGCGAGTATTTTATCACGATCAATGAGCCACAGTGTGTGGTAGGACTTGGGCATTTAAGCGGTGTCCATGCACCGGGATTGAAATTATCAATTCCGGAGACTTTCCAGATTGCACATAATCTGTTGAAAGCGCATGGACAGGCAGTGATCAATTTAAGAAAATACGCAAAACAAAAAATCCGGATCGGCTTTGCACCGACCGGAGGAGTGGCTTATCCATACACGGACAGTGCAGAAGATATCGAAGCTGCCAGAAAAGTTTATTTTGGATTTTACAATCCGATGGATAACTGGACCTGGAATATCTCATGGTTTTCAGATCCGGTCTTTTTAGGTCATTATCCAAAAGAGGGACTGGAAAAGTTCAAAGAGTATCTGCCGGAAATCACAGAGGCAGATATGCAGCTGATCCATCAGCCACTGGACTTTATGGGACAGAACATATATAATGGTTATTACGTGCGTCAGGGCGCAGACGGTGAACCGGAATTTGTGGACCGGGAACCGGGATTTCCGAAGACGGCGTGCAACTGGCCGGTGACACCAAAAGCATTTTATTATGGAATTAAATTTTTGACGGAGCGGTATCCGCTTCCATTATATATTACAGAAAATGGCATGTCCTGCCATGACAATGTGAGCTTTGACGGCAGAGTGCATGACAATGACCGCATCACATTTCTGGATTCCTACATCGGAGCCATGCAGAGGGCATATGATGAGGGAGCCGATATCCGGGGGTATTTCCTGTGGACATTTCTGGATAATTTTGAATGGTCCGAGGGATATAAGGAACGTTTTGGCATGATTTATGTGGATTTTATGACACAGCGGAGAATTGTAAAAGATTCTGCATTTTGGTATCAGGATGTGATCGGGACAAATGGAGGTAATTTATCAATGAATCAGACCACGAAAGAAATTTTATTTTTAGATCCGGTATGTACACACAACATCTGGGGCGGTACGAGATTGAGAGAGGATTTTCATTATCCGGTCGAAGGTGATGATTTAGGGGAGTGCTGGGGAATTTCTGCACATCCAAATGGAGACGGAACTTTAAGAGACTGTGGATTCAGTGGAATGAAGCTGTCCGAATTGTGGAAAAAACATCCGGAAGTTTTCGGAAATGTGGACAGTGACCGTTTCCCACTCCTGATCAAAATTATCGATGCGAAAGATGACCTGAGCATTCAGGTACATCCAGACGATGATTATGCAAAAGTCCATGAAAATGGTTCACTTGGAAAAACAGAGTGCTGGTACATTCTCGACTGCAAGGAAAATGCAACGATCGTTATCGGACACAATGCAGGGACAAAAGAGGAATTAAGCCGGATGATCCATGAGGGAAAGTGGAGTGAATTTATCCGTGAGATCCCGATCAAAAAAGGCGATTTTCTTCAGATCGATCCGGGAACAGTTCATGCGATCAAAGGCGGAACACTAATTCTGGAAACACAGCAGAACAGTGATATTACCTACCGCGTTTATGATTATGGCCGTCTCTCCAATGGAAAGCCGAGAGAGTTACATATCGACAAGAGTATTGACGTGATCACTGTGCCTGCAAAATCGGCTGCAGACAGTGTGAAATCGGTGGCAGATCTTCCGGTCAATACGTTAAATGAACTGTATGTCTGCAAATACTTTCATATCTATAAAATAGAAGTTTCAGGTAAAATGACTTTTGAGCAGAATGCGCCTTTTATGAATATGACAGTTACGGAAGGCAATGGAATCGCCAACGGTCAGCCGGTGAAAAAAGGAGATCATTTCATACTTCCAAATGGCTTCGGAAACGTGGAATTGCAGGGCAGAATGCAGATCATTGCCTCCACGATATAAAACAAAACCGTTATTTGCTTTCAGAGGAAGAAACTGCTATAATGTGCATAAGCAATGAGCAGTGCCAGACACGTAAGAAACAGCATCTGGCTGTTTACAGGCAGGATGCTGTTTATTGCGGGGTAGAAGCATGTAGATCAAAATTCCCCAGAGAGGAAATACACAGATGAATCAGGAAGAAAGACGAGAGAAACGAAAAAAAGATACACAGAGTGCGGTCATAGTTGTGGCAGTATTTTTTATAGTACTTGCAGTTTTGATCGGAGGAATTGTGTTTGCAGTCCATAAATTTGTAAAACCGGGAGCAGATAAACCGGAAAAGAATACTGAGAGCGTGACAACAGAGGCGACAGAAGAACCGGAAACAACTCCGGTAACCGAAGTCAGCGATCCGTTGATGGATCAGGCAATGCAGATTGCTGCCGGCATGACCTTAGAGCAGAAAGTAGCGCAGATGTTCATGATCACACCGGACGCACTGACCGGAGTGGACGGAGCAACGATGGCAGGAGATTCCACAAAGACAGCCTACACGCAGTATCCGGTAGGTGGTCTGATTTATATGGCAAAGAACCTGACCGGAACCGATCAGACGGCACAGATGCTTACCAATATGAAGAGCTACAGTCAGGAAATAGTAGGAATTCCAGTGTTCCTCGGTGTGGATGAGGAAGGTGGAACAGTAGCAAGGATTGCATCCAACAGTGCTTTTGGAGTGACAGATGTTGGAAATATGAGTGATGTAGGAGCGACCGGGGATTCCCAGAATGCATACAATGCAGGAAGTACGATCGGAACGTATCTGAACACACTTGGTTTTAATATGGATTTTGCTCCGGTTGCGGATGTGTTGACGAATCCGGATAACACTGTGATCAAAGACCGGTCATTTGGTTCAGACAGCCAGCTTGTGGCGGATATGGTCTGTGCTGAGATGCAGGGACTGAACGAACACCAGATATTAAGCGTGGTAAAACATTTTCCGGGACAGGGAGCTACAGCAGGGGATTCCCATGACGGGGCAGTTTCTACAGATAAATCTTTGGATGACCTGCTGGCAAATGAGCTTGTTCCATTCCAGCAGGCAGTGAATAACGGAGCATCTTTTGTGATGGTAGGACATATTTCAGCACCAGCTGTTACAGGGGATGATACGCCGGCTTCGCTTTCCTCTGTCATGGTGACAGATGTGCTTCGCAACCAGCTTGGCTTCCATGGTGTAGTGATCACAGACGCAATGAATATGGGGGCGGTCACCGGAACATACAGTTCTGCTGATGCGGCAGTGACGGCAATTCAGGCAGGTGTGGATATGATCTTAATGCCGGAGGATTTCCAGAGTGCATATCAGGGTGTGATGGATGCAGTGGCTGGTGGAACGATCACAGAGGATCGTATCAATGAATCTGTTGCAAGGATCATCAAGGTAAAGCTCACAATGTAGTATAATAACACTTTACTTTTTGAAATTGTTATGTTATTCTGTGACTATGGTGCGGTAAGTGTACCATAGAAATATTTTTTGGAGGTACTTTTCAATGAACAAAGGTACAGTAAAGTGGTTTAACAACCAAAAAGGATACGGATTCATCTCAGACGAACAGGGAAATGATGTATTCGTTCACTACTCAGGTCTTAATATGGAAGGTTTCAAATCCTTAGAAGAAGGCGCTGCAGTAGAATTTGAAGTTGTTGAAGGTGCAAAAGGACCACAGGCAACAAACGTAACAGTAGTAAGATAATTTTATTATCGCTTGTTACTACAGTCTAAATCAGTAGTTTCATGTACCTTTTTCTTTATTAAATAGAACTTGTTTTATTTTTCTAGATTAAGATATTGCAAACAATGGATTTGAAAAAGAGTGTCGGTTTTCCGGCACTCTTTTTTGTATACATAACTAAAAAATCCATGCAAACAGTCTTGAAGAATCTGGAGGGGTTCTATATAATAAAAAAAGAGATAGATAATGCCAAATTTCCGAAATTAACCAACCGTGTGCACTATCTGAAACATGAAGAGGGAGGCGTAAACGCAGTGTGTGAAATAATGAGAAAATATTCAGAAGAAGTCGCAGAAAAAGCATATCTGCAGGGCGAGGAAGCCGGCAAAGAAATCGGTCAACGCCACACCGCCATCGCCGAACCCCAGTCCGAATCCAGATAACAGAAAAACATAATGAAGCATGACAAAGAAACCATTTTTTAAAGGATGGTTTCTTTTTTTTAAGTTCATTTAAGGTTCGCCTGATAAGATATGCGCAAAGGAAAGGAGACACTTATGGCAGATCAGATGATATTTAAAAGGTGTGAGATCAAATATATGTTGGATATCACGCAGGCGGAACTGTTAAAAAATCAAATGAAACAATACATGACTGCAGACGAGCATGGAATGAGTACAATATGCAGTCTCTACTTTGATACACCGGACTATCTGCTGATCCAAAGATCAATGGAACACCCGGTTTATAAAGAAAAACTGAGATTGAGAAGTTATGGCACGGCAGACAAGGACACGACCGTTTTTGTGGAACTGAAGAAGAAGTATGAGTCCGTTGTATACAAAAGAAGAATTGCAATGACGGAGGACGAGGCAGAACGTTACCTGCTTTTTCACGAAAAAGTAAAAGACACACAGATCACCAGAGAAATCGATTACTGTCTGAAAAATTATAAAAAGCTGTCTCCGGCAGTGATGCTTTCCTATGAGAGAGAAGCTTTTTATGCGAAGGACGATCACGAGTTCCGGATCACGTTTGATCAGAACATTCTCTGGAGAAATTACGACCTTTCTCTTTGTAAAGGAATTTACGGAGAAGCAATTTTAGATAAAAATAAAGTGCTTATGGAAGTGAAAACGGCGGGCGCAATACCGCTCTGGATGGTTCATTTTCTGACAGAAAATCAGATTTACAAAACGTCATTTTCCAAATATGCGACCGCCTACCGCACGATTTATGCGAGAGAGCAGAGAAGAAGCTGTCCACCGGAAAATTTCTTTGTGTTTACCGGAGATGAGGTTGTGCAGCAGGCAATAAAATGTTAAAAAAGAAATGGAGAAATTAATATGTTAAACAATTTATTTACAGGAATTTTTGATACAGCAGGTGCGGCGGTGATTTCCGTGCCGGATTTTTTGCTCTGTATTGTGGTGTCACTGCTGATCGGGGCATTCATCACATGGGTTTACACTTATAAAAGCCGCTATACGACAAGCTTTGCAGTGACACTCGCAATGCTTCCGGCAATCGTTTGCATTGTTATCATGATGGTAAACGGAAATGTAGGTGCCGGAGTGGCTGTGGCAGGAGCATTTTCGCTTGTACGTTTCCGTTCTGTGCCGGGAACTGCAAAAGAGATCGGAACCATTTTTCTTGCAATGGCGGCAGGACTGATCGCAGGGATGGGGTATCTTGGATTTGCAGTATTGTTTTCACTCATTATGGGAGCCGTGATGTTTGTGTTAAATGTGACCGGATTCGGTGTAAAAAAAGCAGAAGTAAGAGAAAAAACACTTCGTATCACAATCCCGGAGGATTTAAATTACGGAGCAGCATTTGATGATCTTTTTGAAAAATATTTATCATCCTGTGAAGTAGTCGCTGTGAAAACCTCCAATATGGGAAGTCTTTACAAACTTACCTATCATGTGACGTTAAAAGACAATGCGGAAGAGAAAACATTTCTCGATGAATTGAGATGCAGAAACGGAAATCTGGAAATCAGTATGATGAGACAGGAGGCAAATGTCAATGAGTTATAGAAGAAAAAAACTGCTGGCATTGTTTTGTGCTACGGCATTATCCATGACGGCAGTGGCAGGCTGTACAGGGACAAAGAGCAGTACTGGCAATGTTGTTTCCTCGGAAACAGAAACAAATGCAGAAGAAACATCAGCACAGAGTGAAGCAGGAACTTTTTCAAGTGCAGATATGTTTACTGAGCGGGATCTGGCAGGAACCTATGAGGAGAGTGGGGCAGTTTATGTCACACTTTCCGATGATGGTATCACAGGGGAAACGGATGGCGTTGCGATCAATGGACAGATGGTGACGATCACGGCAGAAGGGACATATATTTTTTCCGGAACACTGTCGGAAGGACAGATTGTGGTGGACGCAGATAATGCGAAAGTGCAGATCGTATTTGATAATGTGGACATTACCTGTGCTTCAAGTGCAGCAGTGTATGTAAAAAGCGCAGAGAAAGTATTTGTAACGCTTGCAGAAGGATCGCAGAATACGCTTCGCAATACGGATGAGTATGTTGCGATTGACGACAACAACATTGATGCCGTGATTTTTGCAAAATCAGACCTTACGTTAAACGGCACTGGAAGTCTGACGATCATATCAGCAGAAGGACATGGAATTGTATCCAAAGATGATCTGAAAATCACAGGCGGTACATACGATATCACAGCAGCAGGGCACGCATTATCGGGAAAAGACAGTGTGCGTATCGCAGATGGAACCTTTATTTTAACCGCAGAAAAAGATGGCATTCATGCGGAAAATGCAGATGATGAAGAAAAGGGCTATATTTATATTGCAGATGGTGATTTTACGATCACAAGTGATGGCGATGGCATGGACGCTTCCAATATCGTGCAGATCGAGGATGGAACACTTGACATCACAGCCGGGGGCGGCGCTGCAAACAGTCTGAAAACGCATGAGTCAGATGTGCCGGGTGGACCGGGTGGCGGAATGCCACAAAACGGCGAGAAACCGGACGGAGAAAGCATGCCACAGATGGGCGAAAAGCCGGACGGAGAAAATATGCCACAGGATACCACAACCGACGAGAGCGGCACCAGCACAAAAGGAATTAAGGCAGGTGGCGGCATGTACTTAAATGGAGGAACTTACCAGATTGATTCCGCAGATGATTCCATCCACAGCAACGCAAATATTACGATCGCAGATGGAACATACACGCTTGCGACAGGCGATGATGGTGTGCATGCAGATGATGCACTGATAGTAAATGGTGGTACGATCACCGTGACAGAGAGTTATGAAGGTCTGGAAGGCCTGACGGTGACGATCAACGATGGAACGATTGATATCACTGCAAGTGATGACGGTATCAATACAGCAGGCGAGAAAATGGAATTAAACGGTGGATATATCCACATTCTGGCAGGCGGCGACGGCGTGGATTCCAACGGCGATCTGACGATCAACGGCGGTGAGATCTACATTGACGGTCCGTCTGATAACGGAAACAGTGCAATCGATTACGGCGACCGGTCGTCTGCGTATGTGAACGGCGGAACGCTTGTGGCAATCGGCAGCAGCGGCATGGCAGAGGGGATGAGTGATTCTTCCAAACAGAAGGTTCTTATGGTAAAATTAGGAGAACAAATGGAAGCCGGCAACGTTGTGCTGACAGACAGTGAGGGAAATGTGATCGTAAGTTACACGGCATTAAAAACCTATGACTGTGTGATCATCAGCACCGCAGAGGTGGAGAGCGGAGCAACGTACACGCTCACAACATCGGGAACGACGACAGAAGTGACCGCAGAATAAAAACAGCTGAGGGCAGGAATCGGTATCACTGTGAAATAAACGAAAGGCATGGGATTTTGTATGAGGTTATTGCTTGCAGAAGATGAAGAGGATTTGAGCCGTGCGCTTGTCACGGTGTTAAAACATAACAATTACTCGGTAGATGCTGTGTACGATGGTGCAGAAGCCTTGGACTATCTGGAAAACGGTGACAATTATGACGGCGTGATCTTAGATATCATGATGCCCAAAATGGATGGTATCACCGTATTAAAAACAATCCGCAGACATGGAAATTCCGTTCCGGTCCTGCTGCTCACAGCAAAGGCAGAGATTGATGACCGTGTGGAGGGTTTAGACAGTGGCGCAGACGATTATCTGCCGAAACCATTTTCCATGAAAGAGCTTCTGGCGAGGATCCGGGCAATGACAAGGAGGCAGACGGACACGACCGATAATGTGCTGACATTTGGCGATATTGCACTGAACCGTTCTACTTATCAGCTCACAGGACCGGAGAATCCAGAAGGTATCCGTCTTGCTGGCAAGGAATACCAGATGCTTGAAATGCTCATGTCTAATCCAGGACAGGTCATTTCCCCGGATCTTTTTATGGATAAAATCTGGGGCTACGATTCAGAAGCGGAACAAAATGTCGTATGGGTATATATTTCCTATCTGAGAAAAAAAATAACCTCCCTTGGAAGTCAGGTGAAGATCAGGGCGGCCAGAGGACTTGGATATTCATTGGAGAAAGACAATGCTTAATAAATTAAGAAGAAAATTTATTGCGATTGCAATGCTGTCGGTTTCTATCGTGCTGATCGCAATTGTCGGAACGATCAATATTGCAAACTACATCAGTACAAATCAAGCGCTGGATGCAAGACTCTCCCTGATCGCTGACAACGGAGGTACTTTCCCGGATATGACACCCGGAGATTCTGGTAAAAAAATGGAACCTAAGTCAGATCAGCCACCGGCAATGAATGACCTGCAAAAGCATGGGATTTCGCAGGAAAGTCCGTTTGACACCCGGTATTTTACAGTGACGATCGCACCGGACGGTACGGTGGAATATGTGGATACCGGAAAAATTGCTTCCATCTCAGCCGGAACAGCGGAGGAATACGCAGCGGAGCTGTGGAAAAAAGGAAAGAAAAAAGGCTTTTTCGCTGATTATAAATACCTTGCAACGGACAGTGCCGGCTCGACGATGTATGTATTTTTAAACTGTCAGCGGGAAATCTCTACCATAAAAACATATGTTCTTGCCAGCGTGGGAACAGGAGCACTCGGACTTGTCATTGTGTTTGTCATGATATACTTTTTCTCTGGAAAAGTGTTAAAACCGGTGTCAGAAAGCTATGAGAAACAGAAACGCTTTATCACGGACGCAAGCCATGAGATCAAAACGCCGCTCACGATCATCGATGCCAACACCGAAGTCATAGAGATGATGGAGGGGGAAAACGAGTGGACGCAGAGTACGAGAAAACAGGTTGCAAGACTGACTTCCCTCACGGAAAAACTGGTGTTTCTCTCCCGCATGGACGAGGAAGGAACAAAGCTGGAAAAAGTGTCATTTTCACTTTCGGATGCAGTGCTTGATACCGCAGAGGGATTCCGCTCTGTCGCAAAAACAAAAGGAAAACAATTTGAGATTAATGTGGCAGAGCATGTGGAATATGTCGGCGATGAAAAAAATATCCGGCAGATGATCTCCCTGCTTTTGGACAATGCAATGAAATATTCCTCAGAGCAGGGCATCATCCGCATCGCACTAAAAACTTCCGGAAAAAACAAAATTATCACCGTGTGGAATACCACAGACCAGATCGAAAAAGGAAAGCTGGACATGCTTTTCGAACGTTTTTACCGTATGGACGCTTCCCACAATTCCAGGACTGGGGGCTTTGGAATCGGACTTTCCGTCGTGTATGCGATCGTGAAAGCACACAAGGGCAAAATCTCAGCCAAAAGCGAGGACGGAAAATCAATCTTATTTACCGTGGTATTGTAGTGTCTGGCTTCCCCCTCTCTCCCGGCTTTTGTCAAAGTGTAAAGCTATGGAATAGATAAAAGGGTTCCTTATAAAACTTTTGTGAGAATTGAGTGCTTTATCAGTGTTCACATTTTGACTTTAAGTTTATGTACATTCATCAATGGACAGTCCACGCAATGTGTCCGTCTGGGACACACTTCCTTTATCTGTATCTAGCGCAAGTAAATGCCGGAATCAGCATCCTTTATTGCAGGTCAAAAATCAAAGAAAGCCTGAGTGATTTTTGACCTGCTCATCTGCTGATTTTCCGGCATGTAACTTGCGCACGATACAGATAAGAAGGAAGTGTGGCCGCAGACGAACACATTGTGCGGACTGTCCATTTCTGAATGAATATAAACAATCAAAAAAGTTAAAATGTGAACACTGATAAAGCCGCAATTCGAGCAAGTTTTATAAGAAACCCTTTTATCTATTCCATAATGAAAACCAAGTAAAAGCCGGGAGAGAGGGGGAAGCCAGACGCTACAATTCGTCAAATGAAATCTGATTTTTCGTCAGAAAGCGTTTGAGGAGTGTGTCCCACTCGTGCTCAAGCGTTTTGTCGGTCGAGAAGATCCGGTAGGAGATACCCGTGGTCACGGTCAGTTCTCCATTTTGGAAGCGGATATTTAAGAACACGGCGGAAATATCATTTTCCGTGAAAGAACTTCCGGTCTGGGAGAGGGTGCGTTTGAGATTTTCCGGCGATAAAAGGAGGGAAAACTTGAAATAAGAAGGAGTTTTCTTTCCTTTGATCAGGTTGAAACAGGAACTGCGCAAAAGACCATACGGAACAAAGGAAAGCCCGGTGAGATTCTGTTCTTCGAGTTCTTCTAAGGTGTAGAAGTCTTTTTGCAGCGTGCCGTCGATATGGCAGGATACATTCGTTGTGATGACAGCCTCCTGAATGAGAAAGTGGTCAAACACATCCTGGCACAGTAATTTATTCATAAAGTCTTTGACTTCGGCAATTTTTAAAGCGATCATAAAATCCTCCCAAAAGAAAATGGTATCAACATAAATTTATCATTGGTTTGTTTTCTTGTAAATAACTGAAATGACAAATTAGAGAAAATATGCTAGAATACAGAGGATTTGCGAATGCAAAATACGGAATAATGATACAGATTTGCAGCCGCAGATAAAAAGTCTGGGGTTTGATAGAAAGGTTGGTAACAGATATGACAGAGACACAAATTTTATTTGATTTATTGGAAAAGGGAGTTTCTCCGGCACATGCAGTGAGCGCATGCGAAAAAAGACTGACAGATGCCGGTTTTGAAGTGGTTGATTATGGTATGGCATGGAACTTAAAAGCGGGCGGAAAATATGTGGTAAATCATCATGAAACGACATTGTTTGCATTCACATTACCGCAGAATTGGAGTGACAGAGAGCCTGCGATCCGCATTGCAGCAGCACATACAGATTTCCCATGCTTAAGGATCAAACCGTCCTGCGATATTCAGACAAACGGATACGCACAGGTGAATGTGGAAGTTTACGGCGGCGCAATCTTAAATACATGGCTCGACCGTCCACTCGGTGTAGCCGGAAGAGTTGCAGTGCGCAGTGGGGATGTGTTTACACCGAAAGTTGTCACGTTCCAGTCTGAAAAAAATCTTATGACCATCCCGAATCTTGCGATCCACATGAACCGTGAGGTGAACAAGGGCGTGGAATTAAATAAGCAGACGGAACTGCTCCCGATCTGCGGACTTTCCGATGATGCAGACTATTTTCTTGATTTTCTTGCAAAAGAGCTTGCTGTGAAAAAAGAGGATATTCTGGATTTTGAGCTGACCATTTATAATAAAGAAAAGCCGGAGTTTGTGGGATTAAACGATGAGTTTATCTCTGCATCCAGACTTGATAACTTAAATTCCTGTTCTGCACTGGTGTCTGCGATCATCGACAGCGACAGGGCAGACGGCATGAATCTCATTGCACTGTTCGATCACGAGGAGATCGGAAGCCGTTCCAAGCAAGGCGCCGGTTCCATTCTGCTTCATGATATGCTGGTGCGTATTCTGACCGAGTGTGGACTGGAAAAAGAAGTGTGGAACAGACTGTACAACAGCATGATTTTATCTGTGGATGTGGCACATGGACTTCATCCAAACTATGCCGGAAAGATGGATCTGACCAACAAGCCGGTGCTTGGAAAAGGATTCTGTATCAAGGAAGCATGCTCGCAGTCCTATGCGACAGACTGTGGAGCGGTCGCAGTGATCCAGCAGATCTGTGAGAAGAATCAGATCCCATATCAGAAATTTGTGAACCGTTCGGATCTTGCAGGAGGCGGCACATTAGGTTCGATCGCATCTGCATTGCTTCCGGTTAAAACAGTAGATATCGGAATCCCATTGCTTGCAATGCATTCTGCAAGAGAGCTTATGGCAGCAGCAGACCAGCAGGCATTGAAGGATCTGGTGAGCGCTTATTTTGGCTGAACTGCAAAAAAGATGCATACAGCGTGAAGTATGAATTTGACAGGAGAATCAGGTGAGAAAAAAATTTTTTTCCTATGTGGCAGGGAGTGCAGCGTGTGCAGCACTCATTCTGCTTTCGGGGTGTCAGCAGACAACTGATCAATTATCCAATATTACCCGCTATGTGGAGGAGAAAATTGCAGAAGGAAAAAACACGGAAGTAAGGGATACAGTGCAGGAGACGGACACTGAACAGGCAGCAGTTTCCGGGGAAACAGAGAAGCAGGCAGAGCCATCCGTTGAAAGGCTGTCCGTGGATTGTTATGCATATCAGACGCTTCCGGAGGAAGTACGCACTGTGTACGATGAGGTTTATGATGCGATTCTCTATGAAAAAGAAGATGTGGCGCTGAGCACGTTAGACAACGAAGTCCTGCATCAGGCGTATGTTTCGGTGATGGCGGACCACGGCGGACTGTTCTGGGTATCGGGCTACACTTACACGCAGTATACCAGAGGGGAAAAGCTGGTGGATCTCCATTTTACACCAAAGTTTACCATGACGGATGCCGAGCGGATGGACATGCAGGCACAGATCGACGAGACAGTCAGTCAGATTTTGGCAGGGATCGATGCGCAAGCGCCGGATTATGACAAGGCAAAATATGTGTTTGATTATCTGGCTTCGAATGTTGCGTACAGCACAGGTGCGCCGGACAATCAGAACATTATCAGTGTGTTTGTCAATGGGGAAACGGTTTGTCAGGGATACGCTGCAGCAACGCAGTATCTTCTGGAAAAACTGGACATTCCCTGTGCAGTGGTGGCTGGAACGGCAGACGGACAGTCTCATGCATGGAATCTGGTAAAGCTGGATGGAGAGTATTATTACATGGATACGACATGGGGAAATGCCACCTACAGCGGTGATGGAATGGGGCTGGATTCCTTTATCAATTATAATTATTTTGCAGTTACGACCGAGGAATTACAGAAAACGCATCAGCCGAATGACGATATTATCGTTCCGGTGTGTCAGGCGGTAAAAGACAATTATTATGTCCATGAAAATCTTTATTTTGACACATGGGATGCAGACAGCATCGGAAATGTATATCGGGCTGCCTATGAGCGGGGAGATGGTTTCTGCTCTGTCAGGTTTGCAGACAGGGAACTGTATGAACAGGCATTCACCTACTTTATCACGGATCAGAAGATTGTGAATTACTGCAAAGGACTGACATCTTTATATTATCTGGAAGATTCCGACCAGAACGTGCTGACTATAAAATTTTAATAAAAATCATAATATCCTCTATACAAAGTAAAGTTTTTGTGTTAATGTTACGTAGTAATCAATACTACATGTAATAGAAAAAAGAAACTTTTGATATAATAATGAATATCACAAGGAGGCAAAATCCTGCACAGCTTGCTGGGCATTGCTCCATGTAAGGACAGTCGCATTTTGCTTCGGAAAACAAGGAGGCTAAATCCTCTGCTCCTGTAAGGACAGTCGCATTTTGCTTCGCAAAACAAGGAGGATACTATGTATAAGATTGTAATCGACAGTTGTGGGGAATTACCGGAAGAATTAAAACAGGATGGACATTATGAGACCGTTTCATTAGAGTTGGAAGTGGACGGATGCCGTATCAAAGATGACAGCACTTTTAATCAGTCAGACTTTTTGAGAAGAGTGAAAGAGAGTCTGAAAGGACCAAAGTCCTCCTGCCCGTCACCGGAGCAGTATATGGATGCATATGAGGGTGAGGCAGACCATGTTTATGTTGTGACATTGTCCGGCGGCTTAAGCGGCTCTTACAACAGTGCAGTGCTCGGAAAGAATCTCTATGAGGAAGAGCACACAGACGCAAAGAAAATTTATGTGTTCAATTCAAAATCAGCGTCCATCGGTGAGACGATCATCGGCATGAAGATTCAGGAATTTGAGGAAGCCGGATGCAGTTTCGACGAGGTTGTGGAGAAGGTGGAAGAGTACATCCAGTCCATGAACACCTATTTTGTATTGGAGACGTTAGAGACATTGAGAAAGAATGGCAGACTTTCCAATCTGAAAGCATTTATTGCCAATTCATTAAATATCAAGCCTGTTATGGGCTCAACAAAGGAGGGCTTAATCTGCCAGTTAGATCAGGCGCGCGGTATGAACAAAGCACTTGAGCGTATGGTGAAGGATATGATCTCAAAGACAAAAGACTGTGAGAACCGTGTTCTCGCAATCGCACACTGCAACTGCCCGGAGCGTGCAAAAGCAGTGAAAGAAAAAATCGAGAAGATTGCGAAGTTCAAAAAGATCATCATCATCAATACCGCAGGTGTCAGCAGCATGTATGCCAACGACGGCGGCGTGATCATGGCAGTATAGTCAGATGCAGACATTAACATACGAAGAAACAGTAACAGCGATTGAAAATAAAAGAAGATTTGGAAACTTAAAGGGTGTCGAGATCTCAAAGATAATGTTAGAGAAGTTAGGACACCCGGAGAAAGATTTACGCATCATACACATAGCAGGGACGAACGGCAAAGGCTCCGTCTCTGCTTTTTTGCGCTCTGTTTTTGAATGTGCAGGATTGAAAACCGGGATGTTTACTTCTCCACATCTGGTGGATTTCAGGGAGCGCATCCAGGTGCAGGGAGATATGATCTCAAAAGCGGATACCACGCGCCTTGGAAACAGGCTTCTCTCTATGGATTTTGGCGTTTATCCGACGATGTTTGATTACTGTCTTGCAATGGCAGTGCTTTATTTTAAGGAACAAAAGTGTGATGTTGTGATTTTGGAGACAGGACTTGGCGGAACGTATGATTCCACGAATGCCTGCGGAGTGCCGGATGTGACCGTCATTGCAAAAATCGGTTTTGACCATATGGCGATCCTCGGTGACACACTCGCCAAAATTGCAGCAGAGAAAGCAGGAATTATCAAGCACGGCACAGCGCTTGTGTTAGAGAGCCAGGAAAAAGAAGCGATGGACGTGTTAAACAAAGCCGCAGAGCGTGCAGATATCGAAACTACAAAAGTCATAAACTTAGATGAGATCAGGATCCTGCCACAAAAGGACGGAAAACAGTGTTTTTCATACGCTGGATACAATGCTGTCACAATGAAAATGCTCGGTGTGCACCAGTATGAAAATGCCGTGGCGGCAATGCTTGCAGCAGAATTATTTTTTGAAAAATATTTTGCAGGAAAAAAGAATGTGCCGGAACGGAAAGCTTTGCAGTATGCGATCCGGGAAGGGATCGACCGGACACAGTGGATGGGACGCATGGAACTTGTGAGCAATGATCCGTTTTTCCTGATGGACGGTGCGCATAACAGTAACGGTGTGGAGGCGCTGAAAAAAAGTCTGGAGACAATGTATCCGGATGAAAAATTCCATTTTATCATGGGTGTCATGGCGGATAAAGATTATGGGGAGATGATCCGGGAACTTCTTCCGCTGGCACTGGATTTTAAGACAGTGACTGTGGAGAGTGAGAGGGCATTGCAGGGAGAGGCGCTCGCAGACTGCATCCGGGAAAAAGGAATCCCGGCGGAGGCGTATCAGAACCTTGCGGATGTGTTGCCGGATTTCTCAAAATCATCCACAGAAAAGACAGTGGCATTCGGCTCACTGTATTTTATCGGGGAGATCGAAGCATTTCTGCAGGGAAAACAGTAACATGGTTTCCGGAAAATCTGGGAAAAGCAGCGTCCGTGCCTAATCATTACAGAAAAGTTACAAAATAGCATGGATTTAATATATTTTTAAAATTAATCATATGGTAATATTTATTTTTTTCATCTATAATAACAACAGTCTGTGCATATAATAAGAAAAGGAAACAGGCAGGTATTTTTTGTGAAAAACAGGTAGAGTTTCTGCAGAAAAGTACGTTGACCGTGCAGTACAAGCAGGAGAATGAGAGAAAGAATTACGTATGGTATTTAGCAGTTTTGAATTTTTGTTCCGGTTTCTGCCGGCTTTTTTAATCATATATTTTATCACACCGAAGAAGTTCCGCAATGCAGTACTCTTTTTGGGGAGCATTGCCTTCTACACCTATGGAGAGGCACAGTATGTCCTGTTGCTGTTAGCGTCAGTTACGGTGAACTATGTGATCGCACGCAGCATGTATAAGACACCGGAGGACGGAAGAGGCAGAAGACAGGCAGTACTGCTTGTTCTGGCGCTTTGCTACGATTTCGGAATGCTCTTTTTCTTTAAATACAGCGGTCTGACCACGAAGCTGCCGCTGGGGATCAGTTTTTACACTTTCCAGATCGCAGCGTATGTGATCGATGTGTACCGTGGCATTGTCCCGGCAGAAAAATCTTATGTCAACCTTGGAACCTATCTGACGATGTTTCCACAGCTGATCGCCGGACCGATCGTAAACTATACCGAGGTGAGCAGCTGCCTGAAAAGAAGGACGGTGACAGCACGGGATTTTGAGAGTGGCATCCGTATCCTTGTGATCGGACTCGGATCCAAAGTCATTATCGCTGACCGGGTGGGAATGTTGTGGAACAACGTGCAGACGATCGGGTTTAACAGTATCTCAACGCCGTTGGCGTGGCTGGGTGCGGTCGCATATTCCATGGAGCTGTATTTTGATTTCGCTGGATATTCGATGATGGCGGTCGGACTCGGAAAAATGTTAGGATTCCAGATTCCGGTAAACTTCCGTTTTCCATATATCTCAAAATCGGTGACGGAGTTCTGGCGCCGCTGGCACATTACACTGGGACGGTGGTTCCGCGATTATGTATACATTCCGCTCGGAGGAAGCCGGAAAGGCAGACTGCGGACGATGTTCAACCTTTTTGCTGTGTGGACACTGACGGCACTGTGGCATGGGGCAGGATATAATTTTCTGATCTGGGGTGGCATGCTGCTCGGGGCTTTATTTCTGGAAAAATTGTTTTTGCTTCCGTTTTTACAGAAAAGCAAAGTGATCGGACATGTCTATCTGTTGCTGTTTGTGCCTGTGACATGGATGGCATTTACGATCACGGATGTGCATCAGCTTGGAATTTATCTGACACGTATGTTTCCGTTTGTGAATGCACATACCGGCATGGTCAATTCCATGGATTACATCAAATATCTGAAAGATTATGACAGCCTGCTGGCGATGGGAGTTCTTTTTGCAACTCCGGTTCCGGCGGTGATTTATGGAAAAATAAAGCGGGGGATGCTCGGTACGCTGGCAATTGCGGTGATCTTTGCACTCAGCATGTACTACCTTGCGGTATCTGCAAACAATCCATTTTTATACTTTAATTTTTAGATAACAGGAAGGAGCAGAAATGAAAAAAATCAGATATTGCAAAATCACCATTCTGATTTTAGCTGGCTGGGCAATCCTGTCAGTGATAGGATTTCTGGGAAAAGATACGATTTACAGCCGTTATACGGTCGATCCGGTAAAAACACCGTACTTTGTTCTGGTCATGCAGGGCATACACGATGGGATTTACCCATGGAGCAGCGACTATGAGTCACTCTGGGATAAATGGGAACATCTGGCAGAACTGAGAAGAGATGAGGAGCAGATATCCGCGACTGAGAGCACAGAACCTGCCGTAGCGGGAACGGAGAGTATGGTAGAAACGGAGGCAGTGGCTGAGACAGAGCAGGAGGAAGTAAGAAGCTTTCACCCGGTGGACGCCGGGTACTTCTCAGACGCAGTGTTTATCGGTGATTCGAGAACCGTGGGACTTCATGATTACGGCGGACTCGATGACAGCACTTTTTATGCGACCGTCGGCATGAATGTATACAACCTCTGGACAGAAAAGTTCTGTGAAGTGGACGGGGAAAAAGTGACATTAGAGGAAGCGCTTAAGGCAAAAAAATACGGGAAAATCTATTTTCAGATCGGGATCAATGAGATGGGAAGGGGAACACTGGATGGTTTCATGACAGCCTATGAGGATTCAGTGGAAAAATTCAGGGAACTGCAGCCGGACGCTGTGATCTTCGTTCAGGGGATCATGAAGGTTGCAAAAGAAAAAAGTGATAAAGATCCGATCTTTAACAATGTGGGGATCGAGCAGCGGAATGAGCGGATCGCTGCACTCGCAGACGGAAAAAATATCTTTTACCTTGACATGAATGAGGTCGTATGCGATGAGGAAGGCAACTTAAAGAGCAGTCTGACGTTCGACGACATTCATCTGTATGGTTCAAAATATGGGATCTGGGTGGATTACCTGAAGGAGAATGGAATCTGAAAAAACGCTATGGTGCAGGAATTAGCATCATAGCGTTTCTTTTAATCGTTTTTCTCAAAAATCGTGAAGGTATTTTTGTTGAATTCCAAAATGCCGGCATCTCTCAATTTGCACAATTCATTGGACATGGCAGAGCGGTCGACAGAGAGATAGTCGGCAAGCTGTTGGCGGTTGAATGGAATGGTAAAGGTTGAAGCATTGGCTTTTTTCGACTCCATGGACAGGTAGGAGAGCAGTTTCTCTCTGGTGGTACGCTTGGACATATGTTCTAACTTGCGGTTTAACTGGAAATTTTTCCGGGACACTAACGTTAGAAGATTGCGGATCAGCCGGTTGTGAAACGCACAGGCAGATGGGCAGACTGTCAGAATCTTAGAGACCTCCAGAAACAAAATGCGGCAGGTGGAAGCAGCAAAAATATTCATTTCCAGCGGTTCAGTGGAATTGATCGCATAGGCTTCCCCGAAAATATCGCCCGGGGCACATTCTGCCATCAGATTGGCATTGCCCCAGAAGTCCTCTTTTACAATGTGTACACTCCCCTCCAGTACAATGCCGATGCCTGTGATGGTTTCCCCATAGGAAAAAATGATCTCGTCTTTGATAAATGTCGTCTCCCGTGCAGAGAGGCAGGAGAGCATGTCCCTGATCTCATCGGTTGTGATCCCTGTGAATACAGAGGTCTGTAATAAAAGCAGATCGTCGTTTGTCATAGAAACTCCCTTCAAATGTATGTTCGTAGAATAAAACATAATTACGTTGTAAAAACAACAGAAAAATTTTCTTTATTATATTAGTATGCACATAGAAAGTCAAATGAAACAAATAATAGATATGCAGACAACAGGAGGAATGGAAGATGGTAAGAAGAATTATAGAGATCGACGAGGAAGCATGTGTAGGATGTGGTCTTTGCGCAGAGGCATGTCATGAGGGAGCAATCGCGATGGTGAATGGAAAAGCGAAGCTTATGCGCGATGATTATTGTGACGGTCTCGGCGACTGTCTGCCGGCCTGTCCGGTAGATGCGATCCATTTTGTGGAGCGTGAGGCGGCAGCTTATGATGAGAAGGCAGTGGAAGAACATAAAAAGAGCAAAGAGGCGGCAAAGACACCATGCGGATGTCCGGGAAGTCAGGCGAGAGCCATCCGGAGAGAGGCAGATGCAGACAGCAGCGCAGAGCTGCAGGCGGCAGGAGAAATCCGTTCCGAACTGACTCAGTGGCCGGTGCAGATCAAGCTTGCACCGGTCCGTGCGCCATACTTTGACGGCGCAAAGCTGTTGATCGCAGCAGACTGCAGCGCATACGCCTATGGAGATTTCCACCGTAAATTTATCCGCGGCCATGTGACACTGATCGGGTGTCCAAAGTTAGATGATGTGGACTATTCTGAAAAGTTGACAGAAATTATCAAAAACAATGACATCAAATCTGTTACAATAACACGTATGGAAGTGCCTTGCTGTGGAGGAATTGAGATGGCTGCGAAAAAAGCACTGCAGAACAGTGGAAAATTCATTCCATGGCAGGTGGTGACCATTTCTACGGACGGAAGAATCCTGGGATAACAGCAAAATTCTGCGGTTGTCTCCACTTACAGGAGATATTTCAGAAAAAAGAAAGAGAGGACGAAAATATGAGTGAAACAAGCGTAAATCAGAGAAAAGTGGCAATGATCGGATGCGGTTTTGTAGGATCTGCAACAGCATTTGCATTAATGGAAAGCGGTCTGTTTTCCGAGATGGTTCTGATCGATGCTGATAAAAACAGGGCAGAGGGAGAGGCGCTGGACATCAGCCATGGACTTCCTTTTGCAAGACCAATGAAAATCTATGCCGGAGATTATGATGATATTGTGGATGCAGCGATCATCATCGTGACAGCAGGCGCCAATCAGAAACCGGATGAGACAAGATTAGATCTTGTCCAGAAAAATGTTGGTATTTTCAAATCCATCATTCCGGAAATTGCAAAAAGAAACTGCGGAGGAATCCTGTTGATCGTTTCCAATCCGGTGGATATTCTGACCTACACGGCATTGAAATTGTCCGGTTTCCCGGAAAACCGGGTGCTTGGCTCCGGAACGGTGTTAGATACTGCAAGATTAAAATACAACCTCGGAGAGCATCTGAATGTGGACAGCCGGAGTGTGCACGCATTCATTATTGGCGAACACGGCGACAGCGAGCTTGCAGCATGGAGCAGCGCCACTGTTTCGGGTGTGCCGATCAATACATTCTGCGAGATGCGTGGACACTTCAACCATGACGAAGCGACCGAGCGTATTGCAGAGAATGTAAAAAACAGTGCTTACGAGATCATTGCAAAGAAAAAGGCGACGTATTTTGGAGTTGCAATGGCAGTGCGCAGAATCTGCGAGGCGATCATCCGCGACGAAAAATCCATTTTACCGGTATCGAATCTGATGCACGGAGAATTCGGGATTTCCGATATTTCCTTAAGCATGCCGGCAATCGTGGGAGCGCACGGTGTGGAAAACCGGATTCCGATCACTCTCGATGAGGAGGAAACAGAAAAACTGCAAAGTTCTGCCGGCACTTTAAAGAAAATTATTGAAGAAGTGTTATAAAAAATGATAGAATGAAAGAAAAAGCCAGACATATTTTGTGTTTGGCTTTTCTTAAGTCTGGAGAGAAAAACATGGAAAAAATATTAATCTATCAGGTAAAAGAAAAAGAAGCGGTAAAACAGCTGCTTGCGCCAATGAAAATCCGTCTGGAGGAGATCGAAGCCACAGATTTACGGCAGAGTATCGGAGATCTCGCAGAGGAAAAAAAGAACGTACTCACAGCACCATTTACCGGCAGCGCACCACAGGAGAGCCTTATGGTATTCTGCGGTGTGAATGAAAAACATTTTGACAAAATACTGTTTGAACTGCGCCGGAAACAGATCCCGGTTGACTATAAAGCAGTCCTTACACCATCGAACCGGAAATGGAGTGTGCTTATGCTTATGCTGGAACTTACGAAGGAGAAAAACAGCTTCCGGCAGGGAAACTGAAACGGAACAGGGACAGATCCGAACCGGAAATGGACAAGCGTGCAGATTCTTGTATGAAATGTAAAAATATGGTAACATAATGATATATGTCTGCGTACAGAGACAGTATCTGACGGCAGACCGCGTATGGAAATACGATATTTCACACGAAGGAGAATGAAAAATGGAACATTTCATGAATCTGGTGTTGATCAAAAATATATATATTGGTATTCCAATGGCTGCACTCATATGCTATCTGTTTTTACTATTCTGTTTTCTGAATGTTGCAGAGAAATCATCAGAAGTAAGAGATCTCAAGGCAATACTGTCGGCATTATTGTCCTGGACAGGCGGCGCTGTGCTCATGAGACTGCAGATCAGCCCGGGGATACAGTTCTGGTATCATGTATCACTGATGGGACTTTTTACGATCCCGATACTGATATATGGATTTTTGTTCCATTATCTTGACATCCGGGGAAAGGACAGATTTCTGGATGGCTGTATGGCTGTGACAGTATCAGCTGTCCTGCTGAATGTTTTTACCGGTTGTATTCTCCCACCGCCGGAAGTGCAGATCATGGCGAATGGCGGTATATCCTACCATTATCATGCAAAAACAGGCATCTGGTTGCTGGCAGCAGCAGAGATATTTCTGTTAGTGTATGTAACGCTGCTTGCCCACAAAAAAATCGGGGAACAATTAGAGTATCGGAAAAAACTCGTCCCATTATTAATAGGAACACTGCTCATCATGGGTGGAAATATTCTGTGCGTGATGCCATGGAGCGGTGATTTCCCATTCGATACCCTTGGCGGAGTGGGAATGGCGGTCTGTTTTGTATACATTATTTATAAACAGTATCTGTTCTCATTTTCCATGCGTGCGACAACAGGTGCCGTATATTTGATCGCAGTAGTTGTAGCGTTTCTTCCAATGATTATTTTGGAGCCAAACATTGACCATGTGATTGGCCAGACGGACAGCTTTACCAGACAGTTTATCACAGTGTTTGTCGTTCTGCAGTGCCTCTGGATGGTGCTGGTCATGAGCTATGCCAGAAAATGGCTGGAGCGTATCCTGTACCAGAAGAAAAAACACATTGTGGAGAGCCTTGTGGAATTTCAGGATATGGCGGCCTCGATCCTGAATAAAAAAGAACTGTACCAGAAAATCCGAAGCACCGTCAGTTCGGCAGTACCGGACTCGTATGCACGTATTTTTGAAAAAAGAGATGACCATTTTGTGGAGTGTACGGCAGACGGAGACCGGGTGCTGGACACAGAGGAGGAGGCAAGGCTGAGGTCATTCTGCGGCACCGGCGGCATTCATAAAAAACCGGAGATCGCAGTTTTTAAGTATGACGATAAAATTTATGGATTTTTATATGTGGAGCTTCACAGAAAAAACAGGCTGATCTATGATGAGGCGGACTGTATCCGGCAGATCGCAAACAGCGTATCCGGCGCATTAAAAAATATCAGTGCCTATGAAAAAGTATATCAGGTGTCCATTCATGATGAACTGACAGGTCTGTATAACCGCAGCTATTGCAGTGAATTTATAAAAAATCTGGACATAAAGGAACATCCTACAGGAATGATATATCTGGATATGGATAACTTCAAGTTATATAATGATCTGTACGGCGAGGAGACCGGAGACCAGATCCTGAAGTGGAGCGCATCCCAGGTGCAGAACCTCTGCAGTGACAAAATGTCGGTATTCCGTGTCGGTTCCAATGAATTTCTTATTATTGCGGAAGAAAGCAGAAAAGAAATACTATTGTCGTTTGCGCGGCTGATACAGAATACGATATTAGAACAGAAAGAAGATAAGCCAAAAGTCATCCAGCCGATTACGTTCAGCATTGGAATCGCATGGGACAAAAACATGGCAGAAAGTGCAAGAAAATTATTCCGTCAGGCAAGACGGGCAGCCTTCTATGCAAAAGGAAATGGTAAAAACCATATCGAGATTTACGAGAAGAGTTTTGAGGGACAGGAACAGAGCAGGGAGAAAGGTTATGAGCAGGTAACGCCGACGATTTTTGCGCTGATGGCAGCAGTTGATGCCAAGGATTCGTTCACCTTTGAACACTCTGAGAATGTTTCCGGGTATGCGATGAAGCTTGCAGCAAAAATGGGGCTTCCAAAGGATGATATCCAGACTGCAAAAGTGGCAGGTCTGCTCCATGATATCGGAAAAATCGGTATCCCGGAAAGCATCTTAAAGAAGAAGGGCAAACTGACAGATGAGGAATACGAGGTAATGAAAACTCATGTGGAGAATTCCATTGAGATGATCCATTTCCTCCCGAATATGAACTATGTCATTCCGGCGGTTTTATCCCATCATGAACGCTATGATGGAAAAGGCTATCCGGGCGGTGTCAAGGGAACGGACATCCCGATTTTAGGCAGGATCCTTGCAGTGTGTGACAGCTTTGATGCAATGGTGTCCCGGAGGGCTTATAAGGATGCCTTAAGCGTGGAGTATGCGATCGGGGAATTAGAAAAAGGAAAAGGCACGCAGTTTGATCCGGATGTCGCAGAAGCATTTATTGAATTGATCGAGGAAGATCCTTCGTTTCAGGTGAAAGCTTCGTAATATCTTTTCAATACGATGTGCATTGATGGCAAGGGAGAAAAGAAGAAAAACAGAGAGCAAATATGGATAAAATATAGTGTATCATTGATTCAGCCGCCACATTTGTGGCGGCTTGTTTCCTCTTATGCGTCAGAAGAAATAGTTTCTACTTCCTGTTGGGATAAACCTGAAAATTTTGCAATCTCTTCTATAGTAAATTTGTTCGATTGCAGCATCCTTCTGGCAGTTTCAATTGCAGCATGGTTTTGTCCTTCGGAAAATCCAGATTCACGACCTTCGGAAAATCCGGTTTCATGTCCGGATTTTTCACCATCAGAAAAACCGGCTTCATACTCAGCCTTTCGCAATTTCTTCTCTTCCAATTCTTTATCATATTCAAAAATACTCATACTGATAACCTCCGCACGATTTTTGGAAAGAAATTCTGCAAGAATCCCTTCCTTTATGCATTCGTCAACAGCACATTCTACAGCCTGATTCAGAGACATGTTGGCAGCATAGTGCCGTACTCTGGCGACATATTGCGCATATTCTTTCAAAGTGCTGCAATGCTGCATCAATTCAGCATTATGTCCTTCGTTTACATTTAATACAGTGACAGTCAATTCAAGCTTTGGTTCGCCTGACAGATTTTCAAATGCTGAAGAAAGCTTAAGTTCAGTGCAGTCAGACAATATCGTTGAACCATTATAAAACTCAATAAAATTCGGCGCAGGAATTTTTTGCAAAGTAGAAGAATAGAGAGATTTCTTATCCACGAGTTTCTGATATTCGTTACTAATATAGAATAAATCCCGAAGAGGGATATTTGGATTGTAGGTTGACTGGTGCTCGTACAGATATAAATTAGTATCAATGATAAATGCGAGGTCATTTTTCATACCCATGTAAATTGCATTTTCTAATGTGACGATTTCCAAGTCATCAGGATTTTTATAATCTCTCTGATTTACTGCGTTGTAGAGTGAAAGCAGGTTCTTACGGTTGGAAAATAACATCCGAAAAACGGTGTCTTTATAATTCCGGTTGGCTGCAGGAACTTTAACTGTGAAAGTTTTCTTTGTGTTTTGTAGTTTTCTTTTTCGTTTTGCCATAAATGATTCCTCCTGAGATCGGCGGGGCAGTTGGAAAACTGTCCAGGCAGGAGAAATCTATATTTCTGATATCCGTCTCCTGCTTTTAAATTAGTTAATGGGTAATTGAAAGCATAGATACGAATGAATTACGGAGATTATCAGGGATAATCAGCCGTTTCCAGAATATAGATGGCAAATGCACCATAAAGATTTTGTAAAATATGCTTTCTGTCATTGTAACATGAGAGATAATTGCAGGCAAGAAGAAATTTACAACTTTTTGATGAAGGTTTTGATGATTTTAAACGAACTGTATCCGAAAAATCAGGAGTAAAGTTTGAAACAAAAAAGCATTAGAGAATAAGAAAAACACTGAGACAGGAGAGGTATGCGAGTGCAGCGGAAGGATTGGGAAGGATGGTTGCATAGATTCGCAGGACTACACATAGTTCACCTTGAAAAGAAAAACGGCAAATTGTATAATTGCCATAGGAATCATTATCAGTTCCGATTTTTACATGATTGGAACTGATATAAGAGTCGAAAGCTGCAAATAACTGCTTGGTCAGCAGACACTAACTACGAACAGCGTCAGGACGTTATCGCTTGATATATGAAGGGTGAGGTGCAGTATTATGAGAAACTTGAGAAGAATCACAGTAATTATGGTCATGGTATGTCTTATGATAGGACAAAGTGGGTGTGCTGGAATTTTTGATTCAACAAAAAGCGAGGTTCGCATTGCGAAAAAAGTATTAAAGGAAAAATACAATGAAGACTTTGAAATCATTTCACTGGGAGGACGTGGGGGAACACTGACGAATGATACCTTTACTATAAAATGTTATCCGGTATCTGATCCTGACTGCATCTTTAAAGCTGAGATATAAAAAGAGGGGAATTTTTATCCGATTGTTGGAAGAGATACAACAATTGGGTATGAGAGTATCTATTATTTAACACAAGAGCAGTATGATGATGCGGTAATAGGTGGAAAAGTAAGGATAAGTTTAAAAGGCAAATAATGAAAAATAGCAACTGCGTACAGGTAAGATGAAACTCAAATAGAATTTGCAAATGAAAAATTTGTATTTTATGAGTAAAATGCAGTAAATTCAAAAAGAGTAAATGGTGGTTAACATGAAAAAAAAGATGAATTCAAAAAATATAATTGTTAGTTTTATTTTTTTGATAGGTGGAATAGCAATGCTTGTATTCACACTTCTGGTTGGTATACCTTCAATAAAGCAGAGTGCGGAGGTATGTACGTTAGAGGTCGAAGCAATTGTTATTGATAATAAATCAGATTTGAAATCTGACAGTGATTATGGTCAAAGTTATCGTTATAATCAAGTTGTTGAGTATGTTGTTGAAGATAAAAAAATACAAACAACTATACATAATCTAACATCAGATCCTGTACCAGAAGGAACAAAAATAACATTATGGGTTGATCCAGAGAATCCGTATATTTATACCAATAACAGGGACATAAAACCTACTACGATTATTGTTCCCATTGCAATACCAATTGGTATTATGTTATTTGGAGTATTAGGTTTGGTTTTTAATTTGAAAAAAGAAAAATAAAGGAAAAGGAATAACGACATCATGGAAAACGGTGCAAGCTTATTAAAAAAGCTAGGTATTATATTTTTATGTATAGGAACTTTGGGTGTTTTAGGTAGTCTGATTTTGTGTTTCATAGTCCCATCTTTGTGGTTGTTTTCAATTATCTTTGGCAGCGTTCTGGCAGTTTTTTTAATCGTTGGAATAATTTGCATGATAATTTATACTACGAAAAAAGGAAAAAAAGAAAAATTAATTGCAAATGGAAAATATATTTACGCAGATATTGTCGATATTGATGTAAATGTATATCAGAAAGTACAGATAGACCGTATTTCAATGAATCCCTATTTTGTTGTATGTAAATATGTGGAAGCAAATGGGAAAGAATATCTGTTTAAAAGCAAGTCACTTTTATATAATCCATCGGCTTTAATTAAAGAGAAGCAATTAAAGATTTATGTCGATTTGAAAAATCCAAAGAAGTATTATGTAGATACAAGTTCTATTTTGCCGGATTCGGCAGTTTTACATAAGTTTAAGTTTGATAGTAGAGGAAAAGAACGTGCTTTACTGAAAGAAGGAAATTATGTAAATGCGGTAACCTGTGGGGTGGAACTTGTGGGAAGAATAAAGGTTAACAGTATTGTAAAGCCAATGTTTTTGAAAGTTACAGATAGTTTAAGTGAGCAGTTTAAAACTCCGGTTGATGAAAAAAACAGAGCATTTATGGGGTATACAGTGTTATGCCGATATGATGCACCGGATGGGAAAATACATATTTTTGCATCCAGAGGGCAGTGGGGGGAACCTCAAAGAGATTATCAGGGAGAAAATGTCAGAGTATATTATAGTGGAAAAAATTATGAATCTTATCATGTAGATCTTAATTCTATTGGTTTATAAAAATTAGCCTGAATTATTCATGGAAAAATCGCAAATATAGGAAAGAATTTAAAAAAATTATTTGAGAGAAATATAAAAGTAAACGCTCCATAGTGAGTACCTTTAAAATAAGCATTCATCCGTCATAAAATATCTGTAGCAAAATTCGTGTTTTTCGTGACGAATTTTGCGAATTTCCCAATAGCAGGCAGATATTTTGAGTGGACGAAATTGATCAAGCAAAACTACAATACTGGGCAGGGATGATTCGTGATTGTCAGCATTCAGGCCTTAAGACAAAAGAATGGTTGGCAAACCACGGAATAAGTAAGGATACTCTGTTCCTGTTCTGTGGAAAGAAGAATAATCGAATCAAGGGGCTGCTCTGGGAAGGCGATGGATTTCTTCTCTTATATAAGAGACTGGAAGTAGGTGCATACAGCGGGCCTTGAAATACATCAGAAGCTCTTGAAATAACACCTCAACAATACAGGATTCTTATGGAAGGCTTCTCCATTGTCGCAAAGCATCCGATTACAGAGTTAACCATTCCTCCTAAAGGATTGTAGTTTTTGTGCAATACGTAGAAAAAAAGGGTTTTCATTTTGTAAATGCGCCATAGTAGGTACCCACTATGGCGCATTTACGAAATTCAAAGAAAAAATGATTAAAGTAATGGAGATATGATGAGAAAGTATGTATTGATATGTAATAATAGAAGAAAAAAAATATTGTATTATTATGATTTTAGAGACGAGTGTGTTTATTGTATTGATGGTGGAGAAACATCAAAAAATGCAGAGAAAGGAGCAAGAAAAGGTGGATATTATGGAGGTATTATAGGCATTTTTTTGTATCCAGTACTTGGAAAAGCAAGTTATCATTTGCCGAGTGGAATGTTGGCTTGCATAAGTGTGTTAATGGGGCTGGTAGCCGCAATCTGGGTTGTGAATTATTCATTAAATTATACCGAAAAACTTTTTTTAAAGGAAAATGCATTGAAACTTTCTGTAAATGAATGTTGGCAATTATATCGTGATGGAAAGAAGTTTCGTATAAAGTTTTTCTGGATAAAAATGTTGTTTTTTATATTTGAATGTATTTATTTAGCAGCTTTATTGAAAACGAGCAGCAAAATTTTGTTTTGGATAAATGTATTGTTATGTTTTATACTATTTATATGTATATATATAGAACGGCCAATTTGTAAAATGCATTTTAAAATAATCATGAAGAGGAGAAAAAAGAAGAATGAATATATTACCAATAGGAACAGTTGTTAGATAAAAAAATGGAACTCAAAAAGTACAATTTGCAAAAAATTTTCTGAGTTATCAAATGGAAATAATTACAGCAAATGATTCGATAGGTTTTAGGGTAAATAAAACAATGGTTGGTGCCCCATGGCATAAGAAAAACCTTGGAAAGATAATCTCAGCAGGAGGGGGAAGAACAGCTATATTACCCGACATGTCATATGCAATTGATATTGTCATGGTTATCATCATTTTTTTGTTTATCTTAACGATAATCATAAATATATTGAATTATCGGATTGCAAAAAGAAGGCATTACATGGTGGCTTTGATTGCAGAAAATGCAAGGGTAGGTTCCTACACCGATGAATTCGATGAGAGGTACCGCAGAATAGCAGAAGAAATCACTACTTTAAAAGAGGAGCAGATAGAGGCCAGACGGAAGAAAAAAACTGGCTGACAGTTACGAACAGCGGTTGAAGGATATGGACAGTTTCCTAGAGAAACAGACCTGCCAGATACCGGAATTTGATAATGACCTTGTAAGAAGGCTGATAGCAAGCATCAAGGTAGTCTCTGTCGAGAAGTTGATAATCCAGTTCTAGTCGGGAATTGTCATGGAGCAGGAAATCAGATATGAGTAAATAATCAAAATTTTTTTGGGAATACTAATAATTGAACATGTACTTTTTGACTTCAAAATGATAAAATTGAAGACAAATAGTACAAATTAGAGGTGATGGTATGACCGACTATGAAAAGATTGAAGAAATAGCAAGAAAAAACAATAATGTTTTTAAAACACAAATGGTTATAGAAGCCGGCATTAGAAAAGAGAAAATTCGAGAAATGTTGGAGAGTGGTCTGATTGAGAAATTAGGACATGGTCTTTATTCTCTTAGCAAGGAAGACGTAGATGAATATTATGAGTTCCAGCAGAGATGTCCGAAAGGAATTTTTTCTTACGGAACATCTGCATATTTTTGGAATCTTTCTGATAGAGTACCTAATGTGCTAAGTTGCACAGTGCCGAGAGGATACAATACATCCAGACTAAAGATTGATACGAAAGTAAAATATCATTATTTACCGAAGGATTTGTATGGCATTGGCATCGTAGAGGTTATATCACCGCAGGGAGCAAAGATTCGTGTGTATGATAGAGAGAGAACCATATGTGACTTGATAAGGGATAGAAAAAAAGTGGATATGCAGCTCTACAGTAATGCATTAAATGTATATTTTAAGAGTCGGGAAAAGAACATACGAAAATTGATGAAGTATGGAAAGGCATTTCGTATAACTGAAGAATTAGAAAAATACATGGAGGTATTACAATGAAAAGTGCAGAACAGATAAAAGGTGCTGTTAAAAACATAGCAAAGAAAATGAATTTGAAACCACAAGAAGTTTTACAAATATTTATGTTCGAAAGACTAGTGGAACGTTTGTCTATATCGAAATATAAAGAGAATTTCATATTAAAGGGCGGGTTACTGATTGCATCCATGATTGGTATTGCAGAAAGAACCACAATGGATATGGATACAACCATTCAAGGTCTCCCTATGACAGAGGAAGAGATAGAAAAAATAATAAAAGAGATTCTTGCTCTTGATGTGGAAGACGGAATTCACTTTGAATATCAGGGAATGCAGCCAATAAGAGAAGACGATGAATATAATAATTTCTGCGTATCTATTTGTGCCATGTATGGGAAAATGAAAATCCCAATGAAAATAGATATTACAACCGGAGATAAGATTACTCCAAGACAAATTGATTATGGTTATAAATTTATGTTTGAGGATAAGAGTGTGCTGGTAAAGGCTTACACTTTAGAGACAATTATTGCGGAAAAATATGAAACGGTTATTAGAAGAAATATAGGTAATACAAGAGCCAGAGATTTCTATGATTTGTTTGTGTTGGTAAAAATCAAGAAGGATGAAATCCGCTGGAACGTTTTAAAAGAGGCGGTTCAGGCAACAGCAATCAAAAGAGACTCTTTAGAAGAACTGACAGAATATAAGGAGATAATCGAAGACATGCAGGAAAGTCAGTTTTTAGAGCGTATATGGGAGAAGTACAAGGAAGAAAATACATACAGCGAAGGAATCGCATTTGCTGATACATTAGATATTGTATCGTGGATCGGCAGGGAACTGGAAAAGTATTGATGGGATAAAGAGGTAGCGTATGAACTGGAAGAATATCAGAGTATACAATAATTCGCAGAATATGTATTTGATATAGATGGAGTAATTGCTGAAGCGGATAAATCATATAGTAATGCTTTAAAAAGTCATGCAACTATGTGTAAATTTGTAATAGCAATTCCTCTTGATTTACCAGACCCTAATTATGTAAAAAAGGCAAGCCAGTTAAAAGTTGTAGATAAAAAGCTTCCGATAGAAGCAGAAAGCAAAGATGCAGGAGCATCTGATGATTCATGCATGATATATCATTATCCGGTGGAAGGAAGAGACAGTACATCGGGATATGCAAGTATTTTTTATATAGGAAAAGAAAAATATGAAAATGCTGAAGTCGGGGAAAAGATCAGGATTACCCAATGTTAATATGATAGAGATAAAGGGACATTTTGGGACAGAGTTAACTCGAAATAGAACGTCTATAATGTACAATGAAAATCGTGAAAAGGAAATGACAATATCATAGTTCACCTTGAAAAGAAAAACAGCAAATTGTATAATTGCAGAATAAACATTTGAAAGACACGGAAATAGACAATACAGAGGGAGCATGACACATGGGACGATTTCTTAATCCTGATTACAGTGCATTTGAGACAGCGTTAAATTCAGAAATTTATATTGATAAAACAGGTTTGCTTGCGTATACCAATAAAGTGATCAATACAAAGCAGGCGTTTATCTGCAACAGCAGACCGCGTCGTTTTGGAAAGTCTGTCACAGCGGATATGCTTACAGCTTATTACAGCAAAGGCTGCGATTCAGCAGATATATTTGCAGATTATGAAATTAGCCATGCAGGGGATTTTAGACAGCATCTGAACAAACATGATGTCATACATCTTGATATTCAGTGGTGCCTTGCTCCAGCGAAGGGAGCAGCAGGAGTTGTTTCTTATATTGAAAAAAGTGTCATAGCAGAATTAAAAGAAAAATATCCGGATATTATTTCGGAAGAAACGGTATCTTTGCCGGAAGCAATGTCAGAAATCTATACTGTGACCGGAAATAAATTCATTGTAATCATTGATGAATGGGATATTCTGATCCGTGACGAGGCAAATAACAGGGATGGGCAGGAAAATTACATTAATTTTCTGCGTGGAATGTTTAAGGGAACAGAACCTACCAGATTTATCAGTCTGGCGTATCTGACAGGAATTTTGCCAATCAAGAAAATGAAAACGCAATCTGCACTCAACAATTTTGATGAATTTACAATGTTAGATGCCGGGGCACTGGCTTCTTATATTGGGTTTACGGATCTGGAAGTTGAAAAACTCTGTGATAAATATCATAAGGATTTTGCAGAGGTAAAAAGATGGTATGATGGATACGTGCTGGAAAATCAGCAGGTTTATAATCCGAAGGCAGTTGTCAGTGTCATGCTGCGCGGAAATTTCCAAAGCTACTGGTCGCAGACCGGAACATATGAGGTTGTGGTTCCACTGATCAACATGGATTTTGATGGGTTAAAACAGGCGATCATAGAGATGGTTTCAGGTTCGACAGTAGAAGTAGATACCGGAACATTTCAAAACGATACGGTAAGCTTTTCTAGCAGGGATGATGTGATAACTTACCTGATCCACCTTGGATATCTGGCATATGACCAGAGAAAACAGTGCGCATTTATTCCAAATGAGGAGATACGGCAGGAACTTTTAGCGGCAGCAAAGAAAACGAAATGGAATGAACTGCAGGAGTTTGAATATCAATCCGAGCAGTTGTTAGAGGCTACTCTTGATGGAGAGGAAACGCTAGTTGCAGATTATATCGAACAGATTCATATGGAGTATGCGTCAGCAATTCAATATCATAATGAAAATTCACTGAGCAGTGTTTTGACAATTGCGTACTTAAGCGCCATGAAATATTATTTTAAACCAATTCGGGAATTGCCGACAGGGAGAGGGTTTTCAGATTTTGTATTTATACCGAAAGAGGAATACAGAGTAGATTATCCTGCACTCGTAGTCGAATTAAAATGGAATAAAAGTGCACATACAGCATTACAACAGATAAAGGACAAAAAGTATCCTGAATCATTGTTGCAGTACACTGGAAATATACTTTTAGTGGGCATTAATTATGATAAGAAAAGTAAAGCACATGAATGTGTGATAGAAGAATATAAGAGATAAGAGAGTTGTTATTTTAGAAAGGACACCATTTAGAGAATGGTGTCTTTTTTGCGTGTAGAAAAAATGTAAATATTTTACCCAAATTACATCAGATTATATGGTGTGAATTGTAGGAGAATAATATAATAAAAAGAATAATTGTAAAGAAAAACAGGGGGAAAAAGTTGAAGAAATTTTATATTGCATATGATACAGACGTTGGGATAAAAAAGAAGACCAATCAGGACAGTCTGTTATTAAAAGGATGTTCTGAGGAACATGGAGAGACACTTCTGATCGCAATTTGTGATGGCATGGGTGGCATGGAAAAAGGGGAGCTTGCCAGTGCAACGGTCGTCAGGGCTTTTTCAGACTGGTTTGAACAGGTTTACATAAAGAACGAAATGCATGTTGGGGATGAAGGAATAAGACAACAGTGGCAGAGTCTTTTGGAAGAAATAAATGGCAGACTGATCAGGTATGGAAAAGAAAACCAGATTCAGCTTGGAACAACAATAAGTGCGGTTTTATTAAACAGTGATGGGCAATATATGCTTTGTCATGTTGGAGACACCAGAATTTATACATTATCGGATACGTTGCAGCAGCTGACCGAGGATCATACATTCATTGCGCGAGAAATAAAACGTGGGAATATGACAATAGAGGAAGCTAAAAAGGATAATCGCAGAAACGTGCTTCTTCAGTGTATCGGTGTGAATGAATTTTTTGAACCACAATATGAGAATGGAAGGCTGGCGCATGGCACAGCCCTTTTGTTATGCTCAGATGGATTCCGTCATATGTTATCAGAAGACGAAATTTCTGAGTCACTGAATCCGCATAAAAATCTTGATGAAGCGCAGGTAAAAGAAAAATTGAGAGAAATGATCGAATGGAATAAACAACGGATGGAAACGGATAACATTTCTGCAATTTATATCAAACTCAAATAAGGCAAAAGAGGAAATGAAAGTTGGCTGAGAGAGGAACAATTATTGAGGGAAAATACGAGGTTTTAAAGCTGATCGGAAAAGGTGGAATGTCAAAAGTTTACCTGGCGATGGACAAAAACCTGAATAAGCAGTGGGCAATCAAAGAAATCGAGAGAAAAGCTTATGATAAGAACAATGAAGTTGTAGTTGCAAGTGCAATGGCGGAAGCAAACATGATGAAAAAACTGGATTATCCGTCACTGCCAAGAATTGTAGACATTATCGAAAAAGAAAATGTAATCTATGTTGTCATGGATTACATCGAGGGAGAAACCTTAAGCAGTGTGCTAAGTAAGGAAGGTGCACAGCCGCAGGAAGTTGTGATCGAATGGGCGAAAGAACTGTGCAGGGTATTGGATTATCTGCATACGCAGGATCCACCAATTATCTACCGGGATATGAAACCGGCAAACATTATGCTGCAGCCGAATGGAAATATCAAGTTAATTGATTTTGGGATTGCGAGGGAATACAAAGAACAGAATCTGGCAGATACAGTCAGTCTTGGAACAAAAGGATATGCTGCGCCGGAGCAGTTTGGAGGAAAAGGTCAGACGGATGCCAGAACAGACGTATATTGTCTTGGCGTGACGCTATACCATTTACTCACAGGACAGAATCCATGTGAACCTCCTTATGAGATATATCCAATCCGATATTGGAATCCGCAGTTGTCCAGTGGATTAGAAGCAATCATTCAAAAATGTACCCAGTTAAACCCGGAAGACCGTTATCAGTCATGTGCAGAATTGTTATATGCGTTGGATCATTATGATGAGATGGACGAGGGCTACCGAAGAAAGCAGAAAAGAAAGCTGAATGTTTTCTTTGCAACATCCGGGGCAGCGGTTCTTTTCCTTATTATAGGATGCCTGTGTACTGGAATGAGAGTCCATGTGAACAACAGCGATTATGATAATAACATCAAGCAGGCAGAATTATCTGCGACAGATGAGGAAAAAATCGATTATTATGCCAAAGCAATAGATATTCTGCCGGGCAATTCGGAAGCGTATTTTGGAATAATCGAGGCATTTAAGGATGACGCGGTCTTTTCATTGGAAGAAGAGGAATTATTCAAAAAGAAAATAAACAGTAATCTGACTGTTTTGCAGCAGAATAGCGATTATGGGGATCTTGCTTTTGAGATAGGAAAATTATACTGGTATTACTACGATTATGGAAAAACAGAAAATTCAGATAATCAGATAACCAGAATGAAAAGTGCGATTCAGTGGTTTGAGGCGGCATGTACTTATGGCGGTGAGGACAGCAGTTATTATACGATGGCTGAAATGTACCGTGATATAGGACAGTTTAACCGCGATATCACACTGAATGTGCAGGAAGCATCTGATAAAGGAACCTATCTTCCATATTGGGAGAATATAACAAAACTCGTAGCAACCGTATCTGAGAGTCAGGATGAGAATGAAATTGTAAATCTGGAAGTATACAAACTGGCAATGAATGCTGTGGAAACTTATGCAAGAAAATTTAAGGCAGATGACGTAGCACAGGAAGATATGAAAGCGTTGCTGGAACAGGTAAAAACTGGTACGGAGCAGGTTGATACAACGACAGATAAAACAGAAGAAATGAAAAATGATATTCTAAAGCGTTTGCAGGATGCAGAGGCAGCAGTGGAAAATGCATATGCAAAAGATACGGAGGTGAAAGCATCATGAATGCAGGTACTTTACAACTCATATCCATCATTGCATTTTCATTAGCAGGAGTTTTAACACTGATAGCCATTTATCTTTTTTTTAAAATGGACGTACGAGGAATCATAGATGATCTTAGTGGTAAATCGGCAGAACGTCAGATTATGGCAATGCGAGAGGAAAATAACAGACAGAAAAATCCATTGTCTAAAAGAAGCACCAAATCATCTGAAACAAGGAAAAGCAGTCTGACAGAACGCACAACAGTGAAATTGAAAAATGATGAAAAAACGGAGGTTCTTCCGAAGATAGATGAAGATAAGACTACATTATTGCAGGAAGAAGCCACTATACCGCTTCAGATGGTTGAGGAGGAAACAACTGTTTTAGAGGAAACTACAACTGTATTACAGGAAGAAGAAACAGTTGTGCTGGCTGAAAATGTAAAAAACACAGATAAAAGGTATGAACTGGTTTTGAATGAAATCATCATACATACGCAGGAGATAATTTAGAAAATGGAAATGTTTTGGAGAACAAAAGGAAAAAGAATTGCAGCATGGTTAATGATCGCATTAATTATGGCAACAACGATACCATTTGGAAGTATCAGAGCATCAGCAGATAACACTGCAACAGGTGAAAGTGGTACAGTCACAATCACAGGACAGGTGATGGTTCCGGATGATACTAATGAAAACACGGGTACGAGTAAAGGAAAAGCATATGCAGGTGCTAAGGTAATTGTAAAATATCCTAAAGACAGTGCGACTACTGTGACTCATAATGCAATTACAGGAGCCGATGGAAGTTTTACCATTCCCATAGATGATTTGACACTAAAAGAGGATGATAAGTATACGATTGAAGTTGAGCCAGCAGATGCGGATAAAGATACATATGACAGATATTCTGATGTGAAAACGGTCACTGCAGATCAGGTAAGCACTAAAGCGATTGAGTTAAGTGAAATTATGCTTAAAAAAAAGTCTGCATCTTATTCTGTTACTGCAAATGCAAATACTTCTGATAATTCAGCAAAAAATGATGCAGGAGAAGTAAAGGTAGAAAATAATGTAGTAACAGCAACACCAAAGGTAGGTTATGAAGTCACTGCTGTAACAGTGAAAAAAGAAAAAGAAGATTGGAAACCGGATGGAGAAACCGACGATAATTGGTGGACAAATAATAAAGATGAAAACGGTGTATTTAAATTTGAAGGTCTTAAGGATGTAGCATTAGATGCAAATTACACATTTACAATCACATTCGCAAAGAAACAGTTCACAATCATCTATAAAATCAGTCAGAATGGAAAGCTAATTTTAAATAGTGGGGCGCAGGATGATACTGATAAAGTTGAAATTAAAGCTGAGCAAGAAAGTATAGATGGCAACCAGAAGGTTCCATATACAAATGATGCGTACAAAATAAAAGCAGCTGTTACAGACAGCAAGTATCATCTCAAAAGCTTTATGGTAGATGGCAGTGAAATACTTAATACAAGTGAAATAGATAATGCATTAAAAGAAAAAGAATATGTATTCACAGATGGAATAACACAGGAACATCGTATAGAGGTGACGGCAGAAATTGATACATATACAGTTTCTGCGACAGTTAATGATGGAGGAATTGTTGAAATAAATGGTTTCAGTGAAAAAAGTGTTTCTGTAAATTCCGGGGCTGATGTGAAAATTGCTGTAAAACCTAATGAGGGTAAGACAGTAAAAAAGTTTTCAGTTAATGATAATCCTATACCAGAAAATGGCATAACAGAAGATAAAGATGGAACAGCAATCTATCAGATTAAAAATGTAAATAGTGACCAGAATGTAAATATAGAATTTGAAGATATTCAAAATGAAAATAAAGATTCGTTGGCTCTTGCAGGTCTGAATCTGTTAGATAGTGGAAATAATCAAATAACAGCGGATGAGGATGGAAACTATTATTCATCATCAGCCATTTTAAAATTTGATGGTAAAACTAAAATCAGTCTTTCGCAATGGGGAGTGGGCAAAACGCAACTCAACTTAACAGAAACAACTATCATTTCATCAGTGTATAAAGGTGGAATTATTGGCAGAAAACAAATAAGTCTCAATCCGTCTGTGAAAATTGTGATTGATACAACAAAACCCAAAATTGAACTGAGTGACGATGAGAAAACAATTTGGAAAACGGAAGCAGACACAACAGTGGATATCACAGGTACAGCCGTGGATGAAAATTTGAAAAAGGTTGTCTGGTCAGAAACAGAACTTACACCGGATGATGTGTTGAATGGGGCACAGGAAGCAGCATTAAATGAAAATGGAAAGTTTGAAATAAGTGGCATTCAATTAGCAAAAAATCAGAACATTGATAAAATCTATATTTATGCCATTGACAAAGCAAAACAGTGTTCAGAAGCCGGAGTTATTACTGTATATCGGGACAGTGCAGCCCCTGAAATTAAGGAAGTGTCTCTGATTCCTGCTGATACAATAAAAAAATACGATTTTGGTAATTATTACAATACAAACATTAGAGTAAGCGTTACTGCGAAAGATGTGAATGTAAAAGACGGCAAAGCGGATTATCCGGCAGTTGGTGTGAAAGAAATTCGCGTATACAGTGATGATGATACAAAAGTGTATACCGGAACTGTAAGTACACAAGTAAGTGGAACAAGTGATGCAACGATAGAAGTTACGGTTCCATTGGAAGAAGCTGGTACATTTGCAAGCCTGAAAAAGGTTCATATCAAAGCAGTGGATGCATTAGGCAATGAGAGTAAGGCATATAAATTAACAGAAATTAAGAATCATAATGATATTTTATCGGATGATTTAATGCTGGAAAAAGATGCACCTGTAGTAAAGGTGACACCACAGGCAGATGGCAAATATGAAAATGCAAAAGATGGAAAGACAGAGTATTGGTACAAAGAGATCCCAGCGATTGCATGCGGGGTTACAGATCAAAAAGATCAGACTAACGGAAGTGGTCTTGCGGCGAGAACTTTGACCGTAAACGGAAATGAACTTACTTCGAAGAGAAAGAGCTTTGTGGAAAGAATTACAAGTAGTGATCAGATTGTGCAGGAGGATTCTCTTACACTTTCAGCAAACGATTTGAAGAATGTGCGGGAAGGCGAAAATACAGTTGTCACCACCTATACAGACATCGCAGGAAATAAAACAATTGACACAAAAACAATCTGTCTTGATACACATAAGCCGGATGTTACAAGATTTAACATTGAAAAGAAAGATGCATTAAAAATTTTAAATATTTTTACCTTTGGTAACTATGGAAATGGTGTGATCAAAGTTACTGTAACAGCAGATGATTTACACAGTGACGATGGTTCAGAAGTACCGTCAGCCGGACTGAACGAAATTACATTATATGTAGGTGAAGAAGCTTATCAGACAAAGGCAGTCGGAAGCGATAATACAGCGGTATTTGAACTCCCGGCAGAGACTGTTTTAAATGAACAGAAAGTATATTTAGATAAAAAAATTAGTGCAACAGTTACGGATAACGTTGGCAACCAGTCTGAAAAGACACTTGTGACGACAGCAAATTCGAATGTGAAAAACAGCAATTTAATGATTGAAACAGTGAAACCGACCATTACATCTGTTTTATCGGCAGAAGGATATGTTGGAAAAAATGGAATCATCTATAACAATAGTGATACTGGAGTCAGCATTAAAGTAGAAGATAAAGATTCTGGAATTTATAATGTGAAAGTCTCCGTTAATAACAAGGAGTTAGTGAACGTTTCTTATCCGGATCAGAAAACGGTTACGGAAAGCTATGAGATCAACACGAAGGATGCTGTCATTAATGCAGATACCAACAGCTATGATATGGTAATTACAGCCATTGACAATGCTGGAAATGAATATTCCAAAACACAGCGTGTCTACAAGGATATTACAGCTCCGGAAATTTTAAGCATTGATATGGAAGCAGCAGGAAATAAAGAAGCAGATGGAAGTGTTTCTTATACAGAGACGGATTATGGTTATTATTTTGTGGAAAATACAAAGGTGACTGTAACTGCTACGGACGGCTCCAAAGAAGGGGATTCCGGTGTAAAGGAAATCCACTATTATACGGTAGATGCCAATGGAACAAAAAGCAGTGAGCAGATTGTACAGGCAGATGCAGAAGGAAAAGTGACATTTGTGGTTCAGGCAGGATTTAAAGGACAGATTTATGCCTGCGCTTACGATATGTTAAATAATCGCGAAGAAAGATATGTGACACCGAGCAGTCTGATCATTGAAACAGCCGAGCAGCATGCCCGTGAGAAACATATTGATTTTAACAAGGCGGCAGCTGCAAGCAAGGATGCAAAGGGAAATGAACTGTATGAAAAAGATGTAATGGTAGATGTTACAGTGACAGATACATTTTCGGGAATCCGTTCTGTGGAATGGACAGTGGAATCGCCTTATGATAAAGAAAACAATCAGTCAGGAAATGTGGAGATCAGTAATCAGGGTGCATTTTCCAGTGGAAATGCGGATGGCTGGAGTCAGACAAAGAAAGACAAAAACCTTGTTACAGAACTGAAAAAGTCATTCACTGTAAAAAATAACAGCAATGAGATAAAAATGCATATCAAAATGACAGACCGTGCAGGAAATACATCAGAAGACGAACTGATATTCAGTATTGATAAGACAAAACCGGAAATCAAAATTGCATTTGATAATGAGACACCGGATGCTGAAAATACAACCATGTTCAAAGAGAACAGAGTTGCTACCATTACAGTTACAGAACGTAACTTTGAGGCGGCAGATTTTAAGGCAGATATTACCAATACAGATGGTGTGATTCCTGAATTGTCAGCATGGCAGACAACTGAAAATACAGAAAATCCGGATCAGAGTGTAAGTACTGCAACCATTACATTTGCAGAAGATGGTGATTATACGCTTTCTGTCAGTGGAAAGGATAAGGCAGCAAATCAGGCAGAGACAGTAAAAGCAGATGATTTTACCATTGATAAAACTCGTCCGGTGATTACGGTTACTTATGACAACAATAATGCAGTAAATGGCAATTATTATGCAGCAGTGCGTACAGCAACGATTCAGATTGAAGAACATAATTTCTCTGAAAACAGAGTAAGGATAACAGGAACAGCAACTGATAACGGAGCAGGAATCTCATTCCCACAGTCTAGCGGATTTACCGGAAATGGAGATGTTCATACCGCGACCATTACATGTGGTACAGATGGTTTATACATTTTTAATGTGGAATACACGGACATGGCAGGAAACATAGCTGAAACCTATACAGGGGAAGAATACTATGTGGATCTCACTGAACCAGAAATTGAAATTGTTGGTGTCGAAGATTATTCGGCAAATAATGGAGATGTTATTCCACAGATCGTAATGTCAGATACAAACTTTGATACCAATGGTGTGAACATTGAACTGGTTGGTGCAAATCAGGGAAGTGTGGCACCGGAAGGCTCTTATACGAATCAGGGAAATGGAGAGACATTTACATTCCAGAACTTCCCGAAAGAGCAAAGCTATGACGACATCTATACGATAAATGCCACATTGACCGATATGGCTGGAAATGAGAGCAATGCAACAGTTACGTTCTCCGTAAATCGCTTTGGATCAGTTTACGTGTTTGATCAGACCTTAAAGGATATTGAAGGAACTTATATTCAGAACGAGATTGATGTCAAGTTAAAAGAAGTGAACGTAGACAGTCTGGAACATGACAAAATCAAAGTAGTAGTAGATACAAACGGAACACCGAGAACATTAGAAGAAGGTATTGATTATCAGGTACAGGAATCTGGTGGAAACGGACAATGGTATCAGTATGATTACACCATCAACAAGTCTCTTTTTGCCGGGGATGGACGCTACATTGTAACGCTGTATTCAGAGGATATTGCTGGAAATGTCAATGAGAACATTGATGAATCCAAAGAAGCAGAGATTTCATTCGGTGTTGACAAAACAGCTCCTGTCGTTATTCCGATTGATGTTGAGAGCAATGCCCAGTATCCAGTGGATACGAAAGCAGCGAATGTGACAGTCAACGACAACCTGGTATTAGATAGTGTTGAGATTTATATTGGTGATAAAAAATGTGATTATACAGTGGATGGTGAAAACTATCAGTTCGATATCCCAAACAATACGAAAAAACAGGATGTCACAATTATGGCTGTGGATGCAGCTGGCAATAAAACAAACTATGTCTTAAATGGAATTCTTGTAACAACCAACACATTCATCCGTTGGTATAACAATAAGCCATTGTTTGCAGGTTCTATTGCGGGTGCAGCAGTAGTAACAGGCGGTGGCGTTGGCGCAGCAATTGCACTGCGAAGCGGACGTATCAAAATAAGACGTAAGAGAAAATAAAAAAGGACTGAGAGATATGGCAAAGTATCGCATAGTTTCAAAGGGAAATATAGTTACGATTAAAAGTAAGTTATCATTTGGGGAACAGATTAATGAGCGGGAAATCAATATTTTTGAACAACAGATTTTCCGCGGCTGTTTCAGACCGAGACAGGAAGGAAAAAAGACGATTATCTACACAGCACCAGATGTGGTACCTCTTATATCATATCTGAAAAAGGGTGTGGATGAAGAAACGTTTTTTCTGCTTGTGGCGCAGACAATTGAGATGACTAAAAAAATTGAAATGAATGGGTTGTATCTGCATAATCTCATGTTACAGCCGGAAATGGTGTTTGTATGTGAAAGAACCAGGGAAGTGTTCTTTGTATATCAGCCGATCAATAGCAGAATTACGAGCGGAAATGTTTATGCGTTTCTTGCAGATACCGTACAGTATGCAGGCAGATATGGCAAAGAGCCAGAGCAGTTTCTGAAGGAATTCCAGGTATTCCTCAATGATACAAAGAATTATAAAATAGAGGACATTGAGAGATATATCCGCGAGAAATGTCCACAGGCACTCCGGAAAATCGTAAAAGCAGAGACGGGAAAAAGCGGTTACATCACAAATGACCGTTCATCCTATGAAAGACATTATCACAGTGACAGTAACGATGAAGGTGGAACGACATTACTGATGGAGGAGGATGAAAGCGGTACAACCCTTTTGACACAGCAGGAGGATGACGAGGGAGACACAACTCTTTTGCAGCAGGAGGAAAGATATCCAATTTTAGAGAGAATCAGCACAGGGGAGAGCGTGACTGTCAGAAAAAATATTTTTAATATCGGTAAGGAAAAAGAAAATGATTTTACAATAATAAATAATAAGGCGGTCAGCCGTAGACATGCAGTGATTGAAAAAATAAATGGAACTTATTATCTCATGGATAAAGGTTCGACGAATCATACATATCTGAATGGAGAGATGATGGATGCGGAAAGATCTTATGAACTTTCAGACCAGGACAGTATTCGAATCGCAGATGAAGAATTTACATTTTATTATAATTAGGAAGCGGAAGGAACTATGGAAGATTATTTTGCAGGAAAATTGACAGAGATTCAGGAGACAGAAGATACGGCATACTTATTGGAAAATAATGAAATATTTTACGATATCGGCTATAAGGTAATGCAGAATCAGGAAAATGTAAACCTGTTGAAGTGTCATAGATTAAAGTATAACGGAAAAATAAAACTTGTTTATTTTACACGTGATGATACATCACTGGCAGACTGCCTTGCAAAGTCTGATATAGATGGAGTTTTGAATCTGATTCACCGCCTGATCGAAGCAATGCTTCAGATTGAAAATCTGGGATTTTTAAATATGGCATGCATTGACAATCGTCTGAGTCATATATTTGTGGAGCCTGGCACTCAAAATGTGAAAATCATATATTTGCCGGTAAATCTGGCGGGTGTACATAAAAATAAAAATGAATTTGACAATGAAATAAAGGCACAGCTTGTGCAGAAGATAGAGCAGACACAGGCTGCGGATCATCCTCAGATACGTCAGATCATGGATGCATTGGGAGAAGGAACATTAAAACTTCATGATGTCAGTGTGCGGATACAGTCTGGGAAAACCGAGGTGCAGAGAAACACGATAGAAAAACCATTGACAAATCAAATATCAATACAGTCTATGAATGGACAATTTCACTTTGATATTCAGGAAAACGAATTCCTGATCGGAAAGAGCAGGGAAAAAGTTCAGGGAGTGATAACAGGAAATAGTGCGGTCAGCAGGGTGCATTGCAAAATTGTAAGAAAAAATGGGGATTTTTATGTGGTGGATATGGAAAGTTCCAATGGAACATATGTCAATGGAAAGAAAATTAAGCCGGGCGTTCCAGAACCTATTTTCGAAGGATGCCAGCTCAGAATTGCTAATGCAGAATTTATAGTACGAGGATAAAAAAATGAGCAAACCATTAATCATTATCGCGGATACGAATGAACTGTATCTGCAAAATCTGGAAAGAAAATTTTTGGAAGAATTTGATGATCAGATAGAGTTGGAGATCATATCCGATCCGGTTTATTTTGAACAACGTTTTGAGACACCTGTCTCAGTAGAAATTCTGGCTGTCTCAGAGGCGTTATATTCGGCAGGACTTCAAAGACATAACATTTCCAATCTGTGTGTGCTGGCAGAAGAACATGAGAGTGGAAGTACGGAGGATCTGTCTGTAAACAGAGTGTATAAATATCTGGGAATCAGGGAATTGTTCAATGAACTGACCTATCAGAGCAGAGACCGGTTGACCAACTCACAGGTTCAGGAGCATAAGACGCAGATCATTTCCTTCTATTCGGCAATCGGAGGAACCGGAAAAACGGCCTTATCTGTCGGGCTTGCAAGATGTCTGGCAGAAAAACATAAGCGCGTGCTCTATGTAAATACGGAGTCTGTGCAGGATTTTTCTTATTATCTTGAAAGTAAGACGGGTATGCCCAATGAGGGATATCGGGCGATGAAAAATGAATCCGGGCACATGTATCAGGATGTCCGTTTTACATTGCGGAAAGAAGGATTTACATATTTACCGCCGTTTGCATCGACGCTGGATGCAAGAAATCTTGATTTCACGATCTATCGAAAATTAATACAGTCAGCCAAAGACAGTGGGGATTATGATTTTATCATTGTGGATGTGGAAGCCGGATACAGCAGGTGGAGAATCCAGCTTCTGCAGGATTCAGACAAAGTAATGTTAATCACTCTGCAGGATGATGTCTCTACAAATAAAATGCGCTATATCACAGAATGCCTTGATTTTGGAGATCATGAGAAATATATGGTGATCTGTAATAAATACAGCGAAACAAGAGAAAATCAGTACTTTCAGTCGGGGCTGCAGGCAGAATTTTCCATCCGGGAATATATTGATGAAGTGAGTACACCGTTGGTGACCACAAGACAGCTTGCACAGTTGAGCGGGATAGAAAAAATGTCTTATATGTTTATTTAGATGAATCTTTGTTTGAAAAACAGAAAAGCGAAAGAAAGGATAGAAGATACCAATGCTAAGAGATTTTTCAGAAGCAGCAAAACAAAAGCTTTTAAATTATGTTGATGAAGTGACGGCAAATGGAACATGGAATAGTGTAAAAGACTGGTTTGGTGATATTGGACTGAATGTGCAGAGCTGGCTTGGATTGCTCGATATTCAGAGATATGCAGATAGAATAGACCTTTATCATAAGAAAATCCTCGATAAAAATGATACCACAAGAGAACAGATTGAAGAGATTTTTTCGAATGTGCAGGCAGTGGATACCAGATATATCAGTATTACAGGCAGCCAGACTGTATGTGGAAGTGACATCATAAAATTAATCAATGATCTTGCCAATACCATTGACCCAAATGGTGGGAATATGGACATGGGAAAGATGAAGGGTGTTTTGGATGCAGATGTCGAGAACATCAGGAATGCAAAGGCAACTGTTGAGAAAACAATCGAAGAAAAAATGCTTGGAACAGAAGCGGAAGGCTGTATGAACAGCGAGGATCCGGTAAACTTAAGTACTGGAAATTTCATCTATGAGCACGAAGATTTAAAAGTAGCAGGAGAGATACCATTATCCTTCCACCGTTATTATAATTCCAAAGACAGCCGTACAGGTGTGCTTGGCAGATGCTTTTTACATAATTATCAGATTGCACTTGAAAAAGAAGCGGATGGAACCATCGGTGTACGTCTTGCGGATGGACAGATAAATTACCATGATAAAAAAGGGCAGGAATATATTGCGAGAAATACGGCGCTGGAATTTCTGAAAGAAACGGAACAGGGATATATTCTCGTGCATCCGGGGCAGGAGAACATATCTTTTGATCAGGAAGGAAAGATGCTTCGAAAAGAAGACAGAAATGGAAGAGGTATTTCTTTTTTCTATTGTGAAGATGGAAAGCTGAAAAAAGCAGAAACGGACAATGGAAGCAGCCTGACTTACTGTTACAATCAAATGGGGCAGCTTAAGAAAGTAACTGACCACACAGGAAGAAGTGTGCTGTTACAGTATGAGGAGGAAAAACTAAAAAAAGTAATAACTGCATCTGGGGCAGAATATGTCTATCGTTACGGGGAAAATGGAAGAATCACGGAAGTGGAAAATGCCCGTCATGTCACATCTGTTAAGAATACCTATGACAGAAGATTTCGTATTATTCATCAGCAATTTCCAGATGGTGGAATGATGGAGTTTGCTTATGATGATAAAAACCGACGTGTCACACTCACGGAGCGCAATGGAAGTAAAATCATTCATGTGCATGATGAACGATACCGTAACACAGAGACTATTTATGAGGATGGGACAAAAGAGCATTATCTCTATAATGAAAAAAACCAGTGTATCAGCATGACAGACAGGCTTGGCAGAACGACGAGAATGGCGTATGATAACCGTGGGAACCTCACACAGACCGTGGATGCCCTAAAACGCAGGGTCAACTATACCTATGATGCAGATTGTCATCTTATCAGTGTAAGTATTAACGGAAAAGAACGTCTGAAAAACCATTATGATGGGAAAGGTAATCTGATCGGCACGGAAAATCTGTACGGAAACAGAATTACCGTGATAAATAATGGGGCAGGAAGACCGGAAACAATCACTTATGCAGATGGAAGCGTTTGGGAGATTGGATATGATGAAAGCGGAAACATCGTACAGTTAAAGGATGTAACCGGAAATGTGACAACTTATGGCTATGATGCCTTAAATCGTGTGATTGAGACAGTAGATGCAAATAGGAACGTGACACGTTATACCTATGATGCAGCAGACCGTGTCACAACAGTAACCGATGCTATGGGTAATCAGAGAGCATACACTTATAACGCAGGTGGAAAAATCACGGCAATCCGGGATTTTGATGGTAATACGGCAGAGTTTATCTATAATCCACTTGGAAAAGTGGAAGTATACACAGACAAAGAGGGACAGCAGGTACATTTCACTTATGATAAAATGTGGAACATCTGTTCGGTCACAGCGCCGGATCATGGAAAGCAGGAATATTTTTATGACAGTGACAATCATCTTGTAAAACAGATACTCCCGATGGGAGGAGTAGTGAAATATGCCTACGATGCGGCTGGAAACCGCACAGAAATGACGGATCCGGAAGGAAATACAACCCGTTACTTTTATGATGCCGTAAACCGCCTGACAGAAGTACTGGAACCGGATGGAGCCAGGACTGTGTATGAATATGACAGAGAGGGAAATCTTGTCAGAGAGACGAATGCATCCGGACAGACGACCAGTTACACTTATGATGATTTAGGAAGAAGAACAAGTGTTACAAATGCGGCTGGTGCAACGACAAGTGTATTCTACAATGAACTTGGAAAAGCAGAGCGTATCTGCTATCCGAATGGAAGCAGTACTGTTTATGAATACGAAAAAGGTGGAAGATTAAAGAGTGTTCGTTACCCGGATGGTGCAGGAGAACACTACGGATATGATGCCAGGGGAAACCTCACAGAGCGTACCACTACGGCGGGAGAATGTTACCATTATAGTTATGACTGTCTTGCCCGTATCACATCCATTGAAAATCCGGCAGGAGGTGTGGCATATTTTACCTATGATGCACTTGGACGTGTAACGAAGGCAGAAGATGAAAAGGGAAATATTACCTGTTATGAATACACTCCAAATGGCAATCTTGCAAAAGTGACAGATGCGTTGGGAAATGAAACATTTTATCAGTATGATGCAATGGGACAGCTGGTACAGACAAGCTGTACAGGAGCCAATGGGGAAGAACCACAGAATACAGTCTATACCTGGGATAAAGAAGGTCATGTTACCACCGTGACAGACCCTTTAGGGGATATAGAACGCTATACTTATGACCCGGCAGGAAAAATGAGGGCAAAAGTAGACAAAGATGGTTATGAGACTGCCTTCCATTATGGCACAAATGGTCAGGTGGAGGAAATCTGTTATGCGGATGGAAGAAAAGTATCCTTAACCTATAATGCCATAAGGCAGCTTGAGGAAGTAAAAGACTGGCTCGGCACGACAAAAATCGCTATGGATGAGGCAGGACGTATTGCCTCTGTCACAGATCCATATGGAAAAACCGTGGGATATGAATGGGGAAGCATGGGTGAGAGAACGGCAGTTCTTTATCCAGATGGAAAAAAGAACGTATATGAATACAATGAAGCCATGCAGATGTCAGCCATGAAAATCTTTTCCGGGGAAATGCGGGAGAATACAATTCGTTACAGTTATGATGAATTCGGAAGACTGATTGGAAAGCAGCTGCCGGGTGGAAATTATACAGATTACCGATACAATGCGGCAGGAAAACTTGAAGACATCTTACATAAAGGAGCAGATTTTACAGAGCGCTGTCACTATTCCTATGATGTCATGGGAAATAAGGTCATGGCAGAAAAGGAAAGACCGGGATTGCCGGAGGACAGTGGAAGTTTTTCTTATTGTTATGATGCATTAAACCGTTTGACCACCGTAGCACAGAATGGACAGACATTAAGAACATACAGCTATGATGCATTCGGAAACCGAAGCAGTAAAACTGAATATCAGACAGCAGGAGAGCTGGTGACAACTTACCATTATAACGCCAGAAATCAGCTGTTGCAGGAAACAAATGCAAACGGAACGAAAGATTATGCGTATGACCACAGAGGAAATCTGTTATCCGTAACAAGCGGTGAAGAGGTTTTGAGAGCATATGGGTTCGATGCGGCTAACCAGATGAACAGCTCTATGGGAATGACAGATGGACAAATCAAAAAGGCAGTATATCAGTATAACGGATTAGGACATAGAATGGAGCAAAGCATTGCAGCAGGGGATGCAGCCCCGGAACAGACCATTCGCTATACACTTGATCTTACCCGCCAGTATCATAATCTTTTACAGAAAACAGAAAATAATGTGGAGCAGACCTACTTCTGGGATGGTAATGTCACGGGAATGGAAGAAGAAGGAAGGGAGCACTTTTATTTTCAGGATGATCTGGGAAGTCCGATGCGGCTTGCAGATGAAGCAGGAAGAAGTGAGGAAACCTATGGATTTGATGAATTTGGTAATGATATCCGAACGGCAAAAGATATCTTTAAGGATTCCTTACAGAGCTTTGGTTTTACAGGGTATCAGATGGATAGTGCAGGAGGGCTGTATTTTGCACAGGCAAGAAGATATGATGCCGGAGCAGGCCGTTTCATAAGCGAGGACTTGATAAAAGGACACATCGCAGTGCCATACACGATGAACCATTACAGCTACTGTTTTAACAGACCGATGGATATGGTGGACCTGAATGGCATGTGGCCTAGCTTGAAAGATATCGGGGAGGGAATAAAAAGTACGTTATCCTCGGTTGCTGAGACAGTTTCAGATACCGCACAAAGTGCTGTAGAAGGAATCAAAGAAACTGCATCAAATGTAGTAGATGCCGGAGTTGATTTTGTTAAAGAACATAGGGAAGCAGTAGAGATTGCTGTAACGGTGACTGTAATTGCGGCAATAGCAGTAGCATCAGTGTGTACAGGTGGAGTAGCAGGAGCTATTTTAGCAGGAACTGCAGTAGGAGCTACTGTAGGGGGAGTATCGGGTGGACTTTCTAATATGATGACAGGAGGAAGTTTTGCTAATGGGGTTGTTGGAGGTGCTGTTAATGGTGGAATTGTGGGAGCCATGACGGCAATTCCAGGAGCTGGAGCTGGTATGGGTTATATTGCAAATTTTGCTGGTGGTTTTGCTGGAAATATGATTACTGAAGAATTAAATAATTATGATGGTGTAAATAAAAGACAAGAGGAAATTCTTTTTACATCGGCTATGACTGGCATAGGACAAGGTTTGGTGGGAGGTGCAAATAATCAGCTTGGATTAGCAAATGGAATTGACTCTGTTAAAGCAGGAATGTCGTACTATATTTGGCAAGCATTTTCAAATTTGGGAGGGTTTTCTGCGGGAGGTTGTGTTTATATTGTAGCAGATTATGCTTCTAAAAAAATATTTGAAGGATGTCCTGCAAGTGAATAAGTAGTCATGCTATGTTTCATAATAAATAAAAGGAAGTTGAGGAGGGAATATTTCATCAATTGCCCATGATGAATGTGAAAAAAATGGTAGTATATTATAGTTTTGTATTTTACTGTATGGTAATGTTTAGTTTTATTGC
>DXQT01000060.1 GCA_019411365.1 Roseburia sp.
TCTTATTTTCGGACAACGGAACAAAACAGTCCCGGCTTGATGCAATTTGCCAATCTAAAATCCCCAGAACCACCCTACACGAGGAAACTCATGTCCCCAACAAACCATCATTTGGCGGCAGCTTATTATAATGACGGTGTGAAAATACTTGTAAAATCAGGAAAGTCCTGTAAAATAAAACATAGACTGCAATGAGAAAAACAGTATGGTATGGTGAACAATGTCAGAAAAACAGCACGTAGATGCAGGAGGATACATATGGAACAGTTAAAAGCAGTAATACTTGCAGCAGGCAAAGGAACGCGAATGAAATCGGATCTGCCGAAAGTGGTACATACAATCGAAGGAAAATGTCTGGTGGACTATGCGATCGAAGCTGCGATCGGAGCAGGTGCAGAGGACATCTGTCTGGTTGTCGGATACAAATATGAGGTGGTACGGGAGACGATCCTGCATCAGGAAGTAAACTTTGTATTACAGGAGGAGCAGCTTGGAACCGGTCATGCGGTGCGTTGTGCAAAAGATTTCTTAGGGAATGAGGGACAGACAATGATCCTGTTTGGGGATACGCCTTTAATCACGGCAGAAACCTTAAAGCGTTTAAGAGAATATCACACAGAGAATAAGAATACGGTTACTGTATTATCTGCCATGGTGGAAGATCCGACAGGATATGGAAGAATCATCCGTGATGCGGACGGTAATTTTGTGAAAAGTGTAGAGCATAAAGATGCGAGTGAGGAAGAGAGAGCATCGCATGAGATTAATTCCGGTATGTATATTTTTGATACAAGGGAATTAAAAGAGGCACTTGAAAAAATCCAGCCGAATAATGCACAGGGCGAATATTATCTGCCGGATACGCTGACAATTATAAAGGATAAAGGACTGAAAGTAGATGCGTTTGCCTTAAGTGACCCGGAGGATATCATGGGCGTGAACGATCAGGAGCAGTTAAAATCAGCGGCAGAGGTCATCCGCAGACGAAATCAGGCAAAATAGATGGGATGGAAAGATTTATTCCGATCACTGTGGACAAAAGATACAGAAATGGAGAATGACATGTTTTTGATCGTAGGACTCGGAAATCCGGGGAAACAGTATGAGCATACCAGACATAATATCGGATTTGATGTCATGGATGCGCTTGCAGAGAAATATAATATCAGTATCAGTGAAAAAAAACATAAGGCACTCTGTGGAAAAGGTGTCATAAACGGGGTGAAAGTTGTGCTGGCGAAACCGCAGACCTATATGAACTTGAGCGGGGAGAGCGTGGCGGAGCTGGTCAATTATTACAAGATGGATCCGGAAGAGGAGATGATCGTGATCTATGATGACATCAGCCTTGCGCCGGGAAATCTGCGCATCCGCAAAAAAGGAAGTGCGGGTGGGCACAATGGAATCAAAAATATCATTGCGATGACCGGGACGCAGAATTTTTTGCGCATTAAAGTCGGTGTCGGGGAAAAACCGGCGGGATGGGATCTTGCAGATCATGTACTGGGACATTTTGATACAGCAGACCGCGCGGAAGTAGAGAAGGCAATCGGGCATGCCGTGGAGGCAGCAGAAATGATGATCACCGGTGAGACGGATGCAGCGATGAACCGTTATAATGTGAAAAAGAAGGAAGAGTGAAAAGGAGTATCATGAAAACTTTTACTGAACCTTTGAAAGAGCTCAAAGAATTTGAAACCTTAAGTGCGGGGGTGCATGATCTGCGTGGTATTGCACAGATCTCAGGATGTATTGACGCGGCAAAACCACATATCATGTATAGTGTAAACAATGGTTCTGGAAACAGAATCATTGTTACGTTTCAGGAGCAGAGAGCAAAAGAAATCTATGAAGAATATCGTTTCTTTGATCCGAAGGCAGCATATTATCCTGCAAAAGATATCCTGTTTTACCAGTCGGATATCCGTGGAAATGTGCTTACCGCGGAGCGTATCAATGCATTAAAAATGCTCGCGGAGGAGTCATCCTGCACCATAATAACTACGTTTGACGGTCTAATGAATCCAATGCCAATGCCGGAAAAATTTATCCAGGAAGTCAAAAAGGTTTCCGTCGGAGATATATTAAATCTGGAAGAACTCACAAAACATCTGGTGGAACTTGGTTATGAGAAGAACTATCAGGCGGAAACGATGGGAGAATTTTCCGTGCGCGGTGGAATTTTAGATATCTTTCCACTGACGGAAGACAATCCGTTTCGAATCGAATTCTGGGGGGATGAGGTTGATTCCATCCGTTCTTTTGATGCGGAAAGCCAGCGCTCGATTGAAAATTTGGAGGAGATTTCGATCTATCCTGCCTGCGAGCTTGTTCTGACGGCAGAGGAGCGGCAGGAGGGAATCAAAAGAATTTTAAAAGAAGCAGACAAGGTATCTGCAAAACTCCGGAAAGAAATGAAAACGGAGGAGGCGCACCGCACCAAAAGTGCTGCAGCACAGATCGCAGAGGAAGCGGGAGAACTGGGCATCAGCGCGGGACTTGACGCATATTTGTCCTATTTCTGTGAGGAGCGGGTGTCCTTGCTTGATTATTTTAACAGGGAGAACACCGTTATTTTTGTGGATGAACTGGCACGTTCCATCGAGCGCGGTATGGTGACGGAAACAGAATATTCTGAGAGCATGAAGCAGCGTCTTGAAAAGGGATATATTCTGCCGGGACAGATGCGGGAGCTTTTTTCCTGCAAAGAAATACTGGCAAAAATGGAAAAGATGGCATGCATTTCCCTGGTGGCGCTGGACTTAAAAAACAGCCATGTGGATATCAAAGAAAAATTTGTCATCGATTCAAAGACCGTCAACCCGTACAATAACAGTTTTGATCTTCTGGTCAAAGACCTCACCCGCTATAAGAAAAACGGATACCGTGTGATCTTACTTTCCGGATCAAGGACGCGTGCAAAGCGGCTGGCAGAAGACCTGATGGCGGAGGAACTGAATGCATTCTATTCAGAAGATTTTGATCACGAGGTAAAACCGGGTGAGATCATGACCGGTTACGGAAAAATAAAAAAAGGTTATGAATATCCGCTGCTTAAATTTGTTGTGATCTCAGAGAGCGATATTTTCGGCAGTGAAAAGAAGAAAAAGAAGCACCACCGTACCTATGAGGGAGAAAAGATCGCAAGTTTTACCGACCTTAACATCGGTGATTATGTCGTGCATGAAAATCATGGACTTGGCATCTACCGTGGAATCGAAAAAATAGAGGTCGATAAGACGGTCAAAGATTACATCAAAATAGAATATGCAGGTGGTGGAAACTTATATATCCTCGCAACGCAGTTAGAGCTGATCCAGAAATATGCCGGCGCGGATGCAAAGAAGCCGAAACTGAACAAATTAGGCGGACAGGAATGGAATAAGACAAAGACAAAGGTGCGCGGTGCGGTAAAAGAGATCGCACAGGATCTTGTAAAACTTTATGCACAGAGACAGGATCAGGAGGGATTTGTCTACGGGCCGGATACCGTCTGGCAGAGAGAGTTTGAGGAAATGTTTCCGTTTGAGGAAACGGAGGATCAGGAGCTTGCAATCGAGGCGACCAAAAAAGATATGGAGAGCACAAAGATCATGGACCGCCTGATCTGCGGGGATGTCGGTTACGGCAAGACGGAGATCGCAATCCGTGCGGCCTTTAAGGCAGTACAGGATGGAAAACAGGTCGCTTTTTTAGTGCCGACAACGATCTTAGCGCAGCAGCATTACAATAACTTTGTGCAGCGTATGAAAGATTTTCCGGTCAACATTGATCTTTTGTGTCGTTTCCGGAGCAGTGCGGAGCAGAAAAAGACGGTGGAGGCGCTGAAAAAAGGAAGTGTTGATATCATTATCGGAACGCACAGACTGCTTTCAAAAGACGTAGTATACAAAGATCTTGGGCTTCTGATCATTGACGAGGAACAGCGTTTCGGTGTGACGCATAAGGAAAAGATCAAGCAGTTAAAGACCAATATTGATGTTCTGACGCTCACGGCAACACCGATTCCAAGGACACTGCACATGAGCCTGATCGGGATCCGTGATATGAGTGTGTTAGAGGAACCGCCGATGGATCGTGTGCCGATCCAGACGTATGTGATGGAATATAATGAAGAACTGGTGCGTGAGGCAATTTCCAGGGAACTCTCCCGTGGAGGACAGGCATATTATGTATACAACCGTGTGCGGGAGATCGCAGATGTGGCAGCAAAGATCGCAGAGCTTGTACCGGAGGCGAACGTTGCCTATGCGCACGGGCAGATGAAAGAGACAGAGTTAGAGAACATCATGTACCGTTTTATCAACGGAGAGATCGATGTACTTGTTTCTACAACGATCATTGAGACGGGACTTGATATCTCAAATGTCAATACAATGATCATCCACGATGCCGATAATATGGGACTGTCGCAGCTCTACCAGCTCCGCGGGCGTGTTGGCAGGTCCAACCGGACGGCGTATGCGTTTTTAATGTACCGCAGGGATAAAATGTTAAAAGAGATCGCAGAAAAAAGACTTGCTGCGATCAAGGAGTATACGGAACTTGGAAGTGGCTTTAAGATCGCCATGCGTGATCTTGAGATCCGTGGTGCAGGAAATCTGCTCGGCGCAGAGCAGCATGGACATATGGAGGCGGTCGGATACGATCTTTACTGCAAAATGTTAAACGAGGCAGTGAAGGAAGCAAAAGGTATGGATGTTGCGGAAAGTTTTGATACCTCGATCGATATTGATATTGATGCGTATATTCCGATGGGATACATTCCGAATGAGATGCAGAAACTTGACATTTATAAGCGCATCGCAGGCATTGAGACGGCAGATGAGTCAGAAGAAATGTTAGAAGAGCTGATCGACCGGTTTGGAGATCCGCCAAAGTCTGTCGAAAATCTGCTTTATATTGCAAGGGTAAAATCCATGGCACATCATCTTTACTTTACAGATATTGCACAGAAAGGTGATACACTGCGGTTCACCCTGTATGAGAAAGCGAAGATCAATGTGGCGGCAATTCCGGAGTTTACCGCTTCCTTTGACAAACATGTGAAGTTTACCATGGATGCAAAGGAACCATATTTTACCTATTTCCTGAAACTGAATACCAGGGAAAAATATGTGGAAGCAAAAGATGTGATGGAAACATTTTTGCAGCGTGCAGGGGAGATGCTGATGGAAAAATAACTTGCGGCTTTTTACAAAACGAATTATAATAAACTGAATGACTGCCCATATCGGAAAAAGAGGGCACTGGGAGGAATATATGAACAGCAGAAAAATTACCGCATTATTGTTAAGCAGCGCTATGGCTTTATCTGTACTGACAGGCTGTGGCGGAGTCAATAAAGATAAAACAGTGGCAACTTTAAACGGAGAGCCGGTCAAACTTGGAGTCGCAAACTTTGCAGCAAGATTTGGTCAGGCGGGAGCAGATGATTTTTATACCGCATATTTCGGAAAAAATGTCTGGACATCCGATTTATATGGAAATGGAACGACCGGGCAGGATAATTTTAAAGACAGCGTGATGGACTCCTTAGAAGATATGTACGTGTTACAGCTTCATATGGATGAGTATAATGTCAGCATTACAGACGATGAAAAAGCAGCGATCACCGCAGCGGCAGCACAGTTTATGGAAGATAACAGCAAAGATGCAATCAATGCACTTGGTGCGACGCAGGAGATCGTGGAGGAATACCTTACATTAGAGACGATCCAGAGTAAAATGAAAGCAGCAATCGTTGCAGGCGCAGATACCAATGTGACAGATGAGGAAGCAAAAACGGGTGCATACAGTTATGTGGGCATTTCTAAGACGACACATCAGGATGAGAGTGGCAATACGGTAGATTACACAGATGAAGAGAAAGAGGAGCTTGCAGCAAAGGTAGCTGACTTTGCAAAAGCAGCGAAGGAAGATGGTCTTGATGCGGCGGCAGAGGATGCAGGCTATACGGTAAGCACCGGTACTTTTACGCAGGAAGATGATTCTGTGGATGACAATCTTTTAGCAGCATTGAAAAATTTAAAAGAAGGCGAAGTAACAGATCTGATCGATGGCGACAGCTCTTATTTTGTGGCACGTCTTGATAAAGAAGTGGACGAGGATGCAACAGAGGAGACACGTCAGAGCATTATTGAGCAGCGCAAAGATGATCTGTATGATGAGACGCTCGATGGATGGAAAGAGGGCATCGAGTGGGCAGTGAAAGAAAAAGTCTGGGATGACGTGAATTTCGATAACCTGTTTACAACTATAAAAGATACAGAGACAGAAAGCACGACGGAGCAGGCAACAGAGTAAAAAGAAAACGTCGAAAGCACAGTCTTTCGACGTTTTTTTAGTTTGCGCGCCATGGGCGCGCTCTAACGGGTGTAAGTCCCGAACACG
>DXQT01000061.1 GCA_019411365.1 Roseburia sp.
CTATTAACTTTTACACTTATCCAAGATAGCGGGTATGGAATCTTGGATTACAATTGAGGAGATTGTATAATACTTAAAAACATTGCTTGTTCATAGCTATAAACTATGACAAATGATTTTCCAGAATCATTTTCCGGAATTGTCGGGCGGCTGAGTTCAGCGGATGTTGGCAATCGTATAGCATGCATATATTTCTTTCCGGAATGTTTTCTTTTAGTGATATCTGGACAATTTCTCTTTTTTGAATAGAATCATGTGCCATTGCTTCTGGAAGAAAAGCCAGGCCCAGCTCACATTTGACAAGAGGGAGAATCTGATCGGTCGTGGCGGTTTCGATATCAGGGGCAAGTTCGAGTCCGTGAGAGAGAAAGAGTGCATGATAAAACTGAAACGTCGTTGTTTCACGTCCAAGCGAAATCAGCGGATAGTTTTTTAATTCTGCGAGAGATAATTCCTGGCAGCCGAGTGCGGTAAAAGTTGTACCACCGACAAGGATTTCCTGAAAAGGCTGCAGCATAATCTGTCTGAGTGGTGATTCCACGGAAGCTGGAGTTGAAACAATAGCAAAGTCGATTTTTCCACTTTTTACGGCATCAATTGCCTGTGGGGTGGAGTAATTGTACAGTTTCAGGCGGATGCCGGGATAGGTCATATGAAATGCTTTAAGTTTATTAAAAAGAAAAATATTTAATGCGGTCTCGCTGACACCGATCGCAATGCTTCCATGTGACAGCCCCGTACTATCCGATAGCTCCTCTTCTGCGGCAAAAATCTGTGACATTGCAGCGGAAATATGGGTATAAAGTTTTTCCCCTTCCGGGGTAAGCTGAATGCCCCGGTTGGTACGTACAAACAAAGTTGTATTAATCTGCTGCTCCAGACAGTTCATGGCCCTTGTCACATTTGGCTGACTGCTGCCGAGTGTATGTGCGGCTTTGGTAAAGTTGTGGTATTTTGCAACATAATAAAAAATTCGATAGTATTCAAAATTTACATTCATCGATAGAACCCCCTCTGACATATCAAAATGTTATTTATAACATATCAATTATAGTTTTTACTTATCCATAATGCAAGAGTATAATCAAAGAAGATGAAAAAAGCAAGAAAGGAAGCGCATGAAGCATGAAGGAACAGACGATTTTTCCACGAGAGGAAAAGGCAGAGGTTTTGTTTCAGAAAATATTAAATGATCATTGGGCATGTGAAAAGTTACAGGAAACATTTTGTAACTGTTTATTTTGCAATGATGATTCGGATGCCGAAATTTCTCCGGCAGAATTTTCACTGGCTTTGTTCAATGCGTATACGAACCGGGACCTGTCGGCCTTCCTTATGGGCATATGTCAGAATACATTGTTTGACCTGTTGAGAAATTCATTTCTGATTCCCTATCGTTTTGATGCAGACGGAAAGCAAAATCCAGTCATTATGACGGATGAAAATGGGCAATTACTTCCTGCATACAAAGGCACAGCTCATGAAAAAGAATACCGGCATTTTCATGAGGTATACAAAGATCTCGGCAATCAGAAAAATATATATTTTGCACAGGCATACCGTTACAGCCATGAATATCAGTCGGATTACATGGATGTGAAACAAAAGATTCTTGAAAAAAATATGGGTGTGCTGCTCATTCGTGAACTGCCGGATACCGTAAAGGAGAAGGAGACAGAGGCAGAAGTATATTCTGCCGTGTGGGATCTTATGATTGAGCTGGAAAAGAATCTTCCAATGGCTTACGTATTTTATGGACAGGATTCGCTGGTGGAGAATAACAACCGATATGATGAAATTGGAATTTTCCTTCCGAATTCTATCTTCCTGAAAAATCTCGAACGTCATGTTGCAAAAGCGGAGGAGATCATTTATGGCGAAAAATGATTATATAGAAATCATGGAAAAAAATCATATGGAGATTCCGTGGCACGATTATACAGAGAATGACGGTGAAGTGCTGATTCAGCAGGCAGGACTGATTGAAAAGGCATCGGTTGTCGGCCGGGTTGGTCTGATTATGCTTTCCTGTGGAACCGGAGCATGGCGTGTGCGGACTTCTATGAACAGGCTTTCCAAGGAACTTGGAGTAACCTGTACAGTGGATGTGGGACTGATGTCCATAGAGTTTAATTGTTTTGATGGAAAAGAGTGTGTTTCACAGTCTCTTAGTATTGCAAATACCGGAGTAAATACTTCCAAGCTTTATCGGATGGAACAGTTTGTAAATAGTTTTCCATCTCAGGAAGCGCATTTGACCGGAGAAGAAATCCATAAGCGGCTGGATGAAATCGAGCAGATCCATGAACTCTATTCTCCGGTAAAACTCGGATTGGCAGCGGCACTTGCATGTTGTGGATTTACATTTCTGCTGGGTGGTGGCCCGGTGGAGATGATATTTGCATTTATTGCCGCTGGTGTTGGTAACCTTATCCGGATGAAGCTGATCAAACATCATTACACATTGTTTTTAAACATTGCGGTATCTATTTCAGCTGCATGTCTGACGTATGCTGTCTGTCTGCATATGGCAGAGCTGTTGTTACACGTTTCCGCAGTGCATGAGGCCGGATATATCTGTTCCATGTTGTTTATTATTCCGGGATTTCCGTTTATCACAAGTGGAATTGACTTGGCAAAGCTGGATTTGCGATCTGGTCTGGAGCGGCTTACCTATTCCATTATTATTGTTCTGGGTGCAACGGTGTTTGCATGGATCATGGCACTTTTGTTAAAGCTTCAGCCACAGGATTTTGTAGCTTTGCATCTAGGAAGTATGATGCATCTGGTTTTACGTCTGATCGCAAGTTTTTGCGGAGTATTTGGATTCTCGATTATGTTTAACAGTTCAGTCTGTATAGCAGCAACGGCGGCATGTATCGGTGCCGTTGCAAATACATTGCGGCTGGAACTGGTCGATTATGCAGGGATGCCATCTGCGGCAGCAGCTTTCATAGGAGCACTGACTGCAGGTCTGCTTGCATCCATCATAAAGAGAAATCATGGATATCCGAGAATTTCACTGACAGTGCCATCCATTGTAATTATGGTGCCAGGATTATATTTGTATCGTGCGATTTATAATTTTGGAATTATGTCACTAACAGAGGCAGTTTTGTGGCTTGCAGCAGCGATCATGATTATTGTATCGTTACCGCTTGGACTTATTTTTGCGAGAATACTTACCGACCGGACATTCCGGTATTGCTCATAACAGATTATGCATGGGTTTATGTTCAAAGACAGTGTCAATAGAAGGAGAATAAAATATGCTTACAGCTGTAACAGGAATTAACTGGGGAGACGAAGGAAAAGGTCGTGTGATCGATCTGCTTGCGGAGAATGCAGATGTTGTTGTCCGCTATCAGGGCGGCAATAACGCTGGTCATACAGTGGTTGCCAAACAGCAGAAATTTGTCTTAAATCTGCTGCCATCCGGTATTCTGCATGAGAATGTAATATGCGTACTCGGCGATGGTATGGTGGTAGACCTGAAACATCTGACAAACGAAATTGCACAGATCAGGGAAAAAGGTGTTGTGGTCACACCAAACAACTTAAAACTTTCCAAACGGGCAACAATCTCTATGCCTTGGCACAAAATTCAGGATGAACTCGAAGAAACACGTCTTGCAAAAACAGGAGCAGCGTTTGGTTCCACAAAAAGAGGCATTGCCTATGCATACAGTGACAAATACAGAAAGAAGACACTGCGTCTTGGGGATCTGCTTCATCTAAAAGAGGAATCCGTACAGAATCGTTTGAAAATGATGCTCGAGGCAAAGAATCTGGAGCTTGCAGGATGCTATTATCAGGAACCGATGTCCTATCCGGCACTGCTTTCCTGGTGTGAAGCTCAGGCAGCAGAGTTATGGCCATATATAGTAGACACAGGTGCTTATCTCGAGGAAGCATTAAAGGAAGGAAAACGTGTTGTTTTAGAGGCACAGCTTGGAGCTATGCGGGATATTGATTATGGCATTTTTCCATATACATCAAGTTCTTCAACGATTTCTGCCTACGGTCCGATAGGGGCGGGGATACCGGGAAAGCAACTGGACCATGTCGTTGGTGTACTGAAAGCTTATTCAACCTGTGTAGGTGCAGGGCCATTTACAGCAGAAAAAGCCATGCCAGAATCCTGGATGGAACTTTTGCGCAAGTTTGGCGGAGAATATGGTGCTGCCACAGGACGTCCGCGCCGTGTAGGACCGTTTGATGCAGTTGCAAGCCGGTATGGATTAAAGTGTCAGAACGCGGACAAGATTGCATTAACTAAGCTTGATGTGCTCAGTATGATGAAAGAAATCCCTGTGATTGTAGGTTACAAAAAGGGAAATCAGGAAGTGACGGATTTTGATCCGATAGAGGATCTAGAAGAATATGTACCAATTGTGAGAATGCTTCCCGGCTGGCAGACAGACATCAGCGGTTGCGTAACCTATGATGAACTGCCGGATGCAGCCAAAACGTATGTAGAGACGTTAGAGGATCTTCTGCAGCATGAAATACAGTTCATATCCGTAGGTGCAGAGAGAAGTCAGTATTTAACAAAAGGAGAGTGGTTATGAGCGGCTCAGAAGTGGTATTATCTTGTATCACATAATGCCACAAAGTCCAAAAAATGCAGTAACTACCAGCAATCTCAGGATTTTGCAGCATTAAACAATATTTAATATATTGTTCTTTATTTTCTAAAATTCAGAAAGTTTTTTAGAAAAATTTTTAGAAAACCCTTACAAGATTTCATCAGTTA
>DXQT01000062.1 GCA_019411365.1 Roseburia sp.
GTTGTCCCACTTCATGCCATGCATAATCCATTCACCTGATTCGTTTCCCATAATACACACCTCTATATGAACACTATTACAGTAACATTATTTTCTTCATATTTATGAAAATCCACTGTTTAATGAAACTCTTCCCATGTTTTTCCATCCAGTATTGATGCTATTTCATCAGTTTTAGGCAACGTTTTACTTTTGAACATTTCTGCCAGATTAAAATATTTACTTTTTTGAATCGGATTTTTACTTGCTTTTTTAAAGTCTGTTGGATAAAAATGCTCAACTATAAAATATCTATGTTTGATGGTTTTTAAATTGTATCCATATTCTGTCTCTGCATGAACAATAGCCTCTTTAATCTTTTCTATCTCCTCTTTTGTAGCAGCTTCTCCGCTTTCATTAATATATGACACTTCTCCATTTACTAACTCTGCAACAATTGTCTTTTTTAATTTTCCGATCGCTCTAATGCTCTTTCCTTTATATAAGCCAATGTATCCATGACCCGAATAGCCTCTTGAAGCCTGATCATAATAAAAATCATATTTCAAATTATCTTCAAGTGTTGTTCCCGCAACAATTGCTCTCATCCAATTTCCATCATCAGGTATCAGTTTTTCATCAAAACAATACTTCTTATAATCATCAAGCACAGCCATGATCTCTGAATCCCGCTCATCTACAATATCTTCCATTGCAGCAACTAATTGTTCAAATGTAATATTTACATGCCTTATTGGTGTTTTTATTTCATTAATCCTATCTGCATTATACTTTTTCAGCACAATGCCAAAACTATCCATCAATGATTCTTTCATAGGTTTTGGATCTAACGTTAAAAGCACCTTTATCTCCTCTGTTCCAAACTGAGTCAGATGTTTTTCAAGCTGATCCTGCTGAAATTGATTATGTAATTTTGTCTCAACTACTATTTTAAAACTTTTCTGGCTTATAATCGCATCTGGAACACTTTCGTCTCCTGCTACCTGAAGCTCAAATGTTATTTCAGGTGTCTCATCTTGTCCCAGTATTAGAGCATTCAACATTACAAAGAATTTATCCGCATTATAATTATATAAGCGAGATAACATCAGCATAGTATTAGATGTATCTACATTCTCCTTCGAATGATATCTTTGAAAATAATGTATCTGCACATTTATCCCCCCAATTTATCTATATTATTTTATCACAAGAAAACTGCTTGCACCATTTGCATTTGCAAATACTGCATACTGCGCCATATTCGTCAGCTTCCTTGTGACTGCCGCTTCATCCTCTACGATTGCTACTGTAATCAAAATGTTCTCCCCAATACAAAAAATCCACTATACTAAATCTGTTTCAGTATAGCGGATTCTTTATAAAAATACAATTGATTCAATTTGATTGGCTAATTACTATGACTTTTATCTCGCAAAGGCACTGGCTCCGCCTGCGATACAGCCTCCATCGCAGAGAATGTCTGTGCCGGTCAGATAACTCAACCTCTCATCGATCAGTGCAACATAAAGCGGTGCAATCTCCTCCGGACGTCCATTTCTCTTGATTGCCGCAAATTTCAGATAGGTGGACGCTTCCTCTTTTTCGAGATTTCCGAGCGGTGTCTCAAAGTTTCCTGGCGTAATACTTAACACCCGGGCATTCTTTCTGGCAAAACGTGCTGCATCCTGCTTTGCAAACCAGATAGTAAAATGCTTACTCATACTGTAGGCGACACCTTCTCTTGTTTTCCGTGGAAACATTTTTACTTTTTTCATCATTTTATCCATAAAAAGCTTCCGGTCTGTACATGCAAGCGGATAAACCCTCTTTGGCATGATAAACGACGGTGCCATGTAAGCAGAAGTGGAACTTGTGTCGATCACACAGCCGCCCTCTGCGATCACTTCAAAAAATGCATCGTTGATATTGACGGTTCCAAGTGCGTTTGCCTGCATGATTTTCTCCGCATCTCCCATATGCGGACTCATTCCGGCAATATGCAACACGGCCTTTACTGCCCCACATTCTGCCGCATGCCTTGCCAATGCAAAGCAGTGTTCCCTGTCTGAAACGTCACAGCTATACGCTTCTGCTTCGCATCCGTCTTTTCTCAATTCTTCTACTGCACCTGCAAGTTTTTTTTCATTTCGTCCAACTATCATTACATAGTACCCTTTTTTTGCTGCCTCTTTTGCAGCTGCAAAACCGATTCCGGAGCCGCCTCCGGTTACAACACATACTTTTTTCATATCACAAAAATCTCCGTTATAAACTTTTTTCCTTTCCACTGCCTTTTATGCAATTTTTCCTTCTGCTCTAAGCCACACTGCCTCATCATGCAATGTCTCCGCATAGCTTCTTGTATGATAGCCCAGTTCCTTTTCTGCCTTGGAATAGTCAAATGCATTATTGCGTTCCAGATTGTAGACAGAAAATGTCGTCATCAATGCTTTCGCACCGGTTTTCGCTGCCTTTCTCTCCATCTGCTTTGCGAGCAGTTTTGCCAATCCGAGCGGCAGATAAAATTTACAGGTACCACAGTGAAGATCTTTGTCTAACAGTTCACACATTTTCTTTAACGTTACTTCCTCATTTCCAAGAATGTAACATTCGCCTTTTCGTCCTTTATCGGCTGCTGCGATACAGCCCGCTGCAAGGTCACGCACGTCACAGAGGTTAAAACTTCCGCCCATGCCGATCGGCATTTCGCCATTGATGATTTTAATAATGGTTCCTGTAGTCTCCCCCACTGCATAGTCCTGTGGTCCTAAAATACCACTCGGGTGTACGACGCATGCGTTTAATCCTTCCTTTTTCACTGCATCCAAAACAGCCTGTGTTGCCATCGCCTTGGTCTTGCTGTACCAGCCCACGACTTTCTCTGCATCAAACTCATTTACCTCTTTGATCTTCTGTCCCTTTGGAAGTTCCGGAATCGCTCCGGTAGAACTTACGTAGACAAGGTTTTTGCACTCTTTGTGTTCTAAACATTTCTGGATGATATTTTTGGTTCCACCCACATTCACATCCACAAGTTTCTGGCTAAAATCAGGATTGACACTGACCATGCTTGCCACATGGAGCACGATTGTCTCTGTGCCCTCCGGTGCTTTGAAAAAGTTTTCGAGTGAATCGATATCACAGAGATCTCCCTTTACAATCTCTGCCTCTTTTGGAATATATTTGATTGCCGGATCACCATCAAGAACAAATGCTCTCACTTTTTCTCCACGCTCCAACAACTGATGACATACATGACTTCCTAAAAATCCTGCTGCTCCTGTTACTAAATATAATTTTTCGCTCATTTTATGTTTCCTCTCTTTTTTTGTAATGATCTGTGTTTCATTTGTTGTCTGTATCATAGAGAGGTTTTGTTTGCGAATTGCTTCTGTTTTGTTTCGGAATTATTAAAATGT
>DXQT01000007.1 GCA_019411365.1 Roseburia sp.
AAATCGACTGACCTTTCTTTTTTACCCAACAATATCTTTAATTAAGGGAGACGGGGGAGAGTATTCCGGATGTGATCGCCTGTGACAGGATGGCAGAAGCATTTGGTGTGGCGTTGGAGGATATGCTGCATTATGAGGAAAAAAATAAAAGTCTTCCACTTCCGCCAAAAGGGAAGCATATGTTTGGAACGGTTACAGTCGGAGCGAGAGGACAGATCGTTCTGCCAAAGAAGGCGAGAGAAGTTTTTCAGATCAAAGCGGGAGATACGATCATGGTGTTAGGTGATGAAGCACAGGGGATTGCCCTGGTCAAAGCAGATGATATGATAGATTTCGTGCAGCAGGCATTAAAAATGGCAAATCAAAAGGATAAGAACTAAGACACAAAAAAGTGAGGAAAACACTGCAGGAGGAAATGGAGATTTTTATGAGAAAACATTATCTGGATAATATCCGGTTTCTGACGATTTTTTTTGTTGTGATCTTTCATGTTTATTTTTATTACAATAATATTGGAACCGAGGCGATGTTTGCCGGTTTAAAACCGTATGAAGGTGCAGTTACATTTGCGGGGATTTACCAGTATTTTGTATACCCGTGGTTTATGTTACTGCTGTTTGTGGTCGCCGGAATCAGTGCAAGATATGCACTGGAAAAGAGGACAGAAAGACAGTTTTTGAAAGAGAGGGTGGATAAGATTCTGGCGCCGTCGACACTTGGTGTTCTGGCATTTGGCTGGCTCGGTGGATATGTGATCTATCTTCACACTGCGCGTGGCAATATGCCGGAGAGTGTACCGGCTTTTGTGAGAGTCATTATCATCTTATGCTGTGGTATCGGGGCACTGTGGTTTTGCCATGTATTGTTTGTGGCAGCACTATTTCTGCTTCTGATCCGGAAAATTGCAGGAAAATGCAGCGCTGCTTATCACGTCCTACCGGAACGGCATTTATATTCCGGCATTTTTAGCCGGATATTACCTGTTTTCGCATGAAAGTGTCATGGAAAAAATAAAAAATGCAGTGCTCCTATTGGGCATTTGTGCAGCTGTAAGCGGCATATTTTATATCGTAAGATGTTATGGAATGGCATATACGGACAAAGATGTACTGTCAAGATGGGATTTAAACCTGTATGCATTTTTTATGGTTTTGCTCGTGCTTGGTGCAGGTCCAAAATGGCTTGATTTTTCCAATAATTTTACGAATTATATGGGAAAATGCTGTTTCGGTATCTATGTATTACATATCCCGGTACTTTTAGTGATCAATTATCTTCTGGCTGGAAAGGAGCTGCCATTGACTGTAGTCTATGGTATTGAATTGGTGGGTGGATTTGTGGTTTCAATCTTATTATATGAAGTGATACGTCGGATCCCGGTGCTTAGATACTGGATTTTGGGGATTCGGAAACAACGGAATAACGTTTGAAAAGCGAGATATAATGGACTTTTTTGATAAAAATATCAGCTAAAATATGATTTCACAAAAAGTTCACAGAAAATTAGCACTCACCTCTTGACAGCGCTAATAAGTGGTGGTATAACATAGTCAGAACAAAGGAAGAGGGAACAAAAAGAGAAGATGATTCCCCAGAGTTCCTTCGTCTGAGGTTCCAAAACAAAGGTAAAAAACATGGGAGGTTCCACAGAAAGTGGACCGGTAGAAAAAGGAGAGATGACTTATGTTACTGCCTAGCATTTTTGGAGAAAACTTATTTGATGACTGGATGGATTTCTCATTCCCAGAGATTCCGGATGTTGATAAAACATTGTATGGTAAACATGCAAAGAACATGATGAAGACAGATGTAAAGGAGACCGAGAAAGGTTACGAAGTAGCCGTTGATCTTCCAGGATTTAAGAAAGACGAGATCCAGCTTGAGTTAAACGATGGTTACCTTACCATCAGCGCTGAGAAGGGTCTCGACAAGGAAGAGAAGGATAAGAAAGACAAATACATCAGACGTGAACGTTACGCCGGAAGTATGAGCCGTACTTTCTATGTAGGCGAGAGTGTTACCGAAAACGATATCCACGCAAAATACGAAAATGGTATTTTAACACTGGATGTCCCGAAGGAAGAAGCAAAGAAAGTTCCGGAAAAACGATACATATCCATTGAGGGATAACAGATGAGAGGATGCCCCCGGAGAGCGAAAGCTCTTCGGGGGCATTTTTGTGCGTAAGAAGATTTTTACAGGTTGTATATGAGAAATGAATGTTGTATAGTATCTGCAAGAAATATCTTCTTTCGTGAATGTTATAAATGTTGGTTTCGTTACTTTCATTATATAACAATTGGATTTAAAGGGGATTATAATGACGCGGTAAAAAACAAAGGAGAAGGAAATAAACATGAGAATTTTTTTGGCGGAAGATGAACAGGATTTAAATGCCATTATTGTTCAAAAACTGACTGAGGATGGTTACAGTGTGGATCATTGTTTTGATGGCAGGACAGCAATAGATATTCTTTCCTGTACGGAGTATGATGCAGTGATTCTTGATATTATGATGCCAAAAGCAGATGGATTTACAGTGCTGCGTGCGCTGAGGGGAATGGGAAAGACAACACCGGTGCTATTTCTGACAGCAAAGGATGCTGTTTCGGACAGAGTAAAGGGATTAGACAGTGGGGCAAATGATTATCTTGTGAAGCCATTTTCGTTTGAAGAGTTGTCAGCACGTCTGCGTGCAATGATGAGGGGATCTTTCGGAGTTACTGACAATGTTTTGCATATTGCGGATCTTTCTTTGGATTGCACTTCCCACAGGGTAATGCGGGGGGGAAAAGAGATCACATTATCGGCTAAAGAATATGCCATGCTGGAATATTTCATGTACAATCAGGGGCGTGTGCTGTCTCGTGAGATGATAGAGGATCATGTCTGGAATTTTGATTACGAAGGGGGCACGAATGTAGTGGATGTTTATATCAGCTATCTTCGAAAAAAAATTGATGATGGATATGACAAAAAGCTGATTCATACAGTCCGTGGAAGAGGATTTATAATGAGAGAGGAAATTTAAGATATGGGGAGATTCTCAATCCGTCTGAAAATAACAATCTGGTTTACTGCAGCATTGGTGGTAATAGTACTATTTGCATATCTGATGATTTTTGTCGTCAGCCGTCAGATTTTGATAAAAACAATACAGGATAGTCTGGTGGAGACAGTGGAAAATAATGTGGATGAGATTGAATATTTTTCTGGGATGGATGAAATCCGTACAGATGCGGATATTGATTATTTGATTGATTACCGGAAAGGATATCTGGAAATTGACGACGATTTTCTGAGCAAGGTAAATGAAGTCTATACAGGATTGTATGATGAAAAGTCAAGGCTTATTTATGGAGAAAATCCAATAGCTGCAAAAGTGGCAGATCTGGAATTTGTGGATTCCGAGATTCAAAAAGTAATGAAGGATGGAACGGGGTATTATATTTTTGACCGGAAACTCACAGCAGAAGGACTTAACGGATTATGGCTTCGTGGAGTGGTATCAGAGGAACAGGGAGAGCGTCAGAGCTTTGGGATTATGCGGATTGCACTGGTTCTTCTGCCGGTTCTGGTCGTAATAGCATCTGCAGGAGGATATTTTATTGCTGGACGTACATTAAATCCAATTCAGAAAATAGCTGGGACTGCAAGAAAGATTGGAGAAGAAAATGATTTGAAATGCAGGATCAATCTTGGAAAAGGGAATGATGAACTGCACCAGCTTGCGGATATATTTAATGAGATGTTTGAACGACTGGAAAGTACATTTGAAAAGGAACAACAATTTACATCCGACGTTTCACATGAACTAAGAACACCGATGGCTGTCATTTCAGCACAGTGTGAGTATACACTTGAAAAAGAAAGAAGCGTAGGGGAATATGAAGATGCCTTGCGGGTAATCAGGCGTCAGGCGCGGAAAATGACAAAACTTATTGATCATATGCTGGACTTTGCCAGACTGGAAATGAAATCAGGAAAATATGCAGAGGAAGCTGTTGATATGGAAGAACTGGTGGCATCTATTTGCTCTGATATGAAGCTGATAAGAGAAAAGGAAATTATGCTTGATTATGAGACGGAGCAGGCAGTGTTTTATGGAAATCGTGAACTTTTATCAAGAATTCTCGTTAATCTTGTCAGCAATGCCTATCGTTATGGGAAAGAGAATGGGCATATCTTTGTGAAATTAAAGAAAGAAGAAACGGAACTTGTTTTGTCTGTAACGGATGATGGGATAGGAATTGCAGAAGAAGAGCAGGAAAAGATCTTCCGGCGGTTTTATCAGACTGATGTATCGCGAGGAGGCGAGGGAAGTGGACTTGGGCTTGCCATGGTTTATGAAATTGTGAAGTTTTACAGAGGAAAAATCCAAGTGAAAAGTGAGGCAGGCAGTGGGAGTGTTTTTCAGGTAAAACTGCCGCTTTGATAAAAGCAGACATATGGAAATCAATAATGATTATAAAAAATTTGTCGTATTAATAATGTTCTAATAAATGCATGATATAATCAAAGTACAAAGCAAAACAATTAGAAATGAGAAACTCTCATGAAAAAAGGAGGATTTGTTTATGAAGAGGGCAGCAAAACAGGTTTTAATTGTACTTTTGGTCGTGATGGCGGTAATTGGTACGGGAAACATTTCAGCACAGGCAGATTATAACTGGAAACCGAAGAAGGTTTCCATAGCGCAGTCGGCAAAAAAGGTTTCTCAGGGAAAGGAGTTTGAAATCAGAGCGAAAGTAACTCCAATAGATGCTGAGGACGATTATATCCGCTGGGAAATTATTTCAGGAAAAAAATATGTAAAATTTGAGGATCGTGACCGCACAGGCGATGAAATGGATTTCATTGCAGTAAAACCAGGAAAAGCAAAAATCAGGTGTTATGTACAGGGAAAGAGTAAGAAGAAATATGGTGATACGATAACTGTAACTGTGACGAAGAAAAAGAGTGATTATTCATTGGCAAAGGTTGGAGAATCGGTCAAATATGTAGAAGCATGGGATGATTTTGATTTAGAGGTCAAAAAAGGATCCTCAATAAAGAACAGTCAGTTAAAATGGGAGATCAGTGATACAAGTATTGTCTCGTTTGCAGAAAGAAAAACAACCGGAACGGACGTTGAGTTTTATGCGGAAAAGACAGGAACAGTACGGGTAACCTGTACATGTACAAGTGGTAAGGCAAAGGGTAAAAAAGTAGTATATACCGTGAATGTTATTGCGGATGATGATGATGACTACGATGATGATGACTACGATGATGACTATTATGATGACTATGATTGAGCATGATTGAGAGCGAAAGCTCTTCGGGGGCATTTTTGACAGTTTATGCAAAAAATGCCCCCATTTGTGTAATACTCCCTCGTCATCTTTTGTTTGTGCTATGCTGAAATTACGAAAGTGAAAGATGTGCAGATCACAAATCAAGAGAGGATCAATCATGAGTTTAAATTACGAATCTATCATAAAACAGATGTCACTCGAAGAAAAAGCCCTGATGATGTCCGGCAAAAACACCTGGGAGACAGTGGATTTTGAAAAATACGGAATCCCGTCCATGGCGATGTCTGACGGACCGCACGGATTGAGAAGACAGGCGGGAGCCGGAGACCACTTGGGATTAAATGCAAGTCTCCCTGCGACCTGTTTTCCGACCGCAGCCTCGGTTGCAAACAGCTGGGATGAAACATTAGGTGAGGAGATCGGAACGGCATTAGCAGAGGAAGCCGTGACCATGGATGTCAATGTGATCTTAGGACCGGGATTAAACATCAAGAGAAGCCCGCTCTGTGGAAGAAATTTTGAATATTTTTCCGAAGATCCGTACCATGCAGGAAAAATGGCGGCAGCCTATGTAAGGGGAATCCAGAGCAAAGGAATCGCAGCCTGCCCGAAGCATTTTGCAGCAAACAGCCAGGAATTGCGCCGTATGGCAAATGATTCCGTTGTGGATGAGAGAACCTTCCGCGAGATCTATACGACCGGATTTGAGATCGCGGTAAAAGAAGGAAAAGCGAAGTCGATCATGTCTTCTTATAATGAAGTAAACGGTGTCTATGCCAATGAGAACCGCCACATGTTACAGGAAATCTTAGTCGATGAATGGGGCTTTGACGGATATGTGGTATCCGACTGGGGTGGAAGCAACGACCACGCACTCGGCGTGAAAAACGGAAGTCATCTTGAGATGCCGGGCACCGGAAAATCCGGAATGCATGATATCGTAAATGCCGTGAAAAACGGAACATTAGAGGAGAGTGTGTTAGATCAGCGCTTAGATGAACTGCTCCGTGTCATTTTTGCGACGCATCAGGCGACCGTGGATGGAAAAGGAACTACTTTCAATAAGGAAGCGCATCATAAACTTGCACGCAAAGCGGCCGAGGAGAGCATCGTCCTTTTAAAAAATGAAGAGCAGATCCTTCCGTTAAAACAGGGGACAAAAGTGGCTGTGATCGGAGACTTTGCAAAGACTCCGCGATATCAGGGAGCAGGATCTTCCTTAGTGAATCCGGCAATGCCGCCGGAGTCCATATTAGAGGAGATAAAAGACAGCGGACTTACGATGACAGCCTGTGAACAGGGTTATATCAGAAACAGAAAACCAAATGCAAAAATGGTAAAAGCAGCTGTTGATGCAGCAAAAAATGCGGATGTGGTGCTGTTTTTCGGAGGACTTGACGAGATCAGCGAATCTGAGGGACTCGACCGTGCCCATATGCATATGCCTGTAGCACAGGATGAACTGATCAATGAGCTTACCACAGTAAACAAAAATGTGATTGTAGTCCTCTCAGCGGGATCTTCCGTGGAAATGCCGTGGTATCCGTATGTCAAAGGAATTGTACACGGTTATCTTGGTGGTCAGGCGGGAGCGTCTGCGATGCTTAATGTTCTGACCGGAAAAGTATGTCCATCCGGAAAATTGAATGAAACCTATCCGCTTCATTATGAAGATACGCCGGCATACGAATACTATCCGAGCAAAGAGAGAAGCAGCGAATACCGGGAGGGACTTTATGTGGGATACCGTTACTACACAACAGTAGGTAAAAAAGTGCGTTTCCCGTTTGGTTTCGGACTCAGTTATACCACATTTACCTACCGTGATCTGACAGTGGATCCGGAAGGTGTGAAATTTAAGATCCAAAATACCGGAACTGTGGCAGGAACAGAGATCGCACAGCTTTATGTCGGAAAAGAATCTGATTCCGTGTTCCGTCCATTGCGTGAACTGAAAGGTTTTGCGCGGGTGGAACTGGCTCCGGGAGAAGAAAAAGAAATAAGGATTTTATTTGACGATAAGACATTCCGTTTTTATGATACACGGACAGACAGCTGGGAAGTGGAAACGGGAACCTATCAGATCATGATCGGAAGCAATGCGGAAGAAATGCTGCTTGAGGGATCACTTGCGGTAAATGGAACTGTTACAGAGGGTGGCTACAGCAGAGAAGAACTGCCGGAATATTTCAGTGGTGAGATCAAAAACATTTCCGATGATACATTCCGCAGACTGTATGGAAGAGAGATCCCGGATGGAAGCTGGAGCGGGGAGATCCGCATGAATGATGCAGTCTGCCAGCTCTATTATGGAAAGGGAATTTTCGGTAAAATTTTCTACGGAGTGCTGCGCATTCTGTTAAAGATCAGCGAATGGCAGGGAAAACCAAATCTGAATGTATTGTTTAATTATAATATGCCGATCCGCGGCTATGCGAAAATGACGGGGGGTTTTGTCACTATGGAGATGGCAGAAGCCTTGACGGAGATGGCAAACGGACACCGCATCAGGGGAACGGCACACCTGATCAAAGCGGCAGTGAAACGTGATTAGGTAAAATGTAATCAGATAAAAAAGTGGTAAATAACAGGGACTTGTACTAAAATAAATTTGGTGCAGGTCCCCATTTGCGTTCACAAAACGTTTGTGGGGGATGATATCATGAGCGCAAGTGAGTCAACATGTTCACATGATTGCCGAACGGCGAATTGGAGCAGGTACACTGGAAAAGAAAATGGAGAAAAATATATGATAAAAATTGCAATCGTAGAAGATGAAGCGATGTATGCAAAGCAGCTTGAGGAATTTTTACATCAATATGAAAAAGAAAATGGGGAGGCTTTTGATATCACGATCTATTCGGATGGGGATCAGATCGTCAATAAATATCAGTCACAGTATGACATCATTTTGATGGATGTGGAAATGAAATTTATGGATGGCATGTCGGCAGCGGAGGAGATCCGAAAAGTGGACACGGAGGTCGTTATCATTTTTATCACAAACATGGCACAGTATGCGATCCGCGGCTATGCGGTGGATGCACTCGACTATGTATTAAAACCGGTGTCTTATTTTGCATTTTCACAGAGGCTTAACCGTGCAATCGGGCGCATGAAAAAAAGAGAGACAAAGATGATCATGGTCAGCATGAAAGGCGGGACGGTGCGGATCAATATCGCAAATATTTATTATATCGAAAGCCAGGGGCATACGCTGATCCTGCACACAATTCTTGGCGACTATGAGACAACAGGCACAATGAAAGAGATGGAAGAAAAATTAGCTGATATGAACTTCTGCCGTGGTAATAAGGGGTATCTCATCAATTTAGCGCATGTGGACGGCATCACGGACGGCTGTGCCATGGTAAAGGGCGAGCAGCTGGTATTAAGCCGTGCGCGCAAAAAAGAATTTATGGAAGAACTGACAAAATACTGGGGAGAGGTTATCAAATGATGGAACATATTATGCCGGATATACCAAGAATCTACACAGCGGTCGCAGAGTGGATGGCATGCATGTTATTTATCCTGCCGGTCAAAAAGAGATTTCAAAAATGGCAGACGGCAGGCATTATGGCAGCTGTGCTTCTGATACAGAGTGTGTTTTTAGTCATGACGGATGATATTAAGATTTATTTCTGGATTCCTTGTATGATTGTGGCTGTATTTTTAATGATCGTATTTATCTACAGCTGCTGCGAAATTACTTTTACTGATGCTGCCTATTTTGGGATGATCGCATTTGTTGTCGCGGAATTTATGGCATCGTTCGAATGGCAGGTTGTATGTTACTTTTTCGACGAGGCGATGACTAACTGGTGGCTTTGCAGAGGTCTTCTGGTTCTGATCTATGGTGCGATCGCACTGATCCTGTATAAAATTCTGCGGGTACATATGCCTAAAGATGGGAAAATGAACATCAGCCACCGGGAATATATTTCCGCCGGACTGATCGCAGTTGCGGTGTTTGCTGTTAGCAACATGAGTTTTCTCACGGAAAATACACCGTTTTCCGGTCGCTATTCGTTTGAGATCGGAAATATCCGTACATTAGTAGATCTTGGCGGTATCGCGATCCTTTATGCACATCTGATCCAGTGCCGGGAACTGCGTGTGAGAAAAGAACTCGAATCCGTGCAGAATGTGCTGCAGAATCAGTATGTGCAGTACAAGCAGTCGAGAGAGAGCATCGAACTGATCAATTATAAATATCACGATTTAAAACACCAGATCGCATTCCTGCGGAGTGAGGATGATCCGAAAAAACGCGAAGAATATTTAAACCGCATGGAGGATGAGATAAGACAGTATGAGACACAGAATAAGACCGGAAACAAAGTGCTCGATACGGTGCTCACTACCAAAAGCCTATACTGCGCGAAACATGGGATCACGTTTACCTGTGTTGCGGACGGCACACTGCTTGATTTCATGGATGTAATGGATATCTGCAGCATTTTTGGAAACGCGCTCGACAACGCGATTGAGTGTGAACTGAAAATACCGGATAAAGAGAAACGCCTTTTACATGTGACGGTTTCAAAACAGAAAAATTTTCTGCTCCTCCGGTTTGAAAATTATTATGAAGGAAATCTGGAATATCAGGAGGGAAAACTGGTCACGACCAAAAAAGAGAAAGAATATCACGGGTACGGACTCAAAAGTATCCGCTATACGGTCAACAAATATGACGGTGCGGTCAGCATTGATACAAAAGAGAACTGGTTTGATTTAAAGATCCTGATCCCGATGAGAGATAGGGTTATATGAAAACAAAAATGTAAAAATCTATTTGGGGTGTTGAAATGAAAAATGAGAAGAAAAAATTACCGATTGGAATAGAAAATTTTGAAGAAATACAGTCAGCTGGATTTTACTATATAGATAAATCATATCTGATCAAAGGACTTATGGAAAATTGGGCAAAAGTCACACTCTTTACCCGTCCAAGGCGGTTTGGAAAGTCCCTGAATATGAGTATGTTAAAAAATTTCTTTGACATAAACGGAAATAAGGAAATTTTTAATCATTTAAAGATTGCACAGGAAACTGAGTTGTGTGAAAAATACATGGGAAAATATCCGGTGATATCTGTTTCTTTAAAAGGAATCAATGCGCAGACTTATGAAAAAGCAATAGAGATGACGGTCCAGCTTATCAAAGGGGAGGCAAGAAGGTTTCAATATCTGTTAGAAAGCAGTGAACTCACGGAATATGATAAAAAGGCATATATTGCATTACTTGAAACGGATGTGGATGAGGGAACACTATGCAGCAGTTTAAAAGTGCTTTCCGAACTTCTTGAAAAGCATTATGGGAAAAAAGTAATTATTCTGATTGATGAATATGATGTTCCACTGGCAAAAGCATTTGAACGGGACTATTATGATCAGATGGTTATCTTTATCCGCAACCTGTTTGAGTATGCGCTTAAGACAAATGACAGCCTGAAATTTGCGGTGCTGACTGGATGTATGCGCATTTCCAGGGAAAGTATTTTTACAGGACTGAATAATCTGAAGGTTTTTTCCATTGCAGATGTACAGTTTGACGAGTATTTCGGATTTACCGATGAAGAAGTAAGGGAGATGCTGGAATACTATGAACTTTCCGATCATTACGAGGATATCAGGGAGTGGTATGACGGATATCAGTTCGGAAAAGCAGAAGTTTATTGTCCATGGGATGTAATCAATTATGTGGACACGCTGCGGGCGGACCCGCTGGCAGAGCCTAAAAATTACTGGTCAAATACAAGCAGCAATGAGGCAGTCAAAAGATTTATCAGGGAATCAGATAAAGTAACGCTAAGGCGTGAGATAGAGCGGCTTGTTGCAGGTGAAGTGATCGAGAAAGAAATCCATCAGGAACTGACTTATAAAGAAATGAATGACAGCATTGACAATCTATGGAGTGTATTATTTACAACAGGATATCTTACACAAAGAGGACGGGCAGCGGGGGATACGTTCCAGCTGGTGATTCCGAATATGGAGATCCGGAAGATTTTTACAGCCCAGATTATGGAATTTTTTAAAGAAAATGTACCGAAGAATGGCGTGCTGTTAAATACATTCTGTGAAGCATTAAGAAACGGAGAAACAGAAACGATAGAAAAATGCCTGTGTGATTATCTGCGGCGGGCCATCAGTATCCGGGATACTTTTGTGAGAAAAAAGATGAAAGAAAACTTTTATCACGGTATCTTACTTGGAATTCTCGGGTATGAGGAATCGTGGAGTGTTTCTTCGAATAAAGAATCAGGCGATGGTTACAGTGATATTGTGATCGAGACGGATGACGGTGAAATGGGAATCATTCTGGAACTTAAGTATGCACAGGATGGAGATTTGGAAACGGCATGCCAGTCTGCGTTAGAACAGATCGGTGGGAACAATTATATAGACATTCTTGAAGAGGATGGTGTGGAAAAGATTCTGAAATATGGAATCGCATTTTATAAAAAGAGATGCAGGGTAATGATTGGGGAAAAATCCTGATGCGGGATAAAAAACTTGACTTGGAGTCCACTTTATGAGCTATACTAGAGGGGAAAAAGAAAGGAGAATTATGGAAAAGTCAGGAATTTTAAAAAATAAGCTGTTTTTGTATCTCACGGAATTTTTTGCCGGAATGTCCGTGATGGCAGTAGAACTGGGTGCGAGCAGGCTGTTGGCGCCGTATTTCAGCTCGTCGCAGATCGTGTGGACGATCATCATCGGAACGATCATGATCGCAATGGCGCTTGGAAATATTTATGGAGGAAAAAGTGCGGACCGGTCGCCGGACCCGGACAAACTGTACCGCAGAATACTGATCGCTGCGATCTGGATCGCACTGATACCGGTCGTCGGAAAATACATTATCCTTGGAATATCGGCACTGCTGATCTTTACCGTCAGCAGCAATTTCCTCATTATTGCCGCATTTGTGGCATGTATGGTGATTTTTGTATTCCCACTGTTTTTACTCGGCACAGTGACGCCATCCCTTGTGAAATACTCGGTGGACAGTCTTGACGACAGTGGAAAAACGGTCGGAACGCTGGGAGCATTCAACACGATCGGAAGCATTATCGGAACATTTGTGCCGACTTTTGTGACGATTCCGGCAGTCGGAACCTCTATCACGTTTCTCATTTTTGCGGGAATTCTGATCGCATTAGCCGCAGTGTATTTTTTGAGCAGCCACAGGGGACAGAAGAAGGTGGCAGTATCGGCAGTTATTTTCGTACTCTGCTGTGGACTTGGCTATTCGGATTCTTTTGCATTCTGGCAGAATGACTTAAGTTACGAAGGGGAATCCATTTATAATTATTTACAGGTCTCCGAGGATGACAGGCGCGTGATCTTATCCACGAATGTCCTGTTCGGTGTGCAGTCACTCTACATGAAAGACGGCGGTCTGACCGGAATGTATTACGATTATGCGATGGCGGCGCCGCTCATGATACCGGATAAAAAGGCAGAGGATATGAATGTTCTGATCCTTGGAATGGGAACCGGAACTTACGCGACCCAGTGTAAAAAATATTTCGGTGATATGTCAATCGAGGGCGTGGAGATCGACGATAAGATCACGGCGCTTTCCAGACAATATTTTTCCCTGCCGGACGATGTCAAAGTGACGACCTATGATGGCAGGGCATATTTACAGGCGATCGACGAGAAATATGACGTTATCATGGTGGATGCCTACCAGGATATCACCATCCCGTTTCAGATGTCATCGGTCGAATTTTTTACGATGGTCAAAGAGCATTTAAACGAGAACGGCGTGATGGTCGTAAACATGAATATGCGCGGAAACAATGAGGGCAATATCAACCAGTATTTGTCGGATACCATTGCATCCGTATTTGACCATATCGTGACCGTGGATGTGGACGGTTCCACAAACCGGGAGCTGTATGCTTCCTCCAATGCAGACATGGTAAAGACATTAGAGAATAACGCAAATGAGACCGGACATTCCGATCTGCGCGATATGATGCTTCATGTGGCAGACACCAGCAGTGTGTATGAGGCGGGAGATTATATCATGACGGACGACAAGGCGCCTGTGGAGCTTCTCGGCATGCAGGTGATCGACCAGCTGATCCAGGGGGAAGTTGCATATTATAAGGATATTTTTGAAAAAGACGGGATCAACGGACTGCTGGAGTCACTATAAAAAGATTTTAGAAGACAGGAAATCAAGCGCATGCGCAAACAGCTTTTACAGGAACTGAAACTCATATCAGAAGAAGAAAAGAAGTATCAGTCAGGACAGGGAAACATCGAAAAACAGTTATATGCGAAAGATTCGATCAGTGAGATCGACCGGGAACTGCTGTTAGAGAGAGGACGGCTCGTCACGGTGCGCCCGCACAGCCGTTTTGTGGAATTCCCGGAGCACAGGCACAATTATGTGGAGATGATGTATGTGGTGCAGGGAAACATCACACATATCATTGAGGGAAAAGAGCTGACCCTTCACAAGGGAGATGTGCTGATGTTAAACCAGCAGGTGCGTCATGCGATCCGGCGGGCGGAATATGAGGATATCGGGATCAATTTTATTGCGCTACCGGAGTTTTTTGAAATCCCGCTCTCCATGCTGCATGAGAAAAATGTACTGGCGGAATTTATTGTCGGTGCGTTCCGGCAGAAAGATCCCGTTTCACATTACCTGCTGTTCCAGCTGCAGGAAGATCCGCAGGTGGAAAATCTTATGGAAAATATGATTGATTCCATGTTACATGAACATGCAAATGAGGATGTAATTAATCAGTATTCTATGGGACTTGTATTTTTATATCTGCTGAATCATCTTGAAAGCTTAAGCCATAATTCTTCCATGGATTATAAGGAGACGGTTGTACAGGCAGTACTTGGATATATTAACAGTGACTGCAAAAATGCAAATCTTACCAAGATAGCAGCAGATACCCATCAGTCCATGACGGTACTTAGCAGACTCATCAAGCAAAAGACTGGATATAATTTTCAGGAACTTTTGCAGCACAGGCGGTTTGAGACAGCTGAACATTTATTATTGGAGACAGATTTGTCAGTGGAAGAGATTGCGTTAGATGTTGGTTATGAAAATCAGAGCTATTTTTTCCGGCAGTTTAAAGAAAGATATGGAATGACACCGCGAAAGTATCGGTTAGAACATTATAAAAGATAGACAATGCAGAAAATAAGGACAGTTTTTTAGTCGAATGAGAGTCTAAAAAGCTGTCCTTATTTTTGTTATCTTAAAAAAAGATACATAGTCTATAAGTTTACAAGGGGGTATCCTATGAATACAATACGTGCAATTATTTTTGACTTGGATGGTGTTATATGCTTTACGGATCAGTATCATTATCAGGCATGGAAAGAAATGGCAGACGCAGAAGGAATTTATTTCGATGAGACAATTAATGGCAGACTACGGGGAGTAAGTCGTATGGAAAGTCTGGACATTATTTTGGAGAAAGCATCAAGAGAATATACACAGGAGGAAAAAGAACAACTTGCCGCAAGGAAGAATGAAAGTTATGTTCGTCTGTTGGAAAAGATGTCTCCGGATGATCTGTCGCAGGAGGTAAAAAAGACACTGGAAATATTACGTCAGCGAGGGTATAAGCTTGCGATTGGATCAAGCAGTAAAAATACGAAAAAGATTCTGACACAGATTGGATTAAACGGATACTTTGATGCAATCAGTGACGGAACGAATATTACGAAATCAAAGCCGGATCCGGAAGTATTTTTGAAAGCGGCTGAGATGCTTGGTGAAAAACCTGAAAATTGTCTGGTCGTAGAGGATGCGCTTGCCGGTATTGATGCTGCTTATGCTGGTGATTTTCAGAGTGCTGGAATCGGAGATGCCGCAGGTCATAGCCAAGTGACATATCCGATTCAGGCATTTAAAGATCTGCTTTCTATTTGTTCTATCTGCTAACGTCAGATGGGCAGATGACAGGTGTGATTTGAATAAGTCGAATCTCTAATAGTTCTAATTCTGCATTCAATCTTAGGGTTTCATCAGAAGCGATATGCATCAGCTTCTGATGGAATCCTGGAGAGGATGCTTTTTTTAACAAGTCAAATTCATAAGGAGTGGTAAGTTCTAATCCACCCATGGAAACCCATTGGTCATAAGAACTCCCATGTGTTCGATTTACATAAGTCTCAGAAATTTTGTATGTACCTTGCGGAATATTAGAAAGACATAGTTCGATTGTGACTGGATCAGAATCTGCAAATACAGTATAGCGATCTGTTTCTGTCATATCAAAACGTTCTCCGTTGGCATAAAGATAGTTAAAATGTTTGTAATTGTACAACATAATCTGATAACTGTTGTGTTTACGGGTAATGAAATAACCGTCTCCTCGTCCTAAAAACTGATCTCCTAACTGCCGTAAGAGAGTATAAGCATAATAACTTGCTTTTGGAATTCCATTTACCGTGAACAGACCTAGTCCACCGAAAAAGAGTTTGTTGGGCAGAGCGTCATCTGCCATAAGATCGGTAAGAGCCTGATAAGTAAAACTATCTAGTCGGTCATAATTTTCCAAAATATTTTTTACAATGTAGCACGATTTAAAACATGTATCATTGAGCAAATCCTGCTGGCTTGGTGTGTTGTTCCATTCTGACAGGTAGATTGGCATATTACCAAGTCCAAGCTGGCGTCGTTCACGGAGAACCTGCATAACAAAATCTTTTAACCCATCAGGAGATTCAGAAAGACTCATTGCATACACAAAACCAAACGATTCCTTGGAATGATTTTTATCGGAAATCATTTTAGTGTCGTAGTATGTAAAACTTAAACAGTCTGGAAGACAGGAATTTTTTTTACACCATTCCAAAAAGTTCAGATACCAGTTTTCATAGCTTTCGCCTACAATGTAGTAGGTTGGAGGAAGACTAAATTCGATATCAGGGCAAAAATCCTTGATACAATCATAAGTGCTTTTATAGAATAGAAAAAAGTCATTTTCGTTTGTAAAGCCAAATAGGTCGGAAGAAGTATTCGGTTGGTTCCATAGACCAAATTTCCAGGTCTTTATGGTATCTAACCCGTAACGGTCAGTGATGTGAAGCAAAAATTCATGGACCAGCTGACACCATGCACTGACAGAGTGGGGCTGGCTGACATTTGCACCAAACAATCGTCTGTTTGGATATTTTGCAAGTTTTTCCGGCATGTAGGATAATTGAAGCCAGGGTTTTAGGTGATTGACGATAACAAAATCCAAAATCTTATCAAGATAAGAAAAGCTATAGACCGGGACTTTACTTGCAGTTTCATTGTATATATGCAGATCATCAGAAAAGATGCCACATAATTTAATATATTCAAATCCAACTGTTTCCTGAATCTGTGTTAACATTTTTTGAACATCACAAATTAGTACATCACTTGCCCGCCCAACGGTCATCATTTTTTTCCAAGTGTGAAGCAGAGTATAGGAACTTCCGTTTACAGAAATCTCAATTTCAGTTTTTTTCACAGGAGATACAACCTGAAAAAATGTATCTTCTTTCAAATATTTTTTTAATCCGTAAATATAGTTATGTTGTTCTACACGTTGGGCAGTATTCTCTTTCTTCTTTTTTTGTTCACGGCGATAGTCTTTTGGTAACATCCCGTATTGCTTTTTAAAAAAAGTTACAAAGGCATGACTGTTGGAAAAACCGCTGTCAATCGCTATTTCATCAATATTCTTATCAGTGGTTGAGAGTTCCTGTACTGCGTGCATAAGGCGGTATTGGTTAAGATAGCTTAAAAAATTCATTCCGTAATATTCCACAAAAAACTTAGAAAGATATGGAACGGACAAATGGACTGCATCAGCAAGTTCTTGTAAGGTTATATTTTCCGTGTAATGCTGCTGGATCAACTGTGAGATTTCGGAAATACGTAAAGCATACTTGTGATTTTTCTTTTCTTTAGCAGTAGAGAGTTTGATGCGGAAGTTCCGATACAGTACATCCATAATATTGTAGATATAAGACCAGTTTCGTAATTCATACCCATCTTTTTTATCAATATTTGTTTTGATAATGTGCGCTATCAGAGTGCGGAGTTGGACAATAGCTTCCTGATTATCGGTCATCGTACTGATAAAGAAAAAGCGAGGATGGAATGGAACGGGTAGAATCTGTTCAAACAAAGTCTGGTTGAATAAAACGGTTACAATCACACAGTTGACACCATGAAGTTCATGAAGCGAGAGTGGATTAACACAGAACACGTCATCTTCTGTTAAATTGTATATATGATCATCCAGTTGCAATGTACAGTTCCCGGAAACAATCATTGATAATTCAAAATAGTCATGCATTTGTGAACGAATATGATCAAAACGCTGCATTATACAGCGAATGGGCATGTGCATATCATTTTCTGAAATAAGATCGTAATTTTCTGACATAAAAAATCCCCCATTTAAAACTAAATAAGATATTGTAATGATTAAAACATAAATGTAATGAAAAAATCAATAAAAACATCGAATTTTTAATCTGTTTTGTATGACGGATTGAAAAGATGTGGAAAGAAAAGAAGAGCAGACATAAAAAAGTTAAAAATTAAAGTGAAACAGATAAAAAACAAAATCACATGAAAATTAATGAAAACTTATAATATCTATAAAGACGAGGTGATAAACATGAGTGAACCAATATTAAAAGTTGAAAACATGAATAAAAGATTCGGAAGTACAGTGGCTTTAAAAGATGTGTCACTTTCTGTATATCCGGGGGAAATTCGGGGATTAATTGGGGAGAATGGATCAGGAAAGTCAACCATTACTTCCATTGTAGCAGGAATGCAGGCATGCGATAGTGGTAAGATGATATTTAAAAATCAGGACTGGAAACCTCTTAGTATGATTGATGCACTTCACAAGGGGATTGGAATGATCGTTCAGGAAAGCGGAACAATACCGGGAATTACAGTTGCGGAAAATATTTTTCTGGCAGAGACAGAGAGGTATAAAAACAGGTTTGGATTGATCAATCGCAGGAAGATGAATGCAGATGCAACTGAAGTCATGAAAAAAATTGGGGTAAATGATATTACTGGCGATATGCTTATGCAACAGCTGGATTTTCAGACAAGAAAGCTTGTAGAGATTGCAAAGGTCGTGATGAAACAGCCTCAGATTTTGGTAATTGATGAGACAAGCACTGCCTTATCTCATGATGGAAGGGAAATTTTATATGATATTATGAATCGTTTCCGCAAAGAAAATAAGTCAGTGATTTTTATTTCACATGATCTGGATGAGATTATGGAGGTGTGTGATACTTTAACGGTTCTTCGAGATGGAAAAATAATCAGAACATTTAATAAAGAAGAGTTTGAAGCGGGTGCAATTCGTTCAAGCATGATCGGACGAGAACTGCAGGGGGATTATTATCGAAGTGATTTTGAAGCAAGCGCACAGCAGGAAGTTGCGTTGAATGTTAAAAATCTTGTTTATACAGATAGACTGAAAGGTGTTTCCTTCCAGGTGCGAAGGGGAGAAATTGTTGGAGTCGGAGGTCTGGCACATTGTGGAATGCATACACTTGGAAAGGTATGTTTTGGTGCAGTAAAGCCAGAAGAAGGAAATGTTTCAGTGGCAGATGGAACGGTAATTGACAGTCCGGCAAAAGCGATGAAGAAACGTATGGGTTATGTGTCTAAGGATAGAGATGTGGAATCATTATGTTTGAATGCAAGTATTGAAGACAACATATCAATTGCGGGAATGAGCAAATTTGCCGTAAAAGATTTTCTTGTTTTAAAAAATCGCGAAAAAAAATATGTAAATCAACAGATTGAGGAATTGTCCATTAAATGTTCTGGAAGAGATCAGGCGGTATCACAACTCTCGGGAGGAAATAAACAGAAAGTCGTATTTGGAAAATGGATTGGCTGCGGAAGTGAAATTCTTATACTGGACTGCCCGACACGAGGCGTGGATATTGGTGTAAAGCAGGCAATGTATCAGCTTATGGTTAAGTTGAAAAATGAAGGAAAATCCATTCTGATGATCAGCGAGGAAATGCCGGAACTCATTGGAATGAGTGATCGGATTTTGATCATGAAGGACGGAGAGATTACGGCAGAATTTGAGAGAAATAAAAATCTTTCTGACTCACAGATTATTGAGTACATGATATAGGAGGCTGGGAAAGATGACAAAAAGTAAAAAAATAATGATAGGTGCATTGCCGTTTGCAGCACTTATCGTATTGTTTGCAGTATTTTGTGGAATTGTAAGCAGTAAGGGATATCACCTGGATATGTATATCAAGATTATATTTAATGAAGGTATTGTATTATCCATTGTTGCAACAGGTGCAATATTTATTTATACATTAGGTTCGTTTGATATCAGCTTGGGTGCGGCAACGCTTTTTTCAGCAACACTTGGGGTAATGACATATAATGCAACTGAAAATTTTATATTAATGATTGTTGTGATTTTATTGTCTGGAATTGTCTGTTCTTTGTTAAATTCTGTGCTGGCATCCATTTTTCATATTCCGGTGTTTGTTACAACGGTGGCAATGATGTCTGTTTTGTCTGCAATTGCATCACAGATCATTACCACAAAAGGTGGTGCAGTAGGCGGAATCAGCATTCCGAGTGAGGTAGTGAAACATTTGGATACATCCGCATTTAAAATTATAGTTTTGGTAATATGGGTGGTAGTATGTGCGTTCATCTTTGATTACACCAAGTTTGGAAGACGTGAAAAGTTTGTTGGGGGAAATCCAATCTGCGCCCAGCTTTCCGGTATTAAATACAATACATATGCAATACTTGGATTCCTTCTGGCGGGAATCGGCGTTGGAATCGGCGCATTTATGACGCTGGTTTATACCCCATCTGTTACAACAACGACAGCGGGGGATATAGGGATGAACATTATGGTTGCTATCGTGTTTGGAGGTATGCCAATCTCAGGAGGTGCAAGATCGAAAATTTATGCGGCTGTAGTCGGTGGATTTTCCTATATTATTTTAAATAATATTCTGGATCTGCTGATTGATTCAACATCTGGATATGGAATTACACAGATTGTCAGTGCTGTTTTTTTTCTGGTAGTTGTTTATGTTGCAAGTGCAAATTATCGTTCGCAGATGTTGCCGCGATAACAGAAATATGAATTTAACACATAACGTGTTAAAAATAAAATTTTAATAAGAGAAATGGGAGGAATAATTTATGAAACGTACAATGAAGAAAATGGTAAGCCTTGGACTGGTTGCTGCCATATCGTTGACAATGCTGGTTGGTTGTGGAAACAGCAAAGAAACAGCTGACAATACAGCCAGCGACAACACAGCAAATGATACGAGTGATACAAGTGTCAAGGAGGAGACAAAGACAGCAGAGAATGCTAAGATTGGTGTTTTAGTTCAGGATGTTAGTGGTGAGGAAGCATTAGGGTTCCGTACTTATTATGAAGATTATGTTGCGAATCAGTATGGTGTGACATTTACTTATACCGATGAACTTAAAGATGCGGCAAGCGAGAAGTCTGCTATAGAAAAATTCGCTTCACAGGGATATCAGGCAGTCATCTCTCTTTCAAGTAATGATCGTGCATTGCAGATTGAAACCTGTGAGGAAAATCAGATTTATTATGCGGTTGCTGCTGGAACTCTTGATCAGGAGCAGTTTGAAAAATATAAGACAAATGAGTACTTCCTTGGTCAGGTTGGACCAAGCATGGATACAGAGTATGAAGCTGGTGTAGAAATGGGCAGGTTCTTTGCGGAAAAAGGCATTAAGACAGCTGCTATCTATGGGGCATTTATTCCAAATCCTATGCATGTATACCGTGTAGCGGGTGTACTTTCCGGTCTGGGACTTTCCTATGATGGTGCTACAGAAGAGGGAGAAGTAGTGGGCAAGATTTTTACTGATCAGAGCGTGGATTTGTCTAAGATTTCTGGGGATATCCAGATTGTTTCTTATCTGCAGGGCTATGGTGATACAACAACAGATGAGATCAATGCAGCAATTCAGGCAAAACCGGAAGCATTTATTTCAGTGGGAATGGCAACAACATTTTTTACACAGCAGTTAAATGCTGCTGGTATTGAGTTCTCAGATATTGATTCCTTTACACAGAGTAATGGAGAGGCTATCACAAATGGAAAACTTGTCTATCTTGCCGGTAAATATTCATCTTCTGTAGGTCCTGCATTTGCATTAGTTTTAAATGCCATCAATGGAAATGTAATCCGTGATGAACAGGGAAATGCAGTCTCACTCAGCCAAAACTATCAGGTTGCAACTGACGAGGCTACATTTGATGAGTTTTATAAGTCAGATAACGGAGATAATCCAATTTACAATAAAGAAACATTAGACCAGATTATTGGTGAGTCTGTTACTTTTGATGAGATCAATGAACTTGTAACATTGAAGTAATTCATTTTTACAGTCAGGTCACGGCTTCATTTAGAAGCCGTGCTCTCTCCAAATAAATGAAAAGTTAAAAATTCATTTATTTGGAGAGGGTATGGAATATCCTGAAAAATGAAAGGAGAGGACAACATGAAAAATAAAAATAGACATTTGGTAAAGAATGTAATTGGTACATTAACAATACCGGTACTGGTGGCTGTATTATTGCAGGGAATCTGCATGTTCAATGGAAAAACAATGATTTCAAACATGACAGGTTTTGATAACTTTGTTGTATATATTGCAATTGTGATGATTACAACAATAGCATTATCCATTAATTTAAATAGTGGTCGTTTTGATTTTTCCTTGGGATCAATGGCAGCACTTTCTTCTGTATTAGGAGCTAAAATTACATATTCCATTTTAGGTGGTGGAAGTAACAGTGCATTGATGATGTTGATATTGACGATCTTATTTGGTATGTTACTTGGACTTGTTTCAGGACTTATGTATGTGGTGCTGCATCTGCCGCCAATCATTACATCTCTTGGAGTGACACTGATCTATGAGGGAATTCTTTTTACAATCACGGAAGGACGTTATGTGATGAAGGAAGTGCAGAATCCATCTATGACAGCTTTTACAGGAAGCTGGATTTATGCAGCAATCATTATTGTGGTTGTGTTAGCTGTCTGTATAGCAATCTTTGATTACACAAAGTTTGGATATGATTATAATGCACTCAAAAATGGTCAGAAGGTTGCGGTAAATACCGGTATAAAAGAGATATCAAATGCCATTGGATGTTATGTGATCTGTGGCGGATTGATGGGAATTGTAGGATTTTTAAATGCGACAAGAAGCACAACAATCAACGGTGGTCAGTTGAACTTTTCCTCTATCAGCATTATGTTTACGGCGTTTCTTCCAATGTTCATAGGCTCCTATATCAGTCGCTTTACAAACGAAAAAATTGGATTCCTTTTAGCTGCTTTATGTATGTCCATGCTTAATTCAACATTTGCTGTATTCTCCAATGAGGTAAATGCATCAATGCAGGCAATCATTAATGCAGTACTGCTTGTAGTCTTTTTGATTTATTTGAGTAATGAACATTTATTGGTAAGTCTTTTTAACGGAAAACGAAAATAGAAAGCAGGAGGGTATGAATATGATCAACTTAACAAAGAATCCATTCTTCCTTTCAGGGGAAGACATTGAATGGGTTGAAAATACAAAAAAGTCAATGACATTAGAAGAAAAAATAGGTCAGTTGTTTGTCCCAATCGGGTATTCCGGAGATCCGCAATATCTGGAACATGTCATGCTCGCACATCACATTGGTGGAATTATGTATCGTTGTGGTGAGGCGAAGGAAATGCAGCGGACACACCGTTATCTGCAGGAACACAGTAAGATCCCACTTCTTATTGGAGCTAATCTTGAGGATGGAGGCTGCGGAATTGCAACAGATGGAACACAGTACGGAAAACAAATGCAGGTTGCGGCAACTGGAGACACGGAGGATGCATATCGGCTCGGAAAAGTAAGCTGTAGTGAAGGTGCAGCGGTTGGTTGTAACTGGGCTTTTGCACCTGTGGTTGATATTGATAGAAATTGGAGAAATCCGATTACAAACGTGCGTACATATGGGGATGATCCGGATCGTGTTCTTGCATGTGGTCTCAATTACATGAGGGCAGCTAAGGAAGAAAATGTTCTTGTTGCAATTAAGCATTTCCCAGGGGATGGCTGCGATGAAGTGGATCAGCACATTCTTACAAGCGTAAATAATCTTTCCTGTGATGAGTGGGATGCGACATATGGAAAAATATATAGCGGCTTGATTCAGGCGGGGGCACAGACAGTGATGGTCGGACATATTGCACAGCCGGCATATCAAAAATCGTATAATACAGATTTTCCAAATAAATTAATACCGGCAACACTTTCATCGGAATTGTTAAAAGGTTTGCTCCGTAAAAAATTGGGATTTAACGGTCTGATTGTAACGGATTCTACCTGCATGGTAGGTTTTAGCTGTGCAATGAACAGAGAAAGGGCAGTTCCTTATGCGATTGAGGCAGGATGTGATATGTTCCTTTTTAATAAGGATCTTGAGGAAGATTATCAGTATATGCTGAATGGATACAAGCAGGGAATCCTTTCGGAACAGCGATTAGATGAAGCAATCACAAGAATTCTTGCAACTAAAGCTTCGCTTGGACTTCACAGAAAAGCAAAGTGTGAAATTGTGCCTTCGGAAAGTGCACTTTGTATTCTGCAGGCTGATGAGCATGTTGCATGGGCTAAAAAGAGCGCAGACAAGGCAGTTACACTTGTAAAGGATATAGATGGAATTTTACCGTTGAATCCGCATAAGACCAAAAAGGTGTTGCTGGAAATCATAGGTGGGTTTCCATCAAATGAGCGTGTTTTGGAAAGCTTTCGTAAGCGATTAGTTGAGGAGGGGTTCGAAGTTAACGTATATGAACAGGAGAACTTTGAAACAGCAAAATTTGATGTTGGCACATTCCGGAAGAATTATGATCTGGTCATTTATATTGGAAATGTAGAAAATGCATCCAATAAAGTGACAAACCGACTTTCATGGTATACATTCTGGGGAAATGGAAATAACGTTCCATGGTTTGCTGCTGAGAGACCGGTTGTGTTTATCAGCCTTGCTAATCCATATCATCTTGTGGATGTACCCATGATAAAAACCTTTATCAATGGCTATTCCAATAGTGAGTATGTAATTGATAGTGTGATGGAAAAACTTATGGGAAGAAGCAATTTTACTGGCAAGAGTCCGGTAGATCCGTTTTGTGGAAAAGAATACTTAAAATGGTAAGAGTGAGAGAAGAACAAATACATGAAAAAAAATTTAGAATTTTTAAGTAAGGCATTAAGTTTATTGCCGGAAGTTAAGGAGACACTGGTTCCTCCAAAAGAGGGACAGTTTTTTTCAAAACCTTTAGGAAAAGGCGATTCGGTAACAATTGATTTTGGGAAACATTTGGTAGGACATCTTCAAGTAAAAATGGGTTATGTCAATTCACATCCAGATGCTCCGGTTTGGATTAGATTTTCCTTTGCAGAGAATTTGAAAGAATTTGAAGAAAATGTGGAGAATTATCAGGGATGGATCTGTTCAGCGTGGGTACAACAGGAACAACTTCATTTTGATCTGATTCCGGGAGAGTATACTTTGCCGAGGCGTTATTCGTTTCGCTATGTGAAAATTGATATACTTGATATCAGTTCAAAATTTAATTTGGTTATTGAAGATGTCATGGCAATCGCATTATCTTCTGCAGATGATAGTAAGTTAAAACCATATCATAATGTGCATAAAGAATTGGAGCAGATTGATCATATTGCGTGCCATACACTGCATGATTGTATGCAGAAAGTTTTTGAAGATGGACCAAAACGTGATCGGCGACTTTGGATGGGAGATCTTCGATTACAGGCATTGGCAAACTATGAGACATATCAGATGAATGATATGGTAAAGGGGTGTTTATATTTATTTGCTGCATTACCGATGCAAAATGGACAGGTGGGTGCATGTGTATTTTTAGAGCCTGAACCGGAAGTAGATGATACCAGTATGTTTGATTACTCTTTATTGTTTGTGGCAGCCCTGTGGGATTATTATGTAGAAACGAAGGATCGTGAGGCCCTTGAAGATTTGTGGGAAACAGCAAAAATGCAGATTGTATTGGCACAGAAACAGGTCGGTAATGATGGTGTGGTAAAAGACTGCAATAAACTCGGCTGGTGTTTTCTTGACTGGTCACTGGAATTAAATAAGCAGGCAGGTGCACAGGGTGTTTTGCTGTATGCGATGAAAAGTGCCGTTGCCATTGCAAAAGAAATCGGAAAAGACCATGATGCAGAATGCATAATGAAAACTTATGAACTTTATAGAAAAGCTGCTAAGATGCATTTTTATGATGAAGAAAAAGGACTATTTGTCAGTGGTGATTGCAGGCAGATTTCCTACGCAAGCCAGGTATGGATGATTCTTGGTGATGTTGTAGATGAGCAGAGTGGAATTCGAATTTTACATGATGTTGCGACACAGACAGAGGCAATTGAAATGATTACCCCATATATGTATCACTATTATATAGAAGCATTACTTAAATGTGGTGATAAAACAGAGGCTCTTAGTGTTATGGAGAAATATTGGGGAGGTATGGCACGACTTGGTGCGGATACGTTTTGGGAGTTATATAATCCAAATAATCCGGATGAATCACCTTATGGTGGGACTATTGTTAATAGTTACTGCCATGCCTGGAGTTGTGCGCCTGCTTATTTTCTTCGAAAATATTATTCTGAAAAATAAGAGTGGGGTATTTGTATGAAAAAAATTGGAAATAAAGTTTTTTTAATGATTATTATATTTGTTTTGATATTTGGATTAAATACAGTGTTTTCTATAAGAGCGCAGAATAGTATAAAACAGGCTGGATTGCAGATAACGAAACAGTATATTCCGATTCAGACAGAGATTTTCACTATCCAAAAAAGTATGGAACGAGGTCAGAAATATCTTAACATTATCAGTTTGTATGATGATGCAGAGCTACGTCAACAGTTGGAAAGTTCACTAGCAGAGGAAATTTCGACGATTACGGCAAGTGAGAGTAAGATGGATGAATATCTGAAAAATATCGATAATGTAGAGTTAAAAGATAAAATCCATACATATGAGGATTTTTTAACAGAGGTTATTTCGCAATTTGCCATAATACAAGGGTATGTTGACAAGGGGGATTTTGTGCAGGCTGGTATAGCTCTTGGTGTAGATTTTCAGAATCTGATGGTTGATATGGGAGAAACAACGGAAAAGGAGCTTACAGAGGAGCTTGAGCAGGGAATTTCTGATTTATCGAAGGAATATAATCAAGCTGTTGAGACAAATTTAATAATGACAAAAATTCTATTTTCTTTTTTTGCTTTGGTATCAGTAGTTGTCTTTTTGGTTATAAGTAAGACTGTAAGTAAACCGGCAAGTGAAGCCAGCCGGCAGCTAAATGATATTATTGATGGTATCAATAAGAAACAGGGAAATCTTACGCAGCGTATTACTGTTAGTTCGCGGGATGAAATTGGTCAGTTATCGGATGGAATTAACAATTTTATCATTCAGTTACAGAATGCTATGCAAAAAATACGAAAGCAGTCAGAAATAATGCAAAGTTCACTTGGATTAATGAATGAAGAAGTAAACAATTCAAATGAAAATGCAGATAATATTGCGTCTACCATGGAAGAAATTACTGCGAGTATGGAAGAAATATCATCTTCTATAGAGGGAATTACCGGGAACACCAATGATATAGTGAGTTCAATTAACGATGTTGGAAATCAAGTTAATGAAGGTGTTGTAATTGCCTCTGATATTAAAGCATTAGCGGTTGGTGTTAAAGAGGAGACAGAGAAGAAGAAAACAGACATTTCTGATATTATTAACGAAAAGAGTCAGGCATTATCTTTATCCATTGAAGAAAGTCGGCAAATCAGCAGTATTAATAATTTAACTAACGATATACTTGAGATCGCAAGTCAGACGAATTTGCTTGCATTAAATGCTTCTATCGAAGCTGCAAGAGCGGGGGAAGTTGGCAAGGGATTTGCTGTTGTCGCAGAGGAAATTCGTCAATTGGCAGAAAACAGTAAGAATACGGCAAATGACATTCAGGGTATCAGTGTTCGTGTTATTGCGGCAGTCAATCAATTGATGACAAATGCACAAGATCTCATGAATTTCATACAAAATCAGATAATGAATGATTATGTTGAATTTGAGGCTGCAACAGATATGTATTATGAAAAGGCAGATCATATGGATACTATTACAGGTCTTTTCAATAAAAATATTATGTCTCTTCGTAATATTATGGCAGAGATGAATGATGGCATTACAAATATATCAGCTGTAGTAGAGGAAAATGTGCGTGGAGTAAGCAATGCAACAGAAAATGTGACCAAACTTGCAAATTCAATTTTAAATATTCACGAGCAAGTGATAAAAAATGTTGACTCTTCGAAATATCTGTTGGAAGAGTTGAATAGTTTTCAGCAAATTTAAAGACAAAATAAAAGAAAGACGAAAAGTATTACGAAGAGAAAATAAGGACAGTTTTTTAGTCGAATGAGAGTCTAAAAAACTGTCCTTATTTTTGATATCTTAAATTCAGCAAAAGAGAAGGAAAGGAGTAAGGGATGAATACAAAATATTATCTGGCTGTGGATATCGGTGCTTCAAGCGGACGGCATATGCTTTCGCACCTGGAGAACGGCAAAATTGTTTTGGAAGAGATATATCGTTTTCCAAATGGCATGATTGAAAAAAATGGTCACAAAGTATGGGATGTGGACCAGTTATTTCAAGAGGTTCTGACTGGGATGAAAAAATGTGCCATGGTAGGAAAAATCCCATATAGTATGGGTATTGATACATGGGCAGTCGATTTTGTTCTGCTGGATGAAAATGATGAACGTATCGGGGATGCAGTGGCGTACCGGGACAGACGGACGGAAGGTATGGACAGGAAAGTATATGAGTTTATACCGGAAGACGATTTATACGGAAGAACTGGAATACAGAAACAGATTTTCAATACGATCTATCAGCTGATGGCAGTCAAAGAGCAGCAGCCGGGGCAGCTTGAGTGGGCAAAAAGTATGTTAATGATACCGGATTATTTTCATTTTCTATTAACTGGGAAAAAGGTACAGGAATATACAAATGCGACAACGACCCAGCTTGTGAATCCTGTGACAAAAGATTGGGATATTGAATTGATAGATATGCTTGGATATCCTCGAAGAATTTTCCATAAAATTCAAAATCCGGGATATGAATTAGGCAGACTGACGGAAGATATTCAAAACAGGGTTGGATTTGATTGTAAAGTAGTTCTTCCGCCAACGCACGATACTGCTTCTGCGGTGATGGCGGTTCCAACGCAGGAGGAGCATGCACTTTATATCAGTTCCGGCACATGGTCACTGATGGGAACAGAGTTAAAAGAGGCAGATTGCAGCAAAGTCAGTATGCAGCATAACATGACAAATGAAGGCGGTTATGATTACAGATTCCGCTATCTGAAAAATATCATGGGATTATGGATGATACAGTCAGTGAAAAAAGAAAGCGCACCGGATATGGGATTTGGAGAAATTTGTGCACTTGCATCAAAAGAAACGATCAGATCCTTTGTAGATGTCAATGATGCGAGATTTCTTGCACCGGGAAATATGACAGCGGAAGTAAAATCGGCATGCGAAGAAGCAGGGGAACAGATTCCGCAGACAATTGGTGAATTAGCCGCGGTCATTTATCACAGCCTTGCAAAGTGTTATGCAAAAACGGCAGAGGAAATAGAAAAACTGACAGGTATTGATTATTCCAGAATACAGATTGTCGGCGGCGGGGCAAACGCACATTATTTAAATGAACTGACGGCAGAGTATGCAGGGAAAAACGTATATGCGGGGCCGACAGAGGCAACAGCAGTCGGAAACTTTGCTGCACAGATGATCGCGGCAGGAGAACTAAAAGACCTAAAGGCAGCAAGGGCATGTATTGCAGAGTCGTTTGAAATAAATATTTTTACAAGTAATCAGGATACAGAATAGAAAGGAAAAGTAAAATATGACAGGTTACGAAGCAGCAAAAGCAAAATATGCAGCATTAGGTGTGGATACAGATCAGGCAATTGAGATATTGAAAAAGGTTCCGGTATCACTGCACTGCTGGCAGCTTGATGATGTGATCGGGTTTGACAATGATGGAGGTCTGACCGGAGGAATCCAGACAACCGGAAATTATATGGGACGTGCAAAAACGCCGGAGCAGCTTATGGCAGATATGGAAGAGGCTATGAAACTGATGCCGGGAACTGCAAAGTTAAATCTTCATGCGTCTTATGCCATTTTTGAACCGGGAGAATTTGCCGATCGTGATGCATTGGAGCCAAAGCATTTTAAAAAATGGGTAGAATTTGCAAAAAAACACAATATGGGTATTGATTTTAACCCGACATTTTTCTCGCATGAAAAAGTAAAGGATGGGCTTACTTTATCAAGTCCGGATGAGGAAACAAGAAAGTTCTGGATCAACCACGGAAAAGCATGTATCCGTATTTCGGAATATTTTGCGAAAGAGACCGGAATGCCGTGTGTGATGAACATCTGGACCGGTGATGGATTTAAGGATGTTCCGGCAGACCGTATGGGACCGCGTCTCCGCTATAAGGATTCGATCGAGCAGATCCTCTCAGAGCCGTATGATAAAAATCTTGTAAAACCGTGTGTGGAATCAAAAGTGTTTGGAATAGGTGTGGAGTCTTATACGGTAGGTTCTGCGGAGTTTACGCTGAGCTTTGCGGCACTGCACGATGGATGTATGCCGCTTATGGACAACGGACATTATCATCCGTTAGAGTATGTGTCCGATAAGATCCCGGCAATGCTCTGTTTTTACCCAGAATTTGCACTTCACATTACAAGGGGTGTGCGCTGGGATTCCGACCATGTGCTGATTTTGGATGATGAGACAAAAGAGATGGCAAAAGAGATCGTAAGAGATCACGCATTAGACCGTGTTTACATGGCATTAGATTACTTTGATGCAAGCATTAACCGTGTGTCAGCACTTGCAACCGGTTTCCGCAGCTGGCAGAAAGCACTTCTGATGGCTCTGTGCACACCGAATGAGATGTTAAAGGAACTTCAGGATACCAATCAGATGGGGAAACTCATGGTGATGAATGAGGCTGTGAAAATGCTCCCGATCGGAGAAGTCTGGGAAGAATACTGCCGTAGGGAAGGCGTGTGTGATGATCTTCATTTCTATGATGAGATTGAAAAATATGAGCGCGAAGTGTTAGTAAAGAGAGCATAGCTGAAAAAATAGCATATAGCAAATTAGACGGGGATTTGTGAATACCTGAAAATTACAGAGAAGAGGGAAACGAACATGAAATTTATAGATGCAGAATTTGTAAAAGGATTTATCCGTATGGCGAACGACGGATGGGAGCAGGGATGGCATGAGAGAAATGGCGGAAATCTGTCCTATCGTGTTAAACCGGAGGAAGTAGAATCCGTAAAAGAAAACTTTGAGGCAAAGAAGTGGCAGCCGATCGGGACATCCGTTCCAAATCTGGCGGGAGAATATTTTCTTGTGACCGGAAGCGGCAAATATTTCCGCAACGTCATCATTAAACCGGAAGATTCCATCTGTATGATCGAACTGGATGAAAAAGGCGAAAATTACCGCATCGTATGGGGACTGGTAAACGGAGGCAGACCGACATCAGAACTGCCAAGCCATCTGATGAATCTGGAAGTGAAGAAGATACAGAACCCGAAGTACCGTGTCGTATACCATGCACACACCACAAACATTATTGCTTTAACATTTGTTCTTCCACTGGAAGATAAAGTCTTTACAAGAGAACTCTGGGAGATGGCAACGGAATGTCCGGTCGTATTTCCAGCAGGCATTGGTGTGGTTCCCTGGATGGTGCCGGGCGGCAGGGAGATTGCTGTTGCAACCAGTGAACTGATGAAAAAATATGATCTTGCGATCTGGGCACATCATGGTATGTTTGCGGCAGGGGAAGATTTTGACCTGACCTTTGGTCTGATGCATACCGCGGAAAAATCCGCCGAAATTTTGGTAAAAATGCTTGCCATGAGACCGGATAAGCTTCAGACAATCACACCGGATAACTTCCGTCATCTTGCAAAAGATTTTAATGTAACGCTGCCGGAAGAGTTCTTATATGAAAAGTAAATAGGTAGAGTAAATATATTGTATAAACGTAGGGGCTGTCACTTTTTCGAATTGAACTTCGTGAAGTGTTAGCTCCATTTTGTTTTTTATATTGAGTTCTAGTTGAGTTAAAAAACATAGAGTATTCTGCTGACCTTGACATAGCAATGGTAGATAGTTATAATTCTAAATGTTTGAAATATAAACATTTGAATTATAACTATTTCTTTTTTTGGAGGAAAGACAATGGAGGATTCACTGCATTATTTGATCATGGCGAACCGGATGCTTGTACAGCGGGGATTGTTAGAACGGCTGAAAAACACCGGACTGACGATCGGGCAGCCAAAGGTTCTTGATTATCTGAAAGATCACGACGGCAGCAGTCAGAAGGAAATCGCCAGAAATTGTTTTTTAGAGGCGGGTTCACTGACTTCGATTTTAAACCGCATGGAGGAAAAAGGTCTGATCGAACGGCGGATGTTAAATGGAAACAGACGCACATTTCATATTTATCTGACAAAAGAGGGATGGAAAAGCCAGAAGCTGGTGGAAGAATCTTTTCTGGAAATTGAAAAGCAGGCGTTAAAAGGAATCACGGAAGAGGAATTTGATGCCTATCTTACATTCAGCAGAAAAATATTTAAAAATCTGATGCTGACAGAGGAAGAAGGGACAAAAAATGAATAAGTTAAAAAGATATCTTTTATTTTTGGTGGGATTGTTTATCAATGCACTTGGTGTAAGTCTGATCACAAAGGCAAGTCTTGGAACATCCCCGATCTCTTCGATTCCGTATGTATTAAGCCTTAATTTTAAATTTACACTTGGCAATTTCACGATCTTTTTCAGTATTTTCCTTATTTTACTGCAGATACTGATCTTACGGAAAAATTTTAAACTGGAAAATATTTTACAGATTCCTGTATCCATTGCATTTGGATATTTTATCGATCTGACCATGTATCTGTTTTTCTGGGTCGATCCGAAGAATTATCTTGTAAAAGTGATCGCACTGCTTGTGGGATGTGCGATCTTGGGATTTGGCGTTTATTTAGAGGTACTTGCAGATGTTGTCATGCTGCCGGGAGAATCCTTTGTCCGTGCGATCGTGCAGACCTGGAAAACAAATTTCGGAACGACGAAAATTATTTTCGATATATCGATGGCAGTGATCGCGGCTGCGTTGTCATTTTTGTTTTCCGGTCAGTTAAACGGAGTGCGTGAAGGTACGATCATTGCTGCGCTGTTGGTCGGATTTATCGCTAGGGTTCTTGGAAAGAAGCTGGAATTTATAAAGCCGGTGCTGTTTCCGGAAGAATATGAAACTAAGAGAGAGGTTTCAGAAAAAATACAGAACGGTGGAAAGCAGTACCGGAAAAATATTATTGTCATCGGAAGACAGTATGGAAGCGGCGGACATGATATCGGAATGGCACTTGCAGAGAAACTTGGATTTTCTTTTTATGATCAGGAGATTATAAAAATGGCTGCAGGGACGACCGGATATACACAGGATTTTATCAGTAAAAAAGAAGAATCCATGACAAACAGTCTGTTATATGATCTGGTCAGTCAGGTCTATATGTATGCACAGACCAATGAGGAAGCACCGAAAGACCAGATATTTGAGGCGGAAAAGAAAGTCATAGAAGAATTAGCACAGAAAGGAAACTGTGTGATTGTCGGAAGATGTTCGGATTATATTTTAAGAAACCGCACGGACTGCCTGAAAATCTATTTTTCTGCACCGATAGAGAGCAGGGTAAAACGCGTGATGAAGCGCTTAAATCTGTCTGAAAAAGAAGCAAAGCAGAGAATCCAGCGGGAAGATAAGAGACGTGCTGACAATTACCGCTATTATACCGGAAGAATCTGGGGTGTCGCAGCAAATTTCGATATCACATTAAATACAGAGCTTGGCATGGAGTACATAGAGAATTGTGTCTGTGAAGCATTAAACAGGTAAAAGAATAAAATATTGTATATTGTTAAAGACAGATATTCCTTGAAGAAAAGAGTCCGGTTTTATATAATTGGAAAAGAGAATATAATTTTAAAACTGAACTGGGGGAAGGAAAGATATGGCACCGTGCATCAGTATTGGTAACCAGGGATTTGAAAGTATCCGTGAAGAAAACAGTTTTTATATAGATAAGTCTGATTTTATCCGGGAATGGTGGGAATCAGCAGATGTGATGACACTGATCACACGTCCAAGGCGTTTTGGGAAAACCCTCAATATGAGTATGGTAAACTGTTTTTTTTCAAACCAGTATGCGGGAAGATCCGATCTGTTTGAAGGTCTGTCAGTGTGGAAAGAGGAAAAATACAGAAAACTCCAGGGAACCTATCCGGTCATCTTTTTAAGTTTTGCGGATGTGAAACAGACAAATTATGAGGATGCCGTACGAAAAATAAAAAATATTATTGAAGAAACATATATGCAGCATGCGTATCTGAATGAGGCAGAAAATATTTCGGAAACGGAAAAAAGACAGTTACGGTCTGTGAGTGAAACTATGGGTGATGTGACCGCACAGGATTCATTAAAAAATTTAGCAGGTATCTTATACAGATATTATGGGAAAAAAGCCATCATCCTGCTGGATGAATATGACACTCCGATGCAGGAAGCATATATTCACGGATACTGGGATGAGTTTACCGCATTTATCCGCAGTCTTTTTAATTCCAGTTTCAAGACCAATCCTTACATGGAGCGCGGGATCATGACAGGAATCACAAGGGTTTCAAAAGAATCTATTTTTTCTGATCTCAATAATCTCAATGTTGTGACGACCACTTCAGAAGAATATGCCACCTGTTTTGGATTTACTGAGACAGAGGTGTTTGATGCTCTCGCGGAATATCAGCTGACAGATCAGAAAGAGATGGTAAAAAAATGGTATGATGGATTTACCTTCGGCACGCATAAAGATATCTATAATCCGTGGTCGATCACTAATTTTCTGGACAAAAAACAGTTTCGTCCGTACTGGGCATCAACAAGTTCTAACGGTCTGGTAAATAAACTGATCCGGACGGCATCGGCAGACATTAAAACACGGATGGAGGAACTTTTGCAGGAAAGAGAAATCGTGGTAACATTTGACGAACAGATTGTGTTTAACCAGCTTGATAAAAGTAAAAATGCGATCTGGAGCCTGCTGCTTGCAGGGGGCTACCTGAAAGCAGAAGAGGTGGAATATCGAGGTATGCTGTTAGAACCGTGGTATCATCTTCGTATCACGAATCTGGAAACTTACAGTATGTTTTCTAACATGTTTAAAGGCTGGTTTGATGATTCCATGTCGAACTATAATGAGTTCATAGAGGCATTATTAAAAGGGAACTTAAAAGAGATGAATATTTATATGAACGACATTGCACTCACAACTTTCAGCAGCTTTGATACCGGAAACCATCCATCGAAAAGATCGCAGCCGGAGCGTTTTTATCACGGATTTGTATTGGGACTTTTAGTGGAACTGCGGGATTCTTATGATGTGCGGTCAAACAGGGAGAGCGGCTACGGCAGATATGATATCATGCTGGTTCCACATGACCAGAAAAACAATGCAATCGTGATGGAATTTAAAGTCCATGAGGCAGATGAAGAAGAAACATTAGAAGATACGGTGCAGGCCGCTTTAAAACAGATCAGGGAAAAAAATTATGACGCCGGACTGACTGCAGCAGGAATCCCAAAAGAGAAGATCAGACACTACGGATTTGCTTTTGAGGGAAAGAAAGTATTGATTGGAAAATAATTTAGAATTGTAATTAAGATGATAGTAAATGCCATGTTTTGTGTACAATGCATAAAAATATGGCGTTTATTTTGTCTAAAACTTCCAACATGCAAAACAGTTTATGCAAAAAAAGTGCAGATTGTGAAGATTTTTACCAAAGGACGTGTGGTATGGTAGGATACAGTTACAAGATCCGAAACGGATAAAGAAAACAAGGGAGGAAAATCCGTGCCCAGTGTGCTGGGCATTGCTCGTCAGCAGACTCGCATTTTCCTTCGGAAAACAAGGGAGGATTTAGAAATGTTAGCAATTAACATGGATGACGTGATCAACGTTCTCAATTCCTGTAAGCCATACCTGATTGCGCTTGGCATTGCACTGGCAATCGCGATTATTGTAACTGTGGCATGCATGAAATTGAAGAAACCGGTAAAGAAACTGGTGAGAAAGGAAGCATGGATTGCATTCCTTATGGCAGCAGTTGTGATTATCAACCTGATCTGCTTTATTCCAATGTCAAGTATGATCTCACTTGCAATGGGAAATGGTACGATCACAGAGGAAACCTCAAATGAGGCAACCGCACTTTGCGAGGATATTGCAGATGAAGGTATTGTTTTATTAAAAAATGAAGACAATATCCTGCCACTTACAAATACACAGAATATCAACGTGTTTGGATGGGCATCCACCAATCCTTGTTATGGTGGTACCGGATCCGGAGCATTATCCGATGCATATGAGACAACAACACTTCTCGGTGGTCTTGAGGATGCCGGATATAAGATCAATACAGAACTGACTGATTTTTACAAAGCATACCGTGAGGACAGACCGGAAGTTGGTATGTGGGCGCAGGACTGGACATTGCCGGAACCGACAGCAGATTCCTACAGCACTGAACTGATGAACAATGCAAAAGAGTTTTCTGACACAGCGATGGTAGTGATTACCCGTGTTGGTGGTGAGGGAGCAGATCTTCCAACGGATGTGAGCAAGGTGACTTACACAGATAACTCTGAAAACTACAAAGATTTTGAAGCTGGTGAGCATTACTTACAGTTAAGCCAGACAGAAAAAGATATGTTAGACCTTGTTTGTGCCAACTTTGACAACGTTGTTGTCGTATACAACGGTGCAAACACCATGGAACTTGGATTTTTAAATGATTACAAACAGATCAAGGGTGCAATCTGGTGTCCTGGAACAGGCCAGTCCGGATTTGAGTCTCTCGGTGCAGTCGTAGCCGGTACAGTAAATCCGTCCGGAAAAACCAGCGATACATTTGTATATGATCTGACAGCAACACCGACTTATAACAACTTTGGAAACTTCCTGTATGACAATATGGATGAGTTTGCCGCTACATCCAAAAACTTCGGAACAGGCGAAGAAGAAGCAACAATTCCATCTTTTGTCAACTATGTAGAAGGCATTTATGTTGGCTATCGTTTCTATGAGACAGCAGCAGTGGAAGGACTCATTGATTATGATAAGACGGTTCAGTTCCCATTTGGATATGGACTTTCTTATACAGATTTTGAACAGAAGATGGGAGATGTTACCGTAGCAGACGGTAAAGTATCCTTTGATGTTACCGTAACAAACAACGGAACTGCCGCAGGAAAAGATGTGGTAGAGGTATATTACAATCCGCCATACACAAATGGTGGAATTGAAAAAGCATCTGCAAATCTGATCGATTTTGCAAAAACAGATGTGTTACAGCCGGGTGAATCCCAGACAATCAATGTAAGTTTCTCAGAAGAAGATATGGCTTCCTATGATACATATGGTAATGGATGCTATGTATTAGAGGCTGGTGACTATGAGATTTCCATCAATGCTGATTCACACAATGCAATCGAATCTAAGACCGTAAGTGTCGCAGATACCGTTGTATATGATGAAAATAATGCACGTTCTACGGATGATGCAGCTGCAACGAATCAGTTTGCATATGCAGAAGGAGATGCAACATATCTTTCAAGAGCAGACGGATTTGCAAACTATGCAAAAGCAACAGCAGCTCCTTCAAACTTTACATTAGCAGAGGATGAGAAAGCTGAGTTCTTAAATAACAGCAATTATGATCCAAACAATTACAACAATGATTCTGATGAAATGCCGACAACAGGCGCGAAAAATGGAATGACACTTGCTGATATGCGTGGCCTTTCCTATGATGATGAAAAATGGGATACACTTCTTGACCAGCTGACTGTTTCTGATATGGATACAATGATCGCACTTGGCGGATATCAGACATCTGCAGCATCAAGTGTTGGAAAAGTTATGACTGTTGACTGTGACGGACCTGCATCCATCAATAACAACTTTACAGGAACAGGTTCCATCGGATTCCCGTCCGCAGTTATGATCGCAAATACCTGGAACAAAGATCTTGCACTTTCTTTCGGTGAGAGCATCGGTAAGATGGCAGATGAGATGGATGTTTCCGGATGGTATGCACCGGCAATGAATACGCACAGAAATGCATTTGCAGGACGTAATTTTGAGTATTATTCAGAAGATGGAGTTCTCTCCGGAAAAATGGCTGCAAACGCAGTGATCGGTGCTGAAAAATATGGTGTTTACGCATATATCAAACATTTTGCTTTGAATGACCAGGAAACAAACCGTACCGGAATGTTATGTACATGGTCAAATGAGCAGGCAATCCGTGAAATTTACTTAAAACCTTTTGAGATCGCAGTAAAAGAAGGCGGAGCAAAGGCAGTAATGTCTTCCTTCAACTATATCGGTACACAGTGGGCAGGCGGAACCTATCCGTTACAGACAACTGTACTTCGTGATGAGTGGGGATTCCGTGGATTTGTATTAACTGACTACTTTGGTGTTTACGGATACATGGATTCTGATATGGGTATCCGCGGTGGTACAGACTGTATGTTAGTTGCATACGATACGGAGACCAACCATGTGACAGATACCACAAGCGCAACAGGTGTAAAAGCAATGCGTCAGGCATCCAAAAATATCATGTATACCGTTGTAAACAGCCGTGCATATGATCCTGAAAACTTAAAGACAGGTCTGATGAACTGGCAGATCCTGGCAATCGTGATCGATATCATCCTTGGAGCACTGGTAATCTTCTTAGAGGTTCTTACGATCAGGAAATATAAAAAAGATGCAGCAGAAGAACCGGTGCAGACCGTAAATGAAACATCAGCAGAATAAAAACAGAACTTTGCAGAGATTACAATACATAGAGGTGAAAGCGTACAATGAGTAGTATAAAAAATCTATGGCAGAACTTTGCAGACAAACATCCCGGAGCCTCCAAATGGGTCCGGGAGGGCGGTCTGTTCGTGATCGTAAGTAACCTGATCACGGTATTTAAATACCTGATGTTACTGTTTCTGCCGCTCGCATTTGCCGGACTTCCAAACATTGACTTTGGATTCCCGGGAATCGACATCACATTATTTGGAGAAACATTCAAATGGAATATTATCGGTTATGATGCCGCACACGGTGGACTTCCATATTTTTGTGCATACATGGTTGCCATGGTGATTGGAGAATGCATCAATTTCCCGATCCAGAGAACTTTCGTGTTCCGCAGCAAAGGAAATATCTGGTATCAGGCATTCTGGTATCTGATCGCATTCTGCATCGTGACCTGTATCGTAAACTCCATCAACTGTATCTGGGTAGCAGTAGCCGGTATGTTCGTGCCGGACTGGCTCTACAATATCGGAACAACCGTATTAAACGGTGGAGTTTCAATGGTCGTATTTTTCTTTGTCAATAAGATCATTTTCCCGGAAGGGGAAGCGAAAGCGTAAAAAATAGTATGTGAAAAACGAAATAAGCACATATAAAAAGCATGTTTTACGATTCAAAAGAATTGCAGAGCATGCTTTTTTTGTTGTATTTTAAATAGGAATAGGATTCACATATTGACAAACAAAACAGAAATGTTTATATTTATAACAGCGTTATATAACACTGTTATAAATGAGTGGAGGAACCAGTGACAAAACAAGTAGAAGGAGTTTCAGAAAAAATCATAGCCTGTGCGAAGGAAGAGTTCCTGCAAAAAGGATATTCCGACGCATCTCTGCGGACGATCGCCGAAAAGGCAGGAACAACGACCGGATCCATCTATTCGCGGTTTAAAGACAAGGAAGGATTATTTTCCGCGATTGTGGAACCGGCGGCGGATCATCTGGTGCAGATGTTTTTACATACGCAGGAGACATTTCACGGGCTTGAGGAAGAACAGCAGCCGAAAGAGATGAAGCATTATGTGTCATCCGGCATGGTGGAGATGATCGATTATATTTACGACAATTTTGAAGTGTTTGAGCTTTTGTTGGATGCTTCCTACGGAACAAAGTTTCAGGATTTTGTGGAACGGCTTGTCGAGATCGAGACAGAATATACTTATAAGTATATGGACGTCATTCATTACCGGACAGAAGATGGCGAGGTGATCACCGAGGATTTTATCCATATCATGACGAGGGCATTATTTGAGAGTATGTTTGAGGTGGTACGCCATAAAATGACGAAGGAGAAGGCACTCCGTTATATGGATATGCTTGAAAAATACCATTATGGAGGCTGGAATGCAATTCTGAAATGGGAGTAAGAGATGGGCTGTACATTTCTGGTAACAGGATGACAGCCTTCTAAAAAAATCATTGGTTAGCGAAAACTAATTTCAAGTAGTGATGTATAACAAAAACTAAAAATGGAAAGGGAGTCTTTGAGATGGAAAGTGATGCGAAGTTAAAAAAACAAAGTTCTTTGGCAAGGCTTTTTGAATATGCCGGGAATTATAAATATCTGACGATCCTCTCGTGGATATTTTCTGTGGTCAGTGCCTGGATTGCGCTGGTACCGTTTTATTATATCTGGAGAGTGATAAAGGAAATTTTAGATGTGGCGCCTCATTATGAAAATGCAGGGAATCTTGCAAATTATGGGTGGCATGCAGTCGGTTTTGCAATTCTATCCATGTTTCTTTACATTTGCGGACTGCTTTGTTCCCATTTGTCTGCGTTTCATGTGCAGGCAGGGATACGTTCACAGCTGATGCACCATATCATGACATTACCGATGGGATTTATGGACAGTGACGGAAGCGGTAAGATCCGTAAGATTGTCAACGAGTCGAGTGAAGCGACAGAGACCTATCTTGCACATCAGTTACCGGATCAGGCGGGCGCCATTGCAACGCCGGTCGGTCTTCTGGTTTTGCTCCTGATGTTTGACTGGCGGCTTGGACTGCTAAGTCTGATCCCGGTAGTGGCAGCATTTTTAATTATGGGCAGCATGACCGGGCAGCGCATGAAAGATAAAATGACAGAGTACCAGAATGCACTTGAAGAAATGTCGAGTGAGGCCGTGGAATATGTCCGCGGCATTCCGGTCGTAAAAACATTTGGACAGTCGGTATTTTCATTCAAGCGTTTTCGCGACTCGATAAAGAAATATGAAAAATGGACAATCGCTTACACAAAAGAATTAAGACTTCCGATGACCTTTTATACGACGATCATCAATGCGGCATTTGCTGTTCTGATCGCAGTTACTTTTTATGTGGTCAGAGGCGGGGAGAGCGACACGTTCTTATTAAATCTGATGTTCTATATTATCATCACTCCGATCATTACAGTCACTTTAAATAAAATCATGTATGCAAGTGAAAACCAGATGATCGTTGAGGATGCGCTGACCAGGATCGACAGTATTTTAGAAAAGAAGCCGCTCACAGAGGCAGCAGGAAAAGCGGATCCGAAAGATATGTCCATTACTTTTGAAAATGTGTCTTTCCGTTATGAGGATGCCGCAAAAGATGCATTACATAACATCAATCTTAAGATCCGAGAGGGCGAACATGTCGCATTTGTCGGGCCGTCCGGTGGTGGAAAGTCGACACTTGCAAGCCTGATCGCACGTTTCTTTGATGCAACAGAAGGGAAGATCAGGATCGGTGGCGTGGATGTGCGTGATATCCCGTCGAAACAGCTTATGGATATGGTGTCATTTGTATTTCAGGACAGTAAACTTTTGAAGATGTCTGTTTATGAAAATGTCCGCATGGGCAGGAAAGATGCGACGAGAGAGGAAGTTATGGAAGCATTAAAGAATGCACAGTGCGAAGATATTATCGAAAAATTGCCGGATAGTATTGATACGGTGATCGGAGCAAAGGGAACTTATGTGTCCGGCGGTGAAGCACAGCGTCTTTCGATTGCGAGGGCAATGTTAAAAAATGCGCCAATCCTGATCTTAGATGAGGCGACCGCATTTGCTGATCCGGACAATGAGGCGAAGGTGCAGCAGGCATTTTCAAAATTATCCACAGGAAAAACGGTCATTATGATCGCACATCGTCTGTCCTCCGTTGTGGATGCCGACCGGATCTGCGTGTTAAAGGACGGAGAGATCGTGGAGTCAGGAACGCATAAAGAACTGTCAGAAGCACAGAAACTGTATGCTCATATGGGGGATGCATACAATAAATCGGTTCGTTGGAAAGTGGGGGAATAAAAAATGTCATTCAAAGAAAAAATACAGCATAAATATGCACTTTCAGAGCAGGGTGCGAAGGATATGATAAAAGCATTTGTTTCCGTCACGATATCGGATATTGTGCTGATGTTTCCGGTAGGAATGCTTTATTTTCTGGTAAAGGATTATATGGGAGGAACACTTGGTGGAAGAGGCGGGTTTTATCTTGCAGGCAGCCTGATCTGTCTGGCATTGATCGCAATTACTACCTATATCCAGTATAATGCAACATTTTTTGCAACTTATGTGGAGAGTGGTGTCAGACGCATCACACTCGCGGAAAAACTGAGAAAAATACCACTCTCGTTCTTTGGCAAAAAAGATCTGTCGGATCTGACCAGCACGATCATGGCGGACTGTGCGACGATGGAGACGGTTTCTTCCCATGTGATACCGGAACTGATCGGAGCATGTATTTCTACGGCACTCGTGGCATTAAGTCTCTTTTTCTTTGACTGGAGAATGGCTTTAGCGGCGCTGTGGGTGCTTCCGGTTTCATTTCTGATCGTTGGCTGTTCCGGTAAAGTACAAAACAGTCTGAGCAGAAAACAGATGAAATTGAAAATGGACTGTGCCGACGGGATTCAGGAAGGACTTGAGACGGTCCGTGATCTCCGCGCCAACAATGCACAGGATGATTATATGAAAGGTCTGGATAAAAAAATTAAAGCGGTCGAGAAACATGCGATCGTGACAGAACTTGGCATGGCGGTATTTGTCGCAAGTGCCCAGATGATCTTAAAACTTGGTATTGCAACGGTTGCCCTGACAGGGGGAATCCTTCTTGCAAAGGGAAGTATCGATGTACTGACATTTTTCATGTTTTTGCTTGTTGTATCAAGAATCTATGATCCGATGCAGATTTCCCTGCAGAATTTAGCGGCAATGATCAGCGCAAATATACAGAGCGAACGTTTAGACGAGATCCTCTCCCATGAAATTCAGACAGGAACAGATCAGTTAAGCCATAAAGGATATGATATTACATTTTCAAATGTGAGATTTTCTTACGACAGAAAGGAGTCTGTATTAAAGGATGTAACATTTACTGCAAAACAGGGTGAGGTGACGGCACTGATCGGACCATCCGGCGGTGGAAAGACGACCGTATCAAGACTTGCGGCTAGATTCTGGGACATTGAAAAGGGAAAGATCACAGTTGGAGGCATGGACATTTCAAAGATCAATCCGGAAACTCTGATGTCACTGTATTCCATTGTATTTCAGGACGTCACACTTTTTAATAATACGATTATGGAAAATATCCGTATCGGCAGACAGGATGCGACGGATGAGGAAGTCATTGTCGCTGCCAAGTTAGCACACTGTGATGAATTTGCCCAAAAGCTGCCGGACGGCTGGCAGACGATGATTGGTGAAAACGGATCAGAACTCTCTGGCGGAGAACGTCAGAGAATCTCGATCGCAAGGGCGTTTTTAAAGGATGCACCGATTATCTTATTAGATGAGGCGACCGCATCACTGGATGTAGATAATGAGACACTGATCCAGGAGGCATTGTCAAAACTGATCCGGAATAAGACAGTTCTTATCATTGCGCACCGGATGCGAACGGTTGCAAACGCAGATAAGATCGTTGTGTTAAAAGACGGTGTGGTTGCAGAGGAAGGCACACCTGATGAGCTGTCCGGAAAAGATGGAATCTATCACCATATGGTGGAGACACAGATGCAGGCGGCAGGCTGGGTACTGTAGTTCATGATAAAAATACCGCAAATGCGATTTTCACATTTGCGGTATTTTCAGGTTTCATCACTTATTTTTTCTTTTTCTTGCTTTTCTCTTTTTCAAGTTCAGCTTTTTCTTTTTCGAGTTCTTTATTTGTGCGATTAGCTTTTTCTTTTAATTTGGTTCTCCAGCTCTTTTTACCTTCCGGTTTTTCAAGAGGTCCGCGTACACCGGTAACTTTTGTGATATAGATACCACTCACGGTAGCTTTAACTTCTTTTTTGACCGGTATGTAATCAAATACAGATTCATCGGCGATCAAAGACATTACTTTTGGTCCAACCTTTGCCTTTACAATTGGAAGTTTGGTACGGCGCATCATCTTCGGTGTCTGGTCGATCACAACCTGTGGAAGACCGGATTCGGTAATGCGCATTCGCTTCTTATCTATAACCAGCATGGATACGGTCTGTGCGGCAGCGGCAAGCTGCTCATCCTGTTCAGCTTTCTTTTTCTGTGCTTTCTTTCCGAGAAAATAAAGGACAATCAGTCCGATGATTAAAACGGCTAAGATAACCAGCAATACAATAGTAACTGGGCTCATAAATAATCCTCCATATATTTACTTTTTAGAACAAAACTCAGAAAATATTGTAGCATTGATTTTTGAAAAAAGCAAGGTGTGTGTATGTTATATCTGTTTTTATACACTGGATTTTTTGTGCAAAACTTACAAATATCATTGGAATATCGGCTTTTTAATGACATTATAAGAACAGTATGCTAAAATCCAGACAAAGCATGATATTCTGAAATCATCTACATGGTTATAGACCATTCTTTTATCATAGTGAAAAATGTATAAAAAGTTATACATTCAACTTAAGAATTTCCAATGCTTTTATCATTCACACATATAAGCAGGGAGAATTCTTGAAAACCACGAATTGCTCCCGGATTAAACAAAGGAGGAGAAATGAATGGGGACGGTTGATATTGTAACAAAAGAGTATATGCGGGAGAATGCTATATTTGCAGATGCGTTTAATTATCTTATCTATGGTGGAAAAAAGGTGATCGATCCGGCAGGACTTACAGAGATTGACACTGCTACATCGGCAGTGGGTAAAAAAGATGCACTGCAAAAATACCGTGATGTTTTAAAAGCAGCAGTCATCAAACAGGATGAAAAGATGTCGTATGTTTTATTAGGGGTTGAGAATCAGACAGATGTCCATTATGCAATGCCGGTCAGAAACGCTATCTATGATGCCTTACAATATGGAAAACAAGTGTCAGATATAGCGGCAGGGCACCGACGGAGCCAAAAAGATTATTCAGGAAAAACCGGTGGAGAATATTTATCGGGATTTTTAAAGGAAGATCACATTAAACCAGTTATCACACTTGTGATTCATTTTGGGGCAGAGGAATGGGACGGACCGTTATCTTTACATGAAATGATGCCGATAAGGGATATGGAAATTTTAAGTTATGTGGAGAACTACAGGATACACCTGATCGATCCGGCAAAACTTACGGAAGAAGAACTGAACAAATTTTCAACAAGTATGAGAGAGGTTATGGGATATATCAAGTACTCTAATAATAAAGAAAAACTGCTGGATTTTTTGAGGACAGATACCCATAAAAGTATAGAAATGAATGCAGCCAGAGTTATAAAAACCATCACGAAGACACCAATTAAGATATCAGAGGAAAAGGAGGGGATAGAGATGTGTCAGGCGATTGAAGAATTAATTGCGGAGAGCGAAGCGCGTGGAGAAGTTCGTGGCAAAGCAGAGGGAATGATAGAAATGTGTCTCGAAATGAACATACCGAAAAAGGGTATTATAAAAAGATTGCAGGATAAATTAAACATATCTATGCAGCAGGCGGATGAGTATTTTAGAATGTATGGAACAAAAAATGATTAAGAGATTATATATCTGAAAAACATAAAACGGGCAGGCAGGAGTTTTCGTATATGAACTCCCACCTGCCTGTTTTTCTTATCTTGCCAGAATATCAATGATCTCCGCAATATACATCGTGTGCATATCATGATCTGCATACCATTTTTGCGCAATCTCTGGCATCAGGAAGGAATCCTCAGTCAGTCGCGTTGCGGACATTTTCTCACACAGCAGGATCATATTTCCCTCATCGATGAACGGAATGCTGTGGCGGGAGGTAAGGGTTAAACCGGCGGCTGAGATCTTATCGTTTTCGTCGCGGCCGGAGTGGCTTCCACAGTAATTTAATGCATCACGGTATTTTTCAGATAAAAAGCTGAGAGAAAAGAATTCATTTTTGTCGATCAGTTCTTTGGTGTATCTTGAGTCACGGACAAATACAAAGGCAACGTTTTTGCCCCATAAGATGCCGACACCGCCCCAGCTTATGGTCATGGTGTTTGCTTTGTCTTTGGAACCTGCGGTGAGCAGCGCCCATTCTTTTCCAATTTTTGTAAATGGATCAAATTCCATCATATCTGCTGTCATAGGTTGAAATGTATGCATAACGTAATCTCCTTATATTTATACGAAATATTTATATGTTGGTTTTATTATAAAATTCCCTGGTTTAAATGACAAGAGAAAATTGCGGTTGTTTGCGGGGGCAGAGTGAGCCGTGTACGGAAAATTGACTTTTCATAAGTGTTGTACTATGATGGTTGCGAAAATTGTACAAAACAAAGGAGGAAAATCCTGCCCAATGTGTTGGGCATTGCTCCTGCAAGGGCACATGCTATGCAAAGGCGGCATAGCAGGCATTTTGCTCCGCAAAACAAAGGAGGAAAATCCTCTGCTCCTGCAAAGGCAGTCGCATTTTGCTCCGCAAAACAAGGAGGATTTATGAAAATCACAACGAAACAAATCACAACAACAGCAGTGTTACTGGCAATCTGTATCGTGAGCCAGTTCTTTAAAAACACAAGTGTGTACATCACAGGACCGATCATCAATGCATGTCTGATCATTGCGGCACTGGGTGCAGGAATGGCATGCGGAATTATTTTATCTGTGATCACACCGGTCACATCATTCCTGATTACAGGAAGCCCGATCATGTCAGCGATCCCGGCGATCATCCCATGCGTTATGATCGGAAATATCATTCTTGTAGTTGCAGTTAGTCTGATTGCAAAGAAAATCAAAGGCAATGCAGGTCTGATCGCAGGTATGGCAGCCGGCAGCATTGTAAAGGCATTATTTATGGGAGTCGTGATTGCACTGGTTCTGATTCCGTCCCTGCTTCCGGAAGCAATGGTTCCAAAGATGGCAGTGTTCCAGACAACATTTTCCGTGACACAGCTTATTACGGCGGCAATTGGAAGCGTGCTTGCATTTGTTATCTGGATTCCTTTAAAAAAGGTAATTGCAGAGCAGAACTAAAAAACTTTCAGGGCAAAAATTCCAAAACATTTTAAAATCATATCATAACGCATGATTATAAAAAATAAACGTTAATATGAATTTGAGTAATGACGAATATAAGCCTTTGGAATAATCTTGACACTCAAAAAAGAAAGTATCATAATGGTGGTCAGAAAAAAAACGATAGAGAGTCGGAGGCATATGTTATGGATATCAGATTTGAAAAAAGAGAACATTTAAAGGAAAAACCAGATCAGAAACATCTTGGATTTGGAAAATATATGACAGACTATATGTTTGTTATGGATTGGACAAAGGAAGAGGGCTGGAAAGATGCAAGAATCGTTCCGGAAGGACCGATCACCATGGATCCGGCATGTGTAACGTTACATTATGCACAGGAAACATTCGAGGGTATGAAAGCATACCGTACTGCAGAGGGTAAGATCCAGTTATTCCGTCCGGAGATGAACGCAAAGAGAATGATCAACTCTAACGCAAGACTCTGCATGCCGGAGCTCCCGGTTGATATGTTTGTTGAGGCGGTAAAAGCACTGGTAAAGGTAGAAGAGGACTGGGTTCCATCAGAGCCGGAGACATCTCTTTACATCCGTCCGTTTATGTTTGCAACAGAAGCTGCACTCGGCGTACATATGGCATCTGCTTATAAGTTTATGATTATCTGCTGCCCGGTTGGCGCTTACTACGCAGAGGGAATCAACCCGGTTAAGATCTTAGTTGAGGATGAACTGGTTCGTGCCGTAAAAGGTGGTACCGGATTTACAAAATGCGGTGGTAACTACGCAGGTTCTATTTTAGGACAGGTTAAAGCAGAGAAGATGGGATATTCCCAGGTACTCTGGTTAGATGGTGAACATCGTAAATATGTAGAGGAAGTTGGAACCATGAACATCATGTTCAAGATCGCAGGCGAGATTTACACAGCACCGATCGAGGGAACTGTTCTTCCGGGTGTCACAAGAGATTCCATGATCCATCTGTTAAGAGACTGGGGTTATAAAGTAAATGAGACCAGACTTTCCGTAGATGATCTGATGAAAGCCGGACATGATGGCACACTTGAGGAAGTATTCGGAACAGGTACTGCAGCAGTTATCTCCCCTGTCGGAGAACTCCGCTACAAAGATGATGTTGTAACGATCAACGATTTCAAGATCGGTGAACTGACACAGAAATTATATGATACCTTAACCGGAATCCAGTGGGGCAGACTGCCGGATAAATATGGCTGGACAGTAGAGGTAAAATAAGTAGTTGCGTCAGGGTTTCCGATGAAAAAACAGATTGCACGCACTGCGGGCAGACTGATTGTTATGAAAAACACCATGGACATGCAAAATCGCATGTTCGTGGTGTTTTTGGTTATACTAAAAATAAGTGACAGGTCAGGTGTCCTGTGTTAATATGAAACAGAAAGAACAGAATGTAATACGCCAGAATGGCGTCGTTCTGAAAATGGAGGACGACTATGAGTAAAACATTAGAACAATTCGAGCAGTATCTCGATAAAATGAAAAAATATGAACATATCAATACGCTTCTTTACTGGGACATGAGAACCTGTGCACCAAAACTGGGGCAGACAGGACATATCGATGCATTGACTTATTTTTCAACCGAGAGCTTTGCCATGTCGACTTCGGATGAACTTTATGGCATGTTAGAGACCTTAAAGACACCGGAAGAATTTGCACAGCTGTCAGATACCATGAAATTTATCGTGACACGCATGCAGCGCGATATGGAAAAAGACAGACGGATTCCAAAAGACCGTTATGAAGTGATGGTCCGTGAGCAGGCAGAATCCGGAAATGCATGGGAAGATGCAAAAAATGCATCTGACTTTTCCATTTTTGCACCGCATTTAGAGAAAATGATTGCACTTACCAAAGAAATGGCAGGTTACACGGATCCGGGCAAAGAAGTTTATGATGTATTGTTAGATAAATATGAAGAGGGAATGGATTCTGCAACGATTGACCGTCTGTTTGGTGAACTAAAGGAAGCGCTGATTCCGCTTGTGAAAAAAATACTTGCCGCAAAACAGCCGGATGATACAAAATTCCATGTTTATTTTGATCCGGATGATCAGAGAAAAGTGCAGGATCTTTTGCTTTCCTACATCGGATTTTCCAAAGATGCCGGTGCAGTAGGAGAGACAGAGCATCCTTTTACACTGAATTTTTCTTCCAAGGATGTCCGGGTGACAAATCATTATTATGAACATGATCCGGTTTCTGCCATGTTTTCGGCTATCCATGAGGGTGGTCATGCGATTTTTGAACAGAATGTCAATCCGGAATATGACAACACGGCTGCAGGAAGCTGCCGTTATATGGGCGTGCATGAGAGCCAATCCCGTTTTTATGAGAATATTTTAGGGCGCAATAAGAATTTCTGGATTCCTGTCTATGAGAAAGTGCAGGAACTGATGCCGCAGATGAAGGACATTTCACTGGATGAGTTTTACCGTGAGATCAATCATGTCAGGAACAGCCTGATCCGTACCGAGGCAGATGAGGTGACCTATTGCTTCCATATTATATTGCGTTATGAAATGGAGAAGGCAATCTTTCGTGACAATGTTCCGGTTGAGAAGCTTCCGGAACTTTGGAATCAGAAAATGAAGGAATATTTAGATATCACTCCGGCAAATGATGCGGAGGGAATCTTACAGGATATGCACTGGTCAGATGGTTCCTTCGGCTATTTTCCAAGCTATCTGTTAGGAAGCATCTATGACGGCATGTATTTAGAGGAACTTGAAAAAGAGTTAGGGCCGGTAGATGAGATCTTAAAAGAGGGCAGAATCAAAGAAATCACAAAATGGCTGAATGAAAAAATCCACTGGTATGGCAGCACACGCACACCAAAAGAAGTGATTGCAAATGTGTGTGGAAAAGAAGTATCAGCAGAGCCATTGGTGCGTTATTTTGAAAAAAAATATGCCAGCGTTTACGATTTAAAATAAATGAAGCAGAATCGTGTGAAAAATGAGATTTTTTACACGCAGGAATGGGGACTTATATGAAAAAACAGGGAATTATTTTTGATATGGATGGCACACTTTGGGATTCAGCCGCCAATGTGGCAGAATCCTGGAATGAAGCGATCCGTCAGGATGGAAGGTTAAATAAGGCACTCACAGAAACCGATATCAAGGGTGTTATGGGAAAGACCATGGATGTGATCGCAAAACTGTTATTCCCGGAAATTTCTGAGAAAGAGCAGGAGACACTTTTAGCGGAGTGCTGCAGGATCGAGAACGATTATTTAAGAGAACATGGCGGAGTGCTTTATCCGGATCTTGAGGATACATTCAAAGAATTAAAAAAGACATATGAACTTTACATTGTAAGCAACTGCCAGAAAGGTTACATTGAGGCATTTTTGGATCATTATCATTTCTGGGATTATTTTTCCGATATCGAATGTTACGGAAATAATCTTTTACAGAAAGGTGATAATATCAGACTTCTGGCAGACCGGAATCATTTAGACGAAGCGGTCTATGTGGGTGATATCCAGGGAGATTATGATGCCAGCAGAAAAGCTGGCGTTGGATTTATTCATGCCGCATACGGTTTTGGAATCGTACCGGAAGCACAGTATAAAATACAGTCATTTTCAGAACTTGTGACAAAACGGGTGGCAGAAACATATTTTAGAGGATTAATATGACAAAATTACAAGAACTACTAAAACAGATCAACCGGAAGCATGTGTATATCCAGACGCATAATTTCCCTGACCCGGATGCCATTGCGAGTGCGCTTGGGATCCAGGAGCTGTTAAAGCACAATGGAATTTCTTCCACGATCTGTTATAAAGGAAAAATAGACCGTTACAGTACCGACAAGCTGCGTGAACTGATGGAGATCGAACTTTTGAATGTGGAGGATCTTAGTACCATTTTGACAGATGAGGATGAAGTGATCCTTGTGGATGCACAAAAGGGTAATTCAAACATCGTTGACATTACGGGGGACGAGATCATCTGCATCGATCATCATCCGGAAAATGAAAAGTTTCCATACCGGTTTAAAGACATCCGGCCGGAAGTGGGAGCATGTGCGACGATCGTTGCACAGTATTTCTTTGAAAATAATATCCCGATGGATAGAAGAATCGCCACGACTCTGACATACGGTGTACGGATCGATACCAATAATCTGAGCCGTGGAGTGTCAAAACTCGATATTGAGATGCTCTACCGGATGTTTGATGAATGTGATTATGAGGTCATCCATATGTTAGAAAACAGTAATCTGTGTTTTGATGATCTGATGGCATATTCGAGTGCGATTTCAAGTATTGAAGTATATGATGACATCAGTTTCTGCAATACTGGTAAGGATTGTCCGGTCATTGCAAATATATCCGATTTCATGCTTGCTTTAAAAGAAGTGTCATTTTCCGTCGTGTATTCGAGAAAGTCAGATGGAATCAAACTTTCCGTGCGCAGTGAAAAGAGTATGCTCGATGCAGGAAAGATTGTGGCGGAGGCACTGAAAGGAATTGGCAATGGCGGCGGCCACGCATCGATGGCTGGAGGATTTGTGCCGTGTACGGGCAGTGACATGGATGTAAAACTGTTAGAGGCACAGATGAAGGAGCGGTTTTTAAACGTGATCGCAGATGTGAAAAAACGTGCTCTGTGAAAAGCATGAAGCCCTCTTGACATTCTCACTTTCCGAGTCTATACTAAAGATTAGATTTTTGGCAAAAGGCAATGACGAAGACAGTAGTTCATCAGGAAAAGCAACAGAGAGCCGGAGCAGGTGGAAACCGGTGCGAGTATCTGCTGAATGAAAATCACTTCCAAGCCGCAGTCTGAAATGGTCAAGGCAGATCACGACTGGGATTTTCCGTGACAGAGTAAGCGCTGACGCATTTCCTGCGTTACAGGGAACGTGTATCCGGAGTTTATTAGTTCCGTGTACATTTGTATATCAGGTGGTATCACGAAGTAATTAAGCCCTCGTCCTATATACAGGACGAGGGTTTTTTTAATTCATAGGAAATTACGTCCTATGAATTAAAAAGCCCTCTGGGCGGGATGCGCACTTCGCGGAGAAGAAGTTTGCTGTAAACAGCACCGCTCGGGCGCGAAAGAGTCGCGAGCGACTCTTTATTAAATCAATGGAGGTTAACAATGTATAAGAAAGTTGATGCGAATCTGAATTTCGTAGACAGAGAAAAACAGATCGAGAAGTTCTGGAATGACAATGACATCTTTAAGAAGAGCATGGAACACCGCAAGGAAGGAGAGACCTACACCTTTTATGACGGCCCGCCAACTGCAAACGGCAAGCCGCACATCGGACATGTGGAGACCCGTACGATCAAAGATATGATTCCGAGATACCAGACCATGAAAGGAAAATTCGTTCCGCGTAAAGCCGGCTGGGATACACATGGACTCCCGGTAGAACTTGAGGTTGAGAAACTTCTTGGCTTAAACGGAAAAGAGCAGATCGAAGAATACGGTATGGAGCCTTTCATCAAAAAATGTAAGGAATCCGTATGGAAATACAAAGGAATGTGGGAAGATTTCTCAAAGACCGTTGGTTTCTGGGCTGATATGGACAATCCATATGTTACTTACGATGACAATTTTATTGAGTCCGAGTGGTGGGCATTAAAAGAAATCTGGAATAAAAACCTTTTATATAAAGGATTCAAGATCGTTCCTTACTGCCCACGCTGCGGTACCCCGTTATCTTCTCAGGAGGTTGCGCAGGGTTATAAGACGGTCAAAGAGCGCTCTGCAGTTGCACGTTTTAAAGTAATCGGAGAGGATGCATATTTCCTTGCATGGACTACAACTCCTTGGACACTGCCGTCTAACGTCGCACTCTGTGTGAACCCGGAAGAGACTTACTGCAAAGTAAAAGCGGTTGACGGATATACCTATTATATGGCAGAGGCACTGCTTGACACGGTACTTGGCAAACTGCTTGACAAGGATGCACCAGAGGGAACAAAGGCATACGAAGTATTAGAGACTTATAAAGGAAGCGATTTAGAGTACAAAGAGTATGAGCCGTTATTTGACTGTGCAAAAGAGATCATTGAAAAACAGCACAAAAAAGCGCATTACATTGTATGTGACACCTATGTAACCATGACAGACGGTACCGGTATCGTTCATATCGCACCTGCATTCGGTGAAGATGATGCCGCTGTCGGAAGAAAATATGACCTTCCATTCGTACAGCTTGTAGACGGAAAAGGTGAGCTGACCAAAGAGACACCATATGCCGGTGTTTTTGTAAAGAAAGCAGATCCTATGGTATTAAAAGATCTCGATGAAAAGGGACTGTTATTCGATGCTCCGAAGTTCGAGCATGAATATCCGCACTGCTGGAGATGTGACACACCGCTCATCTACTACGCAAGAGAATCCTGGTTCATCAAGATGACTGCAGTCAAAGATGACCTGATCCGCAACAACAATACTGTAAACTGGATCCCGGATTCTATCGGAAAAGGACGTTTCGGTGACTGGCTTGAGAATATCCAGGACTGGGGTATCTCCCGTAACCGTTACTGGGGAACACCACTTCCGGTATGGGAGTGTGAATGTGGACATCAGGAGTGCATCGGAAGCCGTGCAGAACTTGCAGAGAGAAGCGGAAATCCGGAGGATGCAAAGGTAGAACTTCATCGTCCGTATATTGATGCAGTTACCTTTAAATGCCCGGACTGTGGCAAAGAAATGCACCGTGTACCGGAGGTTATCGACTGCTGGTTCGATTCCGGAGCAATGCCATTCGCACAGCACCATTATCCGTTTGAGAATAAAGACGTCTTTGAGAAACAGTTCCCGGCGAAGTTTATCTCCGAGGCAGTTGACCAGACAAGAGGATGGTTCTACTCTCTGATGGCAGAGTCCACCCTGTTATTTAATAAAGCTCCGTATGAGAACGTCATCGTTCTTGGACATGTACAGGATGAGAACGGACAGAAGATGAGTAAGTCCAAAGGAAATGCGGTTGATCCGTTTGATGCATTAGAGACTTACGGCGCAGATGCGATCCGCTGGTATTTCTATACAAGCAGTGCACCATGGATCCCGAAGCGTTTCAGTGGCAAGCTGGTACAGGAAGGACAGCGTAAATTCATGGGTACCCTGTGGAATACTTATGCATTCTTCGTGCTGTATGCAAACATCGACCAGTTTGATGCAACAAAATATACCTTAGATTATGAAAAATTATCCGTTATGGATAAGTGGCTGCTGTCAAAATTGAATTCCGCAATCAAGGGAACGGATGAAAACCTTGCAAATTACCGCATTCCGGAAGCTGCAAAGGTACTTGATGAGTTCGTGGATGACATGAGTAACTGGTATGTCAGAAGAAGCCGTGACCGTTTCTGGGCAAAAGGCATGGAGCAGGATAAGATCAACGCATATATGACACTTTATACTGCATTAGTTGAGATCTGCAAGGCTGCTGCACCGATGATCCCGTTCATGACAGAGGAGATCTATCAGAACCTGGTACGTTCCATCAACACAGAGGCACCGGAGAGCATCCATCTGTGCGACTTCCCGGCTGTCAATGAGGCATGGATCGACAAAGAATTAGAGAAAAATATGGATGAGGTCTTAAAGATCGTTGTTATGGGCCGTGCATGCCGTAACTCTGCGAATATCAAGAACCGCCAGCCAATCGGAAATATGTATGTCAAAGCACCGAATGTTTTATCTGAGTACTTTGTAGAGATCATCGAGGATGAGCTGAATGTGAAGAAAGTAAACTTTACAGAGGATGTCAGTGCATACACAAGCTATACCTTCAAACCGCAGCTTCGTACCGTCGGACCGAAATACGGCAAGTTCTTAGGACAGATCCAGAAAGCACTTGCAGAGTTAGACGGAAACAAAGCAATGGCTGAATTAAAAGCAGACGGTGTGCTTGCATTGCCAACAGTCAGTGATGATGTAAAATTATCCGAAGAAGACCTTCTGATCACAATGACACAGATGGAAGGTTATGTAACGGAAGGTGATAATACTGTAACCGTTGTGCTTGATACCAACCTGACACCGGAACTGGTAGAGGAAGGATTTGTCCGTGAGCTGATCAGTAAGATCCAGACAATGCGTAAGGAAGCCGGATTTGAGGTTATGGATAAAATCTCCATTTACTATCATGCAGATGAAAAAGTAGCCGATATCTTTCATAAGTACGGAAATGACATCATGGGTGATGTTTTAGGTACTGAAGTTGTAGCAGAAGCTGATTCTTTTGACTCCGGAGAAAACGGAATTTACTGCAAGGAATGGAACATCAATGGGGAAAAAGTATTGCTTGGAGTCAAAAAAGGAGAAAACTAGATGAAGGAAAATGTTTTCAACAAGGAAAAATTTATTGAGGACGTAAAGGAAAATGTAAAAAATCTTTACCGCAAAACATTAGAGGAAGCTTCACAGCAGGAGATTTTTCAGGCAGTTTCCTACACGGTAAAAGATGTCATTATTGATGACTGGCTTGCCACACAGAAAGCGTTTGACAAACAGGATCCAAAGATGGTCTATTATATGTCCATGGAATTTTTGATGGGCCGTGCGCTTGGCAACAACATGATCAATTTAAAAATGTACAAAGAGGTAAAAGAGGCACTCGGGGAGATCGGTTTAAACCTTGATGAGATCGAGGATCAGGAGCCGGATCCGGCACTTGGAAACGGTGGACTTGGCCGTCTTGCAGCCTGCTTTATGGAATCACTGGCAACACTTGGATACGCAGCTTACGGCTGCGGTATCCGTTACCGTTACGGAATGTTCAAACAGAAGATCAAAGACGGTTTTCAGGTGGAAGTGCCGGATAACTGGTTAAAGAACGGATATCCGTTTGAACTTCGTCGTCCGGAGTATTCCTATGAGGTTAAATTCGGCGGTTATGTCCGTGCGGAAGTGACGGAGGAAGGCAAGACACGTTTCGTACAGGAAAATTACCAGTCTGTTTTAGCAGTACCTTATGATATGCCGATCGTAGGTTACGGCAATCATGTGGTAGATACCTTAATGATCTGGGATGCAGAGCCGATGGAGTGCTTTGAATTAGACTCCTTTGATAAAGGTGATTATCACAAAGCCGTGGAGCAGGAAAATCTTGCCCGCAACTTAGTCGAGGTACTTTATCCGAATGATAACCATATCGCGGGAAAAGAACTTCGTTTAAAACAGCAGTATTTCTTCGTATCTGCAAGTGTACAGCGTGCATTAGCACGTTACAAAAAGCATCATGACGATATCCATAAGCTGCCGGAGAAAGTGACATTCCAGTTAAATGATACACATCCGACCGTTGCAGTGGCAGAGCTGATGCGTATTTTACTTGACGAAGAGGGATTAAGCTGGGATGAGGCATGGGAGATCACGACAAAGACCTGTGCATATACCAACCACACGATCATGGCAGAAGCACTTGAAAAATGGCCGATCGAGATCTTCTCAAGACTGCTTCCGCGTATCTATCAGATCGTTGAGGAGATCAACCGCAGATTTATTTTACAGATCCAGGCAGAGTTTCCGGGAGATAACGGTAAAGTTGCACGTATGGCAATCGTTTACGATGGTCAGGTAAAAATGGCACATCTTGCGATCGCAGCAGGATATTCCGTAAATGGTGTGGCAAAACTTCACACGGAGATCTTAAAGAACGAGCAGCTTCACGATTTCTATGAGCTGTTCCCACAGAAATTCAACAACAAGACGAATGGAATCACACAGCGTAGATTCCTGATGCATGGCGATCCGCTTCTTGCAGACTGGGTAAGTGAACATATCGGTGACGACTGGATCACAAATCTTTCCCATATTGAGAAGATGGCGATCTATGCAACCGATAAAAAAGCACAGCAGGAGTTCATGAATATCAAATATCAGAACAAACTGCGTCTTGCAAAATACATCAAAGAGCACAACGGCATCGAAGTAGATCCACGTTCCATCTTTGATGTGCAGGTAAAACGTCTGCATGAATACAAACGTCAGTTGCTGAATATTTTACATGTCATGTATCTGTATAATGAATTAAAAGAGCACCCGGATATGGATTTCTATCCGAGAACCTTTATTTTTGGTGCAAAGGCAGCAGCAGGCTACAAGAACGCAAAACTTACGATCAAACTGATCAACAATGTGGCGGACGTTATCAACAATGACAGAAGCATTAACGGCAAGATCAAAGTCGTATTTATTGAAGATTACCGCGTATCGATCGCAGAGTGGATCTTTGCGGCAGCAGATGTCAGCGAGCAGATCTCCACAGCTAGTAAAGAGGCATCCGGAACCGGTAACATGAAATTCATGTTAAACGGTGCGCTGACGCTCGGAACGATGGATGGTGCCAATGTTGAGATCGTCGAGGAAGTCGGCAAAGAAAATGCATTTATTTTCGGTATGAGTTCCGATGAAGTCATTGCGCATGAGAGAAACCGTGATTATGATCCAATGCAGATCTTTAATACGGATCAGGATATCCGCAAGGTATTGATGCAGCTGATCAACGGATTCTATTCACCGAACGATCCTGAGCTGTTCCGTGACCTTTACAACTCACTGCTCAATACACAGTGTACACAGTTTGCAGATACCTATTTCATCTTAAAAGATTTCCATTCCTATGCAGATGCACAGAAACGCGTCATGGAAGCATACAAAGATGAGGAAGGCTGGGCAAAGAGTGCAATCTTAAATATCGCACATGCCGGTAAATTCTCATCTGACCGTACGATCCAGGAATATGTAGATGATATCTGGCACTTAGACAAAATTACCGTAGAGGTATAAGAAAATCGTATAAGATAGCAGACTGCCTGTTTTAGCAGGCAGGTCTGTGCACAGAAAAAGAAACCCGGCTTTGGGGTCATGAACCTTAAAGCCGGGTTTTTACATAATAATGTTTTTTTAATATCTTAGTTTAAAATCTTAATACTTCCTAAAAGTGGAAGCTCTTTTTCTTCATCTTTGCAGGCATATACTAATCCCATGATCCAGAAAATAAAGAATACAATGGAGAGAATGCCGCTGACAGCCCATCCACAGATCGGAATGCGCGAAATAATAATGCTGTTGATCAGTGATGCAAGGTATAACACCAGTGACTGGTTTAAATGAAATTTTGCACCCTCTTTGTCACCGGCGCAGAATGCAATCAGCCAGCCGATAAGCGTGATGTAGGAAACGATTCCTGTTGTTTTCTTGTCCATAAGTAAACCTCCTCGAAAATTTAATAACATTTGTATTCTAACACTCCTATCAGCAAAATGCAAAAAATATAGAGAAAAAAAGAAAATTTTGCAGAAATTAAGGAAAATGTAAAGTAAATCTTTTGAAAATCTTTATCTTTTTCTGCGGGCGTTCTTTGCATTCGGAAGGTATGATAATACTCAAAGGAGGGTAAGAGCAGGAAGATATCAGTTGTGCCGGGAATAATACAGGATTTGTTTCATTTTGATAAGGTAAATGATATACTGATAGGAAGTGTGGCAAAAAGGAATATCTGCGGCACAGAAAGAAAAGGGGAGAAGTGTGAAAATCTTTCACACAGACAAAAATAATGGAACAGTACAATATTTTAATCGTAGAAGATGACAAAGAGATCCGTGATGGAATCGAGATATTTTTAAAAAGCCAGAATTATAACGTTTATAAGGCGGCAGATGGTATAGAAGGTTTAGAGATTATTGAGAGTAAGGAGATACATCTTGCGATCGTTGATATCATGATGCCGCGTATGGATGGGGTAACAATGACATTAAAACTCAGGGAACATCATGATTTTCCTGTAATTATGCTTTCGGCGAAATCAGAGGAGACAGATAAAGTGATCGGGCTGAACATCGGAGCGGACGATTATGTGACAAAACCATTTACGCCGTTAGAATTGATGGCGCGCGTCAATTCCCAGATCCGGCGTTATACAAAGTTTAACAACAAAAGTCAGGAGAAAAAGGAAAATGACAGGGTACATATCATTGGCGGAATTGAGCTGAATGAAGATACGGTAGAAGTATTTGTGGATGGAAAACCGGTAAAAATGACACCGATTGAGTTTAAGATCTTAGCACTTCTGATGAAAAATCCGGGAAGAGTTTATTCGGCGGACGAGATTTACGAGCGTGTCTGGAATGAAAAAGCGATCAATACGGATACGATTATGGTGCATGTGAGAAATATCAGGGATAAGATCGAGATCAATCCGAGAGAACCAAAATATTTAAAGGTGGTGTGGGGCGTTGGATATAAAATGGAAAAACAGCCGTAAGGCGAGAATTGTGATAACAGCAGGGTTTCTTCTTGTTTTAGCAGTTATCAATTTTTTATGCTATCCGGGAATCAATCGCAGAAGCAAAGACTGGATGCAAAAGACAGAAGCAGCAAAAACAGGAACAGACAGTGATACGCAGATTCGGACACAGTTTCTGAAAAATCTGTATGAGGGATTTTATCTGCTCGATCTGGAATATCAGAATCAGAAGAGTGAGACGGAGATGTCAGCAACAGATCTTTATATCGCATCTTATGCAAAAGCGGATGAAACCGACAGGTGGGAGTCACAGGAACAATTAGAGCAGGTAACCAATGATGAAGTATTGTCGGTGATGGATGAATGGAGCAGTCAGTTTGAAAAAATCCGTTCCCAGATTGATTACTGCGTCATGGAATCCGAAGATGGAAGTAAACTGAAAAATACAACGCAGAATTTAGAGAGCGTACTCGGTGGAGAGGAAAAGGATGTCAGTGAACAACTGGCACAATATTACAGCGAATTGTTTGCGGTAAAATTTAATGAAGTCGGGGCGATGGAAGTAATTCCTCTGCTGTCAGACAGGGAAAATAGCGGCGATCTTTTAGTAAAATCCTTAGGGGCACAGGAACGCAGTGAACTGTTAAAAACTAATCTGGAAGAGTATTTTAATCCAACAGACATGCCCGTGCTCAAAGGACCGGAAAATATAGAGTTTGTGATCGGTATTTCCAAAGAGAAAGCATCTGAAAATATTCTTTATGATTCTGGCAGTGATGAGGAAGAAGATTATTTTGAAAAGCTGTCCGCCTATAAAATTAATGGGGCACTTCCATTGTATGGCGCATCTGTTGTAGCGGTGATCGCATTTATGTTTTTTATGACAGGGAAAAAAGCCGGAGGCAATATCTTAAATGATGGAAAGGTACATGCTTACGCGGCAGAACTTGGAGTCACAGGTGTGATCTGCGGACTGTGTCTGCAGAATTACTTTATGGAACTTATCTGGTCATATGGATTTGATTCATTTTCGGATGCGGCAGATGAACTGATGGGTGGACAGGTTTATGATGTTGTGATCAGCGTACTTACTGCAGTTGGAACTTTGTGGCTGATCTATGCAATGTGGTTTGCAGCCGCATATCTGCTGAGACCGGTATTTTCAGTCGGACTATGGGAATATGTTAAAAGATACAGTCTGGTCTATCAGATCTTCCCATGGATAAAAAAACAGTTTAAAAAGACAGGCAACCGGATCAGACAGTGGTGGAACACACTCTCCGGGGAGATCACACACATTGATTTCAGTGAGGAAACGACAAAACTGATCTTAAAAGTTGTCGTTATAAACTTTGCAGTGCTTGCAGCCTGTTCCTTGTTCTGGTTCTTTGGGATCGGTGCATTAGTTGTCTATTCGATCGTCCTGTTTTTTATTATAAAGAAACATTATGAGCAGATCAATAAAGATTATCATGCGATGTTAGATGCCATGCAGACGATCGCAGAAGGTAATCTTGATCAGGAGATTCAGGGGGATTTTGGCATATTTAATCCGTTCCGGGACGAACTTGCGCAGATCCAGACCGGTATGAAAAAAGCAGTGGAGGAAGAGGTAAAGAGCCAGCGTATGAAAACAGAACTGATCACAAATGTTTCACATGACTTAAAAACACCGCTCACTGCCATCACGACATACATTGAACTGCTGAAAAAAGAAGACATCACGGAGGAAGAAAGGCGTTCTTACATTGATACTTTAGAGCGTAAATCACTGCGCCTTAAGGTGCTGATCGAAGATCTTTTTGAAGTCAGCAAGGCAAACAGCAATAATATCGTACTTAATAAGATGGAACTTGACGTTGTAAACCTGATCAAACAGGTCAGCATTGAACATGTGGATAAGATGAAAGAGCGGGGACTCGAACTTAAGTGGAATGTGCCGGAAGAAAAGGTACTGTTAATGCTTGATAACCAGAAAACCTACCGCATTTTTGAAAATCTCTTTGTCAATGTGGTCAAATATGCAATGCAGGGCAGCAGGGTTTATTTAGAGGTGCGAAAGAAAGCATCCCTTGTAGAGATCATCTTAAAAAATATGTCTGCTGAGGAAATACATATCAGCGGTGATGAGATCACGGAACGATTTGTGCGTGGCGACAGTTCAAGAAACACAGAAGGTTCCGGACTTGGTCTTGCGATCGCAAAAAGTTTTACCGAAGCCCAGGGCGGCGAATTCCACGTCGAGGTCGACGGGGACCTGTTCAAAGTTGTCATTTTGTTTTAGGGACGGGTGTGTTATAATACCGTTTAGAAAATGTAGATCTCTGCAAAACTCAACAAAATGTGGAGCTATTGCGAGAGACTGACAAATGAATAAGAAGGTGCTGGGGAGCCGCCGGTACTTAGTGACCGTATTTTGGTCACTTAGTATCCGTTGCGAGCGACACGCAGCGGAAGCGTGCCTTCGTTTCATGTGTCAGTCTCTCGCAATTTCAGAAAATGTGGATGAGTTTTGCAGGTATTAGAATTAACAAATGGGAGGATAACAAAATGGAAACAATGGACGACTACAAAGACGAACTGGAAGCCTCTTTCCGCAGGATCAACGAGGGAGACATCATTTCCGGTACAGTCATTGATGTAAATGAAGAGGAAGTGACTCTGGATTTAAAATATTATGCGCAGGGAATCATCAAAGTTGCTGATCTGAGCAATGATCCTGATTTTAATGTCATGGAACAGGTACACAAGGGAGATGTGATCGAGGCAACTGTGGTACAGACGGACGATGGTGCCGGAAATATCGTACTTTCCAAAAAGGAAGCGAACGATATACTCGCATGGGATAAATTAAAACAGATGATGGAAGATGAGACAACAGTCAAAGTCCGCATCAAAGAGAGCGTACCGAGCGGCGTTGTCACCTATCTGGAAGGCATCCGTGCATTTATCCCGGCATCCCAGATCACACTTGACTATGTGGAAGATACTGACGCGTGGATCGGAAAAGAGATCGAAGTGCGTGTGATCACTGTGGATCCGGAAAAAGAAAAACTGGTTTTATCCGGCAAGGCAGTGGCAAGAGAAGCAGAAGCCGAAGAGCGCAGCCACAAGATCTCCATGATCGTGCCGGGAACTGTACTCGAAGGAACTGTCGAGACACTGATGCCATACGGCGCATTTATCAACCTTGGAAACGGACTGAGCGGTCTGGTACACATCTCACAGATCTGTGAGCGCCGCATCAAAAAGCCATCCGAAGTATTAAAAGAAGGACAGAAAGTCAAAGCAAAAGTCCTTAACACCAACGACAACAAGATCAGCCTCAGCATGAAAGCATTACAGGAAGAAATGGTCGATACCGCAGGCGTTGCCGAGGAAGAACTGGAAAAATATACCGACACAGAATCGACAGGCACCAGCCTAGGCTCGCTGCTGGCAGGATTTCACTTTGACGCGTAAGCAGTAAAAACATCAGAGGCATCAAGAGACAAAAATCTTGACGCCTCTGTTTTTTTGCCCAGAATCTTTGTCATATATTGTTGACAAGGAAACAAACTTGCGCTATATTAAAACAGAAGTAATTGTTGACAAGGAAACAATATTTGCTTTTATGTAAGGGAGTGGATGTATGAAAGAGCAGGAGCTTCTGTTAAAAGAGCTTGCGCTGATGTTAGAGCGGCAGGACATGCTCTCGAAGCTGACCGAGGGGAAATGTCTCGATGAATATGGCTATTCCGAGACGCACTGTATTGACTATATTGGAAGATTAGAGTTACCAAATGTTACCAAGATCGCAGAACATATGGGGATGACAAGAGGCGCGATCAGCAAAATGACAAAGAAGCTGTTAGCGAAAGGTCTGATTGAAAAATACACTTTGGAATCGAACAAAAAAGAAGTCTATTTTAAACTGACGGATCTAGGAAAAATGTTGTTTGAGGAACATGCAAAACGTCACAAACGCTGGGAAAAAAGGGATATGGAGTTTTTGTCCCATTATTCTACAGAGGATGTAAAGACGGTGTATCAGTTTATGAAAGAATTTAATCACTACTTAGAGGGACAGATTGAAGAATTATCATAACGATGTAGGAAAGTATGAAACAGTTACGGATCAGACAGAAGTTTTGAGATCCATAGGATCGACATAAAAATTGCCTGCGGGCAATCCGCAGGCAACAGGATGTTTAAGATTCACTGTCAGTGTCTGTACTGACATCGTCATTAGTATCTGTGCTGACAGCTGCATCAATATCTGTGTTTGTTTCAGTATCAGTATCTTCGTCCGTATCTGTTTCTGCAGAAGGAATCACGCGTACAGGGATGTCTTTTGTGATATCTTCAATTGTTTCAGAATCAGAATTTATGGAAGTAAGGACTGCAGTGCGGTCGGATGGGGTTTCAGAGGTACTTCCCACAGCAGATGATGTAGTATCCGTATTCTGTAAAGCAGAAGAGACATCTGTTGATGTTGTCTGACCAGATATCATATTTTTCAATTTTAAAATAGCGGTTAAGATATCGAGTGCATCTTTACTGATATTTTTGGAGGAGAAGAAATCAGCGAGCATCTGATTTGCTTCATCTCTTGCAGTTCCGGTCAGACTGAAAATAGAAGAAAGCTGGTCTGAAACGGAAGATACCGTATTAGAAACAGCAGAACCAAATTCTTCCATATAAGAGAGAACCTTTTTAACGTAATTCTGTGTCTCAGTAAAAGGCGGGATGCCGCCGTATTTGTCAACATTTGCACTGCCGGCATTGTAAGCGGCGAGAGCAAGGGAGATATTTCCCTGATAGTTGGACAATAACTGACTGATATATTTTGCACCGCCCATGATATTTTCTCTGGCATCGTAGGAATTAGAAACGCCAAGAGCAGCAGCGGTCGATGGCATTAACTGCATGATACCGACGGCACCTGCACTGCTTACGGCAGACGGATTAAATCCGGATTCTGCTTTTGCAATTGATTTTAGTATAATAGAAGAAACACCATAGGTATTGGCTGCATCTTCGAAAATAGAGTCAAGCTCGTTCGAAGTATAAGAACTTGCGGATGATGCAGCAGTCTGACCTGTGGATACGGTCGATGTATCAGATACGGCGGTATTGGTGCTGATGGTGTTCTGATTGTTTTCTATAGCTTTTGTACTGTCAGCTAACACGGTTGCAAAATCGTCTGAAGTAGTCTGCTTTGCAGTTTCGGCACGTTTGGCAGCCTGCGAATGGATACGGTCAACTAATGCCTGATCCATATAGTTTAATACGGTAATACTCATTCATAACTCCTTTTCGTGTAAAACGCGACTAAAAAAAGTATAGCACATGTTTTTGCAATAGTGAAGTTTTTGTTGAAAATTGTCTTGATGTATCACAAAAATTGTTGTAGAGTACATAGTGCGACAAGCTAAAGTGATAAAGTAACAGGGATAGAAAAAAGAAATGGATTGTGAAATAGAAAAAAACAAAGTAAGTAAAAAAGCTTCCTATGGAAAAGCGTTTAAAGCTGCATTTCCATATACAATACCGGTCATGACGGGATATCTGTTTATCGGTATGGCTTTTGGAGTGATGATTCAGGAAAAAGGGTATAATTTTCTGTGGGCAATACTGATGAGCGTCCTGTGTTATGCAGGGAGTGGACAGTATCTCGCCGTGAATTTTTTTGCGCCGGGCGTGAGTCTTTTACAGGTAATTTTCATGGAGTTTATGTTAAATATCCGGCATATTTTTTATGGTCTGTCGTTATTAGAGCGTTTTGCAAAGATGGGGAAGAAGCGCCTGTATATGATCTTTTCCCTGACAGATGAAACATATTCCTTATTTTTTGTCACGAAGGTGCCAAAGGATGTGGAAGAAGGACAGTTTTTATTTGCAATCGCACTGTTAGACCAGCTGTACTGGATCATCGGTTCCGCAATCGGGGCACTGCTTGGATCAGTACTTCCAATCGACACGACAGGAATTGATTTTGCGATGACGGCGTTGTTCGTCGTGATCATGGTGGAGCAGTGGATGGAGTCAAAAAACCGTCCGAGCGTACTGATCGGACTTGGATGCGGACTGGTTTGTCTTCTGATCTTTGGCGCAGACAATTTTATTCTGCCGACCATGATCTGTATTATGCTGATCCTGCTTCCGTGCAGAAAGTTTTTGGATAAAGAAACAGAACAGAAAAAGGAGGTAGAGCATCATGCCGGTTAGTGTGGCGCGTTCACTTGTTATCATTGCAGCAGTTGCGGGAACGATCTTTTTTACAAGACTCTGCCCGTTTTTATTCTTTCCGCCGGGAAAACCGATCCCGCCGGTGATACAGTATCTTGGAAAAGTATTGCCGCCGGCAGTCATCGGAATGTTGGTGATTTATTGTTTAAAGGCGGTAAGTATCACATCCTATCCATATGGATTACCGGAGTTTATAGCGGTGGCAGTAGTGATACTGCTTCATGTCTGGAAACGAAACAACCTGCTTAGTATCGGCGTCGGGACAGTGCTTTATATGGTGCTGATACAGGCTGTATTTTAATAAAATGGAGGAATATTATGAAGAAGAAACCTTTTGTAACCAAAGAACAGCTCGAAGAGATCGTAAAAAAATATCCGACACCGTTTCATCTCTACGATGAAAAAGGAATCCGTGAAAATGCGAAGGCGGTCAAGGAAGCATTTTCCTGGAATCCCGGATTTCGTGAGTATTTTGCGGTAAAGGCAACGCCAAACCCGTACATCCTTGATATCCTAAAAGAATATGACTGCGGCTGCGACTGTGCATCCTTAACAGAACTGATGTTGGCAGACTCTCAGGGATTTGACGGAAAGCACATCATGTTTTCCTCAAACGATACACCTGCCGAGGAGTTTAAATTTGCCAATGAACTTGGTGCGATCATCAACTTAGATGATTTTACCCACATTGACTTTTTAGAGAAAACGATCGGCAAAATTCCTGAGACGATCAGCTGCCGTTATAATCCGGGCGGAGTCTTTAAGATGAGCAATGGCATCATGGATAATCCTGGTGATGCCAAATATGGTTTTACACATGAGCAGATCATCGAGGGATTTAAGATCTTAAAAGAAAAAGGCGCAAAACATTTCGGCGTACATGCATTCTTAGCGAGCAACACCGTGACAAATGAATATTACCCGAAACTGGCAAGACAGTTGTTCGAACTGGTTGTGGAACTGCGTGACAAGACCGGATGTGATATCCAGTTTATCAACCTTTCCGGCGGTGTCGGTGTGCCTTATACACCGGATCAGACACCGAACGATATCCGCGTGATCGGACAGGGGGTCAAGGAAGCTTTTGAGGAGATCTTAGTTCCGGCAGGACTTGGAAATATCTCTATTTATACAGAGATGGGACGTTTCATGTTAGCACCTTACGGCTGCCTTGTGACGAAAGCAATCCATGAGAAACACACCTATAAAGAGTATATCGGTGTGGATGCCTGTGCAGTCAACCTGATGCGTCCGGCAATTTACGGGGCATATCATCACATCACCGTTATGGGAAAAGAGGACGAGCCTTGCGACCACAAATATGATGTGACAGGTTCCCTCTGCGAGAACTGTGATAAATTTGCCATTGACCGTATGCTGCCGAAGATCGATATGGGAGATCTGCTTGTGATCCACGATGCAGGAGCACATGGTTTCTCCATGGGATATAACTATAACGGAAAACTGCGCTCCGCGGAGGTATTGTTAAAAGAGGATGGTTCCACCCAGCTGATCCGCCGTGCAGAGACACCGGATGATTACTTCAGAACTTTTGACTGCTTTGATATTTTAAAGGATATGAAGCATCCGGAGAGAAAATAAGACTTCATTCTGCAAGAGGAGTGTGTCATGTGTATTGATGAATTGAGGTTTGAAGCTGCAAAAAACAGAGTGATCGGGATAAACAGGGAGCGTCAGGGAATCGGGACGCTCTCAGAGAAAACGGTACATGCCGTTTTGAAAAATTATTATGCGCCGGATACGGATATGCACGAAATCCCAATCGAAAATTTTGTGGCGGACATTTTTACGGGGACCGAGATCATTGAGATACAGACACGCTCCTTTCAGGTTATGCGGAGAAAACTGGATGCGTTCTTAAAAATCTATCCGGTCACGATCGTCTATCCGATCCCGCATGTCAAATGGCTTTTGTGGATCGATGAGGAGAGTGGCGAGATGTCACCGAAGCGCAAGTCCCCCAAAAAAGGAAATCCGTATGTGGCATTTAAAGAATTGTATAAAATACGTCCGTTTTTAAAAAATGAAAACTTAAGATTTCGGTTTGCACTGATCGATATGGAGGAGTACCGCCTGTTAAACGGCTGGAGCAAAGATAAAAAGAAAGGCAGTGAGCGCTACGACCGGATCCCGGTGCAGTTTGTGGAGGAAGTCTGTATTGAGAGACGGGAAGATTATATGCAGTTTATCCCATTTGACCTGCCGGAACCTTTTACTACGAAAGATTTTTCAAAATCTGCAAAAATTCCGTTGTCGCTTGCACAGACTGTGCTTCTGATTCTGACAGATTTAGAAATCGTGGACAGAGTGGGAAAACAGGGGAATAGTTACCTGTATAAAGTCTGTGAGATATAAGAAAAAGGGTATCTGGCTTTTAATAGTTACTCACGATCAGTCTGCGCCGGAACACGGAATCCATATGATCGAGTGTATGTCTTGCCTGGGAATAGCGGTTGCGGTTGGTATGGATGACATAAAACTGGTGTGCACCCCGGTATTTTTCGCGCAGAAAAAATGGTATCTTAATAAAACTCCGCGTAAATGGAATCTGATTTTCAATCAATAACTGTGCCGCCTGATCACTGATCCGCTCATTGGTTGTGCGGCATAACTCTATATCTTTGTCGAGATGTTTTGTATCTTTTCCTAATATAAGTGCTTTTCCCATAGTTTCTTCCCCTTTTTCAAAAAACTATCATATACGATAACTTTTGTCAAACATACTTTTATTTTTGCAGAAATTGTGGTATGTTATTAAAGTTAGACGGAAAAGCTTGTCTTAAAGGATTAGAAAGGTAATTATAATTATGAAGAAAAAAGTAGTAGTATTAATGCTTTGTACGATGATGGCAGTCACTGCACTCGGATGCGGCGGGAAGAAGAATGATACCGCAGAGGGGACAGAGGCTGCAGAATCAGTAAACGGCACGGAAACAGCAGAAGGAACAGAAACAGTGGAATATGAGAGTCCTTCTTATGATCTGGATCCTTCCGATTATGTGACACTCTGTGATTACAGCAAGGTTCCGGTTACGATCACAGGCGATTATGATGTGGATGACCAGGATGCAAAAGATTATTTTGAGCAGATGTTTTCTTATTACGGACCGTTCTACGTTGCAGATGATACCAAAACGACCGTTGGAGATGGTGATATCGTAAACGTGGACTATGTTGGAAAATTAGACGGAGTGGCATTTGATAATGGAAGTGCCGAGGATCAGAATATCGATGTGGACAATAACTGTTCCGCAGGAAGCCAGTCAAGCTCCTTTATCGACGGCTTTACAGATGATCTGAAAGGTGCATCTGTCGGTGATGTTATTGACAGCGATGTGACATTCCCGGATAACTATGGCAATGCAGACCTTGCTGGAAAACAGGTTGTATTCACATTTACCGTCAACTCAATCCAGAAAGAGATGACACTCGATGATGTGGATGACGATTTTGCGCAGAAACAGTTTCAGGCTGACACAGTAGATGATATGTATGCACAGATTAAATCATTCCTTGAAAATCAGGCCAGCAGCAATAAGGACAGTGACACTTACACAGCAGTGCAGGAGTACCTGTTAGAAAATTGTAAAGTGGATATCCCGGAAGATTATCTGACAGCCCGTGTCAATGATTATGAGAAACAGTATGTACAGAATTACTGTGATGGGGATGCATCCAAACTTGAGGATTACGTCAGCAGCCAGTACAACATGACACTTGATGAGGTGCGCCAGGAGTGGAAATCAGGCATGGAGAAAAATATTTCCATGGAGTTTATCACAGGTGCGATCGCAGCAAAAGAGGGCACCGAGCTTGACGAGGACGGATTTTCTTCTTATGTGCAGACTCTGATGAGCAATAACAGTCTGTCATCTGAAGACGATTTATATAAGAACTATGGCTACGGTGATGCAGCTTATGGTGAAAAATATTTAAGACAGGTCTATGTTGATAATCTTGCATTGCAGTCTGTCAAAGATAATGCGGATGTGACTGTGGAAGCTCCGGCGGAGACAGAGAGTACTGAGGGCACAGAGAGTGCAGAACCGCAGGAAGCTGTCGACGCTGCCGAGACAGAAACAGCAAATTAATCAAATAAATATCCCAAAAGAAGACCAAAGAGATGGGGATTGGAGGATTCAATTATGGATATGGTAAATGTAAGGGATTTATTCCGGAAACAGGAAGAATATGTGGATCAGACAGTGACGATCGGCGGATGGGTGCGAAGCATCCGTAACTCCAAAAATTTTGGATTTATCGTGGTGAACGACGGAACATTTTTCGAACCGGTTCAGGTCGTATATTCCAATGTTTTAGAGAACTTTGATGATGTTGAAAAGTTAAATGTCGGTGCAGCGATCATTGTGACAGGTAAGCTTGTTGCAACACCTGGAACCAAGCAGCCGTTTGAAATCCAGGCAGAGAAAATCGAGATCGAGGGTGTTTCCACACCGGATTATCCGCTGCAGAAAAAGAAACACAGCTTTGAGTACTTAAGAACGATCTCCCACTTAAGACCGAGAACAAATACATTTGAGGCAGTTTTCCGTGTACGTTCCCTGATTGCATATGCAATTCACAAATTTTTCCAGGAGAGAGATTTTGTATATGTACACACACCACTGATCACAGGAAGCGACTGTGAGGGTGCCGGAGAGATGTTCCAGGTAACAACACTGGATATGAACAATCTTCCGAAAAATCCGGACGGAACCGTGGATTATTCCAAAGATTTCTTTAATAAGCCGACCAACCTTACCGTAAGCGGACAGTTAAACGGTGAGACTTATGCGATGGCATTTAAGAACATCTACACATTTGGACCGACGTTCCGTGCAGAAAATTCCAACACGACCAGACATGCAGCAGAGTTCTGGATGATCGAGCCGGAGATCGCATTTGCAGATCTGGAAGATGACATGATCTTAGCCGAGAGCATGTTAAAATACATCATCAACTATGTACTTGAGAATGCACCGGAAGAGATGGCATTTTTCAACAACTTCATTGACAAAGGACTCTTAGAGCGCTTGCAGCATGTGGCAAATTCCGATTTTGCCCGCGTGACATACACAGAGGCAGTTGAGATCTTAGAGAAACACAATGACAAGTTTGAATATAAAGTTTCCTGGGGAACTGATCTTCAGACGGAGCATGAGCGTTATCTGACCGAGGAGATCTTCAAACGTCCGGTATTCGTAACCGATTACCCGAAGGAGATCAAGGCATTCTACATGAAGATGAATGATGACGGAAAGACCGTAGCAGCCGTTGACTGTCTGGTACCTGGTATCGGTGAGATCATCGGAGGAAGCCAGAGAGAGGATGATTACGATAAACTTCTTGCAAGAATCAATGAACTCGGCTTAAAAGAAGAAGATTATCAGTTTTATCTGGATCTCCGCAAATATGGTTCTGCAAGACATGCAGGATTCGGACTCGGTTTCGAGCGCTGCGTTATGTACTTGACAGGAATGTCTAACATCCGTGATGTTATTCCGTTCCCAAGAACCGTAAATAACTGCGAATTATAAAAAAGAATAGAGTTACAGAGGACTGCCGCCCGGATGAATAAGATTCTGCGGGCGGCGGTTTTTTGATATCCGAATCTTCATAGGAAAATGCGTTCTGCAAATTTGTGTAAACCTCCCAAAAACCTGCAAAAATTGAGAAAAAATGTAGCATAAATATAATTGACATAATGTATAATAAGTAGTAGTATCAAAATACAAAAGATATAGTAACAAATACTACATGTAAAAATAATAAATACTATTTTGCTAAAAGGAGGTCATATTATGTTACAGATAGGGATTCGTGAACCGGGAAGCGCCATTACACATTTTATAGCTATGATGATGGCAATATTTGCCACATCGCCGTTGTTAGTCAAGGCTGCGCTGAATGGAAATCATACAACGATTCTGGCAATGGCCGTGTTTATGGGAAGCATGGTGCTGCTTTATGGTGCAAGTACGGTGTACCATTCGCTTGTTGTCCGGGATAAAATTTTAAAGATATTCCGCAAACTCGACCATATGATGATATTTGTCCTGATTGCCGGATCTTATACGCCGGTATGTCTGATCGTACTTGGCGGGAAGTCGGGTTATACGCTGCTTGCGGCAGTTTGGGGCATTGCGGCGGCAGGAATGCTGATAAAAGTGCTCTGGATCAACTGCCCGAAGTGGTTTTCATCCGTGATCTATATCGCAATGGGATGGGTGTGTCTGTTTGTATTCCGGGAACTGTTAGCCACTCTTTCCCAGGCAGCATTTTTGTGGCTGCTTGCAGGCGGTCTGATCTATACTGTCGGCGGTGTGATCTATGCATTAAAACTGCCGGTGTTCAACGCGAAGCACAGTCAGTTTGGCTCCCATGAAGTATTTCATCTGTTTGTCATGGCTGGAAGCATCTGCCATTTTGTATTCATGTATCAGTATGTAGCGTGAAAAATAAAACGATTGCCGGATAGATTTTATGGAAAAGTTAGGTTATAATGTAACAGCAATGAAAAATGAGCAGTGACAGGCAGATGAGAAATGAAATGCCTGTATGAAGAGGAGACAGATATGAGATATACGTTGGAAAATGAAAATTTAAAAGTGGAGATTGACTCATTTGGAGCAGAGATCAAATCTGTAAAAAGAAAATCAGATAACTTTGAATATATGTGGTGTGGTGATAAAAAGTACTGGGGCAGAACATCCCCTGTATTATTTCCGTTTGTCGGTGCGCCGAAAAACAAAGAATACCGTTATGACGGAAAAACTTATACGATGGGACAGCACGGATTTGCAAGAGATATGGAGTTTACATTAGAGGCACAGACGGAAGAGAACATCTCATTTGTACTGACCGATACTGCGGAAACCTGTGAAAAATATCCATTTCATTTTGCACTGCACATTGGTTATGAATTGTGCAAAAACGAGGTGAAAGTAAACTGGACTGTGGAAAACACCGACGCAAAAGAATTATATTTTTCCATCGGTGCACATCCGGCATTCAACTGCCCGGTTCACGGAGAGGGAAATAAAACCGGATATGGTCTCAAATTTGGCGGCCTGGCAGATACTATTCATCATCATGGAAACACACCGGACGGTATGGCGGTGATGGAGGATAAAGTCCTGGCACTGAAAGATGGCTGTGTGACATTTACGGAAGGATTCTTTGATGAGTGCACTTACATGGTCGAAGGAAAACAGACCGGAGAGGTTTCCCTGCTTGACCGTGAAGGCATCCCGTATGTAACCGTAAAATTTGACACTCCACTATTTGCAGTATGGTCACCGGAAGGAAAAAATGCACCTTTCGTCTGCATTGAACCATGGTATGGAAGATGCGATGCCACAGATTTTACCGGCACATTGCAGCAGCGCGACTACGAAAACATGCTGCCGCAGGGCGGAACATTCAAGGCAGCTTATAGTATTGCATATCTGTAAGATAGAGTCAGCAAAAGGTGGATCATAAAAATAAAAAACGCAAAAGCATGTAAAAAAAGCATAGCTTTTGCGTTTTTTTCATATAGTGAAACAGAATCGAAAACCTGTGGAGTGGTCAATGAATATACAGTCAAAAATGAAAACAAGAGATGCAAAAAACAATCCGGTCACTGCGGTATTGGTGTCCGTGCTGGTCATGTTCCTTTTAAGCTGCCTGTTCCTGTTACTGTTGGCTGCACTGTTATATAAGTTTGATCTGAGTGAATCGGCAGTAAAGGTGGGAATCGTTGTCATTTATATCGTCTCCGGAGTGATCGGTGGATTTTTCATGGGAAAGATCATGAAAACACAGAAATTTTTATGGGGATTTGCAGCGGGAGCCATTTATTTTTGCATTTTATTCCTGATATCAGTGCTGGTTAAACAGGGAGTCTCCATGGAACTGCCGAAAGTGGCGACAACATTTATTCTATGTGCGGCATCCGGGATGGCGGGCGGAATGATAAGTTAGTGGTTACTGTCAGTGTGCCAATTAGTATATAGACAGGACTTGCGCAGAATATCAGCGGCGTGCTATACTCAAAGAAAATGTGCATGGATGAAAAAAATATCAATGTTTCATGCAGAAAAAGATACACACGAGGAGGAAGATATGGAAAGTCAGAAGAGACAGGGAGCAGAGTACGAGTTTTACGGAAAACTCCCGCTGAAAAAGGCAATCCCGCTGGGATTACAGCATGTGCTGGCAATGTTTGTGGGAAACCTGACACCGATCCTGATCATCTCAGGGGCATGTGGTATTGCAGGTGAGGAGTTCGGCAGTCTGCAGGTCGATCTGCTGCAGAATGCGATGCTGATCGCCGGGATCGTGACACTGATCCAGTTATTTGCGATCGGACCGGTTGGTGGAAAGGTACCGATCATCATGGGAACGAGTTCCGGATTTATCGGTGTGTTTAACAGTGTGGTTCAGGTAATGGGAGGAGGAATCCTTGCATATGGAGCCATTATGTGTGCATCCGTCATTGGTGGTCTGTTTGAGGGAATCCTTGGATTTCTGTTAAAGCCGCTCCGCAGATTTTTCCCTGCGGTTGTAACGGGAACCGTTGTACTGTCGATCGGATTGTCACTGATCGCGGTCGGCGTCAATTCTTTTGGCGGCGGCAATACGGCAAACGACTTTGGTTCAGTAGAAAATTTACTGCTCGGAGCAGCTGTTTTACTGATCATTGTAGCCGTGAAACACTGGATGAAAGGTATGGCGAGTGCATCATCGATCCTGATCGGTATTGTGGCAGGCTATATCATTGCTGCGATCATGGGACTGGTACTGCCGACAACAGCAGTCAATGCGGATGGTGTGGAATACACAAAAGCCTGGGTGTTAAACTGGGATAAGGTTGCAAATGCAGCCTGGTTTTCCGTTCCGAAATTAATGCCGGTCAAACTGGTATTTGACTGGAGAGCAATCATTCCGGTTCTGATCATGTTTGTTGTTACCGCGGTTGAAACAGTCGGAGATATCTCCGGTGTTATGGAAGGTGGAATGGGCAGAGAAGCTACCGACAAAGAACTTTCCGGCGGTGTCATCTGTGATGGAATTGGTTCTTCGCTTGCAGCACTTTTTGGTGTTCTGCCGAATACTTCTTTCAGTCAGAATGTAGGACTTGTCACAATGACGAAAATCGTAAACCGTATGGCGCTTGCATCCGGAGCCGTATTCCTGATTTTATGTGGTTTATTCCCGAAACTTGCAGCACTGATTTCAATCATGCCGCAGAGTGTACTTGGAGGAGCTGCCGTTATGATGTTTTCATCCATCGTGATCAGCGGAATCCAGCTTATTACCAAAGAACCGATGACGATGCGCAATATCACGATCGTCTCCGTCGCATTGGGACTTGGCTATGGAATCGGATCCAGCAGCGGCATCCTTGCACATCTGCCGCAGGGCATCCAGCTGATCTTTGGCGGTTCCGGTATTGTTCCGGCAGCCATTGTGGCGATCATCTTTAATATTATCCTGCCGAAGGATGCGGAATAAAAAAAACTTCCCATATGAAAAAAGTTATGTTATACTGTATAAGTTAACAGAACTCCGCGCGAAAGCGAATAAATACATAGTATTACGGGGAGCGGGCAAATGGCGTATCCCATGTGTGCGGAAATTACAAAAAAGGAGAGAAGCATCATGAAACATGTAAAGACATTAAATACCAAGAGATTACAGAACACAATCAAAAAAGGCGGCTGCGGCGAGTGCCAGACATCCTGCCAGTCTGCATGCAAAACATCCTGTACAGTAGGAAACCAGAGCTGCGAGCACAAATAAGATTTGAGCTGGTACAGCCGGGCATGCATAGCATGGTAAAAATTGTGCATATGAGTGCCGGATATGCCATCATGGCATCATACAAAATGACTGTGTGATACAACGATGAAAATCATACGGTCGTATATAAGTGAAATCTGCAAACGACCGTTCGCATAGCGTGCGGTCATTTGTACGTTTTATCGGCAACATTAAAATGCCGTAATACTTGAAAAAAATATATTGATTTGCAGAAAACTTTAAATGTTTTGCTGTAAAATCAGATAGAAAGAGAGGAAATATTATAGTGGTTCATCAGTATAAGAACAACGGCTATGATATTGTTTTAGATGTAAACAGCGGAGCGATTCATGTGGTGGATGACGTGACTTATGATGTCATTGAGATGATCGATCAGAGCCAGCCGGAATCGTATGCAAGGGATGAGATCGTATCTGCACTGTCCGGAAAATACGGCAAAGAGGAAGTGGAGGAAGCAATCGATGAAGTCCAGACATTGATCGATGAGGAGTCACTTTTTACAAAGGACACTTACGAAAACTATATCATGGATTTCAAAAAACGCCCGACGGTTGTCAAGGCACTCTGCCTGCATATTGCACATGACTGCAACCTGGCATGTCAGTACTGCTTTGCTGAGGAGGGAGAGTACCATGGAAGAAGGGCACTGATGTCCTTTGAAGTTGGAAAGAAAGCACTGGATTTCTTAATTGCCAATTCAGGTAACAGACGAAATCTTGAGGTGGATTTCTTTGGCGGCGAGCCGCTTATGAACTGGCAGGTCGTAAAAGACTTAGTTGCCTATGGAAGAGAGCAGGAAAAGCTGCATGACAAGAATTTCCGTTTTACACTGACCACAAATGGTGTGCTTTTAAATGACGAGATCATGGAATTCTGTAATAAAGAGATGGCAAATGTGGTCTTAAGTATCGATGGAAGAAAGGAAATTCATGATAAGATGCGTCCGTTCCGCAAAGGGGCAGGAAGTTATGATCTGATCGTTCCAAAGTTCCAGAAATTTGCAGAGAGCAGACATCAGGACAAATATTATGTGCGTGGTACATTCACACACTACAATCCTGATTTTGCAGCAGATGTACTTCATCTTGCGGATCTTGGTTTCAAACAGATCTCCGTGGAGCCGGTAGTTGCAGAACCGAGTGAACCGTATGCGATCACAGAGGAAGATCTTCCACAGCTGTTTGAGGAATATGACAAACTTGCAGCGGAGATGGTAAGACGTCACAAAGAGGGAGATGATTTTAATTTCTTCCATTTTATGATCGATCTTGAGGGCGGTCCATGTGTGGCAAAACGTCTGTCCGGCTGTGGTTCAGGAACCGAGTACCTTGCAGTGACACCATGGGGAGATTTTTATCCATGTCACCAGTTTGTCGGCAATGAAAAGTTTTTACTTGGCAATGTGGATGAAGGTATAAAAAATACAGAGATCCGTGATGAGTTTAAGTGCTGTAATGTCTATGCAAAAGAAAAATGCAGAAAATGTTTCGCAAGATTCTACTGCAGCGGCGGATGTGCAGCAAATGCGTATAATTTCAGCGGTGACATCTGTGGGGCATATGATATCGGATGTGAATTGCAGAAAAAACGTATTGAGTGCGCGATCATGATTAAGGCTGCCGAGGCCGATTGTGAATAAATAAGAAACAGGAAGGAAAAAGAAAATGAAAAAGAGTAAAGCAGCAGTCATATTAGTTGCGATTCTCGCTGCATTTGCGGGACTTGCCTATTATGCATCTATTATTCTTTCATCGACCGGTATTGGGGAAGAAATGAGTATTCCGCTTGGACTTGATCTGTCCGGTGGTGTATCGATCACCTATCAGGTCATGGATGAAAATCCGAGTGCAGAGGATATGAGTGATACGATTTACAAACTCCAGAAGCGTGTGGAAAGTTACAGTACAGAGGCATCCGTATATCAGGTTGGAGATGATCGTATCGCCGTTGAGATCCCGGGTGTTACGGACGCAAGCAAGATTTTGGAAGAACTTGGTAATCCGGGTTCCTTAGAGTTCCAGCTTTCAGATGGTACCGTATTTATGACGGGTGACCAGGTGGCAGATGCACAGGCTGCAACAACCACAGATCAGTATGGAAACAAGCAGTATGTGGTACAGCTTACACTGACAGATGAGGGAGCAAAGACTTTCGGAGAAGTTACTTCTGAAAACGTCGGAAAAGCACTTCCAATCGTATACGATGGAGAAGTTATCAGTTATCCGACTGTTCAGGAGGCAATTACCGGAGGTACTGCACAGATTTCCGGTCAGAGCACCTTTGAAGAGGCACAGACTTTAGCAACACAGATCAGAATCGGTTCTCTTTCCCTGCAGTTATCAGAGTTAGAGTCCAGTGTGGTAGGAGCACAGCTTGGAAGCCAGGCAATCTCCTCCAGTTTAAAAGCGGCAGCAATCGGTCTTGTGATCGTAATGGTATTTATGATCATTGTATATGCAGTTCCGGGTGTCGCAGCAGCTTTAGCACTTGCAATTTATACAGCACTTGTGATTGCAACTTTATACTTATTCGAGATCACATTAACATTACCTGGTATTGCCGGTATTATCTTAAGTATTGGTATGGCAGTGGATGCGAACGTTATCATCTTTGCACGTATCCGTGAAGAAATTGCATCAGGAAAATCCGTGATTACTGCAATGAAGAATGGTTTCCACAAAGCGATGTCTGCAATCTTAGATGGTAATATCACAACATTGATTGCAGCGATTGTTCTTATGGGATTAGGTTCCGGTACTGTAAAAGGATTTGCATATACACTGATGATCGGTATTATCCTTTCCATGTTTACAGCACTTGTTGTCACAAGATGGATCCTTTATTCTTTCTACTGGTTAGGAATGAGAGATGAAAAATTCTACGGACGTGCAAAAGAGAGAAAGACGATCAATTTCCTGCAGAAGAGATATGTATTCTTTGCAATTTCTATTGCAGTTATAGCTGCCGGATTTATCGGTATGGGAGTACATAAGGCATCTGGTCAGAACTCCCTGAATTATGGACTTGACTTCATGGGAGGAACTTCCACTACTGCTGATTTCGGCAAAGAATATACGATCGAAGATATTGAAAATGATATTATCCCGGTTGTAAAAGAAGTAACTGGAGACAGCAATATTCAGGCAAACAAAGTAGAGGGAACAACTCAGATTACGATCAAGACACGTACTTTATCCAAAGAAGAGCGTGATGATCTGAATAATAAGCTGGCAGACAGTTTTGATGTAGATGAATCCACCATTACATTCCAGAGTATCAGTTCCACGATCAGTGGTGAGATGCGTGCGGATGCAGTCAAGGCGGTTATTATCTCAACAATCTGTATGCTGATCTATATCTGGTTCCGTTTTAAAGATATCCGTTTCGGTGCCAGTGCGATCATTGCCCTGATCCACGACGTACTGGTTGTACTTACCGTATATGCGCTGATGCGTATTTCAGTCGGCAATACATTTATCGCATGTATGCTGACGATCATTGGTTATTCTGTCAACGATACGATCGTTATCTTTGACCGTATCCGTGAGAACCTTGCATTAAAGCATGGTAAACAGACAAGGGAAGATCTGATGGAAGTAGCAAACCGAAGCCTGACACAGACCTTATCACGAAGCATCAACACATCCATAACAACATTTATTATGGTATTTATGCTGTTCCTTCTTGGTGTAGCAAGTATTCGTGAATTTGCACTGCCGCTGATGGCAGGTATGATCTGCGGTGCATATTCATCTATCTGCATTGCAACCGAGTTGTGGTATGTGATGAAAGTTCATCTTGGTAAAAATAAAATAACAGAATAAGATCTGTTGAAGAAAAGTGAAAGTCCTGGCAGTTATTTGCCGGGACTTTTAAGATTCATAGGAAATTACGTCCTATGAATCTTAAAGCCCTCCGGGCGGGATCACACTGCGTCGGAGATGAATTATGTCGCGCAGGCGGTGAATCCTGTAGAACAGGATTCTATTTTAGAAAAAAGGAGAAACATATGGATACGATCGCAGCTTATCTGATCTTTTTAAATCTGGTGGGCTTCCTTATTATGGGAGAGGATAAAAGAAGGGCGAAAATGCATCGATGGCGGATCTCAGAAAGAATGCTTTTTTTAGTCAGCATTTTAGGCGGCAGTATCGGAACGTGGGCGGGAATGTATGTGTTCCGCCACAAGACGAGACACTGGTATTTTGTTATAGGAATACCACTGATCCTCATTTTACAGATCGCAGGTGCCATCTGGCTTTATCGTCAGGGCTTATATCATTTATAATAATTTGATATAACTATTCTGGCATTTGGAATTGCCAAAAAAAGGAAAGTCATATATAATGATAAACATAGCAAAAGACAAGTGTTTTTCGTAGAAAGACACATTGATCAAACAGCAAAGAAAGGGAGAATTACGGATTATGTATACACTGGAAGATATTCAGGCAGTTGATATGGAAGTGGCAAATGCCATCACCGATGAATTTGAACGTCAGAACAGTCATATTGAGCTGATTGCATCCGAAAACTGGGTAAGCAAGGCAGTGATGTCGGCGATGGGCAGTGTTCTTACAAATAAATATGCAGAAGGTTATCCGGGGAAAAGATATTACGGCGGATGTGAGTGTGTGGATGTTGTAGAGGAACTTGCAAGAGAGCGTGCGAAAGAGCTGTTTGGCTGTGAGTATGCGAACGTACAGCCACATTCAGGTGCACAGGCGAATATGGCTGTACAGTTTGCCATCTTAAAACCGGGTGACACGGTCATGGGAATGAACTTAGATCACGGCGGACATTTGACACACGGAAGCCCTGTAAACTTTTCCGGTACTTATTTTCACATTGTACCTTACGGTGTCAATGACGAGGGATTTATTGATTATGACAAAGTAGAAGAGATCGCGATGGAGTGCAAGCCGAAGATGATCATCGCAGGTGCAAGTGCTTATGCGAGAACCATTGATTTCAAGAGATTCCGTGAGATCGCAGATGCATGCGGAGCAGTTCTGATGGTCGATATGGCACATATCGCAGGACTTGTCGCTGCAGGACTTCATCCAAGCCCAATCCCGTATGCACACGTTGTCACAACCACAACACACAAGACACTGCGTGGACCGCGTGGAGGCATGATCTTATCCAGTCAGGAAATCGCAGACAAATATAACTTTAACAAAGCTATTTTCCCTGGAATCCAGGGCGGACCTTTGATGCATGTGATTGCTGCGAAGGCAGTCTGCTTTAAAGAGGCACTTCAGCCGGAGTTTAAAGTATACCAGCAGAATATCATTGACAATGCACAGGCACTCTGCAAGGGACTGTTAAGCCGTGATATTAAAATCGTATCCGGCGGTACAGACAATCACCTGATGCTTGTTGATCTGACAAATTATGATCAGACCGGAAAGGCAGTGGAGAAACTTCTCGATTCTGTCAATATTACCTGCAACAAGAATACGATCCCGAACGATCCGAAATCCCCATTCGTAACAAGCGGTGTACGTCTTGGAACGCCGGCAGTTACTTCCCGTGGACTAAACACAGAGGATATGGATCAGATTGCAGAGGCAATCGCCATGATGATCAAGGAGGGTGAACCGGCAGCTGATAAAGCGTGTGCAATCGTAAAATCGCTGACAGAGAAATATCCGCTGGAGAGATAAAAGAGAATAGAATATAATTTAATAATGAATAAAAAATGAGGAACCTGTTTCGTGACAGGTTCCTCGTTTTTTGTGCTTTTTGAGTTTGTTATTTTACATCATCTGCAATACGGTACAGTGTGTACGAGGTAGAAATCGTATTTTTATTTTTATCGAGATATGTGATTTTCACGATTGTCGGTGCCATAATATCACCATCACGGCTGTATGACTCATAAGAGTAAGTACCATATGCGTAAGAGTAGTCATGTCCGTAATAGTATCCATAATGTCCTAACTGGATACTCTTTCCATTTTTTACCTTTTTTGTTATCTCGGAGTTTGAATAAGTGGTTGAATAGGAAGAATTTGTTTTTGCAACTGGCTTGCTGTAAGTAGAGTATTCGATCTTCTTTAATTTATAACCCTTGTTCATTTTGACATTGACTTTGACAGAATTTTTATTGTAGACTGCCTTTGCGTAATCATATTCTTTGTTGTTAAAAGTTACACTCTTAAAAGGACTATTGTTAGAGAATGTCGGCTCGGTTACATTGACTTTGACAGTAAATTTTTTAATCTTTTTATTCTGTGCATTATATACATCAAAAGATACTGTGTATTTACCGGTTTTCTTGGCATAGACACCAACGTATCCGGAATTACTGGAGCTGGAAAGTGAAAGTCTTGTTACTTTGGCTTTCAGGTTTTTGCTCGATGTTTTGATATTTTTGATGTTTTTTCCGTTTGTACCGAGCTGTACGGAGATAGCCGAATCATTGACCATCGGATAATTTTTGTAATAAGAAACATCTACAGCCTTTGGGGCGCTTGGACCTGTTGCAGCAGATACCGGCGCAGAAGGGATCAGTAATAATCCGGCGCACAGGCAAAGTGTAAGAACAGCGCAAGTAATTTGCTTAAATAATTTCATATCAGATATCCTCCTGTTGGATTATTTTGCAAGACGGGAAATGGAATAAATACTCTCACATTCCTGCTTGGTATATTTGTCGATATAAGTAATAGTGATCTTGGTACGCGCAGCAAGTGAGGTAGAATAGTTTCTGCCGCTGGAATATGAATTATCAAATATATATGCGTACTCGCCAAGCTTTAAGGTGCTGTTGTTTTTCATTGTTTTTACAACTTCTTTACCTGCAAATTTGACAGATTTGACTGGCAGGTCATTTTTTACATATACTGTTACTTTACCCGAAGAAAGTTTGTTTCCTGATTTATCGCAGATATTATAGGTGACTTTGTATTTACCGGTTTTTTTGGCATAGAGGCCGATAGACGCAAAGGTATCCGTGTATGTATCGTCTGAACTGGTAGTATAATAGTGGGTGTTTTTTGCAATCAGATTTTTACTGCTGGTTTTGATGTTTTTGATATAACATACTTTGGCTTTTGGCAGATTGACATAGATTGCAGAACTGTCGAAAGAATTACTGGACATGCGAAGTACAGTGGTGGTCGGTTTGTTCCTGACGGCTGCGGATACCGTTGACTGCGGCTGCAGTAAAAGCATCCCGGCACAGAGACAGAAAGCTAAAAATAAGCTGACTGTTCGTTTGAAAATTTTCATAAGTGAATCCTTCTTGTTTATAAATATTTTATAGATGTTACAAAAACATTATAATATGAAGGAAAATTTTATACAATCATAAATTAAAAAATAAATAAGGGAATTTTAAGAAAATTTATAGCATTATATCAGGTAATTTTGATATGCCCAAACTTGTATTTTATGTCAGGTTATTTTATAATTGCATACAATAGATTGTGTATTTTATGAGCGGGGGGAGAGAAGAAAAAACAGAAACCCAGCCTGCCTGTAAAATATGCAGAAACGAGGAATATATGAAAAAACAGAATAAAGGAGTTCCGACAAACCGTGATATCCGTTGGGACAGACTTGATAATACAGCACACCTTTTTCCGGTCATTGCCGGGGAGAGCATGAGCAATGTGTACAGGATCAGTGTTACACTGAAAGAGGAGATCAATCCGGAATTACTGCAGAGGGCACTTGATATGGTGCTTCCGAAGTTTGACGGGTTTAACTTAAGACTGCGGCAGGGGGTGTTCTGGTATTATTTTGAGGAAAACGGAAAAGCGGCGCCAAAGGTTCGCATGGAGAACAATTTTCCATGCAGATATATCCAGCAGAATAAAAACCGCAGTTATATGTTCCGTGTGACCTATTATAAATGCAGGATCAATCTGGAAGTATTCCATGTTTTGACGGATGGAATGGGAGGAATCAATTTCTTAAAAGAGCTGACTTACCAGTATCTGCGTCTGGCACATAAAGACCTGCAGGAAAAGCTGGGAGATTCATTAAGTGTTGATACGTCTTTGAACCGGGAAGACAGTTTCTTAAAAAATTACAAAAAAAGTTCCGCAAAAGGATACCAGACAAAAAAGGCATATCTGATCCGTGGAGAAAAGTTAAGACCGGGCGAGTTCGGCGTGATGCACGGTTATATGAAAATACCGGAGTTGAAAAGGGTCTGTCATGCGATGGGAATCAGTATCAACGAATATCTGGTAAGTGTGTACATCTGGAGCGTTTATACAGAATGTCTGCACGGCATGCCGTCAAAGTGTCCGATCCGTGTTGCGGTGCCGGTTAATCTGCGGCCGTATTTTAATTCTATTACCACGAAAAACTTTTTTGTCATGGTGTCCGCAGAATTTCATCCGACCAAAGAGACCTATACGTTTGCAGAGGTGGCTGCAATCGTGAAGGAAAGCCTGCGAAGCCAGATCAACCGGGAAAATCTTGAAAAGCTGTTTTCCTATAACGTTTCCAATGAAAAACTGCTGATTGCAAGAGTTGTGCCGCTTTTCCTGAAAAACCTTGCAATGAAGTATGTATATACAACTTCTGCACTTGCCAATACTGCGACGATCACAAATATCGGCAATATTTCCGTGACAGAAGAGTACCGCCCTTATGTGGAAATGTTTCATGCATTTCTTGCCATGTCAAAGGGGCAGCATCTGAAAGGAACGATCTGCTCTTACGGGGATACACTTGTATTCAGTTTCAGTTATGATCTTGTCGATGCGTCTGTGCAGCGTGGATTTTTCCGGAAAATAGCCTCGGACGGGATTGCGGTAGAAATAAAGAGTAATGGAGTAAATTATGAGTAAATGCAGAAATTGTAATGTGGAGATATCAGATGAAACAGAGCGCTGTCCACTCTGCGGATCCGTGTTAGAATACACAGGTGAAGTGGAGAATATGTACCCGGATGTGAGAGTGTACACCCGGAAAATGACAATGATCAGTAAAATCTATCTGTTTTGTGCACTTTTGGTTGAGGTGCTGCTCATTTATATCAATGTGGTCACCGAGTCACAGATTGCATGGAGTGCGATCACGGGGCTTGGATTCTTTTACGGATATATGCTGATCCGTTTTGCAATTCTTGGAAAGACAGGTTACCGCGCCAAAATCACGGTACTCACGCTGATGGCGATACTGATCGTGATCGCAATCGATTTTCTGGTCGGCTACCGCGGATGGTCTGTCAATTATGCATTGCCGTCGGCGATCATTTTAGTCGATGTTGGTATTATCATCTGTATGATCGTAAACCGCAGAAACTGGCAGAGCTATATGATGTGGCAGATTTTTATGATCTTATGCAGCATTGTTCCGGTAATACTGATTTTTACCGGTATCGTGACGGCACAGCTTTTTGCACTGATCGCATTTGCGTTTTCCCTGTTTCTGTTTCTTGGAACACTGATCATCGGAGACCGCAGGGCAAGGGTGGAACTGAAACGAAGATTTCATGTCCGCTGAGTTATATTTAGAATAAAAAAAACAGGAGCAATCGGATGAGAGAGAGCGAAGCGAGCATCAGGGGAAGAGTCATGAGGGACTTGATCGCCCATGTGACAAATGATCACCTGATTGGGAAAAAGATAAAAAATGGAGAACTGAGGAAAAAAATCGGGGATTCGGAGCCGCCGTGGAAATGTCCGGACTGTTTTTCATTAGATGTGATCGAGATGGATAATTTCTCCATGGAGTATTTACAGGCAAAAGAAAATCCGAATACGGAAAAAGTAATCTTACAGCTTCACGGGGGCGGATATGTCGGAGCGATGCGGAATGCATACCGTATGTTTGCCGGACTTTACTGTGAAGTCAGCCATGGAATGAGTGTTCTGACACCCGATTACCGTGTGGCACCGGAACATCCGTATCCGGCGGCTTTAGAAGATGCCTATGCCGCATACTGTTATCTGTTGGAACAGGGGTGGTTTTCCGAGCAGATCATCATCGCAGGAGATTCCGCAGGAGGCGGTCTTGCGATGGCATTATGCCATTATCTGAAAGATCACGGAAAGCAGCTTCCGTGTGGGATCGTAGCCATGTCACCGTGGACAGACCTTGCGGCGAGCGGGGAATCTTACGAGACAAACTTTGAGCGCGACCCGTTATTTGGAAAAACAAGGGACAGCCTTATTTATAATAAAGATTATATTGGGGATAACGACCCGTATAATGCTTATATTTCGCCTTTATATGGGGATTTCAGGGGATTTCCGCCGATGCTGATACAGGTTGGTTCCTATGAGATGCTGCTCTCGGATTCTGTGGATGTGGCTGCAAAAGCCAGAGAACAGGGAGTAAAAGTAAGAATCAGTATTTATGAAGGAATGTTCCACATCTTTCAGATGGCAGCAAAAATGCTGCCGGAATCTAAAAGAGCGTGGGTTGAGATCGGTAAATTTATTGATGTTTTGCTAAATGACTGACATCCATATAGACAGGGATACCGCTTTCGTATTTTACTGGAACTTCACCGAGTATGAGAGGTGAAAGGTAATCGATCAGTGGCTGTGTGACATCATTGCCTGCATCGTTGATCCATTCTCTCGGAATTGATTTTGCCTCGTTTGCAATGTGGCGGATCTCGGCATGCTCATAGGCGATTTCGTACGGAGCATCAGAGATACGGCGCATTGTTACCATGGAAGCGGTAACACCTTCCTCGGAGAGAGCAACCGCTTTCTGACCGAGAGTAAAAGCCTCATCAAGATCAGTCTTTGAAGCAAGGTGTGCAGCGCAGCGCTGTAATACGTTGACTTCCACGGAACGGACTTTAACGCCTAGTTTTTCTTTGACTAAAAATTCAAGTGTTTTTCCGGCTCCGCTTAACTGGCTGTGACCAAAGGTGTCAACAGAACTTTCGGAAGCACTGATATAGTTGCCGGAAGCATCGCGGATACCTTCAGATACGGCAACGATCACGTTATTGCGCTCGAAAAGCATACGCTTTACATCCAGTAAAAAGTCCTCTTTGTCAAATGGAACCTCCGGGAGATAGATCAGATGTGGTGCTGTATTATAACCGTTTCTTGCCAGTGCAGAAGCAGCGGTCAGCCATCCGGCATCACGTCCCATGATTTCCACGATCGTCACACTTTTGACTGCATAGATAAATGTGTCATGTGCGATTTCTAAAAGAGAAGATGCGATATATTTTGCGGCAGAACCGAATCCTGGTGTATGGTCTGTCTCACAGAGATCATTGTCGATGGTCTTTGGAATACCGACAATACGCACAGGACTGCCGATTTTTTTGCCATATTCGGAGAGCTTTAAGACGGTGTCCATGGAATCGTTGCCGCCGATATAAAAGAAAGCATCAATATGGTAAGTTTCAAACTGTTTGAAAATGAATACATAGGAAGAATCATCATCTAAATAATTTGGCAGTTTGTAACGGCAGGAGCCAAGATACATTGCCGGAGTGACCTTTAAGCGGTCGAGATATTCCGAATTCTGCTGCATTAATTCAGAAAGATTCGTCAGATCGTTGTTTAAAATACCTGTGATTCCGTTTAAGGAACCATAAACCGTGTCATACATGTCAGAACGCATTACACCGTCGATCACACCGGCAAGGCTGGCATTGATCGCAACAGTAGGGCCGCCTGACTGTGCTACCATACAGTTTTTTGGACTCATAAGAAAACTCCTTTGTGTTTGATCTTCTTTTTGCAATGTCTATCATACAAAAAAAGGCACGGTTGCGCAATCATTAAATTAAATAGAAAGAGTGATGGTATACCATGAAAATATGTACATTGTGTCCTAGAATGTGCGCTGTGGACCGAAAATCCGGTGAGCGCGGCATCTGCGGACAGACCACAGAGATTAAGGTGGCGCGTGCGGCACTGCACTTCTGGGAAGAACCCTGCATTTCCGGGGAGATGGGTTCCGGTGCGGTCTTTTTTTCCGGCTGTGTACTGCACTGTGTGTTCTGCCAGAATGAAAATATTGCAAATGGCACAGCTGGTAAGGTGATAAGTACGGAGCGGCTTGGCGAAATTTTTCTGGAACTCCAGGAAAAGGGTGCAAATAATATCAACCTTGTGACACCGGGGCAGTTTGTACCACAGATCATAAAAGCGGTAGAGCTTGCAAGAAATCAGAATTTAAAGATTCCCATCGTTTATAACACCAGCAGCTATGAAAATGTGGATACGATCCGTTCTTTAGAAGGAATTGTGGATATCTATCTTCCGGATTTTAAGTATTTTGATACCGCTTTGAGTGCAAAATATTCCCATGCGCCGGATTACCCTGCTGTGGCTAAGGCGGTGATAGCGGAGATGGTGCGTCAGACGGGTGCGGCAGTTTTTGAAAACGGGGAGGATTCCCTGATGAAGCGTGGTACGATCGTGCGCCATCTGATCCTGCCGGGGTGCACGAAAGATTCCAAAGCAGTTTTGAAATATCTGCATGAAACCTATGAGAATCAAATATATATCAGTATCATGCACCAGTTTACACCGCTCTCTAACGTGAAAAAATATCCGGAATTAAACCGTAAGATCACGGATCGGGAATATGATGAGGTTATTGATTTTGCAATCGATATAGGGATTGAAAACGGTTTTATCCAGGAGGGGGAGACGGCGGAGGAGAGTTTTATTCCGGAATTTGACAATGAGGGAGTTTGAGGTTGACGCATTTTCGAATATCTCATATAATTCCATAGTGATGATGGCAATAGAGGGAGTGTGAAACGAATGAAGAGAAAAGTAAGATTCATAGCTGCACTTTTCTGCATGGGATGTCTTGTGACAGAACCTGCGGCAGACATAAAGGCTGCCGGAATCCAGGTGGCTGCTGCACAGACAACACTTTCCGCAGATAATTCGCTGGAAGTGTTATCACTTTCTGCGGGAACATTATCCCCGGACTTTACAGGAAAGACAGTACAATATACAGCTACCGTACCGAATGATGTCACAAGCGTTACAGTGACGGCAACACCGGTTAATGAATTTGCGACGGTGCAGTCGATCACAGGAAATGACAATCTGCAGGTCGGTACAAATACGATAAAAGTAGTCGTGAAGGCGCAGAACGGAGCACTCGCCCAGTATACGATAACACTGACCAGAGAAGATGGACAGACAGCAGACGGAACAGTGGATCAGCCGGCGGATGGAACAGACGGTCAGACAACAGACCAGCCGGCAGACGGAACAGACAGTCAGACAACAGACCAGCCGGCGGATGGAACAGACGGTCAGACAACAGACCAGCCGGCGGATGGAACAGATGGACAGGCAGCAGACCAGAACACAGAGTTTGAAACAGAAGAAGCGGAAGATGTTTCTAATATGGAATATCTCCAGCAGGAATACAATGATCTCTCTGAACAATATGCAAAAGAAAAGTCTTTTTCCAGAAATATGATGGGAATTATGGCTTTTGTGATCGCAGTACTTGTCGTTATTATTATCAATCTTCTATTGAGAGGACGTAAGAGTGACGACTGGGATGAGGAAGAGGATGACTGGGACTGGAAGTCCGAAAAACAGGGAAAGGATCAGGACGCAGAAGATGATACTGATCTGGAAGAAGATGATAATATAGAAGAGAATCCTGGCGTGGAAGAAGATGATTTGGAAGTAGATGATCCGGAAGACGCTGACTGGGAGGAGGAAGAAACACAGAGAAAAGGATTTTTCCACAGAAAACCAAAAGAAAAAGTGGAAGAAGAGCCGGATGATGTGGAAGAAAACGATACAGAGAACGAAGTCGGCGTATCAAAGATCCATAAAGTGCGTGCGGGATTGTTTGGACGTGGCATGTCTGACGATCTTGACGATGAGGACTGGGAAGAGGACGAAGATTTCCTGCCGGTAGAAAGAAAAAAAACGGAAGAAAAACAGCGTCCGGAGAGAAAAGAAAAACCGGAGGAGAAACAAAGGCCGGAGAGAAAAGAAAAACCGGAGGAAAAACAGCGCACGGAGAGAAAAGAAAAACCGGAGGAGAAACAAAGGCCGGAGAGAAAAGAAAAGCCGGAGCGGAAACATACTCCGGAGAAAAAACACATTCCGAGAGAAGAAGAGGAAGAAGATGATTTAGAGATCATCGATTTAAATGATTTATAAATAGAAAAAGAATGGAGAAACTATGCAGATACGATATACATCAAAAGCAAAAAAAGCAATCGATCAGGCTTCAAAGATGTCGAAATCACTGCATCATCATTATATCGGAACGGAGCATATCCTGATCGGACTTTTAAAAGAAGGAACGGGCGTCGCTGCGCAGGTATTAAATGATAATGGAGTAGAACTTGACAAAGTCATGCAGCTGATCGAGGAACTCATTGCACCGGATGCACAGGTGCTGACGGCAGAGGCTAAGGAATATTCGCCGAGGGCACTGCAGGTGTTAGAAGGGGCAGCAAGGGAGGCAGCGCGTTTTCATGCAGAGGAGATCGGGACGGAGCATATCCTTATCGCGATGATGAAAGAGACAGAGTGTGTGGCATCCCGCCTTTTAAATACCTTAGCGGTCAATATCCAGAAAATGTATGTGGATATCCTGATCGCAATGGGAGAAGATGCGAGCCTGTACAAAGAAGATTTCATGAATGGTAAGCCGGTGAAAAAAACAGCATCGGATACACCGGTATTAAATCAATACTCCAGAGATCTGACTGCATTGGCGGCAGAGGGAGTATTAGATCCGTTAGTCGGCAGACAGGAAGAGATCGACCGTGTGATCCAGATCTTAAGCAGAAGGACAAAGAATAACCCATGTCTGATCGGTGAACCGGGCGTTGGAAAGACTGCGATCGTTGAGGGAATTGCGGAGCGTATTACAACCGGAATGGTTCCGGATACCGTTGCGGGAAAGCGGGTGGTATCTTTGGATATGTCCGGAATCGTGGCAGGCTCAAAATATCGCGGTGAGTTTGAGGAGCGCATTAAAAAGGTACTTCAGGAAGTACGGGCAGCCGGCAATATCCTGCTCTTCATCGATGAACTGCATACAATCATCGGAGCGGGCGGAGCGGAAGGAGCAATCGATGCTTCCAATATATTAAAACCTGCACTTGCGCGTGGGGAACTGCAGCTGATCGGTGCAACGACAATCGATGAATACCGCAAATATATTGAAAAAGATGCTGCGCTAGAGCGCAGATTCCAGCCGGTTACGGTAGAAGAGCCGTCGGAAGAGGAGGCAGTGCAGATTTTAGAGGGACTGCGGGAACAGTATGAAAAACATCATCAGGTAAAGATTACGGATGATGCGGTATCGGCAGCAGTACGCCTGTCTGCGCGCTATATCAATGACCGTTTCCTGCCGGATAAAGCAATCGATCTGATGGATGAGGCTGCAGCAAAGGTACGTCTGCGCGCGGGTGGAAAACCGGAGGAAGTCGTTGAATTAAGACATCGCATCAACCTGTTAGAAGAGGAAATGTTAGAATTTCTGCACGATGGTGATGTGGAAGGTGCAAAGCAGAAGAAGAACGAAAAAGAAGCGTGTGAAGAAGAGCTTGCCAAAATACAGGCAAAGACAAAGAAAGACAGCCGCAGTAAAAAGTTAAAAGTGACAGAAGACGATATTGCGGATGTGGTATCCGGATGGACGAAGATCCCGGTAAGAAAGATTGCCGAGGGGGAGGCTGCCCGCTTAAGAAAATTAGAGGCTACCTTACACAAACGTGTCATCGGTCAGGAGGATGCGGTGAGTGCAGTGGCAAAAGCTGTGCGAAGAGGACGTGTCGGATTAAAAGATCCGAAGCGCCCGATCGGTTCTTTCCTGTTCTTAGGCCCGACCGGTGTCGGAAAAACAGAGATCTCAAAGGCACTTGCGGAGGCAGTGTTTGGCAGCGAACAGTCTATGATCCGTGTTGATATGTCGGAATATATGGAGAAACACAGCGTATCAAAGATGATTGGTTCACCGCCAGGATATGTAGGCCATGAGGAGGGAGGACAGCTCAGCGAAAAGGTGCGCAGAAATCCGTATTCAGTGATCCTGTTTGATGAGATCGAAAAGGCGCATCCGGATGTATTTAATATTTTACTGCAGGTGTTAGACGACGGTCATATCACGGATTCCCAGGGACGCAAAGTGGATTTCAAAAATACGATCATTATTATGACGTCAAATGCCGGAGCACAGGCGATCATTGAGCCGAAAAAACTTGGATTTGCAGTTTCGGATGATGAAAAACAGAATTATGACCGCATGAAAAACAGCGTGATGGAAGAAGTACGCCGTATTTTTAAACCGGAATTTTTAAACCGTATTGATGAGACGATCGTATTTAGAGCGTTAAACAAAGACGATATGAAACAGATCGTTGCACTGATGTTAAAAGAACTTACAGATCGCTGTGAAAAACAGATGGGAATCCACCTTACCGTGCGTGACAGCGTCAAAAAGCATATTGTCGATAAAGCGTATGATCCGAAATATGGTGCAAGACCGCTGCGCCGTCAGATCCAGAACGATATCGAGGATGAACTGGCAGAAGAAATCCTGTCCGGCAAAGTGAAAAAAGATATGGAAGTGGTCGTGACGATCCACAAAGAAAAAGTCGTGTTCGAAACAAAATAAAATTTTACTGAAATATCCGGGAAAGCACTGGAAATCGTGACGGGGATATTATATAATAAGGGCACAAAATTTTACGATAAAGAGAAAACTACTTTATCACAGGAGGAAAAAATGGCAACGATCAGCGAATTAATTCGTTCAGAAGCAGATGGAACGATCAGTTTTGGGGATTACACATTAGGTGCAAAGGCGAAACTTGATAATTTCGAACATCAGGGAGATATCTACAAGGTGAAGACATTTTCCGAGATCACCAAGTTAGAGCGCAATGGCATGTTCGTATATGAATCTGTTCCGGGAACGGCTGTCATGAATCTGAATGCAACAGATACAGGCCTGACATTTCAGGTAGAGGGACCGGAAGATGCACAGATCACAGTAGAACTTGAGGATGAGTCAGAGTACGACATCACGATCGATGGCGCAGATGCAGGAAAGATGAAGACAAATCTTGGCGGCAAATTAAGCTTAAGTGTAGAACTTGGCGACCATCCGGTAGATGTAAAAGTTACAAAGTGTTAAGAACGGAAAAGTGAGATCAAAGGAAGCTTACATGTCAAAAGGGCATGTAAGCTTTTTTGCGCTTTCAAGTACGAAAGTACGATTGACGGGGATAAACTGTTACATTAACATAAAAAATGCGCGTGACAATGTGCAATAAATCAGAAGGAGAAAAGTTATGAAAAGAAAGAGACTCACGGGTTGGAAACGTATGGCGGCATTTGCGATGGCGCTTACGCTGACGGTCGGAGATTGGACATCAGTAGGTGCTGCTGGATTGCCGCAGACAGATGTACAGACAGTAACAGAGGCTGTGATACAGGAAGAAGATGCGATGGAAGCAGCTTTAGCAACAGAACAGACAGAGAAAGAAAGCGAAACGGACAGTGAGTCTGCAGAAAATGACAGCGGGCAGACAGAGAACAGCGAGGCATCGGAAATTCCAGAAACATCAGAGGCATCAGAAACTGAGAAAACTGTAGAAGAGACAGAAAACGTGAATGATACGGAGGCTGTTGATGATACCGAAGTGATGGAAACAGAGACGGAAGAAGAATCGGAAGAAGAAATAGAAGAAGAGACCGAAGAAGAGACTGAAGAGGAAGAACTCGCTGCAATTGATAAACCGTCAAAGGTAATCAATGTAAGAGGAAAAGATGACGGAAGTATTATAACAACAGCGTCTGGCCGGCAGTTGAGATATGCTTATGTGAATCGGTTCCAGAACGGAGTGATTGCAGCAGGTACGACAGACGAAATTGCAGGTTTTAAGATTACAAAAAGGAGCAATTTTTGGGATAAGACCGTAGGATTATACAAGTATGAAAATAACTATTATGGTCAGTGCAGCGGTACGGATATTGATGGATTTGTAAACCTGTATAATAAGGCAGAAGCCATACTGAAAGGCAACACAGATAAATATCAAGATGCATATGGAATGTATAGAGTCAATGGTAAGACGTATAGAGCATTGCGGTCATGTGATGCGACAGGGTATCATTATGTGACAGAAGGTGATGAAATTACAGAAATTACTGTAAGTGATTCATCGGAAAATGCCAAAAAGCGGATAGATGAGTATGCAGTAAAAAATGATACACAGGTTCTTTATTATAGTTATAATGGACATTTTTATAAGCAATTAACGTATGAATCGGTATATGATTCAGCATCGAAAAAATATAAATATGTTGTATATGCAAATGCTTATGAAGAGATTTCTTTTGAAAAAACTTATGTAAAAATAAGCTGGAATCCGGTTAATAATGATACGGCCACAATGAAAAATAAAGCCGGAGACATGATGAAGGTTGGATATGAAGTGGTCTGCGATGGAAATACCAAGGTCTATAATATGCCGGGATTATTTTTGGATGCGTCAGACGGAACCGTACATGAGATGATAACATCAGATGCAGCAAGACTGCCATATGTCATATTGAATTCAGGACAGCAGGTCAGCGTAAAAGTCCGTGCTGTATATTATCATGAAGTGACAAGTAACAAACAGGAGGTATATTGGAACTGGAATGATAATAGCCAATATATTATAGAATCGAAACAGACGAAATATGTGGTGGACATGTATGGTAAATGGTCGGACACCTATACTTATAAAAATTACTCTTTAAAGAAGTTATCACCGGTAACCGGTACAAAAGTTTCTGAAAAGGGAAAAGAGATGTCAGTTACCTGGAATGCACAAAACGGAGTGGATAGCTATCGTGTGTATTACCTGCGAAGCAGCAAACCGTTAAATATTACGAATATAGAGAGCTTTTTACAGTTTTACAATAAGAGGGGAACGCTGTACGATGCTTATGTAAATGCAAAAGGAGAAAACGATTCCTATGAAACGGATTCAGAGTATGCATCAGATCCGTATTGTAATATTACAATAGATTCAGGACTGCCATATTTTTATTGTTCCGTCAGACTGGAATCTGCGGAAGAAGGATATTTTTCAGATGGAAGTTATTCAGATGTCATAACTGCAACGGCCAGCATTAATGGAAACATACCGACAGTAAAAAATCTCAAAATAGAAAAGACGTACAATGGAGATGACTGGCAGCTCTCATGGACGCCAATCGATGCGGATGTAGTCATTTATGTTTTTGAAGAAGGAAAGAAGCCGGCGCATTATAATTATGAGCTTTTGAACGCTTATGGTTACTATACGGATGGTCAGGGACAGCAGAAAAAACTTTATTTAAAAGATGCACTTACGGAGCTTGAAAGTAAGGAAATAAGCAGTTATGTACGTTCTTACAAAGTGAAGGGAATCGATGGATCATACAGTGCAATCTCTTTAAAACCGGGCGTAAAATATACATTTGTTGCGCATACCTATGATGCAGGCAGTTCTCTTTATAACATACAAAAGAAGCCGGTGTTTACCGTAAATAAGGAAATAAAAGTAACAGATGCTCAAAAAAATCAAACATATAAAAATATATCTGTTGGCATGACTTATTATACGGCAATGAGTCCTGCTTCGAATATGGTAAGCTATACGGATAAGGTATCCGTACCGCGTGTATATACAAAGGCGGGAAAAAACAGTATAAAGTTATCTTTTACCAGAGGAAGCTGTACCGGATATGAGATTTATCGTCTTTCAGGTAAAAAATATAAGAAAATAGCAACGACCACAGACTATGTCTATACAGATCAGAATTTAAAGGCAGGCACAAAATACTCCTACAAGGTACGCTCTTATTATTATGATCCGGACAGAAAAACGAAAAGTTACAGTATATATAAAAATTTTACTGTAAGTACCAGCCGTGTAAATAACATTGTATTAAAGGTGGCTAAGAACTCAAAAAATACAGTGAAACTGACCTGGACAAAAGTAGGTTCTGCAACAAAATATGAGATTTACAGAACTTCTGAGAGTGACAAGGATATCACAGAAATTTCAGGATGGATCAATTCGGGCAACAGTGCCGTAACAGTAGAAAATACAAAGTATGAACTGGTGAAAACGATCACAAACGCAAAAACGACAACATACACGGACAAAAAGTTAAAATTCGGTGAGAGTTACACCTATCTGATCTGTGCATATTATAAAGACGGAAAAACATTAAAATACATTACCGCGTCGACCAGAGTTAAAATGCAGCTCGAGGAGCCGCGAAATCTCGTCCTTACCAATAAAGGCAAAAATGTAAGCGTTAAATGGGATGCGGACAAGTACGCTGCAGGCTATCAGATCCGATACATGGTATATGATAAATATGGTGAGGAAAAAACAGTTGCAGAAAAATATGTAACGGTAAAGAAAAATAAATACACCATTAAAGGATTATCGAGCGGAGAATACGTCAATGTATCGGTAAGGGCTTATAATTCCCAAAAAGAATACAGTGGATGGTCATCGTCAAAAGAATCTACATCACTTGCAGCAGTAAAATCCATCAAAGCTGTTTATGATACGAAAAAGAATGCAGTAAAGATTACCTGGAAAAAGGTAAAAGGTGCGAAATATTATAAAGTCGTCCGTTCTGTATATACGCCGTTATGTAATACGGACGAAAAACTTTATGCAGCAGCAGGTAACCTGATCGCAAAAGATTCCAATGATGAGACAGGATATTACAGTGAGGTTCACTATCGGGAATATTATGGCGAAGACGGATCCATTACAGGCACGGCGGCATATGACAGGGCACGGTTGAAAAAAGGTGTGAAATATTATTATATGGTCAGTGCATATGGGGAAAAAGGAACAAGAATTGCCTCTTATATGACCTCGGAATATGGTACACAGGTTGCTTCCGGTAAGCCGGCAGTCATCGTATATGGTGTCAAAATTGCTGCAAAAGTAAAAAATAACAAAAAAGGAACGGTTACCGTTTCTTACAATAAGGTAACAGGTGCCAAAACTTATCAGATTTACCGTGCAGAAAAAAAGAACGGTAAGTATACTCTGATCGGAGCCACAAAGAAGACGTTTTTTGCAGATAAAAAAGCAAAGAAGAAAAAAACATATTATTACAAAGTGGTTGTAAATGGCAGGAATGAATTACTTGCAGACTTTACAATCAGGAGTTCAGCAGTAAAAATTAAAGTAAAAAAATAATTCTGCAATAATAATAATAATAAAAACCGGAGGAAGCGGATTGCTTTTTCCGGTTTTTGTCATAGAAAGTAAGTTGCTTTTTGCAGATAAAGTAAGTATACTGATAAACAATAAAAAGAGATGGAGAAGGAATATGCCGAAGGGAAAAACAACAGTATTTTTTTGTCAGGAATGTGGTTACGAATCATCAAAGTGGATGGGACAGTGTCCTGCATGTAAGGAATGGAATACATTTGTTGAGGAGATGATCGATAAAAAAAGTGCAGCAAAAGGCGGCAGGGTAGCGGCAAAAGCGGCAGAGGCGAAGAACGTTCCGCTCTCACAGATCGAGATGACACAGGACAAACGCATGTCGACGGATATGAAAGAGCTTGACCGTGTACTTGGCGGCGGAATCGTACAGGGATCTTTAGTGTTAGTGGGCGGTGATCCGGGAATCGGTAAATCAACACTGCTTTTGCAGGTATGCCAGAATTTATCGGAGAAAGGTGTGCGCGTATTATATATATCCGGAGAGGAATCCCTGCAGCAGATCAAAATAAGGGCAGAACGTATCGGAACCTTTGGCGATTCGCTGACACTTTTATGTGAAACGAACTTAGACACGATAAAAACGGTGATTGACCGGGAAAAACCGCAGATCGTGATCATAGATTCCATACAGACCATGTATAACGAAGAAGTTTCCTCTGCACCGGGCAGCGTATCACAGGTGCGGGAATCCACAGGGGTATTTATGCAGATTGCAAAGGGGATGGGAATTTCCATCTTTATTGTCGGTCATGTGACGAAAGAGGGCGTGGTTGCGGGTCCGAGAGTTTTAGAACACATGGTGGATACGGTACTCTATTTTGAGGGGGACAGGCATGCGGCATACCGTATACTGCGCGGTGTCAAAAACAGGTTCGGCTCAACGAATGAGATTGGCGTGTTTGAGATGAGACAGAACGGACTGATGGAAGTGGAAAATCCTTCGGAATACATGCTGAGCGGGAAACCGGAAGGTGCATCCGGTTCGGTTGTTGCGTGTTCTATGGAAGGAACCAGACCGATTCTGGTGGAAGTACAGGCGTTAGTCTGCCACAGTAATTTTGGAATTCCGCGGAGAACGGCTGCAGGCACCGATTTTAACAGGGTAAATCTTCTGATGGCAGTACTTGAAAAAAGGCTGGGATTAAAACTTGGAGACTGTGACGCTTATGTGAATATCGCGGGCGGCGTAAAAATGAATGAGCCAGCGATCGATCTTGGCATTGTGCTTGCCATTATATCCAGTTACCGTGAAAACCCGATCAATGAGAAGACGATCTGTTTCGGAGAAGTGGGCTTAAGCGGAGAAGTGCGTGCCGTCAGTATGGCAGAGCAGCGCGTGACAGAAGCAAAAAAACTTGGATTTGATGAATGCATTCTGCCCCAGGTCAGCCTGGATTCCATGAAGGACAGTGGATCTGTGCCAAAGGGAATCCGCCTGACTGGTGTGAGGTCAGTGAAAGATGCGATGGATGCGATATTGAAATAAAATACGGTGGAAATATATCTTTTCTGGAAAGATGAACTGAAACAGTAAAATTCACTTTGCGAAAGTACACATAAGAAAGTGAAATTTTTGGAAAAAATGGGTTGACAAAATAATACCCAGATGGTAACATAGTCAAGCTGACCGCGGGACATGACATGATCTGACAGCGGACAACAAAAAAGTTGTTGACAAACAGAACAACACATGATAAAATATTAGAGTTGTCGCGTTTGAGATAACAGATCGGACAAAACCGATTGAAAGAAAAAGTTTCAAAAAATGAAAAAAGTTCTTGACAAAACAGACTTGATAAGATATAATAAACAAGCTGTCGCTGAGAACGACAACAAAACAAAGAACCTTGATAACTGAACAGT
>DXQT01000008.1 GCA_019411365.1 Roseburia sp.
GAAGAGAGAAAGACTAAATTCAGCATAGATGTGGAATTTAAAATTTCATTCAAGGTTTTAAATGCTTTTTTCAATAAAAAGCTTGCAAAATAGAAGAAAGAGTGTTACTTTATTTATGTTAACACGTTGACTTGATTGAGAGAGGGCAAAACCCTCTCTCAATTTATGTTTAGGAGACAGCAACGTGACGGAACACGAAAAAACTGAATATGGAAGGAAGAGGTGTACACATGTCGAAAAAAGAGATGTATGAAGCACGCACCGAAGAACTCATCACCCCGATTTTAGACCGAAGAAACTTTGAACTTGTGGATGTGGAATATGTCAAAGAGGGTAGTACCTGGTATTTACGGGTTTACATTGACAAAGAAGGCGGAATCACTTCCGACGATTGCGCAGATGTATCCAGGGAAATGAATGAGATTCTTGACAGAGAGGATTATGTAGAAGGTTCCTATACCTTTGAAGTGAGCTCTCCGGGTCTTGGAAGACCACTGAAAAAAGAAAAAGACTATATAAGAAGCATGGGGAAGGAACTGGAGATCAGAACCTACCGTGCGATTGACCGGGAAAAAGAATTTTACGGCATTTTAAAAGCATACGATGCCGATACAGTGACAATTGAGCAGGAAGACGGAAAAGAGATGGTATTTGAAAAATCCAATATCGCACTGATCCGCCTGGCTTTTGATTTTTAGCGTAAAATAACAGAAAAAATAATGGAGGATAAAATAATGGCTAAGAATAATGAATTGTTAGAAGCGTTAAATATATTAGAACAGGAAAAAAATATCAGCAAAGAGACTTTACTTGAGGCAATCGAGAACTCACTGATCACTGCATGCAAGAACCATTTTGGAAAGTCTGAAAACGTAAAAGTTAACATTGATCCGGAAACATGTGAATATCATGTATTTCAGGAGAAAAAAGTTGTAGAGAAAGTGGAAGATCCGGTTGAGGAAATCAGCCTTGTCAATGCGAAGATGATCGACTCCAAATACGAACTGGATGACATTGTAAATGTAGAAGTGAAATCCAAAGAGTTCGGACGTATCGCAACACAGAATGCCAAGAACGTGATCTTACAGAAAATCCGTGAGGAAGAGAGAAAAGTTCTTTTTGATGAGTACTACAGCAAAGAGAAAGATATCGTAACAGGTATCGTTCAGCGTTATGTTGGAAAGAATGTGAGCATCAACCTCGGTAAAGTGGATGCCATCCTCACAGAGAATGAGCAGGTAAAAGGCGAGGTATTCCAGCCAACAGAGCGAATCAAAGTTTATATCCTGGAAGTAAAATCTACCTCCAAAGGACCGAGAGTGCTTGTTTCCAGAACACATCCGGAACTGGTAAAACGCCTGTTCGAATCTGAAGTTGCCGAAGTAAAAGACGGAACAGTTGAGATCAAGGCAATCGCACGTGAGGCAGGAAGCAGAACAAAGATCGCAGTATGGTCTAATGATCCGGATGTAGATCCGGTTGGAGCATGTGTCGGTATGAACGGCGCGCGTGTCAATGCCATCGTCAATGAACTCCGTGGTGAGAAGATCGATATCATCACCTGGAATGAAAATCCTGCAATGCTCATCGAAAATGCATTAAGTCCTGCAAAAGTTATTTCTGTTATCGCAGATGCAGAAGAGAAAGCAGCAAAAGTAGTCGTTCCTGATTATCAGTTATCCCTTGCGATCGGCAAAGAAGGACAGAATGCAAGACTGGCAGCAAGACTGACAGGATTTAAGATCGATATCAAGAGTGAGACACAGGCGAGAGAAGCCGGCGATTTCTTTGATTATGAGAACGAGTACGAAGATGATGAATACTATGACGAAGATGGTGGCTACAATGATGCAGACTATCAGGATGACACAGAGTATTCCGAGGAGAATTGATCGAGGATAGCAGATTATGGCAAATAAAAAGATTCCGATGCGTCAATGCATAGGCTGTGGAGAGATGAAGCCTAAGAAAGAAATGATAAGAGTCATTAAGACAGCGGAAGATGAGATAATATTAGATACAACCGGTCGGAAAAATGGCAGAGGTGCATACATTTGCCCGGAAAGCGAATGTCTGCAGAAAGCAATTAAGTGTAAGGGATTAGAACGCTCATTTAAAATGCCGATTCCAAAAGATGTATACGAAATGCTGACAAAGGAGATGGAAGAATTTGAGACCAGATAAAGTTTTATCCATGTTGGGAATTGCAGCAAAATCCGGTAGTGTCGTAAGTGGTGAGTTTTCAACGGAGAAAGCAGTCAAGGAAGGCAGGGCTTATCTTGTGATCGTGGCAGGAGATTCCTCCGATAACACGAAAAAGATGTTTTCCAATATGACCGATTTTTATGAGGTTCCAATGTATATTTATTCTGACAAAGAGACATTGGGACACTGTATTGGAAAAGAATTTCGTGCATCACTTGCAATTGTAAATGAAGGGCTTGCCCATTCCGTGGAAGACAAATTGAAACAGACAATAACAACTGAATAATGGAGGAGTCAGAATATATGGCAAAAATGAGAGTTCATGAACTTGCAAAAGAGTTAGAGATAAAATCACAGGAAATTATAGATAGTTTAAGCGGTACAGAGTACGAGATCAAGTCCGCAAGCAACAACATTGATGATGCTGCGCAGGAGATCATCCGTAAAAAGTACAAAAAATCCGCACCAAAGGCAGAAGAAAAACCTGCCGCAGAGAAAGCAGAAAAACCAGCTGCACCAAAGGCAGAGGAGAAAGCGAGACCAGAGGAGAAGAAACCAGCAGATGCTGAGCATGACAGACCAAAGAAAAAGTCCAGCATCACAGCCGTGTTTAACGCACAGTACAGCAAACAGGGCGCAGGACATGGAAATAACAGAAGACCGAACCAGGGAGCAAAAGGCGGAAGATCACAGGATGGCAGACGCCCGGCAAATGACCGTGGTGACAGACCGGCCGGTCAGGCAAAACCAGCGATGTCCGGCAATGATATGAGAAAATATTTTGACAGTCTGATCAATCCAAATGCAGGAAAAGAGACAGAAAACAAAGCTCCAAAAGCAGAGGAAGTTAAGACTGAAACTGCACAGACTGCACCGGCAGCACAGGAGAGAGTTTTCAAAAAACCAACTGAGAATGTTTATGAGCAGATGCGTCAGCAGGAGAAGACCTCCAGACCAAATCAGGACAACAGACGCCCACAGGGAGACCGCCCGGCAAGAAACGGACAGAATGGCGGATACAATAACCGTGCAAACGGCGACAGACCAGCCCGTCCGCAGGGAGACCGTCCATACAGAAATAATAATGGCGAAGGTGGATATAATAACCGTAACAATGGTGACAGACCAGCCCGTCAGGGAGATAACAGAGGCCAGAGACCAAACGGCGGAAACCAGAGACCGTTCAACAACGGAAGACCGGGACAGGGATTCAATCAGGGAGACCGCAGCGGAGGACGCAATAATAACTTCCGCGGAAGAGATAACGGTGGAAGATTAGACCGTGAGATCGACAAGTTCAATAAGGATTCTGCACCATTGGCAGAGGAGATGCGCGGAAAAGAGACACGGGAGAGAGAACGTGACAACAAGAACCGCAACGGAAAACAGCGCGGCGATTATGATGTTTTAGGAAGCAGGAAGCAGGAGCGCTTCGTAAACTTAGAGAAGAATGGCGGCAAGAAGAAACCACAGCAGCAGCCACAGCCAAAACAGGAAGAAGAGACTATCAAGACACTGGTCCTTCCGGAGAAACTTACCATCAAAGATCTTGCTGACAAGATGAAAGTACAGCCGTCAGTGATCGTAAAGAAATTATTCTTAAAAGGAACGATGGTAACAGTCAATCAGGAGATCGATTACGATCAGGCCGAAGAGATCGCTTTAGAGTTTAACTGCATCTGTGAGCCGGAAGAGAAGGTTGATGTGATCGCAGAACTCTTAAAAGAGGAAGATGATGCAGAAGAGACATTAGTTGCACGTCCACCGGTTGTATGTGTTATGGGTCACGTTGACCACGGTAAAACATCCCTTCTGGATGCAATCCGTTCTACCCGTGTGACAGACAGAGAGGCAGGCGGTATCACACAGCATATTGGTGCTTCTGTGGTATCCATCAACGGACAGAAGATCACATTCCTTGATACACCTGGACATGAAGCCTTCACAGCAATGCGTATGCGTGGTGCAAATTCTACAGATATCGCAATCCTTGTAGTTGCGGCTGATGACGGTGTTATGCCACAGACGGTAGAGGCAATCAACCATGCAAAAGCAGCCGGAGTTGAAATTATTGTTGCAATCAACAAGATTGATAAACCAAGTGCAAACATCGAGAGAGTAAAACAGGAGTTGTCCGAGTATGAACTTATTCCGGAAGACTGGGGTGGAAGTACTATTTTCTGTCCGGTATCTGCTCATACAAAAGAAGGTATTGACAACTTGCTGGAGATGATCCTTTTAACAGCAGAAGTGCTTGAGTTAAAAGCAAATCCAAACCGTAAAGCAAGAGGTCTTGTCATCGAGGCACAGCTTGATAAAGGCCGCGGAGCAGTTGCCACTGTATTAGTACAGAAAGGTACGTTAAGAGTCGGTGATCCAATCGCCTGCGGAAGCTGCTTTGGTAAAGTCCGTGCGATGATCGACGATCAGGGAAGAAGAGTAAAAGAGGCAGGTCCATCTACTCCGGTTGAGATTCTTGGTCTGTCCGCTGTCCCGGAAGCAGGTGAGACATTCGTTTCTACTGATTCTGAGAAAGAGGCAAGAGCATTTGCTGACACTTATATTTCCGAGAGCAAGAATAAGCTGATCGAAGATACGAAGGCAAAGATGTCCTTAGACGATCTGTTCTCACAGATCCAGTCTGGAAATGTAAAAGAATTGAATATTATTGTTAAAGCAGACGTACAGGGTTCTGTAGAAGCAGTAAAACAGAGTCTTGTAAAACTGTCCAACGAAGAAGTAGTTGTAAAAGTCATCCATGGCGGTGTAGGTGCAATCAATGAGTCAGATATCATCTTAGCATCCGCTTCCAATGCAATTATCATTGGATTTAACGTTCGTCCGGATCCAACTGCAAAAGTGACAGCAGACAGAGAGAACGTTGACGTACGTCTCTACAAAGTCATTTACAATGCAATTGAAGATGTGGAAGCAGCTATGAAGGGTATGTTAGATCCTGTATATGAGGAGAAAGTACTTGGTCATGCAGAAGTGAGACAGATCTTCAAAGCATCCGGTGTTGGTAACATCGCAGGTTCCTATGTGCTTGACGGTGTGTTCCAGAGAGGCTGCAAAGTCCGTATTTCACGTGAAGGAACACAGATCTTTGAAGGAAATCTTGCTTCCTTAAAGAGATTCAAAGACGACGTAAAAGAGGTAAAAGCCGGATACGAGTGCGGTCTTGTATTTGAAGGATTTAATGATATTGCTGAGCTTGATATTGTGGAAGCATATACCATGGTAGAGGTTCCTAGATAAAAAAGAGGCATAAAATATGAGAAAAAACAGTATTAAAAATACCAGGATCAATGGAGAGGTTCAGAAAGAATTAAGTAACATTATCCGTGGTGAGATCAAAGACCCACGCATTAATCCACTGACAAGTGTAGTTGCCGTGGAGGTGGCTCCGGATCTGAAAACCTGTAAGGCATATATCAGTGTCTTAGGAGATGAAAAATCCCAGCAGGATACGATCAAAGGCTTAAAGAGTGCAGAGGGTTATATCAGAACCATGCTTGCAAAGAGCATTAACCTGAGAAACACACCACAGATCACCTTTATCTTAGACCAGTCCATTGAATATGGTGTCAAAATGTCAAAAATGATCGATGATGTAACAAAAGATATCGCAGATAAGACAGAGGAATAGAGATGACAAATTTTGATGTTTATCTGGCAGATGCAAAAACAGTTGCCATTGCAGGTCATGTCAGACCGGATGGCGACTGCGCAGGCTCCTGCCTCGCTACATACAATTATATTAAAAACTATTTTCCACATGTGAAGGTCGATCTTTACTTAGAGCCGATCCCGAATATTTTCAAGTTTATGAAGCGTTCGGAAGAGATTTTGAGTGAGTGGCCGGATGACAGGAAATATGATCTGTTTATCGCACAGGACTGCGGTGATGCAAAGCGTCTTGGCAATGCTGCAAAGTATTTTGAATCGGCAGAACATACGATCTGTGTGGATCATCATGTGAGCAATCAGAACTTTGCAGAACATAACTATATTTTTCCAGATGCAAGCTCCACCTGTGAACTGATCTTTGAACTGCTTCCAGACGAGCGCATTGACCGGGAGATCGCAGAATGTATCTACACCGGAATGGTGCATGATACCGGTGTTTTCCAGTATTCCTGCACTTCCAGAAAAACGATGGAGATCGCAGGAAAGCTTATCGAAAAAGGAATTAACTTCCCAAAGATAGTCGACGAGACATTCTTTACGAAAACGTATAACCAGAACCGCATTATGGGACTTGCCCTGATGAAAAGTGTTCTGCATCTGGACGGAAAGTGCATTTCCAGTGTCATCACGAAGCAGGAGATGGAAGAGTATGATGTGCTTCCAAAGCACTTAGATGGGATCGTCAGCCAGCTCAGGGTGACAAAAGATGTGGAAGTTGCTATATTCCTGTATGAGTTAGAGGATGGAGAATTTAAGGTCAGCACAAGATCAAAAGAACTTGTTGACCTGTCAGAGATCGCTGTGAAGTTTGACGGCGGCGGTCATGTGAGGGCTGCTGGGTTTTCCATGAAGGGAGAACCGGAGCAGATCATCGAAGCTATTTTGGAAGAAGTAAAAAAACAGCTTTAGAAAATAATGAAGAAAAAGGATACACTATGGTCAACGGAATCATTAATGTATATAAAGAAAAAGGGTATACATCTTTTGATGTAGTGGCAAAACTCCGTGGTATCTTTAAACAGAAAAAAATCGGACACACAGGGACACTCGATCCGGATGCGGAAGGGGTGTTGCCTGTGTGTCTTGGTAAAGCCACAAAAGTCTGTGATCTGCTCACTGATAAAAGCAAAGAATATGAGGCAGTGCTCTTATTGGGAAAGGTGACAGATACCCAGGATATCACCGGTACAGTGCTGGAGGAGAAAGATGTGAAGGTGACAGAGGAAGCCGTGAGGGAGACAGTCCTTTCTTTTGTGGGTGACTATATGCAGATCCCACCGATGTACTCTGCGCTGAAAGTCAATGGAAAAAAACTCTGTGATCTCGCAAGGGAGGGCAAAACTGTAGAGCGTCAGGCAAGACCTGTGAAGATTTTAACGATTGACATTCTGGATGTTACGCTTCCGAGGGTGCGTATGCGTGTACACTGTTCCAAGGGAACGTATATCCGCACTTTATGTCAGGATATCGGGGAAAAACTTGGCTGTGGCGGCTGTATGGAATCACTGCTCCGCACGCAGGTGTCTGAGTTTTTGTTAAAGGATGCCTTAAAAATCGGGGAGATCGAGCAACTTGTGAAGGAGTGCACAAAGGAACTTCCGCCGGAAGCATGGAGCAGAGCGCACTTTCCGTTTGTGCGGTCTGTGGATTCTGTTTTTACACAGTATCAGAAAGCAGTCGTGCTGGAGCAGTTTGCAAAAGTACTGTATAATGGAAACCGGATCGAGCCGGAGATGATCCGCTCGTTTGAGGAATCTATGCAGCAAAAACCGATCAGAATTTATGATGAAAAGGATCACTTTATTGGAATTTATGAATTCCAGCAGGAGAGGGGAAACTTCAAACCTGTGAAAGTGTTTATGGAAGAATGAAATATATAAAAAATACACTGGATTTTCATGTCGAAGAACCGACTGTCATTTCTCTTGGAAAGTTTGATGGTATCCATCGCGGACATGAACTTTTAATGGAAAAACTTGCGCAGAAAAAGGAGGAAGGATTAAAGGCAGCTATTTTTACCTTTGATATTCCGCCGAAAAAAAATGTGGAGCATGCCGAGGCAAAGGTGCTTACCACGAACGAGGAGAAAATGCATATTTTTGAAGGGATCGGGATAGACTATCTCATCGAATGTCCCTTTACGAGAGAAGTGATGTGCATGGAACCGGAAGATTTTATCCGTATGCTCGTAGAAAAGTTAAATGTAAAATGTATCGTGGCAGGGGAAGATTTTCATTTTGGACACAACAGACGCGGTGATTATCAGATGTTGAAAAGATATGCACCGGTCTATGGTTATGAGGCACTTATTCTCTCGAAAATGAAAGAGGATGAGCGGGATATCAGCAGTACTTTTGTCCGCGAAGAGATCATGGCTGGAAACATTGAAAAAGCCAATCATCTATTAGGCTACCGCTATTTTGTGACCGGAATGGTAAAACACGGGAATCAGATCGGAAGGACGATCGGGATTCCGACGATCAATCTGATCCCACCGGAGGAAAAACTTCTGCCGCCTTTTGGCGTCTATGTGACAGAAGTGTTTATCGATGATAAAAGGTATTACGGTGTCACAAATGTAGGGTGCAAACCTACGATAAAGGGAAATAATCCGGTCGGGGTGGAGACACATCTTCTGGATTTCAGGGAAGATGTGTATGAGAAAGTGGTAACGGTTGAATTTCGGACAATGATCCGGGAAGAACGCAAGTTTGAAAGTATTGAAAAACTTCAGGAACAGATGATGAATGACATTGCATTTACAAGAGCTTTTTTCGCAAAAATGAAATAGGATGAATGGACAGGTAAATGCCACTTTGTAAAATCTGGATCTACAAATATTACAAAAATGTTACAAATATGATTGACATTGTAATAAGTGACTGTTATACTGTAAAAAGTTTGAAAAATATATTTTGTAAGATGAAAAAGAAGCAGAAAGACATGCAGATGTTCAGGAGGCATTATGAAATCCAAATATATCAGAGCAATATGTCTTGGAGCAGCAGGATTACTAGTTATTTCCACTGCAGCGATCAACAATCATAAACAGAGTGAAGATGTGACAGCTAAGGCAGTTGCCACAGCTTCTGTAATAGAAGAAAGTGCAGAGACGGTCGACGCAGGTGTGACAGCCGGTATTGCAAGCGTGACAGCACAGGCACTTGCCAGTGATGAAGACGTGGCAACTGTTTCTGATACAGATACAGAACTTACAGCAGCAGCACAGGAGGAAGTGACATCCGTATATGGATATACGAATCTTGGAATTGCAGTGGTAGATTCCGGTAACTTAAATGTCCGTGAGACACCGGGAACCGATGCAACACTTGTCGGTAAGATGCCAAACCATGCAGCCTGTGAAGTGTTAGGTGTGGACGGAGAATGGACACAGATCCAGTCCGGTGAAGTCACCGGATATGTAAAGTCTGAGTATCTGGTCATCGGAAATGAGGCGGCCGCTCTGGCAGAGCAGGTAAAAGAGACGGTTGCTAAAGTAACAACGACAACTCTTTACGTGAGGGAAGAGCCCAATACAGACTGCAGTATCGTGACTTCTATGCCAATGGGCGAGGAGTTAGAGGTTGTAGAGCAGTTAGATGGCTGGGTAAAAGTAAGTATCGACAGTGATGAGGGATATGTATCCGCAGACTATATTGAGATCAATACCGAGCTTCCAACAGCTATGACCATGACGGAAGTAAGATATGGACAGGGTGTCTCGGATGTCCGTGTTGATCTGGTATCTTATGCATGCCAGTTCGTAGGAAATCCTTATGTGTGGGGTGGTACAAGCCTGACAAGAGGCGCTGACTGTTCCGGTTTTGTCATGAGTGTATTTGCAAACTATGGTGTTTCACTGCCACATTCTTCTGGTTCGCAGGCTGGCTGCGGAACAAGTATTTCTGCATCGGAAGCACAGCCGGGAGATTTGTTCTTCTATGGTAACGGAAGCAGGATCAATCATGTGGCGATCTATATTGGAAACGGACAGGTGGTACATGCAAGTTCCCCTCGTACCGGAATCAAAATCTCCGGTGCATACTACCGTAATCCGGTAAAAGTAGTCCGTGTATTGCAGGATTAATCTGGCTTAATTATAAAATTTTTATTTACAAACACAGAAAGACTGTGTTATACTATGCAAGCATGAGTTTAGCCCATATTCGGTGAATGGACACTCCGACCTTTCGCTGAGTATCATGTTTTATTGGGCGATTAAGAATAAGAAGGAGGATCATAACATGATCGCAAAAGAAAAGAAACAGGAAATTATCGCTAAATACGGTAGAACAGCAAATGATACTGGATCTCCAGAGGTACAGGTAGCTCTTTTAACATCCCGTATCACAGAGTTAACAGATCACTTAAAAGAGAACCCAAATGATCATCATTCCAGAAGAGGTCTTCTGAAAATGGTAGGTCAGAGACGTGGTTTACTTGCTTACTTAAAGAAAATCGATATCGAGAGATACCGTGCATTGATCGACAGCTTAGGCTTAAGAAAGTAATAGTAGGTATAAGCAGAATAGAGCGGAGTTTTCACCGCTCTATTTTTTTGCTTGTATATTCCGAATATTTCTAGTACAATAAAACGAGGCAGAAGTCTAAATACCCGAGACCACTGAAGGGTACATGGCGGACAGGCATGTATGGTTCAGTAGTTTCGGTACTTCTGTTTTAGTCACACAGTATGCTGTGGCGTATACAAAATTTAAAGGAGAGAAAACATGTATAAAAGTTTTTCAATGGAACTTGCCGGCAGAACTCTTACGGTAGATATCGGAAGAGTGTGTGCACAGGCAAACGGCGCTGCATTGATCAAATATGGTGAGACAACTGTATTATCTACTGTAGTAGCATCAGACAAGCCAAGAGATGGAGTAGATTTCTTCCCATTAAGCGTAGAGTTCGAGGAGAAAATGTACGCAGTAGGAAAGATTCCAGGCGGTTTCAATAAGAGAGAGGGAAAAGCATCTGAGAATGCAATCCTTACTTCCCGCGTTATCGACCGTCCAATGAGACCATTATTCCCTAAGGATTATCGTAACGATGTTACTTTGAATAACATGGTAATGTCCGTAGATCCAGAGTGCCGCCCTGAGGTGGTTGGTATGATCGGTTCTGCACTTGTAACAACCATGTCAGATATCCCATTCGATGGACCATGTGCCATGACTCAGATGGGTATGGTAGACGGTGAGTTCATCGTAAACCCATCCCAGAAAGTATGGGATGAAGGCGATTTACAGTTAACAGTCGCTTCTACCAGAACAAAAGTTATCATGATCGAAGCCGGAGCAAATGAAATCCCGGAAGAGAAAATGATCGAAGCAATCTACAAATGCCATGATGTAAACCAGACAATTATCCAGTTTATGGATAAGATCGTTGCGGAATGTGGCAAACCAAAACATGAATACACAAGCTGTGCAATCCCGGATGAGATGTTTGCTGCAATGAAAGAGATTGTGACTCCGGAAGATATGGAGAACGCAGTTTTCACGGATGAAAAACAGAAACGTGAAGAGAACATCCGTGAGATCACAGATAAATTGGCAGAGGCATTTGCCGATAAGGAAGAATGGCTTGCTGTTTTAGGTGAGGCCGTTTACCAGTATCAGAAAAAGACAGTACGTAAGATGATCTTAAAAGATCACAAACGTCCAGATGGCCGTGCAATCAACCAGATCCGTCCATTGGCAGCAGAAGTTGATCTGATTCCTAGAGTACATGGTTCTGCAATGTTTACCCGTGGACAGACACAGATCTGTGATGTTGTTACATTGGCTCCATTATCTGAAGTACAGAAGATTGATGGACTTGATGCAAATATTACAACAAAGAGATATATTCATCAGTATAATTTCCCTGCATACTCTGTAGGTGAGACAAAAGTATCCCGTGGCCCGGGACGTCGTGAGATTGGACACGGAGCACTTGCTGAGAAAGCACTTGTTGCAGTACTTCCTTCTGAGGAGGAATTCCCATATGCAATCCGTGCGGTATCCGAGACATTTGAGTCTAACGGTTCTACTTCCATGGCATCTACCTGTGCATCCTGTATGGCACTTATGGCTGCAGGTGTACCAATCAAATCCATGGTAGCAGGTATCTCCTGTGGTCTTGTAACAGGTGATACAGATGATGATTATATCGTACTTACGGATATCCAGGGACTTGAGGACTTCTTCGGAGACATGGACTTTAAAGTAACCGGTACCCATAAAGGTATCACAGCAATCCAGATGGATATTAAGATCCATGGTCTGACAAGACCAATCGTAGAGGAGGCAATTGCAAGAACACGTGAGGCAAGACTTTACATTATGGATGAAGTAATGTCCAAAGCAATTTCAAAACCTCGTAAAGAAGTTGGTGCATACGCTCCTAAGATCATCCAGATTCAGATCGATCCAAATAAGATCGGTGATGTGGTTGGTCAGAAAGGTAAGACCATCAACGAGATCATTGCCCGCACAGATGTCAAGATCGACATTACAGATGAGGGTGCAGTATCTGTATGTGGAACAGACAAAGAGAAGATGGCGGAAGCAATCGACATGATCAAGACGATCACAACTGATTTTGAGGAAGGCCAGATCTTCACCGGAACAGTTGTAAGCATCAAAGAGTTTGGTGCATTTATCGAGTTTGCTCCTGGAAAAGAGGGAATGGTACACATTTCCAAGATTTCCAAAGAGAGAATCAATCGTGTAGAAGATGTTCTTACATTAGGTGATAAAGTAACAGTTGTCTGCCTTGGAAAAGATAAGATGGGAAGAATCAGCTTCTCCATGAAAGATGTTCCAGAGAACAACTAATAAACGAATAAAATAGAAAAAATAATATGTGAGGTGTTTTCCAAAAGTGTTACTTTCGGGGAATACCTCATTTTGTTTGACAATAGAATGTTCGCGGAGCGTGCATGCTATTGTTTTGGCTTTGTCACTGGAAGTTTCTGATTTTCATATACTGATAGAAAAAAGGATAACATTTATGGATCGAGTGAAACGTGTCATTCATTGTGACCGTGCATATAAAATGGGCTTGAACGGCAAAAATATCACTGTGGCGGTCATGGATACCGGGATTGCCCCACATCTGGACTTTGACCAGAGAATTTTACATTTTGAGGATTTCTGCCAGAAGAAACTTGCGGCGTATGATGATAATGGGCATGGAACACATGTCGCAGGAATCATTGGCGGCAGTGGACTGATGTCTAAGGATAAGCGTGGCGTGCGGCTGTTAAGCGGGGTGGCGCCAAGGGTTCGTTTTGTGGTACTAAAAGTATTGGACCGGAAGGGGAACGGAGTTACCAGCCATGTGTTAGAGGGAATGGACTGGCTTTTACAAAACAGGGAGAAATATCAGGTGAAAATTTTAAATATTTCAGTCGGGATGATGGCAAGTGCAGGAAAAAATGAGCAGGAGCAGCTGCTTCACGCTGTGGACGAGGCGTGGAATCAGGGAATCATGGTGGTGACAGCGGCGGGAAATAATGGCCCAAAGGAAAACTCTGTCACAATTCCGGGAATTTCCAGAAAAGTGCTGACGGTCGGAAGCTGGGATGATAATGTGACAGAAACAGGAAACAGTGGGAGACTGACAAAAAATTACAGCGGATTCGGGCCGACGGAATGCTGTATCGTGAAACCGGAAGTCCTTGCACCCGGAACAAATGTGAAAAGCTGCAGTAAAGATGCAAAGGGATATGTTGTGAAAAGCGGAACCTCGATGGCAGCACCTGTAGTTTCCGGTGCGGTTGCGCTTGCATATCAGAAACACCCGGATTATACGCCGGCAGAGATGAAATTAAAACTCTATGAGAGTGTATATCCGAGAGGGGAGCAGATTGGCAGAAAATGCTGGGGAATGCTACATGTGAACAACCTTGTAGTTTGACATTTTAATAGTCTAATATTAGAATAATGGGAAAGGGGCGATGAATACAGATGAAAAAAATAGCACATTTATTATTAGGAAGATTTTCAATCGTTGCAGTTTCCATTATCCTCCAGTTTTTCTGGCTTGTAATGGTCATGTATCAGTTCAGTTATCAGTTTACTTATGCAAACCTTGCAATTCGTGTGATCGCAATTATTGTGGTGCTGGTGATCGTAAACCGTTGGACGAATCCGGCAAATAAACTTTCGTGGACATTCATTATCCTGCTGTCCCCGGTGCTTGGACTGTTATTATATATGATTTTTGGCAGATCAGGTCTTACAAAGAGAACGCAGGAACGTATGGATTCTGTGAACCGGGAAGTGAGTGCGTGTCTTTATCAGACACCGGAGATCAAAGAGCAGTTAGAGAGGGAGGACATCTCTGTTTACCGTCAGTCCAAGTATATCAATGACTGGGCAGGATTCCCACTTTATCATAATACGTCCACAAAATACTACCGCTGTGGGGAAGAGATGTTTCCGGATATGCTTGCGGAGCTGGAAAAGGCAGAACATTTTATTTTCCTGGAGTATTTTATTGTAGATATGGGAACGATGTTTGACCGCATCGTGGAAGTGCTTGAGCGAAAAAGCAAAGAGGGTGTGGATGTCCGGCTGATCTATGATGATATCGGCTGCATCAACACACTGCCGCCAAAATATTATAAGATATTGCAGGCAAAAGGCATTAAGTGTGCCGCGTTTAACCCATTCCGTCCGATTATGTCCGTTATTATGAATAACCGGGATCATAGGAAGATTTTTGTGGTTGATGGAAAAGTTGGATTTACCGGAGGAATCAATCTTGCGGACGAATATATCAATGTGGCGTCACGGTTTGGTTACTGGAAAGATACCGGAATCCGTTTAGAGGGCGAAGCTGTGTGGAGTATGACCACAATGTTTTTGGAAATGTGGAATTACATTAACCATTTCTCAGAGGATTACAAACAGTTCATGCCGCAGGTATACCAGAAAGCACCTTTTGAGGAAGACGGCTATGTACAGCCTTATGGTGATACACCGTTAGATCATGAGACAGTAGGAGAGAATATTTATCTGAACATTATCAACCATGCAGAGCGGTATGTATATATTTTCACGCCATATCTGATCATTGACAATGAGATGCTGGTGAGCCTGTGCAACGCTGCAAAGCGTGGTGTGGATGTGCGGATTGTGACACCGGGAATCCCGGATAAGAAAATGATTTTCCTTTTGACGCAGTCCCATTATGAACCGCTGCTCAAATGTGGTGTAAAAATTTATCAGTATACACCTGGTTTTATTCATGCCAAGAGTTTTCTCTGTGATGATAAGATTGGAACTGTGGGAAGTATCAATCTGGATTACCGCAGTCTGTTCCTGCATTTTGAGTGTGGTGTGTTTATGTATAAAACGAAAGCCTTGATGCAGTTGAAAGAGGACTGTATGGATACTTTTGCGGCTTCCGAGGAAATGACATTGGAATTCTGCAGAGGGCAGAATGTGTTCATTCGTATTTTCCAGGGCATGATGCGTCTGTTTGCACCGTTGCTGTAAAATGGTAACAAAGGGTGGAGAGCCGGTGAGAGGTTTCTCTGCCCTTTGCTTTTTGATACAGTTTATTTACACTTTGTTCCGGTAATAATTTGCAGATTTATGGCAGGTACATTTGCAGTGATTCCATAAAATAATCTTTGTAGACAGCGGCGGCAATATCCTCGCTGCATAAAATGTCGACCGTTCCAAGTTCCCTGTCGCCCAGTTTATAGACAGCGCGCCCGATGACATCACCGGATGCAACCGGGGCTTCCACAGATTCCGGCAGTTCCAGTTCTTTTGTGATACCGGAGAGATCGGAACCGTCTGTAACCACATACTGAAATGGGGAGCGGTAGCAGAGAGAGACTTCATCGGAAATTCCTTTTTTTAATGGGAGTGCGGCGAGTGTGTCGGTGTTCTCATCCGAATAAATCCGACATTTGGAAAAACCGTAATTTAAAAGTGTGGCTGCATCGGCAAACCGGATCTTAAAATCCGGGGCGGCCATGACGACTGCAATCAGTTCCATGCCGTCCTTTACTGCGGTGGCGGAGACACAGTACTTTGCAAGGCTCGTCGAGCCGGTCTTAAGCCCGGTTGCATACTGATATTGCCGGATCAGCTTGTTGGTGTTTGTCAGACCAAATTCCTCCGAACCGCGTCTTGTGACGTGCGTGATCGTATCCATCCAGATGGTAGAATAATTATGGATCTGTGGGTATTTCGTGGTCAGCTCGCGGGACATCAGGGCAACATCATAGGCGCTTGTCATATGTCCGTCAACGTCAAGACCACAACAATTTACAAATGTAGTGTCGTTCATGCCAAGTCCTTTGGCACGCTCATTCATTTTTTCTACGAAAGCGGCTTCACTGCCGCAGATAAATTCCGCCATGGCAACGCATGCGTCATTGGCACTTGCGATGCTGATACATTTGATCATGGTGTCGACGGTCTGCGTTTCATTCGGTTCCAAAAAGACCTGCGAGCCACCCATGCTGGCAGCGTATTCTGACACGGTGACAGTATCTTCTAAAGAAATCTGACCGGATTCGATCGCGTCAAAAATGAGAATTAGCGTCATGATTTTCGTGATACTTGCAGGGCGGAGGACTGTATGGGAATTTTTTTCATACAGAATCGTTCCGGTAGATGCTTCCATGAGAAGAACGCTCGGGGCAGACAGATTGAGAACGTCAGACGAATCAGCCGCTGGAGTGGATTCCGCCGGTGTCTCGGAAAGAACAAAGGTTCTCTCAAAGGAAAAAATGTTTTTTGGGAAAATATTGTCCTGACACAAAAAATGGTACGGTGACAGGAGGGAAAAACTGCTTCCAAGGAGCAGGTTTGCAGAAAGAAGGGCAGAGCATAACAGGCGCATTTGGGATACCTCCGAAAATTTTGGGTTTCAGTGTCACATATCTGCAAAAAGGTGCAGCCTGCGACGTTTCTACTTCATTTTAGCCGGAGAACCTGTACATTATGCTTGCTTTTTTTTCGGTTTCCATATAAAATTGATACGTTGCGATTTACAAATTAATTTCTTATGGTTTGTGTCATGGCAGACCGGACGAAACATTGCAAGGAAGTTATCATATATGGAGCTGACGGTAAAACTTCAGGTGTTTGAAGGTCCACTGGATCTGCTTTTACATCTGTTGGAAAAAAATAAAGTGAATATTTATGATATCCCGATTGTAGAGATCACGAATCAGTACATGGAATATATCGCGGAGATGAAGCGGAATGACTTAAATGTCATGAGTGAATTTCTGGTCATGGCTGCCACGTTGATCGATATTAAGTCCAGGATGCTGCTTCCGAAGAAAGAATCCGAGGAGGAAGAGGAGGAAGATCCGAGGGCAGAACTTGTACAGCAGCTGCTGGAGTACAAGATGTACAAGTGCATGGCTTATGAACTCAGGGACAGACAGATGGATGCGGAGCAGGTGTTTTTTAAGGAACCTACGATCCCACCGGAGGTTGCAGAGTATGAGGAACCGGTAGATCTTGCAGAATTAGTCGGGGATATGAATCTGGCAAAGCTCGATCAGATTTTTAAGTCCATTATGAAAAAACAGGTGGACAAGATTGACCCGGTGCGTTCGAAGTTTGGTAAGATTGAGAAGGAAGAAGTTTCACTTTCGGATAAGATGCTGTATGTGGAGGACTTCTGCAAAACACACAGAAATTTCAGCTTCCGCAACCTTCTGGAAGCGCAGGCGAGCAAGGTGGAAGTGATTGTTACTTTTTTGGCAATATTAGAGTTGATGAAGGTGGGAAAGATTTTTATCTCACAGGAACACACTTTTGATGATATTAAGATAGAATCGAAAATGGCCGCTTAACAGGTCTTGACGGCATAGGGAATAGATGAATGGAAGAAAAGAATTATGAAGCGATTGTGGAGGCAATCCTTTTTACCATGGGAGAATCCGTGGAACTGGAAAAAATTGCCGCTGCATTGGAATTAGATAAAAAAGAGACAAAGAAAATTATTGAGAATCTCATGAAAGAATATGAGAAGCCGAGCATTGGCATGAAGATCATCGAGCTGGACGGAGCCTATCAGATGTGCACGAAAAGCGAAATGTATGAGTACCTGATACGGATTGCTAAGCAGCCGAAAAAACATGTGCTCACGGATGTACTTTTAGAGACACTCTCCATTATTGCGTACAAGCAGCCAATCACAAAGGTGGAGATTGAGAAGATCCGCGGTGTTTCCTGCGACCATGCGGTCAACAAGTTAGTCGAGTACAATCTGGTGAAGGAACTCGGCAGATTAGATGCACCGGGACGTCCGCTTTTGTTTGGCACGACGGAGGAGTTCTTAAGAAGCTTTGGTGTGCAGTCCCTGGATGAACTGCCAATGTTAGATCAGGTTCAGATCGAGGAGTTCAAGCAGGAAGCAGAAGAAGAGATGAAAGTAAAACTGGATATATAAGGAGAACAGAGCGCAAAGAGTCATGAGTAACTTTTTGCGCTATTTTTGTTTGTGGAAAAACGTTTTTATTTTTGCAGGACGGATCATCCAAAAGCATACCGTATTTCATTTCTGCATATAGATGGGTGAAGAGAAAAAATAGGTTTTTGGTTTGAAAAAAATAATTGCGATTATTATATGTCTGGTCATTTTGTTTACATATCCGGCAAAAATATTGGCAGCGCAGGAGTCGCCGAAAGAAACGGAACTTTTTGCAAAGGCGGCAGTTTTAATGGATGGCGATTCCGGGCGCGTTTTATATAGTAAAAACGGATCAGAAGCACTTGCCAATGCGAGTACCACCAAAATATTAACCTGCATTATTGCACTGGAAAACTGTGATTTAGAGCAGATCGCCGAGGTGTCTGTGCAGGCAGCGAAGGCGCCAAAAGTGCATCTGGGTGCACCGGCAGGACAGAAATTCCGGATGAAAGATCTCATTTACGCGATGATGCTAGAGTCCTTTAATGACTGTGCAGTCGTTATCGCAGAGCAGGTTGCCGGTACAACGGAGCATTTTTCAAAGATGATGAATGACTATGCAAAAAAAATCGGGTGCGCTGACACTTTTTTTATAACGCCAAATGGATTGGATGCACAGAAGGACAGTCAGTTTCATCACACGACTGCGGAAGACCTTGCGCAGATCATGCGTTATTGCATTAAAGAATCTCCAAAGGCAGACCAGTTTTTAAAAATCACCGGGGAGGCAGAGTATACGTTTACGGATGTGAGTGGAAAATATGCCTACCATTGCTACAACCATAATGCATTTTTAAAGATGATGGACGGGGCAGTCTCCGGGAAAACGGGATTCACGGGAAACGCCGGATACTGTTATGTGGGGGCGCTGGAACAGAATGGAAAAACATATATTGTGGCACTGCTGGCATGTGGCTGGCCGAACAATAAAACTTATAAATGGTCGGATACGAGAAAGCTTATGGAATACGGACTTGCCGCTTACGAACGCTGCAATCTGGACGATATTGCACTGGATGAGAGCAGATTTGCACCGGTTCCCGTTGAAAATGCACAGGGCGGCAGGATCGGAGAACAGGTGTACATGAAACTGCATGCCGTCCTGAAAAAAGATCTCTCACACGTACTGCTCAGAGAGGGGGAACAGGTGACAGTGGAGTATCGGATCGCACAAAAACTGAGTGCACCGGTAAAAAAGGGAAGCTGTGCCGGAGCCATCTATTATAAACTGGGCGGTATGGTATTGAGGGAATATCAGGTGGAGACCACAGAAGATATGGAGAAACTGGATTTTGAGTGGTGCTTAAGACAGGTGTTAAAACTCGCTGTCTGACAATATGTGGTAAAGTTTTGGTAAAAATTCTGTCAAAAAATTAACAATGCACTTGAAAATTGTTTGGAAAAGAGGTAATATTATCATAGCGAAATTTGTTAATTTTTTATAGATGGAGGGCTAAAGAATGAGTAGTAGTAATGATAGCTTGGCAATGCAGCGTATTACCAAGTTAGTCGATGAGAACAGTTTTATGGAAATCGGTTCTCTTGTAACAGCAAGAAATACAGACTTTAATCTTGCAGACACAGACACACCATCCGACGGTGTTATCACAGGGTATGGTCTGATCGATGGCAATCTGGTATATGTTTACAGCCAGGATGCATCCGTATTAAACGGAACGATCGGTGAGATGCATGCAAAGAAAATTGCCAATGTATATGACATGGCAATGAAAATGGGCGCACCGGTCATCGGTTTTATTGACTGTGCAGGTATGAGATTACAGGAGTCTGTCGATGCATTAGACGGATTTGGCAGGATTTATGCCAAAGAGATTGAGGCATCCGGTGTGATTCCACAGATCAGTGCCGTATTTGGAAATTGTGGCGGCGGTCTTGCAGTTGTTCCAGCTTTATCTGATTTCGCTTTTATGGAAGCAACCAAGGCTAAGATGTTCATCAATTCCCCAAATGCGATTGAGGGCAACAGAATTGAAAAATGCGATACATCCGCAGCAAAATTCCAGAGCGAAGAGACAGGCTGTGTTGACTATGCCGGCACAGAGGATGAGATCCTCGCACAGATCCGTGAGTTAGTATCCATGCTTCCTTTAAATAATGAGGGAGATGTTTACACAGAGGAATGTGAGGATGATTTAAACCGCGCATGTGCAAGCATGGATGTTATGAAGGGTGACGCAAGATATCTCTTAAGCGAGATTTCAGACGGACATGCCTTCTTTGAGACAAAAGCTGATTACGCAAAGAACATGGTGACAGGATTTATCAAATTAAATGGCATGACTGTCGGTGCAGTTGCAAACTGTACAGAGATCCATGATGAAGAGGGAAAGACAGCAGAGACTTTTGAGGCAGCGCTTACCGTAAAAGGATGCGAGAAAGCATCTGAGTTCATCCGTTTCTGTGATGCTTTCGAGATCCCTGTTTTATCTATCACAAATGTGACAGGATTCAAGGCATGCATGTGTGCAGAAAAAGGTCTTGCAAAGGCACTTGCCCACATGACTTCTGCATTTGCTTCTGCAACCTGTCCAAAAGTAAACCTGATCGCAGGCGATGCTTTTGGAAGTGCTTATGTGACCATGAACTCCAAATCGATCGGAGCAGATTTAGTATATGCATGGCCGGAGACCAAGATCGGTATGATGGATGCAGAACTTGCAGCTAAAATTATGTATGCAGACGCTTCCGCAGATGTTCTTGCTGAGAAAGCAAAAGAATATGAAAAATTACAGTCAAATGTAGTGACTGCCGCAAGAAGAGGCTATGTTGATCTGATTATTGAGCCTGCAGATACAAGAAAATATCTTGTTGCAGCATTTGAGATGCTTTACACAAAATGTGTATGCACACCGGATAAGAAACATGGAACAAAATAGAAAGGTGAAGTTATGAAGAAAAAATTATCTTTAATGCTTTGTCTTTGCATCATGGCGCTGACACTCGCAGCTTGTGGATCCGCTGATCCGCAGGATGTTGACTACGGCGGAATGAGTTACTCTGATCTACAGAGCAGCGCACAGAACTTGGTAACTTCAATTGCAGCATCTTCTGAGGAGGAGTTATCTGCGGCAATTGAGACAAATGAGCAGTATGCAAAGCAGTATGCAAAACAGTATGGAAGAGAATACACAGAGGCAGAAGCTGTGATCAGTCTTTTACAGTCATGGCTGGACACGACATCTGATGTGGGTACATTTGTTGGTCTGGGTGAGTTCTCTATTGATAAGACAAGCGATACTGTTACCGTTGACCAGATCGTAAATTTTTCTGAGAGAGATGTGGACGTAACATTCGTCTATGAATACAATTATCTGACAGAAGAGATTGAGATGACTGATGCAACAGCAGATATCGTGTATACATTAGGCGAGAAGTTAGAAAAGGCAGCTCTCAATACTTTGATGGGAATGGGAACTGTATTCTGTGTATTAATACTTATCAGTCTGATCATTTACTGCTTTAAGTTTATTTCAAAAGTTGGTGCTCCGAAGAAAGAAACTGCAAAAACAGAAGCAACAAAAGCACCGGCAGTTGAGACAGTAAATGAAAACCTTACAGATGACCTTGAACTTGTAGCTGTTATTTCTGCAGCGATCGCAGCAAGCGAAGGAACATCCACAGATTCTTTTGTCGTTCGTTCTATCCACAGAAGATAAAAGAACCAGTCACAATATGAAATAAAAGATATTGATTACCTTTATGATCAGGAGGATTTATTAAATGAAAAGCTATACAATTACCGTAAATGGAAATGTTTATGATGTTACAGTAGAAGAGAACGGAAGCGTAAGTGCTCCGGCAGCAGCACCAAGACGTGCAGCAGCACCAGCCGCTCCGGCAGCAGCTCCAAAGGCAGCAGCACCGGCAGGTGGCGCAGGAAGCGTTAAGATTGAGGCAGGAGCAGCAGGAAAAGTATTTAAGATCGAAGCTTCTGTAGGCCAGGCAGTGAAAAAAGGTGATGCTGTTCTCGTATTAGAGATCATGAAAATGGAAACACCAGTTGTTGCACCACAGGATGGTACTGTTGCAAGTATCAATGTAAATGTTGGTGATATGGTAGAAGCAGGCGCTTTACTTGCTACATTAAACTAGTATTTTAGGAGGATAACTATGAGTTATTTTATGGAGACAATGGACAATCTCCTTCACCAGACTGCCTTCTTTAACCTGACAGTCGGAAATTTCATCATGATCCTTGTTGCCTGTGTATTCCTTTACCTTGCAATCGCCAAAGGATTTGAACCATTGCTTCTGGTTCCGATCGCATTTGGTATGCTGCTTGTAAATATCTACCCGGATATTTTTGCAGAACCGGAAATGATGAGCAATGGTGTCGGTGGTTTGTTCCATTATTTTTACACGTTAGATGAATGGTCGATCCTGCCTTCACTGATCTTCCTCGGTGTAGGTGCGATGACAGACTTTGGACCATTGATCGCAAACCCGATCAGCTTCCTGCTTGGAGCAGCGGCACAGTTTGGTATCTTTGGTGCATACTTCCTTGCAATTTTATTAGGTTTTAATGATAAAGCAGCAGCGGCTGTTTCTATCATCGGTGGTGCAGACGGACCTACTTCTATTTTCCTTGCAGGAAAATTAGGACAGTCAGGCCTGATGGGACCAATCGCAGTGGCAGCGTATTCCTACATGGCGTTAGTTCCTATTATCCAGCCTCCGATCATGAAATTATTTACAACCAAAAAAGAGCGTGCGATCAAGATGGAGAACCTGCGTCCGGTATCAAAGCTGGAGAGGATTTTATTCCCTATCGTGGTAACAATTGTGGTGTGTCTGATCCTTCCTACAACAGCTCCACTGGTTGGTATGTTAATGCTTGGTAACTTATTCCGCGAATCCGGAGTTGTCCGTCAGTTATCAGAGACAGCATCCAATGCGTTAATGTATATCGTAGTAATTTTACTCGGTACATCAGTTGGTGCTTCCACGAGTGCAGAGGCATTCTTAAACTGGACAACGATCAAGATCGTTATCCTTGGTCTTGTAGCATTCATGTTTGGTACTGCGGCCGGTGTATTATTTGGTAAATTATTATGCTGGATCACAAGGGGCAAGATCAATCCACTGATTGGTTCTGCAGGTGTTTCTGCCGTTCCAATGGCAGCCCGTGTGTCACAGAAAGTCGGAGCAGAAGAAGACCCGACAAACTTTTTACTTATGCATGCAATGGGACCAAACGTTGCCGGTGTTATCGGTACTGCAGTAGCAGCCGGTGTATTCATGGCAATCTTTGGAATTTAGGAGGAATAGAAAATCATGGCAGAAGTTGTTAAAAAACCTTTAAAAATAACAGAAACCGTTCTGCGTGATGCGCATCAGTCCCTGATCGCAACACGTATGACAACAGAACAGATGCTTCCGATCGTTGATAAAATGGATAAAGTCGGATACAACGCTGTTGAGTGCTGGGGTGGTGCTACATTCGATGCATCCCTTCGTTTCTTAAAAGAAGATCCATGGGAGCGTCTTCGTAAATTAAGAGATGGCTTTAAAAATACAAAATTACAGATGTTATTCCGTGGACAGAATATCTTGGGATACCGTCCTTATGCAGATGATGTTGTAGAGTATTTTGTACAGAAATCTATCGCAAACGGTATTGATATTATCCGTATTTTTGACTGTTTAAACGATATCCGTAATCTTCAGACAGCAGTTACAGCCTGCAATAAAGAGAACGGACATGCGCAGGTTGCATTATCTTATACATTAGGTGATGCCTATACACTGGAATACTGGATGGATATGGCTAAGAGAGTAGAAGATATGGGAGCTAATTCTTTATGTATCAAAGATATGGCCGGACTGTTAGTTCCTTCCAAAGCAACAGAGTTAGTTCAGGCTTTGAAAGATTCTACATCTTTACCGATCGAGCTTCATACACACTATACTTCCGGTGTTGCTTCCATGACATACATGAAAGCAGTAGAGGCAGGATGCGATATCATTGATACTGCAATCTCTCCTTTCTCTATGGGAACAAGCCAGCCTGCAACAGAAGTTATGGTGGAGGCATTCAAGGGAACAGAATTTGATACCGGTTTAGACCAGAACTTACTTGCAGAGATCGCTGATTACTTCAGACCAATGAGAGAAGAAGCATTAGAGAGCGGTTTGATGAATACAAAAGTACTTGGCGTTAACATTAAGACTTTATTATACCAGGTACCAGGTGGTATGTTATCCAACATGGTTTCCCAGTTAAAAGAGCAGCATGCAGAGGATAAATACGAAGAAGTATTAAAGGAGATCCCAAGAGTTCGTAAAGACCTTGGTGAACCGCCTCTTGTAACTCCTTCTTCACAGATTGTTGGTACGCAGGCAGTATTTAACGTATTGATGGGTGAACGTTACAAAGTTGCTACAAAAGAGACAAAAGACGTTTTACTTGGAAAATATGGTCAGACTGTAAAACCTTTCAATCCAGAGGTTGTTGACAAGGTTCTTGGCGAGGATAAGAAGAATGCAATCACATGCAGATATGCAGACTTGCTTGAACCTGAATTAGACAAGATCGAAGCTGAGATGAAACAGTGGAAACAGCAGGATGAAGATGTATTAACATATGCTTTATTCCCACAGGTTGCCACAGACTTCTTCAAATACAGAGAAGCTCAGCAGAAAAAAGTAGATGCAACGGTAGCAGATACAAAGAACGGAGCATATCCGGTATAAGACAGGACAGAAAAGGGGCTGGTTTTCAGCCTCTTTTTTCTTGCAAAAAAGTTCCTATTTGCTATAATTAGAATGTTGGAATTTTGAAAATGTTCCGAAAGCAGCAGATACTATGTAAAAGCTGCCGGACAGAAATTGGATAACAGGATGGGGAACTATGGGTAATACGCGTGATCTGAGTAATCGTATTAATGAATCTTACAGCAGATTAAGCAAGGGACAAAAGTTATTAGCTACATATATCACAGATAATTATGATAAGGCAGTTTTTCTGACAGCCGCCAGATTAGGTGAAGTAGTTGGCGTCAGTGAATCAACCGTTGTGCGTTTTGCAACACATTTGGGATACAAAGGGTATCCGGAATTCCAGAATGCATTGGAAGAACTTGTGAGAAACAAGCTGAATTCGATCCAGCGTATGGAAGTGACCTATGGAAGAATCAGTCAGTCGAAAATATTGGAATCGGTCCTGCACTCGGATGCGGACAAGATCAATACCACGTTGGAGAAAATCGATCAGGAAGCATTTGAGATCGCAGTGAATACCATTTTAAACGCAAAGCACATTTATATTATTGGAATCCGGAGCTGTGCGCCGTTAGCATCCTTTATGGCATTCTATTTTAACCTGATGTTTGATAATGTGCATTTACTTCAGACCAGCAGCTCCAGTGAGATTTTTGAACAGATGGTGCGGATCGGAAAGGATGATGTGATTATCGGGATCAGTTTCCCACGCTATTCCATGCGGACTTTAAAGGCAATGGAATTTGCAAATAACCGCAATGCAAAAGTAATCACATTGACAGACAGTGTACATTCCCCGATGAATCTGTATTCCTCCTGCAATCTGATCGCAGACAGTGATATGGCTTCGATCGTGGATTCTCTGGTAGCACCGCTCAGTGTCATCAATGCGCTGATCGTTGCACTTTGCATGAAGAACCGCAAAAAAGTTGCAAAAACACTGGAGATGCTGGAAGATATCTGGGATGAATATCAGGTATATGAGAGTGATGAGATCAATTATATTGATGACTCCATTAAAATGCGATATGGAAAAATAGGAGATACCGAATTTAATGAGTAGAGTAGTTGTGATCGGCGGAGGACCTGCCGGAATGTCTGCGGCGATCGCTGCGGCAGAAAACGGTCATCATGTAACATTGTTGGAAAAAAATGAGAAACTGGGAAAGAAGCTTTTTATCACAGGAAAGGGACGGTGTAATATTACCAATTCAAGTGATATGGATGTGCTCTTTCAAAGTGTCATGACCAACCGGAAGTTTTTATACAGTGCATTTTACGCCTATGACAATCAGATGGTCATTGACTTTTTTGAGCAGGCTGGGCTGACGGTAAAAAATGAACGCGGAAACCGCATTTTCCCGGTTTCAGATCATTCTTCGGACGTGATCGCAGCACTGCAGCGTGTATTAAAAAAAGATCAGGTGGAGATCAGACTTAACAGTGAAGTGGACACATTATTATATGAAGATTCCGGGGAAGAGGGATCCAAAAAGGTATTTGGTGTGCGGCTTTCTGACGGAGAGAAAATCCAGGCGGATGATGTGATCGTTGCCACCGGAGGCTTTTCCTACCAGACAACAGGATCAACCGGGGATGGCTACCGCTTTGCAAAAGAGGCAGGACATACTGTGACGGAGATAAGACCTTCCCTTGTGCCGTTTAACGCAAAAGAAGACTATGTCAGGGAGCTGCAGGGACTTTCTTTAAAAAATGTCAATGTCCGTATTTACCGTGGAAAGAAGGTATTTTACGATGAATTCGGAGAAATGCTATTTACGCATTTTGGCGTCAGCGGACCATTGATTCTGACTGCAAGTGCGATGATCAGGCCGGATATCGCAAAAGAGCCTCTTGCAATGGAAATCGACTTAAAGCCGGCATTGACGGAAGAACAGTTAGACAAGCGTGTGTTGAAAGATTTTGAGGAAGCAAAGAACAAACAGTTCAAAAATTCCATTGGAAAGCTTTTCCCGGCAAAAATGATCCCGGTCATGATCGGATTATCCGGGATCGATCCGGATAAAAAAGTGAACGAGATCACAAAAGAGGAGCGGCTGAAATTTGTGCGGCTCATCAAGGCTTTTCCGTTAACGTTAAATGGACTTCGTGATTTTAATGAGGCGATCATCACGAAAGGCGGGGTCAGAGTCAGCGAGGTAAATCCATCGACGATGGAGTCAAAACTTGTCAGACATTTATATTTCTGTGGGGAAGTATTAGACTTAGATGCCCTGACAGGTGGTTTCAATCTCCAGATCGCATGGTCTACCGGACATCTTGCAGGGATGTGTGTGGAGTAGAAAAATCGCTGCAGGAACGAGGTACGGGTGAACAGTATCGAAAAACAGATAAAAATGAGAGGAATGGATATATTATGAGTATGAATATTGCAATCGACGGACCAGCAGGAGCTGGAAAAAGTACAATCGCAAAGAAACTGGCAAAGGAGCTTGGTTTTATCTATGTAGATACCGGTGCGATGTACCGTGCCATGGCATATTATTTTCTGACAAACGGAATAGACTCTTCGGATGAAGCCAAAATCGCAGAAGCATGTCAGGGTGTGGATGTGACCATTGCCTATGAAAATAATGAACAGCAGGTTATTTTAAATGGTAAAAATGTAAACGGATTTATCCGCACGGAGGAAGTTGGCAATATGGCTTCTGCGACAAGCGTGTATCCGGTTGTCCGTACCAAATTAGTGGAACTGCAGAGAAAACTTGCAGAGAGTACAGATGTTATCATGGACGGAAGAGATATCGGAACATGCGTGCTTCCAAATGCGCAGGTGAAGATTTATCTGACCGCAGGCTCTAAGACGAGAGCGCAGAGAAGATATGATGAATTGACTGCAAAAGGTGTTTCCTGTGATTTTGATGAGATCGAGAAGGATATCATCGACCGCGACTACCGGGATATGCATCGTGAGACTTCTCCGTTAAAACAGGCAGAAGATGCGGTTTTAGTAGATTCTTCTGAGATGGATATTGATGAGGTCGTGGAAGCGATACGCTCTATTTATGAAGAGAAAAAAGGCTGTTAACAGGAAAACGGCTGAAAGAAACAGGAATCAGAAAACGAATAGATAAGGAATGATTTATGAACATTATTTTAGCAAAAAGTGCCGGTTTTTGTTTTGGCGTAAAAAGAGCCGTGGAAACGGTATACAAAGAGGCAGATAAAAATCAGACACCGATCTATACCTTTGGACCGATCATCCATAATGAAGAGGTTGTTGCAGATCTTGAAAAAAAAGGTGTGCAGGTCATCCATTCGACCGATGAATTAAAGGGCAGGCCAAAAGGAACCGTGATCATAAGATCACACGGTGTGGAGAGAAAAATCTATGATGAGATCAAGGCACTGGGATTTGAGATCGTAGATGCAACCTGTCCGTTTGTGTTGAAGATCCACCGTCTTGTGGAACAGTACAGCAGAGAAGGATATCATATTATTATTATTGGAAATGAGACACATCCGGAAGTGGAAGGCATTAAAGGATGGTCTGATCCAACGGAGACAACTGTGATCGGAACATGTGAGGAGGCAGAAAAATTTACGCTTTCATCCGAAAAAAAAGTGTGTATTGTATCACAAACGACATTTAATTACAATAAATTTCAAGAATTAGTTGAAATTGTGAACGAAAAAGGTTATGATATTATTGTTTTAAATACTATCTGCAATGCTACAGAGGAAAGACAGACTGAAGCAGAACATATTGCAAAAGAAGTCGATGCCATGATCGTCATTGGCGGCAGGGCTAGTTCTAATACGCAGAAGTTATTTGAAATCTGTAAAAAAGAATGTGAAAATACTTACTATATACAAACAATAAAGGATCTTGATTTGACCAGATTAAAATCCACCGATAACGTAGGTATTACCGCAGGGGCATCTACCCCAAACAATATTATTGAGGAGGTTCAAAAGAATGTCAGAAATGAGTTTTGAACAAATGTTGGAGGAATCATTTAAAACAATAAGAAATGGAGAGGTAGTTGAAGGTACCGTTATCGATGTGAAACCTGATGAGATCGTTTTAAATATCGGATACAAATCAGACGGAATCATCACTCGCAATGAGTATACAAACGAGTCTAACGCAGATCTTACAACTATGGTTTCTGTTGGTGATACAATGGAAGCAAAAGTATTAAAAGTAAACGATGGCGAGGGACAGGTTCTCTTAACTTACAAACGTCTCGCTGCTGAAAAAGGAAGCAAGAGATTAGAGGAAGCTTTCGAGAACAAAGAAGTTTTAACAGCAAAAGTTTCCCAGGTATTAGATGGCGGTTTATGTGTTGTTGTTGATGAGACAAGAGTATTCATCCCGGCAAGCCTTGTATCTGATTCTTATGAGAAAGATCTTTCCAAATACAAAGATCAGGAAATCCAGTTCGTGATCAGCGAGTTCAATCCAAAACGCAGAAGAATCATCGGTGACAGAAAACAGTTATTAGTTGAGAGGAAATTAGAGCAGCAGAAAGAACTGTTTGCAAAAATCAAAGTTGGCGATGTCATGGAAGGAACTGTTAAGAATGTAACAGACTTCGGTGCATTCATTGATTTAGGTGGAGCAGACGGATTACTTCATATTTCTGAGATGTCCTGGGGCAGAGTAGAAAGTCCTAAGAAAGTATTTAATGTTGGAGATACTGTAAAAGTATTCATCAAAGATATCAACGATACAAAGATCGCACTCAGCATGAAATTCCCTTCTGAGAATCCATGGAACGGAGCAGCAGAGAAGTTTGCAGTTGGTAACATCGTAAAAGGAAAAGTTGCAAGAATGACAGATTTTGGTGCATTCGTTGAGCTTGCTCCAGGTGTTGATGCATTACTTCATGTTTCCCAGATCTCCAAGGATCATGTAGAAAAACCGGCTGATGTATTAAAGATTGGACAGGAAATCGAAGCAAAAGTGGTAGATTTCAATGAAGATGACAAGAAGATCAGCTTATCGATCAAAGCCTTAGAGGCACCGGAAGAGGATGCTGTAGAAGCTGCTGAAGTTCATACAGAGGAATAATATGCTTGATAATTATGAAAAATTCAAAAAAGATGTATATGCGTTAACTAAGATCGATCTGAACTGTTATAAGGAAAAACAGATGCGTCGTAGAATTGATACGCTTATTAATAAGAATGGGATCACTTCCTATGATGCATATGTGGACCTGATCAAAAAGGATAAGGAAAAATTTGAACAGTTCGTCAACTTTTTGACCATCAATGTCTCTGAATTTTATCGTAATCCGGAGCAGTGGAAGATCTTAGAGGGGGAGGTATTCCCAAAACTGATCAAAACCTATGGAAAGAATCTGAAAGTCTGGAGTGCAGCATGTTCTACCGGAGACGAACCATATTCTCTAGTTATGGCGTTGTCGAGACAGATACCACTTGCTAATATCAAAGTAATTGCTACAGATATTGACAAGCAGGTTTTGGATAAAGCAAGAATGGGACTCTACAATGAGAAGAGTATTGCGAATGTTCCGAAGAATCTAAAGGATAAATACTTCAAGAAAATTGGAACATCCTATCAGATCTCAGATGAGATTAAACGCAGGGTGGAATTCAAAGAACACAATCTGCTGAAAGATCCATATCCGACTGGCTGTAATCTGATCGTATGTAGAAATGTTGTGATCTACTTTACCGAGGAAGCCAAGGATGAGATTTATAAAAAGTTCAATCAGTGCATGACAAAGGGAGGAGTTCTCTTTATCGGAAGCACAGAACAGATTATGAATTATAAGGAACTTGGATTTGTCCGGGATAAATCTTTCTTCTTTGAAAAAGAATAATAAAATATAAAAGGCGGAAAAACATCACAAAAGGTTTTTCCGCCTTTTTCTGTATTGCAGAGCAAAGCTAATGTTTTGCGGCAAGAAAATGGCGGAAAACATGACTGGTATACTGGCGCAGAAGAGAATCAGAATCCAGAAACTCCCGGGTCAGTTCAAAATAAGTGAGCTTGTCCTTGTTTGATTCTTTGAAAAAAGGCGTGATCAATGTTTCGTATTGTGGAACAAAGATAGCGTCTTTTTTTGTGTAACAGTTGTCGGCAGTTGCTTTTTTACGGAAATCTTTGTCTACATAGGTGGCGACACTTTTGTGGATTGCCATATCTTCTGCCGGAAGATAGTAGTAATCTTCCGGGTGATCGAAGAAAAACTTCAATGTGCCCTCAAACAGATGAATCCGCAATTTGGACTGCATGCCATCACAGATCAGATAAAATGCATCCGTCTGGCAGGAGACACGCTGTGGGATCGGGTATTGGTTTTGCAGCGTGAGGATCAGCTCCTTCTGAGGGATGCCATTGCGGTCTTTGTAAATATTTGTTTCTGTCGAATTCACAGTAAAAGCCCCGTCAAAAAGCTTTCTGTAACTGCGGATGGCAATCAGTCCGGTCATGCCAAGCACATCTTCGTAATTGTGCTGTTTCAGAAAGAACATTGCCTGCTCATCGGGAGTTTTTAAATAATTCTGGTAAACTTCGATCAGTTCACCTCCGGAAAAAGTATCATTTCTGGAGAGACCGAGGAAACGTTCTATGGTTTTCTGTTTGTAGTCTGGCAGTTTGAACAAAAATTTTAAGCCAGAAACTTCTTTATAAATATCAATATAGTCTTTTTCGTCAAAAGGGTGTGTAAGACCATATTTTTCACATTTCTTTTTTAAATAAGGAATATCAAATCCAAGTCCGTTGAAGGAGATGACGGTCTGATAGTGGCAGAGTTCCTGCAGAAAGGCAGAGAGAATCGCGCCTTCCTCCTCTTTTGTCTCGGCGAAATACTGTGTGATGATAAAATTGTCACCCACACGGTGCGCACAGCCTATCAGGTAGAGGAAAGTATAGGCGGGAGAGAAACCGGTCGTTTCAATATCAAAGAAAAATGCGTCTTCTGTGAATGTTTCATTTAAAATTAAATTTGTATCGGTAAGATGGTGTGTTTTGTTCCAGATTTTCATAGGTATATCGTTTCCTTTATCGTGTTTACCCCCACAGTTTACCATATCTGGCAAAAAGAATACATAGATTTTATTATGTAAAAATTATTTATATATTCTAAAAAATATGTATATTATTGTTAAAAACTTGTCAAAAGGTTCTAAAAAAAATACAAAAAAAACATATTTCATCTGAGAGAGCTGTGTTATAATCATGCTGATGATATTTTGTGATTCTAGCGCAAAATATAATACTAAATAAGAGAAAGCGGGGCACAAAAATGGGTTTAAAGACATTTAAAGGTGGCGTCCATCCTTATGAAGGAAAGGAACTGGCAAAAGATCAGCCAATCAAGGAAGTTTTACCTAAGGGCGATCTGGTTTATCCGGTATCCCAGCATATCGGCGCACCAGCAAATCCAATTGTAGCGAAAGGTGATACCGTATTAAGAGGTCAGAAGATTGCAGAAGCAGGAGGTTTTGTTTCTTCTCCAATCTACGCATCTGTATCCGGTACCGTAAAAGCCATTGAACCACGCCGTGTAGCGGTTGGAGATATGGTGAATTCCATTGTCATTGAGAATGATGGAGAGTATAAGGAAGCTGAGTTCACTCCATGTAAGGATGTGACAGCTCTTTCCAAGGAAGAAATCATTAACAAAGTAAAAGAAGCAGGCGTTGTCGGAATGGGTGGTGCCGGTTTCCCAACTCATGTAAAACTCTCTCCAAAGGAGCCGGAGAAGATTGAGTACATTATCGCAAACTGCGCAGAGTGTGAGCCATATCTGACGGCTGACTATCGCAGAATGCTTGAAAATCCGGAAGAGTTAGTTGCCGGAATGAAGATTATTTTACAGATCTTTGATAAAGCAAAAGGTGTGTTCGGTGTTGAAAATAATAAACCGGACTGTATCGCAAAATTACAGGAGTTAACCAAAGACGAACCACGTATGGAAGTCTGTCCATTACAGACAAAGTACCCACAGGGTGGTGAGCGTCAGTTGATCTACGCTGTTACAGGAAGAGCAATCAACTCCAAAATGTTACCTGCTGATGCAGGATGTATCGTAGATAACGTAGAGACAATCATTGCAATCTACAATGCAGTAAAATTAGGAAAACCAGTTATGAACCGTGTATCAACAATCACAGGTGATGCGGTTGCAAATCCTGGAAACTTCTTATATTACATTGGAACCAACTATGCAGAATTAGTAGAAGCTGCCGGTGGATTCAAAGTACAGCCAGAGAAGATTATCTCCGGTGGACCTATGATGGGATTCTCTATGTTCTCCTTAGATATCCCGACAACCAAGACATCTTCTTCCCTGTTGTGTTTGGCAGAGGATGAAGTTGCAAAAGCAGAACCATCTCCATGTATTAACTGTGGACGTTGCGTGGAAGCGTGTCCGGAACAGTTGGTCCCATCCAGACTTGCAAAGATGGCAGATCATGGTGTAGCAGATGAGTTTGAAAAATGGCATGGACTGGAATGTATCGAGTGCGGAAGCTGTAGTTTCGCATGTCCTGCAAAACGTCAGTTGGCACAGTCCATCAAGACCATGAAAAAACAGGTTCTTGCAGCAAAGAGAAAAAAATAAACAGACAATAAAGAGAGTTTTATAAGATTTTATTGTGAAAAAAATACGAAGAAAGAGGTGGATCCCGTGAGTGATTTATATCATGTTTCATCATCACCACACGTACGCTCGAAAGACACAACAAGCAAAATTATGCTTTATGTGATCATGGCATTACTGCCAACCAGTTTGTTTGGTATTTATAACTTTGGTATCAGAGCGTTAATTTTAATTTTAGTAACTATCGCAAGCTGTGTAGCTTCCGAATGGATCTTCAACAAGATCGTACATAAAAAGAACAGCATCGATGATTTAAGTGCCGTTGTAACAGGTTTACTTCTTGCATTAAACCTTCCGGCATCCCTTCCTTGGTGGGAAGCAGTCATCGGCGGTGTGTTCGCAATCGTCATTGTTAAGATGATGTTCGGTGGACTTGGACAGAACTTCATGAACCCGGCTCTCGGAGCAAGATGTTTCTTACTGATCGCATTTGCAGCGGATATGACAAACTTCACTGTAGGCGCATACTCAGGAGCAACACCACTTGCACAGATGAGAAATGGGGAAGCAGTGAACACCATGAGCATGCTGATCGGTAAGACAGCAGGTACGATCGGTGAGACATCTGCGATCGCAATTTTAATTGGAGCTATTTTCCTGATTTTAATGGGCGTTATCGACCTTAGAATCCCGGCTTCCTATATTATTACATTTGTTGTATTCATTCTGCTGTTTGGTGGACATGGATTTGACATGAACTATGTGACAGCGCAGCTCTGCGGCGGTGGATTAATGCTTGGTGCATTCTTCATGGCGACAGACTATGTTACATCTCCAATCACACCAAGAGGACAGATCATTTTTGGTATCTGCTGTGGTATTTTTACAGGACTGTTCCGCTGCTTCGGAGCCAATGCAGAGGGAGTTTCTTTTGCAATCATCTTAAGCAACCTTTTAGTTCCTATGATCGAGAAATACACAGTACCAAACGCTTTTGGTGTTGTGAAAACAAAACCTGAAAAGGAGGCAAAGTAAATTATGAATAAAAAGATCGTACATGACGCTTTGGTTTTATTCGCATTTACAGTCGTTCTTGGTTTGATCCTAGGAGTTGTCTATGGAATTACCAAACCTTCCATTGATCAGGTAAATTACGAAAAAACACAGGCTGCCTACAAACAGGTATTTGAAGATGCAGCATCTTTTGAGGAATACAGTGATTTTGATGCAGACGCAGCAGCAGCACTCATGACAGAAAAAGGTTTTTCTGACCAGATCGACAGTGTGAATACAGCACTCGATGCAAGCGGCAATGTGATCGGTTATGTTTTGACCGTTACAGCAAAAGACGCCAGCCAGGCAAGTATTACCTTCTCTGTTGGTATCCAGAATGATGGCACTGTAAATGGCTATTCTATTACAAATATCGCAGAAACACCTGGACTTGGTATGAAAGCACAGGAAGAAGCTTTCTATAGCCAGTTCGAAGGAAAGAACGTTGATTCTTTCACTGTTGTAAAAGCAGCACCTTCTTCTGACAGTGAGATCGAATCTATCTCAGGTGCAACGATCACATCCAAAGCTATGGCAAACGGTGTGAATGCCTGCATCGCATACTTCCAGAATGTATTAGGAGGTACAAACTAATGAACAAAAATGTAGAACGTTTATATAACGGTATTATCAAAGAAAACCCGACCTTCGTTCTGATGCTTGGAATGTGTCCTACTTTGGCGGTTACATCATCTGCTATCAACGGACTTGGTATGGGGCTTTCTACAACTGTAGTATTGGTATTGTCCAACCTATTGATCTCAGCGTTCCGTAAGGCCATTCCAAACGGTGTGCGTATGCCGGCTTACATTGTGATCGTTGCTTCACTCGTTACAGTTGTACAGTTTATGATGCAGGCTTACACACCAAGTCTTTCTGACTCTCTGGGTGTGTATATTCCTCTGATCGTTGTAAACTGTATCATCTTAGGACGTGCAGAAAGCTATGCCTCCAAGAATCCGGTTGTTCCTTCTATCTTCGATGGACTTGGTATGGGGCTTGGATTTACACTTGGTCTGACATTGATCGGTCTGTTCCGTGAATTACTCGGTGCAGGACAGATTTTTGGCGCACAGGTTCTTTCTTTAAGCTGGTTCACACCAATCACAATCTTCGTTATGGCACCTGGTGCATTCCTTGTACTTGCCTGCCTTGTGGCGATTATGAATATCGTGAGAGCTAAGATGGAAGCAAAAGGAAAGCCACTTGCAAAACCATCCGGATGTATCACTGGTGATTGTGCAGGATGTGGAATGTCTGCAACATGTACCGGTAAAAAACCGGAATCAGCAGCTGCTGAGAAAACAGAGTAGGAGGATAGATACAGATGAAAGAATTAATTTTAATTGCAGTCGGATCTGCGATTGTAAATAACGTTGTATTAAGCCAGTTCCTTGGTATCTGTCCATTCTTAGGTGTATCCAAGAAAACTGAGACCGCAGCCGGAATGGGTGGCGCAGTTGTATTCGTTATTACAATTTCATCTTTTGTAACCGGATTGATTTATAAATATATTCTTGCAAATGAATATTTGTTAAGCAAAGGTATTGACCTTACTTATTTACAGACGATCGTATTCATTCTTGTTATCGCAGCATTAGTACAGTTTGTAGAGATGTTCTTAAAGAAATCCATGCCAGCTTTATACAAGAGCTTGGGTGTGTATTTACCACTGATCACAACAAACTGTGCCGTATTAGGTGTTGCACTTACAAACGTTACCAAAGAATATAACATTCTTCAGGGTGTTGTAAATGGTTTTGCAACTGCATTTGGTTTCCTGATCGCAATCGTAATTATGGCTGGACTTCGTGAGAAGATTGAATACAATGATATTCCAAAGCCTTTCCAGGGAACTGCAATTGTACTGATCACAGCATGTCTGATGTCAATCGCATTTATGGGATTCTCAGGAATGATTTAGGAGGAAAAAGACGATGAACATTACAGCAATTATTTTTGCAGCCGTTGTAGTCGGCGGTGTTGGTATTTTAATTGGATTTTTCCTTGGTGTTTCCGGAGAAAAATTCAAAGTAGAAGTAGATGAGAGAGAAGTAGCCGTTACAGAGGCTCTTCCTGGAAATAACTGTGGTGGTTGTGGATATGCCGGATGTTCCGGACTTGCAGCCGCTATCGTAAAAGGGGAAGCTCCAGTCAATCAGTGTCCGGTTGGTGGAGCACCTGTTGCAGCCAAGATTGGTGAGATCATGGGTGTCAAAGCAGAGGAAGGCGAGCGCAAAGCAGCATTTGTAAAATGTGCCGGAACCTGTGAAAAAGCAAATCAGGACTATGAGTACACAGGAGTTCAGGATTGTGCCGCTATGGCATTTGTTCCAAATGGTGGACCAAAATCCTGCAACTACGGATGTCTTGGATTTGGTAACTGTGTGAAAGCATGTCCATTCGATGCAATCCATGTCGTAGACGGTGTTGCAGTCGTTGACAAAGATACTTGTAAAGCATGTGGCAAATGTGTTGCTGCATGTCCAAAACATCTGATCGAGCTTTTACCAGTGAGCGCAAAACATATCGTACAGTGCAGCTCCAAAGACAAAGGTAAAGATGTTATGAAGGCATGTTCTGTTGGATGTATTGCCTGTCACTTATGTGAGAAAAACTGCCCAGCTGATGCAGTTCACGTAGTGGATAATGTTGCATACATCGATCAGGAAAAATGTACAAAATGTGGTCTCTGTGCTGAGAAATGTCCGAAGAAGATCATTCTCTAGGATAATAAGACAGAGCACAAATATTAGATTTCAAAGAACTTGGGAAAGGTTGCTATGTTAGGTCAGACTTAATATAGCAACCTTTTTAAGCTTATTATGACATATGAATTATTTTAGTCGGATTAAAATATGTACTTTGCTGTGGTAAATGGAAAAAGTATTTTGATATTTGGAACAAGATATGTTAAAGTTATATTTAACGTGAAGTTTGAAAAACCTATATAATTTTGAAAGCATTGTGTATTCAAACTTCACCGGAAAAAATGGAAGTTACATAGACAATTGCGAAACTCATAAAAAACTAACTTGAATGTTTTTGTTAATTTCTCACAATTTAAGAAGATTAAGATGAGTTTCGCAATTGCCTATAGACGGTAGCATAAAGAGAGGCAGCATGAGCGAGAAAGAATTTGATTTTACTAAGAAAAAAAGAGTAGTTGTAAAAATCGGTTCCTCTTCTTTGAACAGAGGAGAAACCGGAAATCTGAATTTTACGAAACTGGAACATCTGGTGCGTGAACTCTGTGATATGAGAAACCGCGGAATGGATGTATGTCTGGTAAGTTCCGGTGCAATTGCGGTGGGGCGGCAGACAATCGGTCTGAATGAGCGGCCAAAGGATATTTCCACAAAGCAGGCATGTGCGGCGGTTGGACAGGCAAGACTCATGATGACATATCAGAGAATGTTTGCAGAGTACAACCAGATCGCAGGACAGATCCTGATGACAAAAAATACAATGGTAAACCCAGTGTCGAGAGAAAACGCCCAGAATACATTTGAGGAGCTATTTCGGCTTGGGGTAATCCCGATTGTAAATGAAAATGATACAGTTTCTACTTATGAAATGCAGTTTGGTGACAATGATACATTGTCAGCAATCGTTTCTTCTCTGGTAGGAGCAGACCTTTTGATCCTTTTGTCGGATATCGATGGTTTGTTTACGGATGATCCGCATAAAAATCCAGACGCAAAATTAATTAAAGTAGTAGATAAGATAGACACGAAACTGCTTGGCATGGCGAAAGGTTCTACTGGAAGTGATGTCGGAACCGGCGGCATGGCGACAAAACTCACCGCGGCAAAGATTGCAACGCTTTCCGGTGCAGATATGGTCATTGCCAATGGCGTGGATGTCTGCATTTTACATCATATTATTGATGATGATTTTACAGGAACAATTTTTAAAGCCGATAAGAGCGAAAGCTTTCATATCGCAGATTTTATAATGGAGACAATAGGATAATGGAACAATCAAAAATCGACAGAATTAATGAGTTATACAGAAAATCAAAAGCCGAGGGACTGACCGAGGCGGAAAAAAAGGAACAGGCGCTTCTGCGCAAACAATTTGTGGCGGATGTGAAGAAGAATCTCACGGCACAGTTGAATAATATTGATATCCAAAATGAGGATGGAACCATAGAAAACCTTGGTGAAAAATATGGAAACAAATCCAAAAAGCTTTCGTAAGGAACATCTTGCAATCCGAAATGCAATGTCAGAGAAAGAGGTAGCGGAAAAAAGCGGTGTTATTGTAAAGAGGCTGCTTCAAACCGGCTGGTATCAAAATGCGCAGGAAATTTTTGCTTATTATCCGTTGAAAAATGAGGTGGACTGCCGTGCATTGTTTTTACAGGCATGGTCAGATGGGAAAAAGATTGCACTTCCGAGAACAAGGGAAGAAAATCAGATGGATTTTTACTATATAGATGATTTTATGCAGTTGAAAGAGGGCGCATTTCATGTGATGGAACCAATGGAAAACTGTGTCAGGGCAGTTCCGGACAAACAGCCGGTCATTGTTCCGGGAAGCGTGTTTGGCAGGGACGGCAGCCGTTATGGATATGGAAAGGGTTATTATGACCGCTTTTTTGCAAAAAATCCGAAGCTGAAACGATATGCGGTCTGTTATGCAAATCAGTTAGAAGAATCTTTGGTAACCGATATTTATGATGTCGAAATGCATGAAATATATACCGAGACAGAAGTGATCAGAAAGGGAGTATAGAATGGAATTATTGGAAATTTGTAAACAGGCAAAAGCAATTGCACCAAAAATTGGAATACTTGATACAAACACGAAAAATCAGGCACTTCTTGCAGTAGCAGATTTTTTAGTGAAAGAACAAAATTCCATTTTGGATGCCAACAAAATTGATATTGAGAATGGTAAGAAAAATCATATGCCGGAAGGGCTGCTTGATCGTCTGCTCTTGACAGAAGTGCGGATTGCGCAGATGGCGGAAGGACTGCGGCAGGTTGCAGCGCTGGATGATCCGATCGGGGAGGTCCTGGGAATGAAAAAAAGACCAAACGGACTTATGATTGGTCAGAAACGAGTACCGCTTGGCGTTGTCGGAATTATTTATGAGGCAAGACCAAACGTGACGGCTGATGCATTTGCCCTTTGCTTTAAGACTGGAAATGTTGTGATTTTAAAGGGTGGCAGTGATGCGATTCATTCCAATATTGCAATCGTGGAGACAATCCGCAAAGCACTTGTAAAAGAGGGACTTCCAGAGCAGGTAATTGCTTTGATCGAGGATACATCGAGAGAGACAGCAGCAGCCTTTATGAAAATGAATGAATATGTGGATGTACTGATTCCAAGAGGCGGAGCAGGGCTGATCAAAGCTGTTGTAAATCAGGCAACAATCCCGGTCATTGAAACAGGAACCGGAAATTGTCATATTTTTGTGGATGAGACTGCGGATTTTGATATGGCAATGGATATTATATTAAATGCCAAGACACAGAGGATTGGTGTGTGCAATGCATGTGAATCGCTTGTCATCCATGAAAAAATTGCGGATGCATTTCTTCCAAAATTAATGGAGCGTCTCGCAGAGAAAAACGTGGAAGTTCATGGAGACGAAAAAGTGATGCAGATTGCAGAGGAAGGCTGCATGAAAAAAGAGCTGCTTGTTCCTGCAACCGAGGAGGACTGGGGCAGAGAGTATTTAGATTACAAACTTTCTGCGAAGACAGTTTCCTCCATTGATGAGGCTATTGCCCATATCAATCAATATAACACAGGACATTCCGAGGCAATCATCACAAACAATTATACCAATGCGGAGAAGTTCTTAAACGAGATCGATGCAGCTTGTGTTTATGTGAATGCCTCGACACGTTTTACCGATGGATTTGAGTTCGGATTTGGTGCGGAGATTGGAATTTCCACACAGAAGCTCCATGCGAGAGGACCGATGGGACTGATCGCCCTGACCAGCACAAAATATATTATTTACGGGAATGGACAGATCCGGAAATAAATGATAAAATACTGACTTGCGGTATGTTCTATAAAAAAACAGAACATATGTTTGCTAAAGTGATAAAAGTATGCTATAATTTAAGAAAAGATAGGATAATACAATGAAAGAAAAGAGAAACATTACCATTATTGATAAAAAGCAGATTCCTTCCGAGGAGCCGGCAAGACAGTATTATTTCATGGATATTGCAAAAAAATATGTGGCAGAGTTAGCAGAGCAGAAGGGAGCACCGCTCACATTCTGTGTGACGACGTTCGGGTGCCAGATGAATGCCAGGGATTCCGAGAAGTTAGTCGGTATTCTGGAAAAAATCGGTTATGTGGAAGCACCGGATGAAAAGGCCGATTTTGTCATTTATAATACCTGTACTGTTCGTGAGAATGCCAATAATAAGGTTTACGGCAGACTTGGTTACTTACATGGCTTTAAGAAAAAGAACCCATATATGATGATCGGACTCTGCGGATGTATGATGCAGGAGCCAACCGTTGTTGAAAAGATACAGAACAGTTATCGGTTTGTGGATCTGATTTTTGGAACCCACAATATTTATAAATTTGCAGAACTGATTGTGACAGCACTGGAGTCTGATTCCATGACAATTGATATCTGGAAAGATACTGACAAGATTGTGGAAGACCTTCCGGTCGAGCGGAAGTATTCCTTTAAATCTGGTGTGAATATCATGTTCGGCTGCAATAATTTCTGTAGCTACTGTATCGTTCCTTACGTGCGTGGACGTGAGCGAAGCCGTGAGCCGAAAGAGATCGTGCGTGAGATCGAACATTTAGTGCAGGACGGCGTTGTGGAAGTGATGCTGCTGGGACAGAATGTCAATTCTTATGGCAGGAATCTGGAACATCCGATGACGTTTGCACAGCTTTTGCAGGAGATTGAAAAGATCGAGGGACTGGAGCGTATTCGGTTTATGACTTCCCATCCGAAGGATTTATCGGATGAACTGATCGAAGTGATGAAGAATTCCAAAAAAATCTGCAATCACCTTCATTTGCCATTGCAGTCTGGAAGCAGCCGCATTTTAAAAATCATGAACCGTCATTATGACAAGGAACATTATCTGGAATTAGTGGATAAGATCGGGGCGGCAGTGCCGGATATTGCACTTACAACCGATATTATCGTAGGTTTCCCGGGAGAGACCGAGGAAGATTTTGAGGAGACGATGGATGTTGTGCGCAGAGTCCGCTATGACAGTGCGTTTACGTTTATATATTCCAAGAGAACCGGGACACCGGCAGCGACAATGGATGACCAGATTCCGGAAGAGGTGATCAAGGAACGATTTGACCGTCTGCTGCATGAGGTTCAGACAATTTCTGCTGAGAAAGCGGGAAAACTTACAGGTCAGACACTTCCAGTATTAGTTGAGGAAGTGAACGGACAGGATACATCTCTTGTCACCGGAAAACTGACTAATAATTCAACGGTACATTTCCCGGGAACGGCGGACATGATTGGAACGATTCAGAATGTTGTGCTTGAGGAATGTAAAGGATTCTATTACATTGGCAGACTTGCTTAATGATTCGTGAAAGCAGGATAAAAAAGGATGTATGCATATATAAAAGGAACATTAGAAGAGACAGGTGAAGATTATATCGTGGTCGAGGCTGGCGGGATCGGGTATCAGATCTTTACGACCGGTCAGACCTTTCAGTATCTTCCGTCCATGGGGGAAGAGGTAAAAGTTTATACTTATCTGCATGTGCGGGAGGATGCGATGATCTTATTTGGTTTTCTCACCAAGGATGATCTGTTTGTGTTCAGACTCCTGCTTGGAGTGAGCGGGATTGGACCGAAGGGCGCACTTGCGATCCTCTCTGTCATGACGACAGATGACCTCCGGTTTGCTGTGCTTGGCGATGATGCAAAGGCAATCGCAAAAGCACCGGGTGTCGGAGCAAAGACGGCACAGCGTCTGATTCTGGAATTAAAAGATAAATTGAGCCTTGAGGATGCGTTTGAACAGAAGTTAGCGAAGAATGACAACCCGGTTCAAAACAAAGCCAAAGGAGCCAAGAATGAGGCTATCGAGGCACTGGTTGCGCTGGGTTATTCCTCCTCAGAGGCATTAAAAGCATTAAACGGTATTGAGATTACAGATGATACCGATGTGGAAGACATCTTAAAGGCTGCATTGAAAAATATGGCTTTTATGTAAAAAAGGACAGGTAACATGGAAAAGAGAGTAATTTCCACTCAGGTTCAGGATGAGGATATTAAAATTGAAAAAAATCTAAGACCGCAGACGTTAGACGATTACATTGGGCAGCAGAAAGCCAAGAAGAATTTAAAGGTTTATATCGAAGCGGCAAAACAGCGTGGAGAGTCTTTAGATCATGTCCTGTTTTTTGGACCTCCGGGACTTGGCAAGACAACGTTGGCGGGCATTATTGCAAATGAGATGGGAACTCACATGAAGATCACTTCGGGACCTGCAATTGGAAAGCCGGGTGAGATGGCGGCAATCTTAAGTAATTTGCAGGAGGGGGATATTCTGTTCGTGGATGAGATTCATCGCTTGAACCGTCAGGTGGAAGAGGTGCTCTATCCGGCTATGGAGGATTACGTGATCGATATTATGATCGGAAAAGGGGCTACCGCACGTTCCATCCGTCTTGAACTTCCGAAGTTTACACTGGTAGGGGCAACGACAAGGGCAGGTCTTTTGTCTGCACCGCTCCGGGACAGGTTTGGTGTGATCCATCATCTTGAATTTTACACGGTGGATGAATTGAAAACCATTATTATCCATTCGGCAGAGAAGTTAGGTGTTGAGATTGACGAGGATGGAGCCTACGAGCTTGCGAGAAGATCAAGAGGAACACCTCGTCTTGCAAATCGGCTGTTAAAACGCGTCAGAGATTTTGCGGAAGTGAAATATGACGGAAAGATCACAAAAGATGTTGCTTCTTTTGCGTTAGATCTTTTGGAAGTCGACAAGTTTGGTCTTGATCAGAATGACAGGAATATCCTGATGACAATTATTGAAAAGTTTCAGGGAGGACCGGTGGGACTGGATACACTGGCAGCTTCCATCGGGGAGGATTCCGGAACGATCGAAGATGTCTACGAGCCGTATCTTGTCCAGAACGGTTTTGTGATCCGGACACCAAAGGGCAGAATGGTAACAGATCTTGCCTATCAGCATTTTGGAATTGAAAAATAGTGCAAGTTGTTATTGCTTTTACAATATCTTGCTTATATAATATATAACATATACTATAGCTTGTACGTATATTGGGAAAGGCAAAAGCCTGCCGGGAGGAGATCGTTATGTCTGAGAAGTCCAGTGCTGAAGTGATCATTGGCGGTAAAGTTTATACTTTAAGCGGCTATGAGGGAGAAGAATACCTACAGAAAGTAGCGGCTTATATCAACAATAAAATAAATGAGTTTGATTCCATGGAAGACTATCGGAGATTTCCAACGGATATGAAGGCAACTCTGTTACAGTTGAATATTGCGGATGATTATTTTAAGGCAAAAGCACAGGTGGAGAAGTTAGAACAGGATATTGAGATGAAGGATCGTGAGATTTATAATCTGAAGCATGATCTGATCTCAAACCAGATTAAAACCGAGAGCGATGAGAAGACTCTGACAGAATTGCAGGCTGAGAATAAAGAACTTCTGTTGAGCAAAGCCAAATTAGAGGCTGCGAACAAAGAACTTCTGTTAAACAAAACAAAACTGGAGGCTTCTTTAGAGGATGCCCTGCTTGGAAAAGTTCCTGGTGCAAAGAAGCACGGAGAAGAAAAGAACGCAAAAAAAGAAGAATAGATACGGGGACGATTTTATCGTCCCTTTTTCCTTATAGACAATGTTCAGGTTTGAAAATAAACAGGTGAAAAGATGAAAAAAAATCAGTTAGAATTATTAGCACCGGCCGGTTCGTATGATATTTTCAGGGCGGTACTAAATGCAGGGGCAGACGCTGTGTACGTGGGTGGCGGACAGTTCGGCGCCAGGGCATATGCCAATAATTTTTCCGAGGAAGAACTGCTCCGTGCAATTGACGAAGCGCATATTCATGGAAAACAACTCTATCTTACCGTAAATACGCTGTTGAAAGAAGAAGAGTTAGAAGCTCAGTTATATGACTATCTGCGCCCATATTATGAGCAGGGATTAGATGCTGTGATCGTGCAGGATATGGGGGCTTTTCAGTTTATCCGTGAGTATTTTCCGAAAATGGATATTCACACAAGTACCCAGATGACTATCTGTAACCGTTATGGTGCGGAAATGATGAAAGAGCTTGGCGCAACAAGAGTCGTGACAGCGCGTGAGATGTCGTTTGCGGAGATTAAGGATATTGCCGATCATGTGGATATCGAGATCGAAAGTTTTGTGCATGGAGCATTGTGTTACTGTTATTCCGGACAGTGTCTGCTCAGCAGTATGCTTGGAGGCAGGAGCGGAAACCGCGGCAGATGTGCGCAGCCATGCAGGCTTCCCTATGAAGTTTACGATGCGAAGCGGAAAAAAATTGCCTGTGAGCCATTTGTGTTAAGCCCGAAAGATCTCTGCACGATCGAGGATATCCCAAAGCTTGCAGAGAGCGGTATTTTCTCGTTTAAAATTGAAGGCAGAATGAAACAGGCAGAATATGCTGCCGGTGTTGTGTCTGTCTATCGCAGATATATGGATCGATATTTCGAATATGGTGCGAAAGACTATCATGTATCCAAAGAGGATATGCAAAAGCTTTATGACTTTGGAAACCGGAGTGGTTTTACGAAGGGTTATTATGAGAAACATAATGGAAAAGATATGATTACGTTCCAGAAACCAAACCATGCAAAAGGAAATGAAGCGCTTCAGGAGAAAGTCAGGGAAGATTTTTGCCGTGGTGAAATAAAAGAAAAAATCAATGGAAATTTAATATTATCCCAAGATTCGTCTGCTATACTGGACGTGACAATGGGCGATCTTCGTTATACAGCATGCGGTGATGTGGTACAGCCTGCATTAAAGCAGCCTTTATCCATGGAAAAGGTACGTGAGAACATGGAGAAAACAGGAAACACGCCGTTTGAGTTTGAGAATCTTACCATTGCGATGAGGGATGCCATTTTCCTTCCGATGAAATCCTTAAACCAGCTCAGAAGAGATGCGTTAGAAGGACTGGAAAAGCTTTGTGTGGAACAGTTCCGCAGGGAGGTGGAACAGGTGGATTATGCCGGAATGAAGGCGCAGGAGAGTACAGCCGGTACACCAGAGAAATATTTGTCTGCTCTGACAGAGCAGAGATGTCAGTTACAGCCGCTTTTGGAGAATGAACTGGTTTCTGATATTTATCTGAATCAGGCCTGCTACCGCAGAAAGGATTTGTGGGAAGAATTAAAAGCGGATATTGCAAAAATCCATGCGGCGGGGAAAAAGGCATATTATGTGTTTCCATCTGTTTTTCGGAAAAATACCTCGGATTTTTATCTGGGATCCCTGAAAAAACTGAACGGCTGTTCTGTGGATGGAGTGGTGGTAAAGAGTCTGGATGCAGCCTGGTTTGTACACAGGTATCTGCCGCAGATGCCAATGATCCTGGATCAGGGGCTTTATACTTACAATCACAGGGCACAGGAAATATTGCGTGAGTTTTGTCCAATCCGTATGACGGCACCTTACGAATTAAATCGTGGAGAACTGAAAAAGAGGGATAATGCAGACAGCGAGGTGGTACTTTATGGATATCTCCCGTTGATGACATCGGCGCAGTGTGTGCATGCCAATACCGGAAAATGTGATACGACATCCGTAGTAACATATTTAAAAGACCGCTATGGAAAATTTTTCCCGGTCAAAAATAACTGTATGGAATGTTATAATACCATTTATAATACGACGCCATTGATGTTGTTTGGCTATGGGAAGGAGCTGCAAAAAGCAGATTTTTCCAACTTCAGACTGAACTTTACAGTGGAGAGTGAGGAGGAAGTGCGGCAGATCCTTGCGATTTATGAGACTGTATTTTATGAGGGAAGAAAAAACCTCGCAGATGTGTACCAGGGGGAGTATACCAATGGTCATTATAAAAGAGGAGTAGAGTAAAACATGACGAATCTTATCATAGAAATATCAAAATATTTCATGATCTTTATGTTTGCTTTTTATACGTACGAGTGCTTTGCGGCATTTCGTCAGAAAATCAAACCGGAACAAAGAGAACATATTTTAAGCAGACAGTGCGCAGCAATCTTTCTGATCCACTTTGATGCCTTTGCGGTGATCTATCTGGTGACGGAGGATATCAGTATGCTGATTTTTTATGCGGCGCAGGCGGTACTTCTGGCGATGATACAGACCTGTTATCAATTGTTTTACAGCAGATCATCGAGACTTTTGACGAACAATCTGTGCATGCTTTTGACGATCGGGTTTATCATGCTGACAAGGCTTTCTTTTGACAGCGCCAGAAAACAATATTTTATAGCACTGGTGTCGATGATATTTTCGCTCATCATCCCGGTATTGATCAACAGGGTTGGATTTGTGCGGAAATTATACTGGTTATTTGCAATCGTTGGGATCCTGGCGCTTTTGGTTGTGACGATCGCCGGAAATACAAGTTATGGAGCTAAAATTTCGCTCTCTATTGCAGGAATTTCGATCCAGCCGAGTGAGTTCGTAAAAATTTTATTTGTATTTTTTGTGGCGGGCATGTTATATCAGGATACTTCTTTTCAACGTGTGTGTGTGACAACGGTGATCGCTGCGATCCATGTGCTGATCCTTGTGGCATCCCGCGACCTCGGTGCAGCACTGTTGTTTTTCGTGACTTATGTGGTCATGCTTTATGTTGCAACGAAAAAACTGCTTTATTTTGCGGGCGGACTTGCCGCCGGAAGCGCAGCTTCTGTGGTGGCTTACCATCTTTTTTCCCATATCCGGGTGAGGGTGAGAGCATGGCAGAATCCGCTGGCATATATCGATAAGGAGGGATACCAGATCTCGCAGTCACTGTTTGCCATTGGAACAGGCGGATGGTTTGGAATGGGATTATATCAGGGTCTGCCGGATAAAATACCGGTCGTAAAACAGGATTTTATTTTTTCAGCAGTCTCAGAGGAACTTGGCGGTATTTTTGCACTGTGCCTGATCATGGTATGTTTTAGCTGCTTTCTGATGTTTTTAAATATTGCGATGCAGATGAAAGATCAGTTTTATAAACTTGTGGCACTCGGACTTGGAACGATTTATGCATTTCAGGTATTCCTGACAATCGGAGGCGTCACAAAGTTTATTCCGTCTACCGGAGTGACGCTTCCACTTGTGAGTTACGGAGGAAGTTCCCTGTTAAGTTCTATGATCATTTTTGCAGTGATTCAGGGATTGTATATTTTGAGACAGGATGAAGGAGAGATAAATGCGTCTAAAAGCAGGAAAAACAGACAAAACAGAAAAAAGACAACCGGATTCGAAAACGCAGACATCGAAAAACTCTCGTAAAAACAACCGGGAATTTACGGTCATTACCTATGCAGTTCTTGTACTTTTTGTCTGCATGATGGGATATTTTGCATATTTCCAGTTTGTAAAAAGTGAAGATTTTATCAATAGTCCTTATAATAAAAGACAGGATCTTTTTGCAAGGAAGGTGACGCGCGGCGAAATTATTTCTGCCGATGGCCGCATACTCGCAGAAACGATCACAGATACGGATGGGACCGAGACAAGATATTATCCGTATGCCAATATGTTTGCGCATGTCGTTGGTTTCTCTACCAACGGAAAGTCCGGACTGGAATCGATTGCCAATTTTAACCTGCTGCGCTCCCACACGATGACTTTGGAGAAAGTGGTCAATGAACTTCAGGGAGAGAAGAACATTGGTGACAATGTGGTGACAACGTTAAATTATGATCTGCAGGATACGGCATACGAGGCATTAGGAAAATATGATGGAGCCATTGTCGTGATGGAGCCATCGACCGGGAAAATACTTGCCATGGTGTCAAAACCGGATTACGATCCAAATAATATCGCAGAAGACTGGGATGAACTGACAGCAGAAGACAGTGAGAGCTCTGTGCTGCTAAACCGTGCGACGCAGGGACTTTATCCGCCGGGGTCTGTGTTTAAAATTTTTACGACATTGGAATATGTACATGAAAACAGTGATTATGAAGATTACTCCTTTGACTGCAATGGTAAATTCACAGAGGGGGATTCTGTCATTCACTGTTACAAAAACAAGCGACACGGACAGGAAGATCTGATCGGCTCATTTGCCGATTCCTGTAATTCTTCGTTTGCATCGTTAGGTCTTACTCTGAATCCGGATTCTTTTACAGAGCTGTGCGACAGCATGCTCTTTAATACGAGCCTTCCACTCAGGTTTGAATCCTCAAAGAGCAGTTTCTCGCTGGATGCGGATGCAGATGTGTCTACGGTGTTAGAGACGTCCATCGGGCAGGGAAAAACGCTGGTGACACCGATGCATATGGCGCTTGTTGTGTCAGCAATCGCCAATGACGGAGTGCTTATGAACCCTTATCTGATCGATCACACGGAAAATTATAATGGTATCGTGGTTGATGCATATGAACCGACAGAATATGGAACACTTTTGTCAACGGAGGATGCATCTTTAATGCAGACCTTCATGAGAGAAGTTGTGGAGGATGGAACCGGAGAACGTCTCTCGGGGCAGAGTTATACTGCCGTGGGAAAAACAGGAACGGCAGAGTTTTCAACGTCCTCAAAGGCTTCCCATGCATGGTTTGTGGGTTATGCCCACCGTGAGGACAAGGAAGATATCGCAGTTGCGGTTATCGTGGAGGATTCCGGATCAGGCAGTGAGTATGCAGTTCCAATCGCAAAAAAGATTTTTGATGCATATTATCAGTAAACGGGGCAGGAAAGATATTTCAGTATTGGTTGCATGAAAAAACGAAAAGTATTATACTTATAACAAAAAACCACATCAGGAGGTATTGCAATGATCGAGGCAACAAGTTGTGGTGGTGTGGTAATATTCCGTGGTAAGATACTTCTCTTATATAAGAATTATAAGAATAAATATGAGGGCTGGGTTCTTCCGAAAGGAACTGTGGAAGATGGGGAAGAATTCAGGGATACTGCAACTCGTGAAGTGTTAGAAGAGACAGGAGCGGCGGCAAGTATCATTAAGTATATTGGAAAGAGCCAGTATACGTTTACCGTGCCGGAGGATACCGTGGAGAAGGAAGTACACTGGTATCTGATGATGGCAGACAGTTATTACAGCAAACCACAGCGTGAGGAATATTTTGTTGATTCCGGATATTACAAATATCATGAGGCTTACCATCTGCTCAAATTTGCGAATGAGAAGCAGATTTTAGAGAAAGCTTATAATGAATATCTGGAGTTGAAGAAAAACAATTTGTGGGGCAGCCACAAGTACTTTTAATGTGAGGATTCGCATGAAATGGTATGACGATTTATACGTAGGTGAGAGCATCGTACATAAGACAAATAAGATCAAATGGAAAATTCGTCATAATGCAGGGCAGATTAATATTTACGTGATCACTTTGGCATCAGGTGAGAAGAATTTATTAGATATCATTCCTTCGCATGAACTGCTGCAAAAGGGCTACCCGAAGAAGCAGTTATATGTTATTGGATTGGCAAAAGGATATGATGAGGCAGTGGAAGTCGCTGCGTCTGTGATCGATGAAGTTTACCGCCAGACCGGGGCATTTGAGGTGGCTTCATATCTCAGGGAAAAAAGGAGGAGAAAAGCAGAATGACCGCCGTGTTACTCACAATCTTAAAAATCATTGGGATTGTGCTGCTGGTGATTCTTGGAATCATGCTTTTTCTGCTGGCAGTCTTATTGTTTGTACCGGTACGTTATTCCGTGAAAGGAACAGTCGATAACAATATTACCGCAGAGGGCAAAATAAGCTGGTTATGTTCGATATTCCGATATGATTTTACGTTTCAGGAGCAGGAATTGAACGGCGAAGTCCGGATATTTGGCTTTCGTCCGAAGAAAAAAGAGAGAGTATCGGAAGAAGAGCTGGAGGAGGAAGCTGTTCCTGAAGTAAAAGACGGGGTGGAAGAGGTTGTTTCTGATCTTGTTTCCGCTGCCGGGGAAGAAGATAAATCGGAGAAAACTCCGATTAAGCCAGAGCAGGATCAAGAGGTAGATTCTCACAAGGGTAAGCAGAACAGAAAATCATCCGATAAAAATTCCCGACCATCCGGAAAAAATATTTTCATGCGGATGTGGGATAAAATAAAAAGCTTCATGAAAAAAATCAAGAATTTTTTCATTGGCATACAAAAGAGGCTGATCAGTTTCAAAGAGTTCGTGGTAAAAGTCAAAGAGATTGTGGCGGACACGAAAAATCAGTATGCTGTGAGGCGATTGTGGGAAGAATTATTATATCTGCTCAAACATTTTGGCTTTCGGAAAATCCATACAGAACTGACGTTTGCGCTGGCTGATCCGGCGCTTACCGGACAGGTGTTAGGTATTTTGTGCATGATGCCTTTTTTGTATCAGTATGACTTTCATATATTCCCTGATTTTGAGTCTGAATCATATTATATCAGGGGCAGTTATGATATGAAGGGCAGAATCCAATTGATCTTCCTGCTGATCACGTTTATTCGAATTGTGGCAGATAAGGATCTGAGGTGTTTTTTGAAAAAAATACTGGATAAGAGATAAACAGTTTCGGAAGAACGAAACGTTTATGCAGAGATCAGTAACGGTGAAGATACCGGACAGACAAAAACATAATATTTTATCATTACAAATAGAACAAAAATAGAAAGGTGGCAGTAACAATGGGAGACAATAGTTTTCATACAACAGTAGAATCTTTATTCAAGGGAATGGACAGTTTTATTACAACAAAAACGGTGGTTGGTGATGCAATCCATATCGGTGATACCATTATTTTACCATTGGTGGATGTTTCCTTTGGCGTGGCAGCCGGAGCGTTCAGCCAGGAGAAGAAAAACAATGGTGCCGGTGGTATGGGCGGAAAGATCACACCGAGCGCTGTGTTAGTGATCCAGAATGGAACAACCAAGCTTGTCAACATCAAAAATCAGGATGGACTTACGAAAGTGCTGGATATGGTGCCGGACTTTGTGAACAAATTCACATCAAAAGGTGAGAAAGAGAATGTTGTGGAAGAATCAGAAGATGATTCAGTTGCAAAGAAAACAGCAGCAAAAGAGATGGAGCAGATTTTAAGTGATTCTGTCAATAAAGAGGAATAATTTTAATGGATTTTCAAACATTAGGTGTTTTGTTATATCGTACACGAGAGAAAAAACACTTAAGTTTATTGGATGTGTGCTCGGGGATTTGTTCGCAGTCGACTTTGTCGCGCGTTGAACAGGGAAGCAGGGAATTAGATTCGCTTACAAGTGAAATGCTGCTTGGCAGAATCGGACGTGAAGTTACACGCTTTGAATTGATTTTAAATGCGGAAGATTATTATCTGAATCAATTGCGAATTGAAATTAATGAGAATATTGAAGAAAAAAATTATATAAAGGCAAAAGAAAAAATTAATTTATACAGACAACATATGCCAGCAGAGGGAAAAGTACATGAACAATTTTGCTGTTATATGGAGTGCCGGATATTAATTGCTCAAAATGAAATAACAGAGAAACTTTCAGCATTGCTATTGCGGGCGATACGTTATACGATACCAGACTATTTATTGGAAAATTGTGTCAGCAGAAGGTTGTATAGTTCTGTTGAAATAGAATTGATTCGTATGCATATAACATATAATGACCGAAAATGCGAATGTAATGAAGTGGAATTATTTTTAATTATGGATTTTGTGACAGAGTTTTATAGTTTAAAACAACAGGAAAAAATAGAAATTCCACTTCTGGTAGATTGTGTAAAATATGAGATTGCATTAGAAAAATATAATAGGGCATTAGCATCAATAGAAAGAGCATTGGACATTATTTCAGTGGGTCGGAGTATGCAATATGTTGGCGAATTGCATTTCTTAAAAGCACAGGTGTTGAGTTGTGTCCAGAATAGTATAGATAAGAATCGTGAATGGCAAGATGAATGTAAAAGAGAATGTTTTATGGCATATGTTGTTTTTGGCGTTATGGGGAAGAAAGAAGAAAAAGAAGAAATCTACAAATACTGTTTGGAGAAATTAAATTGGCAAATTACAGAGCAAATGATGTTATCAGATTGACAAGAAAAGCAGTGGGACTTTCGCAGGAAGCTATAAGTGAGGGCATCTGCTCAGTGGAAACTTTTTCTAGAATTGAAAGAGGAAAAACGAAGATAAAGGGTGACACTTATAAAAAAATTATGGAGCGTCTGGAACGAAACACAGACAAGTTCTATGCAGTGTGTAGTGGGGAAGATGTTGATCTGCTGGATGATGTGGCTGCAATTGAAAATGCGATTGCAAAGTTTGATTATCAGCTTGCTGATTCGATTTTGGGGAATGTGAGGGAGAACATTGGAGATACACCGGAAAATAAACAGTATGTAGAGGGCATAAAAGCGATTATTGATCATGGGAATGGAAAAATAAGCGCTGAGACAGAAAAATTATATCTGGAGCATGCATTGATGCTGACAGTACCGGATTATAAAATTTTTTTACATAAAAGTTGTGCTGAAGTATATCCCTATACAGAGCATGAAATAATTATTCTTATGAATATTGCGGCATGTAATGCCAGAACAGGCAATCCGGAGGGCGAGATCCAAATTTATAATATGCTGTTGAAGTGTTTTCAGAATGGTTATATCAGTGGTGAAAAATGTATTCAATTAAAAATTACAATTTTACGTAATCTGGCATATGCATTAGGAAGAAAAGAAAAGTATCATGCTGCAATTAAAATGACTGAATGTGTAAAAAAATTGTCCTTAAAATATGATTATGGGTATAAATTATGTATCGCAATTAATGATATGAGCTGGATTTATAGAAATTTATATGAAAATGAATTACAAGAAGAATATTATAATATTGGAAAACAGCAGTATCGCCAGGCGTATTATCTTGCGTTGGCACGCAAGGATAACATCTTGGCAGAAAAACTGAAAAATGGATATCAGAGGTTTTATCAGTCTGATATTGAGATTGTTTAGGCTATTTCATTTATATCAACATCATTTTCGATACGAGTTGGACAGGGAATATCTTCATATTTTTTTGAAGAAAATGATAACAAGATATTAAGTGAAAATAGTGTAAGACAAAGTGTAAATATTAATTTTTGAAATTTTTTCATTTAACATGTTCTCCTTTGTGTATTAAATTTTTTACTAATATTAACGCTGATAATTAAAAAAAACTACGTCAGAATTGGAAAATATATTTTTTCCAATTCTGACGTGTTTTTTTGATATATACATAGATATAATAATCACATGTTAAGCTTAACAAATAAAAAAGGAGGTAGCAGAATGAAGATTTTAAATGAGGTCATCAAAGAAAAACCTGATTCAAAACATATAGATTTGTGTTGCAATGGTGTACAGTTTTAATAAAAAAGAAGGGATTCTAATATATTGGAATCCCTTAAAAATTTTGGGAGCAATAAAAAAATGAAAGAATCTCTTTTTAATTATAGATTTGAATATGAAAATCAAAAATACATTTTTAATACTAATAACAACGGTTTAATACAAATAAACAATGACATATTTACGGAAGAAGAAAGAGAATATTTAAGAGTAAACCGATTTTGGGTTGATGATAATGAAGATGAGATTGCATTGCTTGAAAGAGAAATAAATCATAATATTCAAAAGAGACAGAAAGAGTTAGAACTTACAATTGCACTAACTAATTATTGTAATTTCTCATGTGTATATTGTTATCAGAATAAAAATGAAAAATTGATGACTACAGAAGTTGCAAACATGATTATAGAAAAGATTGACAGAATTTTAAATGATAACATATTTGAGGGGATTAATATTCATTATTTTGGTGGAGAACCGTTGTTAAATATACCTGTTTTAATTTATTTGGATGAAAATATTAAAAAGATTACAGATAAAATTGGAATTGTGTATAAGGCATTTTTAACTACTAATGGTTCAATGTTAAGTAAAGAATTATTACAAAAAGTAAAGTTTTCGTCAATACAGCTTACGTTTGACGGACTTGAAAAAACACATGATAGACTTAGAGTGTCCGACCATTTCCATTTTAAAGAGGAGATTGAACTTATTGAGAATATAATGAATTTCTCACAAGCAAAAGTTTTGCTTCGGACTAATATTTGCAAAGAAAATAAAGATGAAATCATAGCATTACATAAATATATATTTGAGAAGTTTGGTAATGAAAGAATTGAAATTAATCCAAATCGTACAATTAAATATCATCAAGATGATTCATTTGAAATGCTTTCTGTACAAGAGTATGCAGAAGTGGCATATCAAATAAAATTATTATGGTCTGAACAAAAAGGAAAATTCGAACTGCCAGTTCCTAGAAGTACACCATGCAAATTTCCATATGGAAATGCATATGCAATTAGTCCAGAAGGTTACTGTACTTTTTGCAGTGGCTCTATGGATCAAGAGAAAAAATATTTTTTTGATGTCGATATTGAAAATAAAAAAATGTTTTCTGTTCGCAAAGAATGCAAAAAATGCAATATATTACCATTATGTTTGGGTGGGTGCATAATACAATACAATTTGAGAGCTGGGGCATGTACATATGAAAAATATGAATTAAAGAATATTTTGATTTCTTATATTAAACATATTTCTTAAATAAATCCAGAAAGCTTAAGGAGCCTGTGAAAAATGAAAACAAAAGAATTAGAAAAATATCCGCTGCAAATTCTGATGATGATACTGACATCTTTTTTGACATTGTTAATTCCAAAATTGCTGAGTTACCTTATAGATGATATTCTAATGGCGAATAATAAAGAAAAGATACTGCCATGGTTTATGATTACGTTCGGAGTTACAAGTCTGCTGATGATAATGAAGTTTTACTTTATTACATACAACCCGATTAAGATTGGAATAAAAAATACATTTAGATTGCAGATAAAGGCGGCAAAAGACATATTAAATATGAATCAGTCTGTATATGCAGATGAGGACAAAGGATATTATTATAATGTGTGTTCAAACAGTTGTGCTGCTTATGGAGATTTATATGAAGAAATACATCTGAATTTAATTAGTTGTTTTATTTACGTGTGTGGAATCCTTGCAGTAGTTTTTATGACCAATATTTATCTGGGCATTTTTTTTATCGTATATGGAATCGTTTTAATAATTGTTTCCCTTAATATTTCGAAACCGCTATTTGATATGCAAAAAAATGTTATGGTAAAGCAGGATAGATATTTAAATGGTATTCGAAATATTATCGAAAATAAAATTGGAATCAATGCGTTACATAGAGAAAAATTCTTTGCAGATGAATATAAACAAAATATTGTTCCGTATGAAAAACATGTTTTAAGGTATCGTTTTTTAGAATGTTTATGCCGACAGGCTCCCAATATATTGGATCAGGTGTGTTTAGTGGTGTTTTTGTTTATAGGAGGAAATTTAGTTTTGAATCAAAAGATTTCGATTGGAGAATTTCTGATGATGTATCAATATATGGCGTATTTCTCTGATCCAATTACTACAGCATGTGCTATTTTGATGAGATACAGGGCAAATATGGTACATGTGGCACGTATTGATAAATTATCAGATGATGCAAAGATTCCGAAAGAAACAAAAAAATATATGACAAATACAGAAAATCTTTTTTTCACAGAAAAGTATGATTTCTATAAAGGAAAGGAAAAAACAGATTTTCTGTTTCATATTGATAAACTCAAAATAAAAAAGGGTGGGTTATATGTAATAAAGGGAGAAAATGGAAGCGGAAAAAGTATGTTTTTGAATTTACTGTTTGGAAACGTTAAATTATCTTTTTCACGAGGTGGGTTCATACTTACCGATGAAATGGATGAGGCAGCATTTTTAACCTATCCAATCTTTACAGTTGATGGAGATTTTATGAAAAACATGTATGAGATTCCTATTGATAAAGAACTTATGCATTTATTACAGGTAGATTTTTCGGATAAGGAAATTTTAAGCAATCCTGTGAATTTAAGTTACGGACAGCAGCAAAAACTTGCGCTGTTACGAGTTTTTGGCTTGAATAGCCCGATTCTTTTTTTAGATGAACCTTTGTCAAATCTGGATAAGAAAACACAGGAGAATGTGGTGGCATACATTCGGAAATTGAAAGGAGAAAAAACAATATTGGTTGTCATGCATAGTGATGAATTGGATGAGGCGGCAGACAGTGTAATATATATTGAAAATAAAAAATTAATACAAAAGTAGTAGGATATGAGTATACAAAAAGGCATATATTAATAGTGATATATGTCTTTTTTGGTGTCCGTATGAAACGTATCATAGGCTTTGCGTTATTCTTTTTTGGGCTTGGAATGCTTGCGATGTTTCTGATCCCGGGCGATTTCTGTGGGATTTTAATTATGATCGGCTGTATCCTGCTTGGATATTATCTTTTTTGTGGTTGCTAGTACACCGAATAATAAATTCATCCGGCGTCAATGTATCAGAAACTTATTATTCGGTGTACTAGTGTGCGGTATCGTTGGATTTCCGTACATGAACAGAGCAGTGTACAGTGACGGTTATGGGATGAAATAATTTGAAATTCGTATCCTTGCGGAGCATTTTTAAAAATCGGAAAGTTACGTTGCAGGTTTCCGATTAAAAAAAGAGAACTGCAATTGCAGTTCTCTACGTTTCAAGACTAAGCTCTCTCAACTTTTCCGGATCTCAAACAGGAAGCACATACATATAATTTTCTAGGTGTTCCGTTAACTTTGCAGCTAACACGTTTGATGTTTGATTTCCAAACTCTATTTGATCTTCTATGTGAATGGCTTACTTTAATTCCGTAATGATTGCCTTTTCCACAAACTGCACAATTTGCCATTTGCTTTGCACCTCCTCGCATCTTTCTAAGCCTATATGTATGAACAGGCTCACAACATGATTTATTCTATCAGAAAAAAAAAGATATTGCAAGTGAAAATTAAAAAAAATATAAAAAATGTAATTTATGACTATGAATTTTGGAAAAAAGCGGTTATAATAGACACTAAACTAGCGTTATTATGTGTGAGAGAGAAAACTGGTCAGTCAGTGGCTTTCTTACAAATATAAAGAAAGGCATGGTTAATGAGTATGAATGGACAGATGGAGACCAAATTAGGTAAGGTTACGATAGACCCTGAAGTAATTGCATTATATGCAGGTTCTGTTGCGGTAGAGTGTTTCGGAATCGTAGGCATGGCTGCTGTCAATATGAAAGACGGACTGGTAAAATTATTGAAGAAAGATTACCTGACACATGGTATTAACGTGTCTGTGAATGAAGATAATAAAATTACAATCGATTTTCATGTGATCGTTTCTTATGGTGTGAGCATCAGTACAGTGACCGATAATCTGATCGAGACAGTCAGATACAAAGTGGAGGAGTTCACTGGAATGGAAATTGAGAAGATTAACATTTACGTTGAAGGCGTACGTGTCATTGATTAAGGAGGATTTTAAAAGTGGAAGTCACTACAATAAATGCTGAACTTTTTGCCAGAATGTTTCTGGCAGGAGCTAACAACTTAGAGGCTAAGAAGGAATGGATCAATGAGCTGAATGTATTCCCTGTTCCGGATGGAGATACCGGAACGAATATGTCAATGACAATTATGTCAGCAGCAAAGGAAGTTGCAGCGATTGAGAATCCAACCATGGCTTCATTGGCAAAAGCAATTTCTTCCGGATCATTACGTGGGGCAAGAGGTAACTCTGGTGTTATTTTATCCCAGTTATTCCGTGGTTTTACAAAGGTGATCGCAGAACATGATGAACTGACCGTACAGATTCTTTCAGATGCATTTCAGAAGGGAACCGAGACTGCATATAAGGCAGTTATGAAACCGAAAGAGGGAACAATACTTACGGTTGCCAAAGGAATGTCTGATAAAGCTGCCGAGTTAGGAGAGGAGACAGACGACCTCGCATATTTCTGTGAGGAGATCATCAAAGAGGGTGACCATGTTCTGAGCAAGACACCGGATATGCTTCCGGTTTTAAAACAGGCAGGCGTTGTGGATTCCGGCGGACAGGGCTTAATGCAGGTATTAAAAGGTGCATTTGATGCTCTTATGGGCAAAGAAGTGGATTACAAGGTTGAGACAGTTTCTACAGGAAGCAGCAGTCAGGGCACAGCTTCTAATCCTTATATTGACGCACAGGCAGAGCAGGAGATCACCTTTACTTACTGCACACAGTTTTTGATCATGTTAGAGCATCCGTTCACGGAGAATCAGGAGACAGAGTTTAAGAGCTATTTAGAGTCCATCGGTGATTCTATCGTTGTAGTTGCAGATGATGAGATCGTGAAAGTACATGTACATACCAATGATCCGGGTATGGCAATGCAGAGAGGTCTTACTTACGGAAGCCTTACAACTATTATTATTGAGAACATGCGTTTAGAGCGTGATGAGAAGATTTCTGCAATGAAAGAGAAAGAGATGCAGAGCACTGCAAATGCAGAGAATGAGATCAAAGCAGCAGAGGAAAATGAGCCGGAAGTTCCAGCAGAGGAAAAGGAGATGGGATTTATTTCGGTAAGTATCGGAGATGGCATCAATGAGATTTTCCGTGGATTGGGCGTGGACTATATCATCGAGGGTGGACAGACCATGAACCCAAGTACAGAAGATATGCTCAATGCGATCGAGAAAGTGAATGCAAAGAATATTTTCATTCTTCCAAATAATAAAAATATTATAATGGCAGCAAATCAGGCAGCTTCCCTGACAGAGGATAAGAACATTATTGTAATTCCTACCAAGACGATTCCACAGGGCATTACAGCACTTGTCAATTATATTCCGGACAGCACACCGGAAGACAATGCGGAGCGTATGGGTGAGGAGATTCAGCTTGTTAAGACCGGTCAGGTGACTTATGCAGTCCGCGATACTGTGATCGATGACAAAGAGATCAAACAGGATGACTACATGGGAATCGGTGACAAGGGAATTCTTTCCGTTGGCACAGACATGGAGAAAACGGTTCTTGAGATGATCGGTGAAATGATCGATGAGGATTCTGCAATTTTAAGTATTTACTATGGCGAGGAAATGAACGAGGATTCTGCCAACGAGATCGCAGAAAAAGTGGAAGAGGAATATCCAGATGTAGAAGTGGAAGTACATTACGGTGGACAGCCAATTTACTATTATGTGATTTCCGTAGAATAAAAGTATGAGATTAAATTCATCCATAAAAGAAGTGAAAGGGATCGGCGATAAAACAGCCGGTCTTTTTCTTAAAATAAATATTGAGACAATCCGAGATCTGATTTCCTATTTCCCAAGAACTTATGTGCAGTTCCCGGAGATCAAACGTCCTGACGAAGTGGTGGAGGGGGAGACTGCGGCAGTCATAGGGCAGATCCGGCAGACTCCGGTTGTGAAGAGAGTGCGCAGCATGCAGATCACGGTGACTTCGATCACTGGCATGGGAAAACGCCTGGAACTGGTGTGGTTTCGGCTTCCATACATCAAAAACAGCCTTCATCCGGGCGAAAATTATGTGTTTTACGGCAAGGTACAGCACAAAAACGGAAGGTTTGTCATGGAGCAGCCGGCAATTTATACGCCGGAAAAATATGAGGCGATGGAACATTTGCTGCTTCCGGTTTACACTTTGCCGAAAGGATTATCAAATCAGCTTATGCTGAAAGCAGAGCGGTCTGTTTTGGAGGAAGAACATTTATTCCGGGATTATCTGCCGACAGAACTGCGGGAAAAGCATCAGCTCTGTGAGTATAATTATGCAATCAAACAGATTCATTTCCCGGACGATATGGAGACGTTGATCGAGGCAAGAAAACGGCTTGTGTTTGACGAACTCTTTTTATTTATCTTAAACCTGCAATATCAGAAGGAAAAGAAGGAAAAAGAGAAAAATCAGTTTTCTTTCCAGTCGGATGATTTTGTGGAGCAACTGATCGAAAAACTGCCTTATAAACTCACAAATGCCCAATTGCGGGCATTGTCAGAGGTTCGGGCGGACATGCGGAGTGACTACGTCATGCAGCGTCTGATTCAGGGAGATGTCGGTTCCGGAAAGACGATCATTGCTTTTTTGGCGATGGCAGACACTGCGCACAATGGCTGTCAGTCTGCGATTATGGCACCGACGGAGGTGCTTGCAAGACAGCATTACGAATCATTTCAGAGCATGTGCGAGATATTTGGACTGGATTTTCCAGTGATTCTTATCACGGGTTCCATGACTGCAAAACAGAAAAAGCTGGCATATCAGGAGATTTTAGATCATCCGGATGCGCTGATCATCGGAACACATGCGCTGATACAGGAAAAGGTGATTTATCAGAACCTTGCGCTTGTGATCACAGATGAGCAGCACCGGTTTGGCGTAAAACAGCGGGAAACATTTTCAGAAAAAGGAACAAAGCCGCATATTCTTGTCATGAGTGCAACTCCGATTCCACGGACGCTTGCCATTATTTTATACGGTGATCTGGACATTTCCGTGGTAGATGAGGTGCCGGCAAAACGTCTGCCGATCAAAAACTGTGTGGTGGACACCAGATACCGTCCGAAAGCGTACCAGTTTATCGAAAAAGAGGTGGCTGCCGGTCATCAGGCATATGTGATCTGTCCGTTGGTGGAAGAAAGCGAGAACATGGAGGCAGAGAATGTCACAGACTATGCGAAGCGTCTGAAAGAGGAACTGCCGGATACGATTGAAATCGGGCTTTTACATGGGCAGATGAAACCTGCACAAAAAAATGACGTTATGGAACGGTTTGCAGCAAATGAGATACAGGTGCTTGTGTCGACTACGGTTGTAGAAGTTGGAGTGAATGTTCCGAATGCAACGGTTATGATGATCGAAAATGCGGAACATTTTGGTCTTGCACAGCTTCACCAGCTTCGTGGGCGTGTTGGACGAGGGGATGCACAGTCTTATTGTATTATGGTCAATTGCAGCGATTCTAAAGAATCGCAGAAGCGTCTGGATATTTTGAATAAATCCAACGATGGCTTTAAGATTGCGAGTGAGGATCTGAAACTGCGCGGCCCCGGAGATTTCTTTGGCATCCGTCAGTCCGGTGAAATGCAGTTTGCACTTGCGGATATCTATCAGGATGCCTATATTATGCAGCGCGCAAGCGAGGAAGTTGCGGATATTTTAGGAAAAGACCCGGAACTTTCCAGCGAGGATCATAAAAACCTGAAAGACTATCTGGAACTGTTTTTGGCAGACCAGAGAAATAAATTAAATTTATAACGAATGAAGCAGTAAAAACTTCATAAAACACGTAGAAAGAACCCTGGATCATATCATCCAAGGTTCTTTTCTTGTTCAGGGAAAATTTATTTTCCTGACATCTGCTGTTCCTGTGCTTCAATCATTTTCTTAACCATATAGCCGCCGACAGAACCATTCTGTCTGGAAGTTAAGTCTCCGTTGTAACCATCTTTTAATGGTACACCGATCTCGCCTGCTACCTCATATTTGAAACGGTCTAAGGCACTCTTTGCTTCTGGAACGGCTGCTCTGTTAGATGAACGATTTGACATAGTAAGTCCTCCTTTGTTTTTTAGGTCTTTTTTCTGCTCTGGTTTATTTTAAGAACATTCAAAAATTTCTTTTTGTTTGTTCAGTGATAGTATGTGATTTTTTATATGGAATACACATGCAGTTTTTTGCAATAGTGCCAATTATTTCTTTAAAATATGTAAGCGCTTACAAAAAAATATTTACAAACAGGAGAACATTGATTATGATGGATATAGAAGGTAGACAATTGCGAAACTCATGAAAAACTAAATTGAATTGTGAAAAATTAACAAAAGACATGAAAGACATTGGGGAACCGCCGGCACTTAGAAGGCAGATACAACGGTAAGTTGTGCCTGGCTTCTTAGTACCGTTGCGAGTGACACATAGCGAGAGCGTGTCTTGAATGTTTTTGTTGATTTTGAACAATTGAAAGAAGAGTAGATGAGTTTCGCAAACGCCTAGATATAGAAGGTTAAAAAAGGAGAAGAACTATGGATCAAATCGAAAAGTATATTGAGGAACTAATGGAAAAAAGTACACCGGATCGTCCCATCTGGAACATCGAAAAAATCATGCAGGGGTTAAAATCCACATGGAATTACATTGATGGATGTATGATCAAAGCGATTCTGGAAATGTATGCGATCACGAAAGAGGATAAATACTTGAAATTTGCAGATGATTTTATTGACTGCAAAGTGAATGCAGATGGGACAATTGAGGGGTATGATGTCAATGAATTAAATATTGATAATGTGAATGCGGGAAAAACACTGTTTGAGCTTTTTGACCTGACAGGAAAAGAAAAATACAGAAAAGCAATTGATCTTGTTTACAGTCAGGTTGCACAGATGCCGCGCACGAAAGAGGGGAACTTCTGGCACAAAAATATCTATCCGGATCAGGTCTGGCTGGACGGGCTGTATATGTGTCAGCCGTTTTATATGGAATATGAGACCCGTTTTCATGACAAAAAAAATTATGACGATATTTTCCAGCAATTTTTTAATGTTGAAAAAAATATGAGAGATCCAAAGACCGGATTATACTATCATGCGTATGATTCATCCAGAGCAATGTTCTGGTGCGACAGAGTCACCGGGTTGAGTCAGAACTTCTGGCTGCGCGCACTGGGCTGGTTTTCCATGGCACTGCTCGATACATTAGACAAAACAGACGCATCGGCTGCAGGAGAATCTTACGAAAAATTAAAACAAATATTTGTCGAACTCATGGATGCTATGTTAAAATATCAGGATGAGAGCGGTATGTGGTATCAGGTCGTGAATTTCGGCGGTATGGACAAAAACTACCTCGAAACAAGTGGAAGCTCTATTATGGCATATGCACTTTTAAAAGGTGTCCGTCTTGGATTTTTGTCGGAAAGCTATCGCGCATACGGTGAGAAGGCTTTTCATGGAATCTGTGATAACTATCTTTCCACGGATGAAAATGGAAACCTCCATCTGGGCGGAATCTGTCTCGTGGCAGGCTTAGGCGGCGCAAACAGACGGCCGGGAACCTATGATTATTATATGTCAGAGCCGGTTGTCAAAGATGACGCCAAAGGTGTCGGACCATTTTTGCTTGCCTATACAGAGATGCTCCGCCTGAAAAAATAGCACGCCATTTTGAACAATGTCACTGCAAAACTGCTCATTCGATAAATCAATATGAAGGAAGTAAAGTAGAATGAAACGTTATTTTGATTTTGACATCAATGATTATAAAGACAGAAAATGCAATTTTCATTCGCACACAGTGCGCTGCCAGCATGCAGTGGGAGAGGAACGGGAATATGTCGAGGAGGCAATTAAGGAAGGCTTTGAGGTGATCGGCTTTTCTGACCATTCCCCTTATTTATTCAAAAATGGATATGTCTCAAGAATCCGCATGACAATGTCCCAGTTGGAGGACTACGTAAAAACCATTGAGGCCTTGAAAAAAGAATATCGGGAGGATATCACGATTTTCCTCGCACTGGAAATGGAATATTTTCCGGGGATCTTCGAGCCGACAATTGAAGAAATCAGACAGTATCCGATGGATTATCTGCTTTTGGCACAGCATTTTTTCTATGAAAATGAAAGTTTTATCAGTGTAAGGAAAAACTGGACGGATGAAATGCATCTGAAAAGCTATGTAGATCTGCTGACAAATGCACTGGATACCGGATATTTTAATATGGTGGCACACCCGGATATCGTAAACTTCACCGGAGATGAAGCATTGTATACAAAGTACATGAAAAAGCTTGCAGACAGATTAAAAGACGAGCAGATTCCAATTGAAATTAATGTGAATGGTTTCCGGGAGTTGTGCAATTATCCAGATCGCAGGTTTGTGAAACTTGGTGTGGAAAATGGAAATGAATTTATTATAGGTGTAGACGCACACAATCCGGATGAGTATCATGATCTTGCTTCTTACAAGGGATGTATCAAAATGGCAGAAGATTTCGGAGGAAAGGTATTCTGGAAATAAAAAAATCGTAGGGGTTGTACCCCTGCGATTTTTTAATCCGAAACCAGCGTCAGCCCTGAAATATCCGGATGGATAGTCAGGGAGTAGTTTGTGTAGTACACGACAAATCCCGGCGCGGCCCCGTTTGGTTTCTTGACATTTTTTTTCTGTAGATAATCAATCTCCACTTTCTCATCTTCGCGTCCTTTGGAGTAATATCCGGCAAGCATTCCGGCTTCCTCAAACACGCGGTCCGGCAATTCTTCATTGTTGGATTTTACGATGACGTGGGAACCCGGCATTCCTTTTGCATGGAACCACCAGTCATTTCCGGTTGCAAACTTGAAAGTGAGTTCATCGTTTTGGTAATTATTTTTCCCAACATAAATATCATAGCCGTCGGAGGAGCGGTAGTGGAACGGCTTGCTCTTGATTTTGGCTTTTTTATCCGTCTTTTTGCGCTTGATATAGCCAAATTCGATCAGCTCCTCTTTGATCTGTACGAGATCATCTTCCGTCAGGGCAATGTCTAAAGCCGTGGAGATACTTTCGAGATGTTCGATCTCCGTCTTTGTCTCCTCTGTCAGCTTGATGAGTGCCTCATAAGTACGCTTTAATTTGTTGTATCTGTCAAAATATTTCTGCGCGTTTCCCTTGGCGTCTAACTGAGAGTCGAGCGGAATGGTGATCATCTCGTTGGTGTAATAGTTCAGTGCCTCTAACTTCTTTGCACCTTCCTCTAAACCATAGCCGTAAGTGTGGATCAGTTCGCCGTATACTTTGTATTTATCACGTTTTTCTGTGTCTTTCAGCTGTTTTTCCTGCAATTGGTATTTCTTGCGGTTACGGTCTAAAGCAGTGGAGACGATTTTTCTCAGATCAACGGATTTCTGCCGGATTCTGGTATACACATTTCTGGAAGCATAATATTCCTCCAGAACCTGCGAGATGGAATCAAAATTTTTCGCTTCATAGTCCGAAAATTGTGTGAGTTCAATGCAGGAAAAATCAATCGGTTCTTTTCCCCTGAAAATGATGTTCGGTCTGTAGGTATGATTTTTTACATCATCTGCAATCCATGTGAGATTGTTAAATAAATGCTTTTTGCCATCATCATCCAGCGAGTCGACCGGCATATCTCCGTCAATGGAACTGCGGTGGCAGATTTCGGAGGCAAGCAGGGGACTTAAGCCTGTAAAAGAAGAGTAGAGAGCCTTTGCAATGGAGACCGGTTTCTTCATAACCATATCCATAAAGGCTTCTTCCGTGACTTCCAGCGGATTCAGGCGGTCGTCCTGTGTGGCAGGGATGCAGTAATCGCGCCCCGGGAGCACTTCACGCAGGGAGCTCATCATCGATGAGATATGTTTGATACTGTCAATAATTTTTCCGTCACTGTTACAGAAAATGATATTACTATGTTTTCCCATCAGCTCTACAATCAGGGTTTTTTGGCAGAGATCGCCCATTTCATCCAGATGTTCAATATCAAAGTGAATGATACGCTCCATATGCGGCTGGTAAATCTTTACGATCCTGCCATTGGCAATATGCTTGCGCAGTACCATGCAGAAGTTTGGCGCAGTCATAGGGCTTGGTTTATTCTGACCGGTCAGATATAGAAATGGCAGGGATGCGCTTGCGGACATGGCAAGGCGGAACTGTCCGTTACTTCCTTTACAGGTGAAGAGCAGTTCGTCGTTTTCCGGCTGCGCAATCTTGCTGATCTTTGCATTTAAAATTGTCTGGTTTAATTCATATACGATATTGGAAATCACAAATCCATCAAGAGCCATTTTGAGTACCTCTTATTCTAAAAAAATTTGCCTGGAATTACCGGGCGCATGGTTCATTATAACGGATTCTGGGAAATCTGCATAGATGCAATATATAATTTCAAAAGCCGGATTGCATAATCACGCTGTTGCTTGGAGCAGCGGGAAAGAATATGGATCACAGCAAGTTCATCATTTTCCTGTCGTTTTGCCTCTTCGTCTGTCTGTTCCCCGAACATCATATAATCAAGGCTCATGTCGAGACACTCAGAAATTGCAAGCATTGTTTCTGTGGACATTCCACAGGTGCCACGCTCAATGTCTGAACAGTATTTCGGTGCACGGTCTATTCTCTCTGCAACCTCGTCCTGTGAAAATCCTAACTGGACTCTTTTTTTTCGAATGCGGTCGCCAACGGCTAAACGGTCATATGCTTCTCTTTTTCGGTTCATAAAAACTCCCCTTTCTCATTTGTTTCTTATTGTGTGTGATTCTCTGTATCATATTCTTGCGAAAAAAACGTAGAAATAAAACACAATGGAAACGTAATTTAATAGTGAGTTTAAAAGGTATGTGCGAGATACGTTTTAAATGTGATATTGAACAAAAAACAAGTAAGATATGTCAGAAAACTGTAAGTTTCTTCTGTTGACATAATCAACGGACATGTGTATGATAGAAAATGTTTAAAACACGAAAATAAAATATGTTTATAACGCATAAGGGTAAAGTTATGAAAAACAAAAGAAATCAGAAAAATATCATATGGAAGATACTGCTTATCATTTTCAGTATCGTTCTTATCATATGTCTCATAATCATTGGAATCCAAAAATATCAGCAGAAAAAGCAGCAGGAGTATTACGAAGCCTTATTGGAAAATGAGAGCACCCAGACTCAGGCGACTGAGGAGATGCCGGAGCCGGAAACGGAAGAAGCACCGGATGTTTTAAAAAGCCTTGGAATTGAAATACCGGAAAAAGACATTGATTTCGCAGCATTAAAAGAAGAGAACAGCGATGTGTATGCCTGGATCTATGTGCCGGGAACTAATGTTGATTACCCGGTGTTACAGCACCCAACGGATGATGCCTATTATCTGGAACACAATATGGACGGCTCAAAAGGGCTTCCGGGCTGCATTTACACGGAAAGCGTGAACACGAAAGATTTTACGGATCCGAACACTGTTTTATACGGTCACAACATGAAAAACGGAAGCATGTTTGCATCTTTACATAATTTTGAGGACCAGCAGGTGTTTGAGGAAAACCCTTACTTCTATATCTATACGGAAGACAAAACCTATGTGTATGAAATTTTTGCCGCTTACAAATACAATGCAATCCATCTGATCTATAACTTCGACCTTGCTAATCCGGAGATTTTTCAGAATTATCTGGATCAGATTTTTGAGATCCGCGATATGAGTGCAAATATCAGGCAGGATGTTACAGTCAATGCAGACAACCGCATTGTCACATTGTCGACCTGTGTTTCCGGTGAGAAAAACATGCGTTATCTTGTACAGGGAGTTTTGCTGAATGAATAAACAAAAAAGTACAGAACAGACAAAAAAACAACAGAAAACATGGATAAAAATCATAAAGATCGTAGGAATTGTACTGATATGCCTGATTCTTTTTGCACTTATCGCATTTGGAGTGCTAAGGGCACTTGGAAAAAGTGGAATCAGAAAAAATATTTCCGGCGAAGCACCGGTACTCGAATCCACGGAATCAACCGAAGAGGGCTGGCAGGACGGATGGATCCGCTATAATGGTCAGATCTATGCCTACAACGAAGATATCATGACATTTCTCGTCATGGGTGTTGACAATGACGATGTTGTAAAAAAGGCAAAAGACGGTCTGAGCGGCGGACAGGCTGACGCAATGTTTCTGGCAGTGATGAATCCGCACGATAAATCCGTTTCCATTATTGCGATCAACCGCAATGCGATGGCACTCGTGGATGTCTACGATGAGGACGGTGTTTACATGGGACAGTATACGAAGCAGATCACTTTACAGCACGGTTACGGCGACGGCATGGAGTTAAGCTGTGAGCGGAGTGTGGCGGCAGTGTCGAGACTTTTTTACAATCTTCCGATCAGCGGTTACGCGGCAATCAACATGGGAGCTATCCCGGCTTTAAACGACGCGGTTGGCGGTGTGCAGGTGACAGTTTTAGATGATGTCATATACCCGGAATACGATATGGATCTCCATCAGGGAGATGAAGTGACACTGACCGGACATCAGGCTTACTGGTATGTGCGCGGAAGAAATGAAAATGTGTTTAACAGTTCTTCCCTGCGTTTAGAGCGCCAGAAACAGTTCCTGACCACGTTTATTGCACAGGCAAAAAACAAGGCGATCACAAATCCGTCCATTGCAGTGGATTTATACAACACCATATCCAAATATATGGTGACAGACATTGATATTACAAAATTTACTTACCTCGCTTCTGAGGCTTTGGGATACAACTTTGATATCGACCATTTGTACACCATGCAGGGTGAGACACTGATGGGAGATAAATATGAGGAATTTTATGTCGATGACGATGCGCTGTATCAGCTCATCATTGACGTGTTCTACGAACCGGTAGAATCAGAGGATATTAAGTAAGGAAAATTCCTTATTTAATATAGAAACCACATGGAATACGTGAGGAAAGGAGGAAAACAAGTTATGAAGAAAAAAATCGCAGTCGTACTTACAGCATTAATGGTTATGGCTATGGGAACAACAGCTTTCGCTGCAACAAGCCCAACAACCAAAACATCTGAGACAACTACAACAGAGGCTACTGCTTACGCTAACGTTACAGTAGCAGAAGGCGGCATCGTGATCGATGGCGTGGCTTCCACAGCAGCTCCAACTGTAAAAGCTGTTACAACAGCTCAGGTTGAAGCAGCTCAGACACAGGCAGTTGCAAGCGTAGCTCCTACAGCTAAAGTTTTACAGATGATCGATGTAACTCTTCCTGTTTCTTTCGAGAAAGCACAGTTGACATTCTCTGTTAACGGTGTGACAGCAGGACAGAAAATCGCTGTTTTACATCAGAAACATGACGGAAGCTGGGAAGTTATCAACCCGGATTCAGTTGGAAACGGAACTGTAACAGCTACATTTACATCTCTTTCTCCAATCGCATTTGTTGCATACAATGCATCAGCTCAGACAGGAGAAACAACACCTGTTTCACCAATTATTGTGCTTATCTGTGCAGCAGGTATCGCAGTATGCGGAGCAAAAGTTAAATTTAACAACTAATTTTATGAATCTTAAGATTTATAAAAAGAAAAGAATGAACATGTGGTAGTTCCTGCAAAAGCAGGAATAACAGGCGGTCTGTGTCATGCAGACCGCCGGAAAAAGAACTGACAGGATGAAGTAAAATGAAGCATGCATTAATAATCACAACCATCAGCGGATTCGTACCGCAATTTGAAATGAATGATGTGAGAATCTTACAGGAGAATGGTTATACGGTTCATTATGCATCCGATTTTGAAAATCCGATTTACAATATCGATCAAACCCAGTTGAAAAGAGACGGACTGATTTTACATCATATCGATATCAGAAAAAGTCCGTTTCAGATCACAAAAAATACAAAAGCATTTTTACAGTTAAAACAGATCATCAGAAAAGAACAGATCAGTCTGGTACATTGCCACAATCCAATGGGTGGCGTGGTGGGAAGGCTTGCCGCAAAAGCTTCCGGAAGAGAACCATATGTTGTATACACGGCACACGGGTTTCATTTTTATGAGGGGGCACCGAAGAAAAACTGGCTGCTCTACTATACGGCAGAGAGGTTTCTGGCAGCATTTACCGACCGGATCATTACAATCAACAGAGAAGATTATGAGAGAGCAAACCGCTTTCGTTTAAAAGAGCATGGATGTGTGGAACAGATTCCGGGCGTCGGTGTGAATATAGAGAAGTTCCGGAAAAAACCGGAACTGAGAGAAATAAAAAGAAAAGAACTGGACATCCCGCCAGATGGATTTCACATTGTTTCGGTGGGAGAACTTGTGGAAAATAAAAATCATGCAGTCGTGATCGAGGCAGTTGCCCGGTTACACGACGAAAACATTTATTACAGTATCTGTGGCAAAGGTCCTTACAGGGAAACATTAGAACATCTGATCCAGAAACATCATCTGGAAAAGCAGGTCAGACTGTTAGGCTATCGCAATGATGTGCAGGATGTTCTGCAGAGTGCAGACTGCTTTGCATTTCCATCTAAGAGAGAGGGACTAGGGATTGCAGCCATCGAGGCGCTGGCATGTGAAGTCCCGGTGATCGCATCGGATAACCGCGGAAGCAGGGAGTACATGTGTCATCTGGAAAATGGCATTGTCTGTCAGGCGGATAAAGTGGCAGATTTCATGCATGCGATCTGCCGTATGAGACAGTCCGGGCAGCTACGCAGGGAAATGGGAGAGCATGGGAGAAGGACAGCAGAAAGATTCAGCATAGAGGCAACAGATAAAATAATGCGCCGTGTCTATCAGGAGATCAGCGTGACGCAGGAAAGAAAGCGATAAAAGCGTATGGGGGCAGAGTTTGAAAAACAAGTCTCTGTGATCATGGGAGTTTACAACCAGTGGAACAGAGAGGCACTGCAAAAAGCAGTAAAGTCCATATTGAACCAGACACTCACGGATTTCGAGTTCATCATTTACGATGACGGTTCCGATCCGGAGGTGGCAGGTTATATCAGAGAATTAGAAAAGCTTGACGAGAGGATTGTCCTGATTGGAAAAGAGGAGAATCACGGTCTGGCTTTTTCCTTAAATATGTGTATTGGCGCTGCAAAAGGAAAATACATTGCCCGCATGGATGCAGACGATATCGCACTGCCGGAGCGTCTGCAGGTGCAGTATGATTTTATGGAGCAGCACAAAGAGTATGCGTGGTGTGGCTGCAATACGAGATTATTTGATGAAAACGGTATCTGGGGAGAACGCAAAATGCCGGAACTTCCGTCCGATAAAGACTATCTGCCGTTTTCTCCCTTCATACATCCAACGGTCATGTACCGCAGAAAACTATTTGAAAAAAATGAGGGCTATCATGTTTCCCCGGAAACATTGCGCTGTGAAGATTATGAGATATTCATGCGTCTGCATCAGCTTGGTTATCAGGGGTACAACATTCAGCAATATCTGTTTGCGTACCGGGAGGACAAGCAGTCTTTTCAGAAACGAAGATTTCACTTCCGGATCAACGAGGCAAAACTCCGCTACCGGAATTTTAAAGCCATGCATCTGTTGTTTCCATTGGGCTGGCTCTATGTGATCCGTCCGGTTGTGGGCGGTCTGATCCCACCGGGGATCGTTGCGTTATTAAAACGCGGTGAGACGTGGTGGAAGTGCAAAAAAGAACAGTTACCCGAAAATGCCAGATTGGAGTATAGCAGTTATGAATCCGACCGACCGCAGAGAACAGAGACTACAATCTTATAAAAAAGCCAGATCCGAGAAAGAAATCTATGAGCGTGTGCTTGCACCAACACTTTATGAGTTTGTGCTGTGGGTTTTGCAGGAGGCATTACCAAGTGGAAAAAAACGGCTTTACTTTCTGGCAAGGGACGGTTATCAGATGTATCTTGCCGCACAGCAGCTCTGTAAACAATATGATCTGGACATCGAGTGCAGATATCTCAAAGTGTCGAGATATGCGGTGCGTGTGCCGGAATATCATCTTCTCGGGGAACGCTGTCTGGAACGCATCTGTGTCGGAGGAATCGATGTGACCTTTGAAAAAATCATGCAGCGCGCAGCACTGACAGACAAAGAGGCAGAGGAGATCGCAGCGCTTGCCGGGTACACGGAGAATTACAGAAAAGTCATCAATTATCACGAGGTCATGCAGTTGAAAGACTGCTTAAAAAAGATACCGCTCTTATTTCATTATATAGACAGCCATTCGAAGGAAGCTTATGGGACGGCAATCGGCTATCTCACACAGGAAGGACTGCTGGAACCGGTTTCTTATGCACTGGTAGACAGCGGCTGGATCGGTACGATCCAGCAGAGCATTGAACATCTGCTCAGGCAGAAACAGCCGGACAGAAAGCTCGAAGGATACTATTTTGGCTTGTATGAGATCCCGGAAGGGGAGGGAAGGGAAAACTATCACAGTTTTTACTTCACGCCGTGGGGTGAGATCAAAAGAAAAGTGCATTTTAGCAACAGCCTGTTTGAGGCAGTGTTTTCTGCACCGGAGGGCATGACATTATCCTACAGGACAGAGGGCGGGAAGGATAAAATCATCTATGTTCCAGTGACAGACAGCAGGGAGAACCTGAACCGGGAACGCATCAGCCGGTATATCTGCTGGCTGGAAGAGTTTCTGCAGGAGAAAAAGCAATCATTGCCGCAGGCGGACAGCGGGTATGTGGAGGAACTTCTATCACCCTTTATGGGAAACCCGACACAGTTTGAGGCAGAGGCATACGGAAGCCTGCTTTTCTCGGATGATGTGAGAGAGGATAATAATCAGAAAGTGTCCGCAGATTTTTCAGAGCAGGAGATCAAAAACCATCATTTGCTCAACCGTCTGCTCATCATGACAGGCGTCCGGAAAAAGGTACTTCATGAGAGTGCGTGGATCGAGGGCAGTATCGCAACGTGCAGAACACTGGATGAAAAAGGCAGAGCGAGAAACCGTTTGCATGCCGTTTTCTATAAATACATCATTTATATCCGCAAGTGGCTGAAACAAAGAAACAGATAAAAACACAGTCTGCATTGGCTGGAAAACAGAAAATAAAAAGACAGGAAAATGACAGTTTTGAGAAAGAATAGAGAAGAGTTAAAACAATATTATTTTGTCATCAAACAACTGGTGGACAGAGAGATTAAAAGAAAATATGCGAGGTCTTTTCTCGGAGTCATCTGGAGTGTGTTAAATCCGCTGATGACCATGGCAGTTATGTCCATGATTTTCAGCACGATTTTTAAACGTACGATTGAAAACTATCCAATCTACTATCTGACCGGAACGATTTTCTGGCAGCTCTTTTCCGGTGCAACGAACTCTGCAATGACGGCGCTCGTCGATAACCGGACGCTGCTGTTGAAAGTAAAATTGCCAAAACAAACATTTGTTCTAGCAAGGATCTATACCGCGTTGACAAACTTTGGCTACACCTGTATTGCCTATGTGCTCATGCTCGTGGTGTTTCAGATCAAAATCAGTCCGACGCTGTTACTGTTTCCAATCGATGTATTTTTCTGCCTGCTGTTCTCCATGGGAATCGGGTATGTGCTCTCGATTTTATACGTGTTTTTTGCGGATATCAAATACCTGTATTCGATTGTCCTGACACTCTGGATGTACATGTCAGCGATCTTTTATCCGTATGAGAGTACAACGCTGATGATGCAGAAAGTCATCGGAAACAATCCGGTGTTTGTCTACATTGCATTTGCGAGGGACTGCGTCATGTATCAGAAATGGCCGGAGACGGATCTATGGATCAAAATGATCTTGTGGGGCATTGTAAGTTTTCTGATCGGTTACTACGTGTTCTCGAAAAAAGAAAATAATGTGATGCAGAAAATATAATGGTTATATACAGAAAAAAAATCCGTGAAGGAACAGTACAAGGAAAAAGCAGAGATTGGAGTGAAGATACAAAAGTGAGATTAAGAATCTGGGAAAAATGGAAAAGGATAATACTCCTGGGCACATTCTTTGTGTTGGCAATAGGAATACCGTGGGAAATCCGTGCGGAAAATGCAACTGTCACGTTCGGATCGAATTACTATACGGCAACCGACAATGAGACATTTCCAATCGGCGTATACCTGAATGGGGATTCGAAGATCGGAACCTATGAGGTTAAAATATCCTACGATAACAGGCGTCTGGAGTACACCGGTGGTGGTGATTCCGAGGAAAACGGAGTTATCACGTTAAGTGGAACCGGAGTCAATGCGCAGGTCAAATACATGTTAAAGTTCCAGACACGAAGCGGTGGAACGGCAGATATAAAAATAGAGAGTGCAGTGATCCACACAGCAGGAGAGAATGAAGAAGAGTTTGATGTGGCAACTCTGGCATCCACCTATGTCACGATTTCCGGTGAAGATACGGTTGGGGACGCTCCGCAGGAGGAAAGTCAGGAGACGGAAACTGAAGAAGAGAATCCGGTTTCGGATATTCCGACAGTGATGGAAGTGTCAGTGGAAGAGCAAACCTACTATCTGGTGGATCTCTCCCAGTACACGCCGGAGAACATTGATTTCCAGTATGATACCGGAACCATCACCTATCAGGGAACAGAAGTAGCTGCATATCTGTCAGCAAATGGAGATATCAGTTTTGTGTATCTGGCGGACAGTCAAAAAAACCTTTACCTGTACGCTTACAGCAGTGAAAAAGATAAACTGTATCCCTGCAATTCCATCACAGTCAACGGAGAAAAATATTACTTCATGTCTCCGTATGTGTGCAGTGAGTGGCCACAGGAACTGACACTTGACATCATCCAGAGCGAATCCATCGTCTATGCGATAGATATGGAAGGTCAGACCGGATTTTATAAGATCACGACCGGAAATAAGCTGGAAACCTGGAATCCGAATGAAGGGCAGGAGAACTTTCAGAATCAGATGAAAATATTGATCATCATTCTGGCTGTGACATTAGTGATCATGTTTCTTGCAATTCTTCTGGTTATCCATATGGATAAAAATAAACAGAGGCAGGATGGTACATCTGTATCCGGGAAAACAAACAATCGGATTAAATCCAGAAAAAACAAATTAAAACAAGGGGAATCCGAAACTTCCTCTGACACAAATGCGGCAGATGATTTTGAGATAGAAGATCTGGCATTGGATATCTCTGAGGAGGAGATCCGCGCATGGCGGGCGGAACTGGAACAGTCTGCCGGAGATGATAATTCATCCGATAAAAAGAATTCTGATGGACAAAATGCTGCTGAAAAGTATTCCAATACGGCTGTGCCGGAGGAACAAGCAGGAGAAGCGCCTGTCATTGCTGTGAAGGATGTCACGATGCAGTTCCGGATTGCGATGAACAATGTCTCCGGTATCAAAGAGTATGTGATTCAGCTTTTGAAAAAACAGATCAGTTACCGGGAACTGCTTGCGTTAGATCATGTGTCGTTCAATGTATATAAGGGCGAAGTGGTAGGAATTATTGGAACCAACGGTTCCGGTAAAAGTACACTTCTTAAAATTGTGTCCGGAGCTTTAAAACCGAGCAGCGGCGAAGTGCAGTGCGACCGCCGGAAAGTGCAGCTGCTGACGCTTGGAACCGGTTTTGATGTGGAACTGACCGCCAAGGAAAATGTGTACTTAAATGGTGCTATCATCGGTTATTCCAAAGAATTTATCGATTCCAAATATGACGAGATCGTCAAGTTCGCAGAACTTGAAGGCTTCATGGAAGAAAAAGTGAAAAACTTTTCCTCCGGTATGGTCAGCCGTCTCGGCTTTGCAATCGCAACAATCGGCGAAACCGCAGAGATCCTTATTTTAGATGAGGTGCTTTCGGTCGGGGATGAATTTTTCCGAAAGAAGAGTTTGAAGCGCGTGAAAGAGATGATCCACGGAGGAAGTACGGTGCTTTTGGTGTCACACAGTATGGAAACTATTAAGGAAAACTGCACAAAGGTTGTATGGATAGAAAAAGGTAAGTTAAGGATGATTGGAAAACCGGATGTGGTTTGTGAAAATTATGGGAAATTAAATGAAAAATAAATAGTTAGATAGAAGTATAGCGGGGAAAAAGATGGAAAAAGTAAAAGAAAAAATTTATAAATATTTAGTTGATTCAGATATTAGAATTAAGAGCCATTATGAGGGATATATAATATCAAATCCAGAATATCATAAAGAACATAGATTAGAATCATATAAATTTCTATTTGCACTGAGAAACTATTACAAAAAAAATGGAAAAGGAAAGTTTCCGGTTGTACCATGCTCTTATTGCCAAAGATTTCCAGATGAAATGATGCATATTAATCAAAATAGCTATGAATTAATCAAGAATTCTGCATATTTTGATGAAAAATGGTATTACGAAAATTATCCGGACGTAAAAGAAAGCGGTATGGACGCCGTAACACATTATTTAAATGTTGGCTGGAAAGAATTCCGTAAGCCAGGACCATCTTTTAGTACACTGTTATATTTAAATAGATATAGCGATGTCAATAATATGCATATTAATCCATTATTACATTATGAATTATATGGGAAAATTGATAAAAGAATTTCATCTTATCAAAAGTTATTAAGAAGTATTCAAACAGAAATTGATATTATATTAAATTCGGTTTTTTGGGATGAACAATGGTATAAAAATAAATATTTAAAAGGAGACTTAACAAAAGAATTACCGGTTGTTCATTACTATTGTATTGGATGCTATTTAGAGATGGATCCAGGACCAGTGTTTTCACATAAAATATATGAAAAGGAGTTCCCAGAGGTTAAAAAATTTCCAATACCATATTTACTTCATTATGAATTACAAAAAAGAAAGGGGGGAAAGGGGTATATTAACTCGGCAACAGCCTATTATAATAACAAAGATTTACAAATTTCAATTTTGACAGGCATGTATCATGCGTCTACACATATTTTAGAAAAATTCGAAAAAGCAAAAAGAGTTTTATTGATTTCGCATCTGATGAATTTGACAGGAGCACCAAAAGTTCTTTTAAACATGGCGATTATTCTAAAACGGAATGGATATATGCCTGTTATTGCAACATTAAAACCTGGAAATTTAATTGTGGAGGCTGAAAAAAAAGGTATTGAGGTAATTACATTAGCAGCTTTTGAGGATAAAAGATTAAGCGAAAACATAGTGTCTTTTGCGAATTTATTCGGAGTGGTTTTATATAATACTATTGAATCAATGCGTTTGGCACATATTTTAAAAAATATAGATGCTTATAAAATTGCATGGCTTCATGAGGGAAAAGAAACCATACGAAAAATTTCTGATAAACAGATTTATAGAATTAACAGCATGGATCGAATTTTTACATGTGCACAATATTGTAATAAATTTTTTATGCCATATTTATATTCTCAAAAAGAAATAGAAGTTTTGCATTATGGAATAGAGGAAAAGGAAATTGCAAACAATTCAAATGAACAAAAACATTTAGATGATAAACTGATTTTTATAACTATAGGTACGATAGGTTTTCGTAAAGGACATGATATTTTATTAAATGCTATTTCGATGCTTTCTGCTGACTTTTATCATAATGTAGAATTTTGGTTTGTTGGATCGGTTATAGATGAAGCAGTTGGAAAGAAATTAGATGAATTAAAAGAAAAATATAATTGTATAAAGTATTTTGGAGAAGTTCCAAATAGTCGAGCTATTGATTTGCTTTCAAATGCTAGTGTATTAATTTGTCCGTCGATTGATGATCCTATGCCAGTTGTAATTACAGAAGCATTTATTTTAAAGAAAGCTGTGTTAACAACAACACATGTAGGAACGGCACAGTTTATTGATGACAAAGTCAATGGATTTCTTATATCTCAAATTAATGAACAAACATTGCATGATTACATTATATATATAATTAATAATAAAAATATATTAAGAAAAGTTGGGGAAAAAGGATATCTCATATATAAGAAATATTTGTCAAGTGAAATATTTGAAAAAAAAGTAAAAGAAATTTTTGATGAAACGTATAATTGTTCGGAAAATAGAATGGTTCAAGAGTTACATGTTATTGATAATAAAGTTTTTTTATATGATATAGAAATAGGAGTTAATTATTTCGATTTTATTTTTTCGTGTGATGAAGATAATTAAATTTATTTATTTTCAGAAGGAGATGTGTATAAAGAAAAAAATTATACAGAAGAAAAATGGAAATGCTTAAATGAATATTTCATAGAAAAAAAACAAAGATTAGCAATTATACGTGTAATGAAAAGCTGTATATTAAATTTTTCAGCAATTGTTGTTAGTAATAATTTTGATACAATGAATTTGAATTTTGGACAATATTGTTGGAGTACATTACATGAAATTTCTGATAAGTATGATATATGTATAGCATTAGAAGAAAATGTAATAAAAATTCTTGATAAGGCTCAATTTTTAAGCAGAATTATGTCAAGTAGTAAAGTGCCAATTGGAGATAAAAAGTTATTGGACAAAATAAAAAATATAAAAAATCATCCATATACTATTTATTGTGAAACTAGAGATAATAGAAATGATAATGCATATCAGCTATTTCTTTTAGATTTGATGACTAACCCAAACGCATATTTTATTACAACAAAACTTTCATATGAAATGGAAAAAGATGAATATATAAAAAAACATTTGTTAATTATTAATTCAGAGAAAGCTAAAGAGTATATGATGCATTCAAAGGGAATTGTGGTTTCTTGGTTTGCAATGCCAATCTTTGGAGAAGAAAGAATGAAGCTATTTTATCCATTTTTACATATTAATTATATATTTGTGCCACATGGAATTTCATATGATAAAAATTCTTTCTATTTAAACAAATCTATATGGGGAACATATAAAGCGACATATGTTAGTTCAAAATTAGAAAAGGAATATTTAGAAAAATGCAATGGATATAGAAATGTATTGATAAAAGGATATCCTAGAATGGATAAATGGTTTAATTGTCATTTGAATCAAAAACAAGTTTTTGTTTTTCCAACTTGGAGGTCGAACATATCAGATCAATATATTGAGTTAATATCTGAGATTTGTGAATACATTACTAATGAATTTCCAGATATGCAAATTATATATGTTGCACATCCGTCTATTGAACAAAATGTATTTTTTTCAATAGAACAAAAGCTAGAAAAAATATCAAAAGAAATAATTGTATTTCATAGTAATGAAAGTGATAAATTCAATATATTTTTCTCAAGTTCAAAATTTTTGATTACCGATTATTCTTCAATTGCATATGATTTTTCGTATAAGGAGAATGCAGTGGCAATATATTATGAACCGCTGGCGAATATGGAAGCAAATTATCAGATAAGACGAGAATTTTATGAGAATAATTGTGGATTGATTGCAAAAAATTTAGAGGAAATTGGAATGATATTTAAGGAAAAGTATGATAAACAGTATTTAGAAAATCAAGTAAAAAAATTCTTTGAATATCGTGATAATTATAATACGCAACGAGTAAGAGATTCAATACAAGATTTTTTGGAGAATGATTGATGAAACAGAAGAAGCTGTGTGCAATTTTTTCAATATCAACACAAAATGGAAGATTTTCAGACTTTTTATATTATATAATTTCGGATTTACAGAAAGTTTTTACTACAATTATTGTCGTAGTACCTAATAATGTTTCAGAATATGATTGCAAAAAGTTGAAGCAGGAAAAATGTTTTATTAAAGAAAATATTAGTGGTTATGATGTTGATCGGTGGAAGAACATTATTAGTGAATTGAATCAAAATGGACAAATAAATGAGTTAGATGGGATAACAATTTTAAATGATTCATTCTATGGTCCATTTGAGACATTTGAAAAAGTATTTTCATACATGGAGTGTAAAAATTTAGATTTCTGGGGTCTGACAGTTCATGGAAAGATGCCATTAGAAATTTTTGACAAGAAAGGAATATTGCATTTTATACAAACGTATTTTGTTAATTTTGGCACGCAATTAATACATTCAAAAAAATTCATAGAGTTTTGGGAAAAACTTCCGGAGTTTAATTGCTATAATGATACACAGGAAAAATTTGAATATATAATGACAAATTTTTTTGAAAAATTAGGGTACAAATGGTCAGTATATTCGGATACAAGAGATTGGGAAAGTATTGATATAGAAAAATATATGTCTTTTTTACTTTTAGCACCATATGATATGGTAAAAATAAAAAGATTGCCTATTGCAAGTAGATATGCATTTAAATTGCCTATGGAAGTAATTCAAAATTATAATTATGGAAATCAAATTAGTGATTTAATACAGTATTTAATAAAAATTAGATATCCAATTAATTTAATTATGAAAGATTTGATTTTTCAACAGAATATATATGAACTAAATACCAAATTAAATATGAATTATATATTAATTGAAAAAAAATTCAATATTTCTATGCGAAAGAATAATGCGGCAATATTTATATACCTATATTATAAAGATCAAATAAATGAAAACATAAGATATTTAAAAAATATACCAAGGGTAATGGATGTGTATTTTTTTACAGATACTAAGGAGAAAAAGAAGGAAATAGAAAAATTTTTACATGTATATAGGATAAAATGCAAAACAAAAGTAATTATTGTTTGTTCGCGTGGGAGAGAATGGGCAGCGCTTCTAATCGAAGGAAAACAATTAGTGCTAAAATATAAATATTTTTGTTTTCTGCATGATAAAAAGGGACATAGTTTTGAGTATCCAACAGTTGGTAGTAGTTTTAAAACGTTATTGTGGGAAAATGTTATATATTCCCGAGGGTACATAAATCGAGTCATTGAGTATTTTGAAAAAAATAATCATATTGGGTTGTTGGTTCCACCTGTTATAAAGCATGGCACATATTTTAGATTTTACAATAATTTTTGGACCACTTGTTATGATGAAACAATTACTTGGGCAAAAAGGTTGAAATTAGAGACGAAATATATTAGTGAAGTGTATACGCCAATTTCTATAGGTAGTGTGTTTTGGGCGCGTTCAGAAGCATTAAAAGATTTATTTCAATATAACTTTGAAAGAAAAGATTTTCCGGAGGAACCAATGCCTATTGATGGTACTGTTAATCATGTATTCGAGCGAATTATTCCTTATGTGGCGCAAAATCAAGGGTTTTATACGGCAATAATTATGACAAAAAAATTTGCTGAAGTGGATTGGAATATATGCTCTAATATGCTTAGAAAAACCATGTCAGCGTCTCAAAAAAATAAAAATTTAGTATTCAGTTCTTTTGAAGAATATGTAAGAGAATTAACTTGACAAAAGAACCTTAAGACAAAAGCCTTAAGGTTCTTTTCAATGCTAACAGTCGATTTGCTTGTCTATATATTTACAGACATAATAGGAAATGATGTTGGCTGTTACAGTGATAAAAAGTGATTGTATCATATATGTAGCCCCCCTTTAAAAAAAGTGTAAAAAAATTTTTATAGGACAAAGTATAGATTGATTTGTAAGAAACTGCTAATCAAAATATAATTATATTTTTTTGAAAAAATTGGATTGTTTTCTCAATTTTCCTGTCAGTAAATCTAGTGCGGATGATCGATTTTTCAGACTGACAATCTGTCATACAGAGAGAACAAAAAAATGCGGTAAACGTAGCAAGTATGTAGAACTGTTTTGATGCGTATGTGGTCATGCAGAATATTAATTCCCCAAAAGGAAGTTTATGGCACTGCTTGCGGAGTACATAACAATATTTTGACGGAGTTATTTTTGCAAAATAAATAAAATTTTTTTTGAAAAGATTTTATAAAAATAGGATGGTAATTTAAATAAAAAACAACAGGAGGAAAAATAAATGCGAAAAAGTAGAGGATGTGAATTAATACATGATTTTTCAATAGGGGAAATTTTAGATGCCTTGGAAGAATTTGTTAAAGGAAAACCGTTTTTTACTATTGATATTGATATGAAAGGAAGTGGAAAATATGTTTATATTCCAACACACAAACAAAATAGATTGGATTTCTTGAGACTTGTGTTTGGATTGTTGGTTTACAATAAGGATATTGACGGCATGTTTGATGATGAAAAAAGGGATCATTTTGATATCTGGATATCAGAATCAACAGATACAAAATTGAGACAACATGTAATGAAAATTAGTCCAGCATTTAGGACGGTGATTGCTGATTTGGATAAAGATGATTTAACATGTAAAATAATAGATGTATTAAATAAATATTTTGAAAATAGCAATAGATATTATCGTTTACGTGAATTTTGTAAAATAATATCTAATCGTGGTATTTTGCAGCCATACAATACAGTGTCAACGTATCATAATTTTTTGAATAAATATCCAGATAATGTGGAATTGCCAGGCACATATGATGACTTTATCAATGATGCAGCAGAAGTATTGTCCGAAACTTTAATGTTTTCTTTTAATATTGATAATATACTTCGTGATGAAAAAAGTAGCTATCGAGCTACAAAATTTATTTGCAACAAGTCAAGCGATGATTGTAATTACGATCCACATAGAGAGATGAGTTTTATAGAATGTCAAAATGAATTGACACATTCAACAGCAGTGAAATTTTGTTTAATATCTGAAGAAAAAAGAGAGAAGGAAAATAAAAAAACATATTATTCGCTCGAAAGAGCATTGGCTTTTTTGAAGGGACATGCATGTGTGATCTTAAATATTGATATTGATGAAAGTACCGATGATACATTAAATATATATGTGAGGGAATTTTATAATTATCAATGTATACTTGAATTTTGTGATGATGATATCTTGCAAATACCTGCTTGTATAAAGCTTGTAGAAGATAATAAACAAGATTTTATTAAAAAGTTAAGTTGGAAAAAATATGATTATGATATTGTTGAAATGTGTAAAGTTGGATTGTTAAAACAACAAAAGTGGAGAGCATTAGCGTATTTTGATGTATATGAAGATACGAAAGACATTATTTGCTTTTGTGATACGAAAAGACGAATTGATGGAAATGTAGAATTGGGAATAGCAGTTTGTCGAAAAGATCGCAGAAATCAAGATTTAGTCAGTAGCTTGATTTTTTATCATATGTTATATAATTATGGCTCAAGAATATATGGAGGAACTGCTGAAGCAAATGAGCCGATGAATCGAGTGTTTAAGAGATGTGGATTTAAGGAGCATATGAATTATGATCATGATAAAAAACTACAATCTATTCGTGTTCGTGAACGTTTTACATCTGAGAAACCGCCAGAAAGTGACGATAAATTAATAAATAGTATTTATTATCAGAGACACTCTTTGCAGGAAGATGTAGTTAATAAATTAATTATTAAAAAGAAAGAAGCACAAAAAAATCATTAAAATGAAAAATACATCAAAAGCTTAAGGAAAAACCATCAAAACAGGATATATTGCAAATCAGCACTGCCTTCATAAAAGAGACGGATTTGTCTATCTGACCAGTATTATGGATTTATTTTCCAGAAAAATCATAGCCTGGACACTTTCAGAAACACTGGAAGTATCCTGCGTGATTGATACTATAAACAAAGCCAAAGCTCGCCGAAATATTGATCAACCATTAATTATCCATTCGGATCGTGGCAGCCAATATAATGGTCTCATAAATTAAGACACTTTTTTGGACAGATTTTAATGAATCTGATATACTACAATCAGTATGAAAGAGAGGATTCAAAATCATGTCTAGACAAAGAAAAAATTTTAGTGCAAAAATCAAATCAGACTTTGTTATCGAACTGTTAAAGGGTAAGAAGGATCTCAATACTCTGGCAGTTGAAAATAATATTCAGCCAAATCTGCTCCGAAATTGGAAGAAGGAATTCCTTGACGATGCCGTCAGTCGCATTTGACGACAAGCGTGAGGAAAATCTTAAGGAAAAGCTTGCCGAAGAACGCAAGGAAAAATCGGAGCATGCCCAAAAGGTAGGTCAGTTAACCATACAGGTTGACCAGCTCAAAAAAATCTGAAGAAATTTGCGAATCTGACTACGAGAGTAAATTTAGTCAAAAACCTTCTGACAACTAAGGAATTACCCGTTTCTGCCGGAGCAAAGCTGCTTGATATCAATCGTACAAGCATTTACTACAAGGGGGGCGTCTGTATCAGAAGCCGAACTTGCCTGCAAAGAGATTATTGATTATCTTCATACCGATAACCCAGCATGGGGTGCAAGACAGATGTCCGCACAGCTGAAAGCACGTGGTTATCATGTCGGTCGACGCAAGACCAGACGTTACATGAAAGAAATGGATATTTATCCTATCTATCCGAAGATGAATCTTTCCAAACGGATGCAACAGGCTAAGGTATCTCCTTAGAAATGCCGTCATAGACAAGCCAAATCAGGCATGGTCTATTGATATTACATATATTCCAATCAAGTGAGGCTTTTTTATATCTGACAGCTGTTATTGACTAGTCAGAGAGTTTATGAGAGAATTACGAAGTTATGTTTGGAGCAGTAGATAAAGAAATATGATTGAATATGAAAAGCAAATTAGTATGTATTTAGTACAGCAAGTATATAAAGTGTGCAGTTCGGTATATTGTTGCGTTGAAATTAAGGAATTAACATGGGAGGAAAAATGGATAAAATGAATTGGAAAAAAATTATAATTACAGTTATATCAGAGATTGCCGCTATTGTTTGTGCAATTTATGGTGGTACTCAGATTCAGGTTAATAAAATGAACAATTATTTGAATTCACGGATTGTTAATATAGCTGGTGACAATAATACCATTACCATTAATGACTGGAAAGACTTGGCGGATGCGTATAGCGATTTACAGGAGGAAAATGCCACATTAAAACAGCAAAATGAGCAATACTTCAGTGATTATACAGAGCAAAAGGAATTAAATGAATCTCTTAAATCACAGGTAAGCGGAAGTCCTGATTTAATGTTTGAATCGTTGGGATTGTCTATAGATGGTGAGAAAATTCCAGTTGATACTAATAACTCTATAGTAAACATCAATGGCAGAGAGTACTGGAGCCGTGAGATTGCAATAAAGCTTTTGCCGGAGACGGAGTCCTATTCTATAGAGGACGGGAACATTAATGTTGGAAGGGTATTGGCAGATAAGACAAACTTGTTTGGATTATATGTAAACAATAAAAATGGTGGATTGTTAGAAGATGGAGTAGTAAAGGATTCGTTTAATAATTCTCATACTAATGCTTTTATTAATTATGCGCATAATAGTGATATAACGTTTGTTTTGGATGGAAAATATAGCAAACTTAAAATATCAGCGGCTATACGAGAAGGTTGTGATGCTTCCCTCACAGCTTCATTTACAGTAAAAACAGATGATGGAGAAGTGGTGTATTCATCTCCAGCAATGAGTGTCAAAACGGAACCATATGAGGTGACGGATATACCAATCAACAATTGTAAGTTGTTAACGATTGAGTGTAATGCAGATCGTTATGATCAGGATCTTATTTTGTATGATGCAGTTGTGTACAATTAAGGGATATATGTGCTTAATGAGGATATTATTACTAAGATGTTGAGAAAAAACGTTAGTTTTTGATGTAAAAGAAAATTAGCACTGCCTTCATAAATGAGAGCAGTGCTGATCTGTCATTTTACCAATATTTTTCCATATAATTCCGTGCATCTTCCTCGGATAAAGAAAAATCGGTTATGATATTTTTGAGAGTTTCCTCTTTTGAAACAGAGAATTTTTTGTAGGTTTTAAGGGTACCTATAATTTCACCCTGTGTAATTCCAGTTGCTACACCTTTTTGAATACATTCTTCCTGCCATTCTTCAAATGCTCTGCACATATTGATCGAACCTCCTTCCGAATCGGATTGTAACGCATGGTTAATAAATGACTTGGTATTTGTGATCGTGCCAATCACCAGACTAAGTTCTGTATCAAACTTCTGATTCATGTATGTACTTTGGATTTTATCAAATTCTTTGTTATAAATCAATCTGCTGAGATCGAATACAGTGTGAACTTCATTGTTATGAAAAATCAGGGAATCGCTGTTTCTAATCTGGATGAGATTCATTTTATAATCTGATACCAGAGGCGTGAGATGTTCTGGAATGCATAACATATCAGTCAGGGAAAGAGGCCCATCCCATTCGTCTTCGCCATAGTAAACACAGAGACTGATGACAGGGTGTAAACGGTCTGTCTTTTTAAGACCTGAAAGAAATTCATCTGAAGATGAAAAATCTTTTTCGTGTTTGTTTCTGGCAGTAATTTCATTATATTCTTTAAGATAAGAGAGAGCATCGCCAAGCATAGTGCGAAGCGGCATTGCATAATGAATTTTACATTGATTCTCCAATCCCCAGATAACGAAATCAACACCATAAGCTGTCTTTTTCACAACATCCCAGATCCTCTGGATGGTTTCAGTATGATTGTTAAACTTTAACAAAGAAGAAACATCGGTATCTGCTTCCGATAAATCTTCCGGTTTGATGACCTGTGAGCCGTTAAAAAGAGCGGCATTGAACAGGTCTGCAAAGTGTTCATTGTTTTTCCAGAAGTTTTTTAGAATGGTATCTGGTTTTAAGTTATTGTAAGTAGTCGTTTTTAAATCCTCCCGTTCTTGTGTAATGGGAAAGTTACACAGAGTTCGTATTATTCGGAGGAAAACCGGTAATATACCGGGAGAGCGATATGCATGGATTAAATTTACAATATATGATAAGGAAAAACAAGAGATGGGGCTGTTTGTTTACAGAATTTTAAGGATTGGATGGTTATCAGAGCCGTTTCCCACAAATTGACATTTCCCCATCTATGCGCTACAATGTTACTCAAAATTCATGTTTAAAACATATATGCAAAATACTATTTAAATACTTTGGATTACAGAAAAAGAATTTATGAAGAGAATGAATGCTGCGGGATATAAAATTTAATAGTATAAACTAAGAGAAGAATCCGTACTGCATTTATAGATGAGGCAGTGCGGATTCTTCTTTTAGTTGTATTTTGCTAAATTAATCTGTAGAACGAGTTTCGGCAAGCTGCTTTTTGAGCTGCTCGATAAGTTTTGCTTGCTCAGCAATGGCGTTATCTTTTTCAGCAATGGCATTATCTTTTTCAGCAATGACATTATCTTTTTCGGCAAGAGCATGATCTTTTTCTTGAACTTCCTTAGCTAATTGCTCAACCATATAGATTTCCGTATTGCGATCCATCTCACGAAGTGCATCTGAAAATGTAGTAATCAAATCTTTCGGCCTCCTTCGAAATGAAATAATATCCCGATAGCATGGAAGAAATTCCGGATAGGCATTGACGAGACGGACGATTTCATCCGGATCACCTGCGGTAAGAAAACTCAGCCATGCTTTCTGTTCCGTATCTATATTTTGAACTACTGAGCGGAAAGTGTCAAGTGAAATGAATGTAATATTGTCAAGAAGATTTATTTGTACACCAGTGTCAAAGCATGATATTTTCCTATGAATGTATTTATTAGTATGGTGAAATTGAGCTGGACTATGTTCCATGAAAACAATCAGGTACACGGAACGCATATCTTGATAGGAAAAAGATTTCTTGTTTTGATTTTTCAGATAGTTATATTGTCGCATGATCATGTCAGCAGTGTAGCAGCTGCTCCGTTCCCCGGGGAATGCGTACCCGATTTTCTGAATCTCAACGTTGATAATGGAGCCATCTTCCATGGATGCAATAATATCTGCAATGACAAAGCTGCCATTTTCAACAATCTGGCTGCCTTCGCGTGGAAGAATCTGCTTAATGTGTATTGGTTGGTCAAAAATGATTGAAAGAAAATGTTCCAGCCGTTTGGTGTCTCCTCCCGGAAGCATGACATGTCGGAAAACTGTGTCATAAGTGATGGAAAGTCCATTTTTACCCATAATAAAATGCAATAATTTATTACGATAAGTTTCGTTGAGATTGACATAGTTTTGGAAAGTCTGCTCATCTGAGTTCGTTTCCTTGCGGATGAGATTTTGTGCTTCCTGTTCCGTGATTGGTTCACCGAGAATATCAGCGAGGGTGTAAAGCTTCTTTGTTTCTGCCATAGGCAAATCCTCCTTGTGTAGATATGATGATTGAGTTGTTTTTTCTTGAAAAAGGTTGCGATATGCAACAGCCAGATTCAAAAAGATTTTTGTTATGTTTGCGACAATCAGGCAATTATTTTTTTCGTGCAAAACAATAACAACAACAATAAGAATCGTAACAGAGAGAAGCACTATTCCTTTTAAGAACACTTGAAATATAACGAAATTACGTTATAATAGAGTATTGGATAGTGTCAAATGACCTATGAAAAAACTGAGCAAAAGAAAAAGGCTCAGAT
>DXQT01000009.1 GCA_019411365.1 Roseburia sp.
CTATGCCTTATCAGTGCCCTTGTAAAATTCTCATATGCAATATTGCCATTCGAAAACATGGCAATGATCTGTGTCCGGAACATTGACATAACCTCTTTGTTGGTCACGGAAACATCACACTCTGTCCATTCGTTATCTTTCACCACGTTCTCTGCCTTGATATATCCGACTGCAAGGAGAAGTGACCACAGACTATTCTCGTCTCCGTCAAGATACTGGAATGTAATATTCTCGTTGATCACCTTGTGTATTGGTTTTCCTGTCATCAGCTGTTCAATCTCGTACTTTTTATCATACGGATGCCTGCAGATAATATCACCGATCAGCTTGTTGCTGCTGGTAAGGATCCAATAAGATCTCAACTGCCGATCATGCATATAGTTCACGATAGACCACGGATTATAAATATCTTTCTGATGACCGATAATGAATCCATCGTACATTTCCTTCACTTTTTTCATATCATCTATATTCTGGCACTTTAGTGCATCCATCACCTCCTGCTCGGTGAATCCACAGCAGTCCGTGTAAATATCATCTGTCACAGTGGCGACCAGCAGATTGTTCAGGTCATAAAAAAGTGAATTCTTCGACACTTTTGTTACTCCGGTGATAATGGCTCTGCCAAGATAGTCATTTTCTTTCAGTGTATTATGGAATAACTGCCGGCATGTCGTGATCATCTCATCCCAGTAACCATCCGTATATGCCTCGATCAAAGGTGTGTCATACTCATCAATGAGAACAATCGGTTTTACACCAAAATGTTTATAGAGTAGTTCGCATAAATATCTTATGGAATTCTCTATATAGCTTGTATCATTATTGAAAAATGCGCACTTTGTTTCTTTAAATAATTCTTTGTCTCTATCCGAGAGTCTGGGACTGTCGAGTAAATATTCATGATGTCCATACATTGTTCTCAATTGTCCCATCATTCCCCGGATAGACTGCTTATAATCTATCCCCTTGCAGCCTCCGAAGCTTGTAGAGATCACCGGAGTGCTTCCGAACATACTGCGGCTTCTTTCGTCCTGCCATACCCGAAGCTTACAAAAATATTCCGGATGATCAGCATATCTTGGATCAAAAAACATTCTTACCGTACTGAGCAGGGTTGTCTTACCAAATCTTCTCGGTCTGGTGATCAATGTGATCTTCGTTCCTTCCCTGAGCCACTCGGTGATAAAATGCGTCTTATCTACATAAAACTGCTGTCCACAGGTAAAGTCTTCAAAATCCTGATACCCGATCACCACCTTGGCAGAGAGATATGGATTGTGCTTAAGAATGTCCTTCAGTCCCTCCGCATAAGCCGTCAGATGCCTTTTCTCTTCCAACAGCTTTGTGCGCTCCTCAAATTCCATGAACACCTGCTCCCGCTCAGACACTTTCACATAATAGCTCACTGATTTTCCGTCAATCGTCCGCTGGATATATGGCTGCTCTTTCCCTTTGATCTTCTTATAGGTCAGGGTTCCTTTTGGAAGTTCTTCCAGTCTCCGGTCAATCTCTTCAATTCGTTTCGTTGGATTTGTGGACATAACGCACTCCCTTCTGTATATAAAAGTGGTTATCATTGGTTATATACACATCATATAACCAATGGTAACCACTTGTCAATCTTCTTTTAATATTTTCCGAAGCATCGGTTCCTCGTCCAACTGCACATTTTCGAATTTTTTGTAAAATCTGTCGGCATTCTCGTTGGTAGCACGGATCAGATAATATTGATGGATTTCATGCTTTTCGCAGTCTTTTTCAAACTCTGCAAACAGCTTCCGGGCAACGCCGCTGTGCCGGTATTCCGGTAAAACATATACCCAATTCACATACGCCATGCGATATCCACCCTGAATACACCCATAAAAATGATACTCAATTCTTCCTACCACCTGATTGTTTTCCATCGCAAGAATTGATGCAGACTTTTCATAAAATGAATCCCGAAGCCTTGTCCTGATTCCTTCCTCATCTATCTCTTCCACCGTCATCATATCCGGCTCCTGCTGCATCGCAAGCTTTAAATAGTCAATATACTGCTCTACATTCTGTTCATTCAATCTTCCAAAATACATTTCCTTCCTTCTTTCTAATACCTGTAAATATGGTTCTCCAAAACATACGTTTCACCTGTTCTTGGATCTGTCTTTTCTTCTGACAGTGAATCGAATACAAATCCACATGACAGCTGTAACACTCTGGACGCAGCATTGCCTATACGGTTGCAGGCATGGAATTCTTTTGCTCCCAGTTTTCCCGCCTCCTCAAGAAGTGTCGTAAGTATCTGTCGCCCATATCCTTTTTGCACAAATTCCGGTCCAAGTGCAATGCCTGTCTCTTCATAAATACCCGGCTCTAACTCACGCATACCTGCAAAACCGATTGCTTCACCCGTTTTCTTTAAATACACAAATAACGCATACTTATTCTCCGGTTTTTCTTCAAATGCAATCGTGCGCTTCATTCGATCTTTTGCATCTTCGTCTGTCTCTGTCGGCTGCCAGAGCATATACTTTGCGCTCTCCTTGTGTCTCCACAGGTTATAATAAATTGTCTTCCAGTCCTCAAATTCTGCTTTCTTTAAAATAAGATCTTTTGTTTCTAATTTTACGTCAAAGTAATCTGTTACCATTTTTTCTCTTATACCTCCTCTCTCATTATTTTTCTATGCATTGGTTTCTCGTCCAACTGCACATTTTCTTCCACCCTTATCAACTTTGCAATATACTCTGTCGTGCCTTCTTCCAATTCTTTTTCTCCATTTTCCATAAATCCGTGACGATGATAAAATGCAATCGCTCTCGTATTTTTCTCCAACGCCCACAAATGATCAACATCAAAAGTTGAAATTGCATGCTCTATTAATTTCTTTCCAATTCCACCACTTTGAAAGCATGGATCGACATACAATTTACGGATTTCTGTTCCATGGATTTCCATAAATCCTTTCACAATTCCACATTCATCGGCGACATACAGATTTTCCAGAACTTCCCCTTTTCCGAAATAATGATCTATCATGGATACAACCTGCAATTCTCCAAATGAATACTCTTCCTGCTTAAAAATTGGGAAATAATTGATTCTGTTATTAAATACAAAAATTTCTGCGATGCGCGACAAATCTTCTTCTGTTGCTTTTCTGATCATCTCCGGATACCCCTGTCATTTTCTTTTATCTGAAATCAATATAACACACTTTCCGCCAAAATACTTTCTAAAAATCTTTTTTAATTTTCCTTTTCCAACAACCTTTTTGACACAAATACAGGGCTTTTCATTTTAATCACACAAGCCATAGCGACCACCGCAAGCAGTCCTGATAAGGAAATTTTTCCTTCCAGCCATCCTTCCACTGATACCAGTAAAAAAGAAAATCCCAGTACAATGATCACTTTCATACTGTTACGCACGCAGTGTTTTCTCGCATATGCCGTCTCAAAGAAAAGATACAGTCCATATCCTGTGACTGCACCTAAGATCACACCGAGAACGATCGACACCGGAATATTTACAAAGTCACGCACATTCGCATGACCGCCCTGCGCAATGCTTAAAAATGTCGTAAACAGTGCGATGACAAAAATATCATCGCACGACGCACCCGCCATGACCATCTGTGGGATTGCTTTCTCGGTGCCATATTTTTTCTCCATGAGTGCCACCATACGTGGAATGACCACTGCCGGAGATACTGCACCGAGCACATACGGTCCCAACACAATTCCGGTGACGAGTATTCCGATGATCCGTGGCAGCTTCAGTTTCTGGCAAATGGCTCCCATTGCAAGCCCTACAATAAAAATAAGTGATAATGATGCTAACATAAATCCTCCATTTCTGTTTTTGGATATGTCAATTGCTATATTGGCTGCACGGATACTGACTGTATCGAAACTGCAAATCACACTGTAGTTATTCTACCTCAAATACCACAATCCGCTCTCTTTTATTTTCCCCCGGAAACAAATCTTTGCAATCGATTTCATCGGAAAAGATAAGTTTGTCTACTGTCATTAAATAAGAAATATATTCATCCGAAGGATAATAAAAGAACAAGAGCAATTCCCTCGGATTCTCATAATAGGATTCCAACACGCGCGCTAAAACCTTCTTTAATATCTCTATCGAAAATGGATTAAAAAAGTAGATCCGGTCTACCTCTGCCGGAACTGAAAACTGCACTGCATCTGCTAGTACAAATTCTGTCCGCCCTGCCGCAACCCCCTGTTCTCTGTTTTCTACCGCTTTCTCATAAATCCGCTCGTTGTATTCCACACCGATCGTGTGACAGCGTGTCTGATAAGAAAGAAAAAAATCAGCTCTGCCTTTGCCACAGCCATAATCTAAAAGTGTATTTTCCTTGCAAAGCAGCCCGGAATTAGCAAACCGCTCTAACACCGTATATGGCGTCGGTTCATATGGATATCGGTACTGATCTGAATTGGAATCATCACGTCCGGTTGTGTGAATCTGTAGTAATTTATCCCATTTCTGTTCTTCATCGTTTTCCTGTGATTTTTTCATGTTCTCTTTCCACAACTCTCCGAATATAAATTTCTTTTAGCCCCATGAATCTGCCCTTATCAGTTCCAGTACAGCGTTCAAAAATTAACTGAATCAATAACGCAGATGGAAATTCATACAAGTTATTAGCTCAGTTATTTACAGAACGATGTACTAGTCTTAGCAGTTTTCACGCAGTGTTTTCAGATAAACTTTCTGCTCATCTGTGATACGATAGCTCTCCACCGCTTTCTGAATCGTCTTTCTATGCACCCACGGTGATAACTTTCGTTCTTCCAGATATGGGATCGTTGCATCCCACTGTTTTGCCAGTGCCGTTGCAAGATACCATGCAATCATCATATTGACATAGTATTCTTCCGACTGCACAGATGCCACAAGTTCTATATATTCCGGTTTAAAATCCTCGTCCAGATAAAAGCTCATCAACGTTCCGATTCCATAGCGAATCGTATAAGTGTTCCCGGATGCAATCCATTCTTTTATCACAGGAAGAAGCTCGGTTTTATGCTTTGCGAAGCACTTTGGTCTTGGAATATCGCAGGTCGCCCAGTTATTAATATATGGAAGAAAACGTTTCACTTCTGCCAGACAGCGCTCATAATCTTTGATATCTGAAATCAATTGCATATGAAGGTTATGTTCCTCATAATACTGATGTGGAAGTTCCTTCAAAAAAGCTTCTGCTGCTTCCGTTTTTGCAAATTCTTTCGCAAATTTCCGCAGTACCGGTGTGCGGATCCCGATGATCGTCTCCTTATCAATCCCCGGCATCAGTTTACTGTGAAAATCTCTGTATTTTAAATCCTGTAATTTGAATAATTCCTGCTGTAATTCATCCATGTTCTTCTCCTTTTTCTGTGACCACAATTACACAAAAACGAACTCATGTCCCCCCTTAGCCTGATACTATGAGTATATCTTTTTTTCCAAATGGGTGCAAAAATCATCTGTTAATTCCTGTTAAAACTCCTTTTTTTCCATAATACGCCTGCTGATCTGATACGAAATGAACAGTGTCAGCAGTGTGATCCCGATGATGTTACCAGCCAGAACTGCCACATTCATATTGTCTATCACGGTCAGCGCCTGATACAACCGTTCTTTTCCGAACACGACCTCACATAGATATGCAATCGCAGCAATTACTCCCATCATTCCTAATGTCAAAATCCGGCTCTTTTCACAGCCAAACTTAATCTGCGCCGGAATCATGAAAAAACTGATCAAAAGAATGATTAGCAAAATCACTGCGGCTGTCAGCATATCTTCTGCCACAACAACCGGTATACCACGCACCACTTTTGACACCAGATACAGGCAGACTGCAATTACCCAGGCTGCCACTACTCCTCCGGCACAAAGCAGATACTTTTCTCTTACATAGGTTTTTTTATTGATCGGCAGTGTCAATAAAAACTGATAGCCATGATCCATCTCGTCATACGCAATCGTGCTGATTGCAATCATCTCTACCACAAACGGCAGATATCCAATGATAAAATTTCCGTTGCCGGAAAATGCGACTGCAACTGCAATTGCAAACAAAATTACCAGTGTCTGTTTTGTTCCCCATAATAACCGAATATCTTTTTCCAATAAACCTGCCATTATCTGTACCCTCCTGTCATCATAAGAATCAGCTCATCAATCCCTCCATTTTCCACTGCAATCTGCGGATAATTTTCCTGATAAAACTTCTTATCATTCGTAAAACATGCATAGCCGTAATTTTCTTTCTGCACTTTTAAAATAGAGCTTTGATCAAGCGTGCGGTATTGTTCTTCACTCACCTTTAAAATGCCATACTGCTCTAAGATTGCATCTGTTGCTTCATGCAAAATGAGTTTTCCATCATGTATCAGATAAAGTTCATCACATAGGGATTCTAAATCAGTGGAAATATGGGATGTAATAAGTATACTTCGGCTCTCATCCTCTGCAATATAAGCCCGTAACATATCTAAAATCTCGTTTCTCGCCTCCACATCCAGTCCAGCTGTCGGCTCATCCATGATCAGCAGCTTTGCATGGTGTGTCATAGCTGTCAGCACGCGGAGTTTCGCTTTCATTCCGGTTGAAAATTCTTTGATTTTCTTATTCATCGGAAGTTTTAAATTTTCACTCTGTTTTATAAAATAGTTTTCATCAAACGAATGATACATTTTTTTTAAAATATGTTTTACATCGTTTACGGTCAGTTCCCCGGAAAATCCGGATTCTGCAAGAGAAACTCCTATATCCTGTTTGACTTTTTCCGAAAGTTCTTTACTGTCACTTCCCAAAACAGTTACAGTTCCTTCCTCTGCCTGGCAAAGACCAAGAATCAGTTTGATCGCGGTACTTTTTCCTGCTCCGTTTTTCCCGATCAACCCCAGTATCTGTCCTTCCGGCAGTTCCATTGATATTTCAAATGTAAAGTTTCCATATGTTTTCCGGACATTTTGCATTGTTATCATACAATTTCCGCCTTTCTTTTTTATGTTCTGTTGTCTGACTTTTTACATCAATCTGAAGCAAATACCTCATCAAGCATTTCATGATTGTGTCATATCTATTTCAAAAGTTTCTTACCGATTTTACTTCTCATCGAGAATCAGTTTTACAACCTCAGATATTTCTTCCTTCTTCATTCCCATGGAAAGTGCCCGGTCGATCACTTTATCGAAGTCATCTTCTATCGCTTTCTGCCTTGCTTCAAGTGCAAGCTGTTTATCCGAGGCAGATACATAAGTACCTTTTCCATGAACAGTCGTAACAAATCCCTCTTCTTCCAGCTTATCGTAAGCCTTCTTGACCGTCAGCGCACTGATCCGAAGCTCCCCTGCGAGCGTCCTCACAGATGGCAGTGCCTCTCCTTCTTTTAATTCAGACTGGATAATATCTGATTTTATCTGCTCCATGAGCTGTTCATAAATCGGCACCATGGAGGAATGATTTAAGATAATATGCATACTTCCTCTCATTCTGCCGCTTCAGCGGCTTTTCATAAATCGGGGAACTTTGTGCGCTAGCACAATTTCCAGATTAAAAATGTCAATTTTCAATCTTATATCTCTTTACAGCAAACAGTATATAACAGTGCATATCTGTTGTCAACTGTTATATACTGTTTATTCTATTTTTTTGTAATTTCATGTGGGAATTTGTACAGACAATACTCGTTAATAACTTTTTCATGAAAAATTAAATTTTTGTGTATGTCGTGCAGAATATTTTATGTTACTATAGAATAAAGTGTTGCTTCGCAATTTTCTGTATTTATGTCAGGAGGAGAACATTATGAAAGTAAATCTGACTCCCTTTTCCATATACTGGTTCCTGTTTTTGATCTTAAATGTCATATATTTTATATTTCCATTTCTATTTTTTCTGCTTCTGCCGGCAGTGTTCGTTATGATTTTAATATGGGGAATATGTGTATTTGAAATTGGGCGAGCAACCATTATTTCTTCACAAACTAAGTGGATAATACGAGTCATACTGGCTTTCCTGGCATCTCTTCTTACAATTTCAATAAATCCCATTGGAATGATTCTTTTGGATTTTATTAATTGGAGACATATAAACTCATTTGCAGACTATTTTTCGAAAGCCTATTGGATTATTTTTTTGATTCATATGCTGCTATTTTGGCTGGGCGAAGAAATAGGATATTTTTCACAGAAAGGACTTTTTTAATATGGTAAAAATAATTTCAGACAGCACATGCGACCTCTCAGCAGAATTAGCTGCACAATACGATATTGATATTCTCCCGCTTCATATTCTTCTCGGAGATGAGGAATTTGAAGATGGAAAAACAATTACACCGGATGAGATTTACTCCTGGTCCGATGAGCATAAAACAACCCCAAAAACTTCCGCCCCGTCTCTGGCAGAAACGATTGAACTTTTTCGCCCTTATGTGGAAGAAGGACGCGAGATTGTCTGCTTTTCCATCTCAAACAGTATGTCAACATCCGGCAATGTCATGCGTCTTGCTGCCGGGGAACTAGAAGCAGAAAACCGGATCACCGTGATTGATTCCGCAAATCTCTCCACCGGAATCGGACTTCTTGTGATAGAAGCTGCCATTATGGCAAAAAACGGACACTCTGCATCCGAAATTGCTTCTGTCATGGAAACTTTAAAACCAAATGTCAGAGCAAGCTTTGTCGTGGATACCCTCACCTACCTGTACCGTGGCGGACGTTGTAACGCTGTTGCTGCCATGGCCGGCGGTGTCTTAAAGCTGCATCCAAAAATCGTGGTAGAAAACGGTGCTATGGATGCGACAAAAAAATACCGCGGAAAGATCAATTCTGTTATCATGTCCTATGTAAAAGATATGGAAACTGATTTAAAAGCAGCCAGACCTGACCGCGTATTCATCACACATTCCGGCTGTGACGCTGCAACGGTGGAATCCGTCCGCTCGTATCTGGAAAGCCTCGGTGTTTTCCATGAGATATTAGAAACCAGGGCCGGTGGTGTCGTGTCAAGCCACTGCGGTCCCGGTACGCTTGGCGTTCTGTTTATTGCAAAATAATAGAGGTTCGGATGTTTTCTTCCAAACCTCTGTTTCTTTTACTTTTCTATCTCTGCATTGATCTCATCTTCCGTAGCTTTCATTGCTTCCAAAGTCATTGTGAGCAGCTTGTCTAATTCCCAGCCAAGCTGCTCTGCTCCGCGCTCGATCACTTCTCTGGAGCAGCCTGCGGCAAACCCTTTGCTCTTATACTTTTTCTTCAGGGATTTCAATTCCATGTCTTTTGTGCTTTTCGACGGACGCATCAAAGCTGCCGCCCAGATCAGACCGGTCAGCTCGTCTGCTGCAAATAATACTTTTTCCATCTCATGCTCCGGAGCAACATCCACGGTAATTCCATAGCCATGTGAAACCACGCCATGTATGATGTCTTCGCCGACTCCACCCTCGCGCAAAAGTTCCGGTGCTTTGATACAGTGTTCTTCCGGATAAAGTTCAAAATCAATATCATGAAGCAGACCAACAATACCCCAGTATTCTGCGTCTGCGCCAAATCCAAGCTCCTCTGCATACCATTTCATCACAGCTTCCACAGTCAGTGCATGCTGGATATGGAAAGGATCTTTGTTGTACTTTTTCAATAAATCATAGGCTTCTTCTCTTGTGATATGTTCCATTTTCGTGTTCCTCTTTTTCTGTCATTCCGTCAGATAGAATTTGCAATTCATACTTATCCGATAGGTTTTTAGTTATTTTATACTTTTTCTCACAAGATGTCAATTTTTTATCATCACAGATTTTATTTTCTAAAAAAGCTATATTTTCTCCTTCACAAGTACTTCTTTTCCTGCAAATGCAAAACCAAGCTTATAAATACGTTCTTCGTTGATTCCTGCTGTGACAAGATCTGTCACATATTTCTTTTCTTCTATCTGCCGGAACGCACTTTCGACTGTCTCTTCCAGATTTTTTTCTTTCTTCTTATCCCAAACCTTAAATTCCATAAGAAATGCATCCTGATTCTTCTCTAACGGATACATTGCAATATCATATCTGCCCCGTCCACTCTCACGGTTTGAAACAATACGATACCTGTCCCTAAGTGTTACAATCAGTCCAAGTATCAGACCATGATAAAAATTCTCTGGCGTGCGTGCCTCTTTTTCATTTCCAACATCAAAATAACTCATGGAGGTGCATGCAATCTCTGACAGATAATCATTCATATCTTCTATATTATGCTCCAACAGAGCCTTCACAAACCTGTTATATACGGAAAATCCATTACGAAACATTCCAAGAATCTCCGTACGAAACATTGCCATAACTTCTTTATTCGTAACTGACACATCACACTCAATGGTATCCACTTTGTGCACCACATTTTCAGCCTTAATATAACCAACAGATAATAACAGTGACCACAAACTGTTCTCATCGCCATCCAGATACTGAAATGTAATGTTCTCGTTGATTTCCTTATGCACTTTTTCACCGGACATTAACTGTTCGATCTCATATTTTCGCCCGACAGGATGCTTTCTGATGATATCACCAATTAGTTTATTACTGCTCGTATTCGTCCAATAAGAAATAAGTTCTCCCTGCCTGATATAATTGCAGATTGACCACGGATTGTACATATCTTTTTGTTTGCCAAAAATAAAGCCGTCGTACAAATCCTTCACATCCCGCATCTTATCCAAATTCTGACATTTCAGTGCATCCATTACTTCCTGCTCTGTAAACCCGAAACAATCTGAATATGCGTCGCAGGTAACTGTGTCTACTTCCAGATTATTCAGATCCGAAAACAACGAATTTTTAGAAATTCTTGTTACTCCGGTAATAATCGCGCGGCTGTAAAAATCATTTTGCTTAAATGCATTATGAAATATCTGTCTGCATGCGGCAATCATCTCATCCCAATACCCCTGCGTATACGCTTCGAGCAATGGTGTGTCATATTCATCCACAAGAATAATTGGCAGCACCTTGTGATGTCTGTATAAAAAGTAGCATAGCCGCTTGATTACCTGCCAGTCATTCTCTCCACTGCTTGCAAAAAAAGATTCTTTTGCGTCAAGATAAGGATTTCTTTTTAAAATATCTTCAATACGCTCTTTCGGATTTTCCATAGACACCTCCGTGTACCATACTTCTGCACATCCTGCAGGATATTATGCTTTATGCGAATATACATTGCTATTATTTATAAAAAAGATTTCCTCTATTTCCTTTTTAAATCCCCCTGATTTCAACGATCCTGTCACATTCAATATCTGTTCCGTCTTCCAGCACGATTGTCCTCTCATAGTCACGGAATTTCTGAAATATCCCTGTGGCAGTCACATATTCTCCTCCGGTCTTTTTGTCATCCGGCTTGAAATAAGTTACTGACACTGTCGGATGTTCTGTGGCATACGCAATCAATGTCTGTAATTTTTCATTCAGTTCTTCCTGCTTATCTTCATCGAGTTCCACCTGTTCTTCTGTCAGTCTCGCTGTTTCTTTGATTGCAGCCTCATGTCCGGTCAATGCAGCAAATGGCGAAAACTGCGCCGCCCTGTCATAAATCGACATCTGTGGATGAACTTTTGACTGATGATGAGGTAAATTCAGAATATCCCCATATTTTTCTTCGCTTTCCGTCATCCGCTTTCTCCTTTCCTTGACTCTCTACGGTCTGCGTTTCCTGCTTCAAACAAAAAATGTGCCTCTGAACGCATGGATCACTGTCTTGTTCGAAATTCTGCCTGCTTCTATACAAAAAAAAATACTTTCAAAAAATTCAGGCACGATGCCCGCCGATCTGGTTGTTTCTGTCTATCATAGTTGCACCCTCCTGCAGATTGGTTCCTTTTAACATCGCATTTTTACCATACTTTTTCTTCACGGAGAGCATTACCTCCTGCAGTCTGCGCTCTTTTTCCATTCTCGCCTGCTCTGCCTTCTGTTTCTCTGCCAGTGCCTGATAATCGGTAAATAAATCCATCTGTGTAAACTCTGTCTCATTCGATACCATATGCTCATCCACAACACGGTTCGCTGTGACAGAAACACGCCGCACCAGAAGATTCTTATCCACAATGCGCTCATATAAATCTAAAACGGCGTCCATGATTTTTGCTGTAGAAGATGTTTTTGTATCCAGATTTGCTGTTCCGTGGGCATGCTTCGGAACGAATCTTCCATATCGGTCTGCTTTTACCTCGCCATGATACTTTTTCCGGATGTCCGGGTTCGTCAGATTTTCAATATCGTAACCAATATCGAGTACAATCTGGTCTGTCACAAGCTGTTTCTCTACAAGGTCTAACACCAGTGCATCCGTCATCTCGCGGACGATTAGCTTTGTCTTTTCAAAATCATAAGGACAGTGTAGCACCTGACCGGAACCGATACTGTTTGTCTCCGGCTTATATCCCCTGATATCCGCAATCGTGACCGGTTCATACCCCCATGCGTGGTCGATCAGAAGTTCTGCATTGATTCCAAACATTTTATAAAGCAGTTCTTCATTATAATAATCCCGTTCTTCACCTATGGAACATCGTGCAATGTCTCCCATCGTGTAAAGTCCGGCCTCCTCTAACTTTTTCCGGTAGCCATGTCCTACCCGCCAGAAATCGGTCAGCGGTCTGTGGCTCCACAAAAGTTTCCGGTAAGTCATCTCGTCCAGTTCTGCAACGCGCACTCCATTTGCATCCGGTGCGACATGCTTCGCCACAATGTCCATCGCCACCTTGCACAGATAAAGATTGGTTCCAATTCCTGCTGTGGCGGTAATACTGGTCTCCTGCATCACATCAAGAATCATCTTTGACGCAAGCTCCTTTGCCGTCATATGATAGGTGTTCAGATAATGCGTCACATCCATAAAAACCTCATCGATGGAGTACACATGCATATCTTCCGGCGCAATATATCTCAGATAAATGTCGTAAATTTGTGTACTGTATTTCATATAGAGTGCCATTCGTGGCTTTGCTGTCACATAAGTGACGGAAAGCTCCGGGTGTTCCTTCAGTTCGTCCGAAAAACAGGAGCTTCCCTCAAACATTCTTTTCGGCAGCTTCTGCGATCTCTCCTGATTGACCTCTTTCACACGCTGTACGACTTCAAAAAGCCTCGCTCGTCCCGGAATCCCATATACTTTTAAAGAAGGGGAAACTGCCAGACAGATTGTTTTCTCTGTCCGCTCTGCATCCGCCACGACAAGATTCGTGGTCAGTGGATCAAGGTCTCTTTCCCGGCACTCAACAGAGGCATAGAACGACTTTAAATCAATTGCGATATAAATATGATTTTCATTTCCGCTCACAAACGCACCTCCTTCTTCTGCTCTATTATATGTCATTGACAATCAATTCACAATGGATGGGATCGATATAAATTATGGATGAAACAAATGCAATTTATTCGTTGATTTACTCACAGAAATATGAGATGATAACAGCATTATGAGTGAATATTATAAATTTTTTCAAAACAAAAAATGTGAATATTTTCCTTGCCATAAAGGAATTCCGGAGGAGGACTTTAATTGTCTGTTTTGTTATTGTCCTCTGTATACACTTGGGAAATCCTGTGGTGGGAACTGCGAATTTTTAGAAAATGGAGTCAAATCCTGCATGAAATGTGGTTTTCCGCATCAGCGCAGCAATTATGATAAGATCATAAGCCGCTTTCAGGAGATCATTGCCGTTATGGCAGCTTCAGATAAGGGGGACATGCCTCATGAAATGTAAACTTACCCCACAATTGTCCTCTGATGACTGGAAAGATTTTTGCAGCCGTTTTCATTTTTCTCCGGCTGATCTTCCATATATAAAAGCGATTTATACCGCACTTCTCCCACTGGTGGAATCCTGTGCGTATTACTCCCTCGATCAGAATCTGGATGGGATTTTCCTCCCTCATTATGCCTATGGATTTGTGACACTTGGAAATGGTATCGATGAGCTGTCAGAATTATATCTGAATCATGAACAGATCCAGGAAGCCTATATCGTGGACTGCGTCAGTCTTTTGCTTTTGTCAAAAGCATACGCAGAATTTGCACAAGTGATAGAAGATCAAAGTGGTTTATCCCTTGCAGAATTATCTTTTCTCGGAGATACCTATTCCCTTGATCTTCTTCCACAAATTTATGAACGCCTTGCGCCGGATGCGATCGGTCTTACCGAAGGTCAGATGCTTCTGCCCCTCAAAACAGCTGCGCTTATCCTGCATCTGGATACAAATACACACGCAGACCTCAGACAATTATGTAATACCTGCTCAACCTGTAAGAATCTTTTCTGTCCTTCCAGAAAATCTCCTCTGCAGGATCTGCCGCATACTTATGGTGCCATGCAGATATTCCATATAACATAGCGTTTTAGCAAAAATCCATAATTCATGCAGCAGGATGGGAAACAGCTAAAGGAGCTGCATTCTCCTTCTATTATCTACCGTCTGTCAGTTCATCGATCAGTGTGATCACTTCCTCGATCATGTTGTCACAATGTGGTTTTTTCTCTCCGCCCTTTGCTGCATTTGCACGCAAAAGATCTGCACAATCTGTCATACCGTCATGTTTTTTTGCAATACATTTCCGAAATTCATTCAATACAGCCGGCGACTCAATTCCCTTGGCACCTAATACCATGTATCCTGCTGCGATCGCTCCACAGGTTGCACCGCATCTCATTCCACCGCCAAAGTTACTGCCAATTGCTGCTGCCAGATCTTCATCCAGCCCGATCTCCTTTGCATATACACGCATCACCGTCTGTGCACAGTTGCTGCTAACCGGCACTTCACTTCTTAATTCCTTTGCTCTTTCAGTATGTTTACTCATTTTAAATATCTCTCTTTCGTTTTAAAATAATGTCAGTTGCTCGTAAGTCTGTTCTTTCATTACAGCTTCAACAAACTCTTCAAGCCTTTTTTTATCTTCAATAACGGATATTTGTCCCGCTTCTTCTAATTTTCTGTTTCCTGACGACAGCTCTACTAATTTATGATAATAACAGGCAAGCCTTTTATATTGATTTTGGGCAAACTCAACTGTATGCATTGTACCACTTTGTTCTTCTGCCTCAACAATTAAAACTCCATCACTTAAGCCACTTTGCAGCCTGTCCCGGCGCACATACTGATATTTTTTTACCGGTGTACCAACTGGATACTCACTTATCAGACATCCATCCTTCATCACTATTTCATCTGCAAGCTTCTGATTGGATTTTGGCAGTATATCATCCAGACCTGCTGGCAGAATTCCTATACATCTTCCCCCACCGGCAATAGTTCCTTTTAACGCCTCTGTATCACAGCCAAGTGCAAGACCATTTACAACATTCACATTCTTTTCTGCCAGATATTTTCCTGTATCATAGGAAATCTTTCTTCCCTTCAGCGAACATTTCCTGCTTCCGATCACAGCAATATTATGATATTCATTTATAATTTCAATATTTCCTCTATAATATAAGAGAACTGGTCTGTCAGTTATCTTTTTTAATGTATTTGGATACCGCTCATCCTCTACCGTACAATATTCTATTCCCATGTTTTTCCACTTGTTTTTATTCATTTCCGCATAATTTAAAATATCTGTTTCTTTCTGGGAATACATATTCTTCATTTCTAAATTGCCTTTCCTAATGCAAACATTTCTACTTGTTTTGCACCTTTTTCCATTAAAATTTCTTTACACGCATATAACGAATTCCCTGTTGTTGTAACATCATCCATTAACAAAATGATGTTATCCGTAATATCCATATTTTCAACAGCAGAGATTGTCTCCAGATGGATCTGTTTATCTCTCCGTCCGCCCCATGCCAACTTATCAATAGATTTTGTCCGTTGTAAAAAGTAAACTTTATTGATTCTTTTATTTTCTGCAAGTTTCTCTGCCAATTTTCCAATACCTGACTCTGTTTTCTCCGCATTACTTGAAGGCACGACACAAATTGTAACCCCTTCACATATTTCTTCATTTAACAGGTTGTAAAAATAGTTAATAGCCGTTTGTTTTCCCTCTTTCAAGTCTAAAATTCTTCCACTAAATACATCAAACAAAGGATTTTTAATTTTTCGTTCCCTGTCCAGCCAATATTTATGGTAATTACTATATACGACAATATCCCCTGTATCATTCCATTCTTCATTTACAAAAACCATATTGACTTCCCCCTTATGACACTGTTTTCTTCCTAAATTTTAACATTAATTTCATGCACAATACAATACGATTCTATCATTCTTTCTTATTCTTTTTCATTTCCAGTAATTTTTCATTCATGCTCTGTGCATCTGCACGGTCACTCAGATAACAGATGATATTCACAACCGCATAGACTGCAATAATGAGAACCTCCATAAAAAGTACCATGCTAAAATTCTGGAAACTGAACCACTCAAATAATTTTCCAAGCCCTAAAACTACAATGTTCACAAAAATGAAATATAATAGCTGTCTGGCAAACATTCCCTTTTTTGACAGCTCCTTCGATGCATCTGAGTCAAACATAAGAACCGGAACTGAACACACCGCAGAAACTGCCAATATCTGCCAGAGTATCTTTACACTGATCTGTGCGTCAAATCCCCCGAAAACAGAAATAAAAACTGCTGCCGCTATCAATACACCAAACGTGACTTTGCCAAAAATATCCATCAACATTTTTAATTTCTCTGCCATCTCTTCATACCTCTTTTACAATCCAAGACGTTCTTTTAAAACAGGCACATACTGTCTTGAAATAATCGTCTTTTCGCCATTGTCTAATACTGCCTCAAAACGTCCGCCAAAAGCTGGTGATAAACTTTTTACTTTGTTTAGATTTAAAATTGCAGACTTTGACGCCCTCATAAACGATTCGACCGGAAGCATGCCCTCAAGTGTATACAATTTCTCCCGCACTTCGTAAACCTCTTTTTTGCAACAGGCAAACACTTTGTTGTCGACCGTCTCAAAATAGTAAACTTCATCCGGCTCCAACAGATGAATACCATCCTCGTTATGTCCTGCAATCTTGGTATTTCCCTGTTTTAATTTCTGGAGCAGATTTTGTATATCTTCGCTTAAATTCTGGCATTTTATAATGATCTCATCCTCTTCACCGGGGATTGTATCCAGTATGGTGATTTTCATCGGGATTCTCCTTTTGATGCAATTACTAAATACAGAATACCAAGAATTACGATACTTGTCACCATAATAAATATCATCTGGTCAATATTTACGACATGTCCCCGGAAAACCGGATTACAATCTAAGGAATCCCTGATTGCTGTCACAACCTCATCCGGGAAGCCATTCGCCGACATCTCCTCAAAGATTCCACGCAGCATATGGTTTTTCAGCAAAGAAGTCCCGTAAGTGCCCGGCAGAATTGACAATACTTTCTGCAGTCCGGTGTCGAAATTGGAGATTGGCATATACGCACCGCATATAAATCCATAACCGGCACTCACGATCGTTCCGACTGCCGACATCTGCCCCTGCGTTTTCAGCGGATAACAGATGATGCTTGAGAGTGCACAGCCAAATAATACCAGAAGGATCTCATCCAAAATCACCCAAAGTACATCCGTCACGCTCATGTACCAGCCCATTTTGCACATATAGATAAGGCAGACGACCAGTGCCAGTCCGTTGACCATCAGGGAATTGAGTAATGTTGAAAGAAAATATCCCAGAAAAATCACAGATTTTTTCACTGGGGACACATTAAAATCTTTTCTCGCACCGTTCGCAAGATCCTGCACCATCGTCAGGTTCACGCAGAATGTCACTGTGATACAGCTCACAGACAAAAGTGCCGCCGCAAGCTGTGCCGCCACCGTTCCGTTGATCAGTTTGTCAGAAATCTGTACGGTATCCGGCAATGCAGACAAAAAGGAATCTTTATATACATTTGCAAGGAATGTTGCATATAAAACAATCAGAATTACCGGTGTAATCAGGGAAGAAAGAAACATCCCTCTGTCCCGGAAGAAAAGTTTTCTGTTTCTGCTTATCAGAGCTGTCATCGTTCTCATTCGCGCCCACCTCCTAAGGTTTTGCCTGTCACTGCAAGGAAAACATCATCCATACCGCCTTTTACAACCTCATAATCCTGAAACAATTCCTGATGCTCCACGATCAGTTTCGTTGCTTCTGACGTATTATCTACTTTTATCTGGTAACCATCACGTACTTTCTTATAATTATAATGTAAAGACTTAATTTGTGCTTCGGTTACACCATAAACAGAAATCGTGTCCTGCACATACCTGTTTTTTAACTCGTATGGTGTTCCTTCCGCCACAATACTGCCTTTGTCGAGAATCACCACATACGCGGCATTTGCAGCCTCTTCCATGTAGTGGGTTGTCAGAAAAACGGTCATCTGCTCCTCTATGCGGAGTTTTTCGATCACATTCCAGATCACCTGCCTTGTCTGCGGATCCAGCCCGGTAGTCGGCTCATCTAAAATAAGGATCTCCGGTCTGTGGAGCAATGCCCTCGCTATGTCGATTCTTCTTCTCTGACCGCCGGATAATTTTGTGACCGGGCGGTTTAAATAGTCGCCAAAGTCCAATATGTCCAGCAATTCCTGTAATCTTTTTTCAAACGCCTGTCCTGTAATACCATAGAGAGCTGCCCTGCTCTTTAAGTTTTCTTTTACAGTGAGCGGCTTATCAAGCACACTGTCCTGAAAAACTACACCAATCAGCCGCTTTGTCTGTTCTCCCGCTCTTTGGTTATCGATTCCTTTGATCTGTACTGTTCCGCTGTCCTTGGATAACTGTCCGCAGAGAATTGAGATTGTCGTGCTTTTTCCTGCTCCGTTCACACCTAAAAACGCAAACAGTTCGCCTTTTTTCACACGAAAACTTAAGTCGTTGACTGCCTTTACATCACCGAAGGTTTTATTTAAATGTTCAATACGGATAATATCTGTGGATTCATGTTCGTTCTGCATATTGCACACCCCTTTTTTTGTTATATCACTTAATCGAAATTGCTGGACAAAAGTAACTTTACCGCTTTTTCTCTCTGATCATGGTATAACATAATCTGTTTTTGAAATCTACAGGGGATGCGGTAAGCTGCGTTTTAAGATAGGTAAGTTGCATTATTCTGCTATGTAAACCAAAAAGAGACTCTACACTAAGTGATAATTCACCCATGTTGTGTCTCCTTTTGCCTATTTTTATCAAAGTAAATCATTTTCTGTAGAGTTACAATTATTGTCTTTTCTTTGTTCCCAGAAAAGCAATGTCTGTAGCTCCATCATATATCATCAAATCTTTTGGGGACACTATTATTTCATCTAAATACATAAATATATCTCCATAATATTCTAAAATAGTAGATGAAAATCTCAAAATTATATATCAGCCTTCACATGAATTTTTTTATTATTTTGTAATGAAAAATAAAACGGACACAAACCCATTTCGATTTATGTCCTTTCCATTATCTTCTCTTTTTATAATTGTAAATTGTTTCATTTATGATTCCAGTACACCTCCTATATAGATACCATTTTTGTTGTATACTGTTATCATTTATTATCTTAATCCTTTTGAAGTATTTATTATAAATTATCTTAAATTGGTCAATATAATATCTATTTCAATTTCTTTCTGACCATCATCAATGCAAAGCCAAGCAGGTTCTGTCCTCTCCATAATGACGGTTCCAGACGCTTTGGATCTGTCATTGACAGCCCGATCCCCCATACTTTATCTTTTACAGCACATTCCGCCAGAAATGCATCACCTGTGTTAAGTAATGCATCACTTAGTTCTTGATTCCGGGAAAATTTCTCTACCAATCCCTCATATACTATTATCTGACGCATTCCACTCCAGATTTGATCATTATAGTTTGATACAAGACGCCCAAGTTCTTTAATTCTTGTAACATCATCCGTCTGCAATATCTGCTTTGCAATTGTTTCATCATGGAAACACATTGCCTTGCCGTACATCATATATTGTTCCATGGATGAAAACTCAATACCATTTTTCGTAAAATTTGATAAATACCAATTACTTAAAAATCCATATTCTTCTGTTGGATTATGAAAACCAATAACTTTTTCCATACTATCTCCACCTTCCAAACTACAAACTCAAGCATAAATAACTCAATTTATTATAACACAGAATCACAAATCCGCCATATATTTAATCGAACTACAAGTAACATAAAACGCACAGCCTGTCAAAAAACAATCTGTGCGTCTACCGTCATCTGCCGATATTTACTTTTAATATTATTCCATATTCAAAACTTCTAACCTTACAGATCACGCTGCATTTCTTTTGTATGAAATTCTACACCAGCTTACTCAGCCTGCGCATCCGAAACACTGACCTTATGGTCATACCATTTTCCTTTTGTGCCGATCAGTGCAAGGTCGAACTCTTTCTCTAATGCTTCTACCGGAACGTCAAAAGCATATACTTCCTCTTTGGAACCATCAGAGTATGTAACTTCTTCTGTTGTTGGCTGGATCAGTTTTGCTCCATCCTTCTGTGCATCTTCTGCAGTTCCTAAGAAAAGATTTACAATGTTCTGGGATGGCATTACGATGTGGAGTGTCATTTTTCCGTTTTTTACCGTAAGTGTTCCACGTCCGTCATATGCTTCATTTACATGAAACATGCTGCTGTCGGTATCGAATTTTGCAGAATATGTTCCGTCTGCAAGAGCTTCACTCCTGCTTGCGGAAGAGAGCGTAGCAGAGCCGAGGGATTCGATGGCTGCTTTTGTATGGGCTACATAAATCTGCTGAATCGCATCAATCTCACCAAGTCCTGCGATCTGACAGTCCACGCTTTCAAAGTTTCCACTTGCAACAAACTGGCTCTTCCAGGAATCCTCATCATCACCTGCCATATCGTTATTGGCATGATCTCCGGCTACGACCATTAAAGGACGAAGGATCACTTTTGTATATCCTGCTTCTTTTACTGCTGCGATCACGTTCTCACATGCTGTCTCTTCCGGCTCACCTTCCACTGTTCCAATAAATACGTTGTCATAACCTAATTTTTCCATCTGGGTAGCCATCTGGCTATAGCTTACTTTTGCAGTGTGGGAAGTACCATGTCCCATGAATACAAATGCTGTACCATCTTCTTTTGCTGCCTCTAAGGAATCAAAACCTGCGGTTTTTACTGCCTCTGCTGTGATAGCTTCTGCAACGGCTGCTTTATCTTCATTGACAACAGCTGCATCGTCTCCGACTTCGCCGAGCAATGGTTCAGCAACTGTAACGGTCTCAAATTTATCCTTGTAGCTGTCTAATGCTTCTACGAGTTCATCATACTCTGCGCCATGCATTAAATGAGTTGGCTGTACAACGAGATTTTTTACACCATTTTCTACTGCTCTGTCGAGTGCCTGTTCTACATTGTCAATTTTTTCACCATCTCTTGCCTGTACATGGTTGATGATGATCTGAGCTGTGAAAGCTCTTCTTACAGACCAGTCCGGATTTGCTTCCTGCAGTGCTTTTTCCACACCACCGATATCCTCTGCCCTGCTGTCATTGAAGGATGTACCAAAGCTTACAACTAAGAGCTCGTTCTCACCAATTCCGTCCTCATTCAAAGGATCATCCTTGGATGCATCTCCTGTATCTCTTCCGAAATAATCCGGGTCAGCATTTTCTCCCTCAACAAGTTCCTTCTGTGCATCTGTCAGCTTGTCCCATGCTGCTTTTGCTGCTGCGCACTGCTCATCTGTGTTCTCATTTCTAGTCTGCACATAGATGGCATCGATGAGTGCTGCAACTTCGTCTGCTGCGGTCTGATCATCGATCTCTTCACTCTCTGTCTCAGCAGCTGTTTCTGTCTGTGGCTGTGTTGTCTCTGTCTCGTTCTTACTTCCGCAGCCTGTAAAAAGAGCTGCTGTCATTGTAAACGCAAGAACAAGTGCAAGTGTTTTTTTCTTCATTTTTTTCTCCTCTTTGTGATTTACTTCTGCTTCATAGAGATCTGTACACAAAGAAAAATTTATTATCCAATCCTTACGGAAACAGACAATAAAAAACTCCGGTCAGATGTCCTGAACGGAGTAAAAAGTCAATGAAAATCAGGCTTTTGTCAGAAAGCCCTCTAAACAGTACGACCAATTACTCGTGATCTGGGAATTCATTTCCCTGTACCAGACGATTGGCAGGTTTCCTGGCTGAAAGATCCTCATACAGATTCTGCCTTCCCAGTGCCATGCACCAGTGGCTTTCCATGCGGAAAAAAAATCTGCACTCCCTTATCACAGTGACGAGATCGTACAGGAATCACACCTGTTTCCCTTTTAACCAGTCTGGTCATAACAAAACCGGCTGGCACCAACTGTCTTCTCTATGAAACTGTCATTTTTTTACGCTTCCATACCGCATGAATGATATAGCGGTCTAAAGCCTTATCCATGTTAGCACACCCATGTTTTTTTTGCAATCTCAAATGTGTTTTTCTGCTCTTTCCAAAAACCATTCCACAAACTTTGGATCTGACGGATAATACAGATGTGGAAAGCCCCAGAAATGGTCGTCCGATGCATGAATGCACTTCCAGCTTCTTCCTGTCACCGGTTTTGTGGCAATACAATCCTCTCCATTCGCTGTGCTGTCGAAATAGTGGAACTCATGCGCCTTTATTTTTTCCGGCTCCGGTCTTTCCGCTGTTCCCTTCTCCGTGAGCCCTTGCGGCAGTTGTACTTCCACATAACCAAAACGTACCAGTTTTCCCGTGTACTGACACTCTGCCGGGATCACACCTGCCATTTGATAAGTTGTTCCCTCCCTGTCTGTGAGAGTGTCATGCAGATACATAAATCCCCCACATTCTGCCAGGGAAGGTAACTGCTGTTCCAGCGCTTCTTTGATCGATTTCCGCATGCTCTCATTTTCTTCAAGCTGCTTAGCGTATAATTCCGGATAACCGCCGCCTAACAGTAAGCCATGAATGTTTTCCGGAAGCTTCTCATCATGCAGCGGTGAAAAAAATACCAGCTCTGCTCCATAGTGTTCCAGCATTCTTAGGTTGTCACGGTAATAAAAACAGAATGCTTCGTCTTTCGCCACTGCAATGCGGGACGGTATTGTATTTGTACCGGAGTTCTCTCTATCATATAATTTATTTTTTCCACTGAAAATTGCCTGAGAAAAAATTGTAACTTTCCCAGAATACGCTTTTTCTTCTAAATCTTCTTTTTCTTCCGGCTTTCCTTCTTCTGTTACAGTTTCTTCTTTTTCCCACAGAGCACTTTCTGCAATCCCGATCATCGCATCGACATCCACATATTTTTCCAGCAATTGTCCGGCTTTTTCCAACTGAAAATTCAGTTCTTCCATTTCTTCCGGCAGGATCAGGCCCAGATGTCTGGAGCCGATCGTCAGTTCTTTTTCATTCGGAATGCATCCCAGTGCTTTTATCGCAAGTTCTTCTTCGATCAGCGGCGCAATGGTATCAAAAAACATTTTACTTGTCCGGTTTAAAATGACCCCTTTGATCAGCTTTTTCTCGTCATACTGTAAGAATCCTGCAATGAGTGGGATCACAGATTTTCCCATGCCATGCGCATCCACTACCAGAATAACCGGGACATCCAGCGTCTTGGCCAGATGGTAGGAAGATCCCTCCTCCCTGATTCCGCCAAGTCCATCGTAAAGTCCCATAACCCCTTCTAACACTGCGATATCGTGTCGCGGCAGTTCCATCTCATATAACGCCTGTATCTGTGATGCATCTGAAAAAAATGTATCCAGATTTTTGGATGGAATTTTTAACACCTGTTCATGAAACATCGGATCAATATAATCCGGTCCACACTTAAAGGACACCGGATGTTTTTTCCTGCATAATAACTGTTTTAAAAAAGCACATGTGATGGTTGTCTTTCCACTGCCGCTTTTTACCGCTGCAATCATAACTTTAGGTATTTTCAATCCCATTTAAGATACCTCCCCGGTAAAATCAAAAGAGCAGATGTAGATCGGATTTTCGCCCTGCATCAGATGATAACCGCCGACTGTTTTCGCACGGGATACCTGCACCTGGATGATCTCGAGATCCGTGATACGGCTGTCTGTTTCCAGCAATGTCAGTTCACGGATCGTCTCTAAACTGATGCAGTTGATCACGATCCTCATTGCATGATTTTTTTCATACAAAACATCCAGAATTTCTTTTAATCTGCCACTGCTTCCACCGATGAACGCATGTGTCGGATGCTCACTCCGTTCTTCTGTCTTAAGACAGTCCGGTGCCTCACCGGCGATTACCTGAATGTTCGGCAGAGCGAATTTCTCGATATTTTTCTGGATCAGTTCCAGTGCAAGAGGCTTTTTTTCTATCGCATAAACCTGAATCTGTCCGCTTCTCTTTGCAATTTCTATTGCAATCGATCCTGTTCCGCTTCCGATATCATAGCAGACGGAATCCTTTTGTAAATGCAATTTGCAGATGGACAACGCTCTTATCTCCTCTTTCGTCATCGGAACTTTATCCCGCAAAAACTGCTCATCCTGTATCCCACAGGTAACTGCTTTTTTTTCTGCATCAGGATTTAGGATGAGACATATATATAATCCGGTTTCTTCCACATGCTCACATGCTTCCGGCGTTAATGCCAAAACTTTCTCCTGCGGATAGGACAGCTGGAAACCTGCAAGTACCTTACAGTTCTGCAAATGATAATTCTGTAACAGTCTGCCAAGTTTTTGCACATCCTCTTTTCCGGACATGAGCAAAAATGTTTTCGCAGAAAAACGAATTGTTTCTGTCAGATTTCCGATCCACTCTGAATCCGCTCCGTGTCCATGAATACTTAAAATAGCCGCATCCTGATAACTGTCCCCGGTCAATGCTGCAAAATAGGACACCGATGAAATTCCAGGATAGATGCGCACACGGCTGTCACTTCTGCCCTTCAGTTTTTCATATAGTTTCCCGCATCCGCTGTAAAAACCGGTATCACCAGAAAAAAGAATGACTACTTTCACCCCGCAGCCAGATAACCTGTCCAGCTCTGGGACAATATCCTCTGCAAGATAATAGGGATAACGGACTGCCTGCTCATTTTTTGCCACCGAGAGCAGCCGTTTTGCTCCAAAAATGTAGTCTGCTTCCTGGATTTTTTCTGCTGCTTCCATCGTGAGCGTCTGCGCATTTCCCATACCGATTCCGATCAGGAAAATCTGATTTTTTATTGTTTTTCCTGTGATTTCTGAAATTTTTCTGCACACCTGTGTAAATGTATCACCACTGTTTTGTTTTTCCGGATTGCCGATCACACAAGCAGTGATCCCTTCCGCCTCGGCTGCTTTTATTTTTTCCAGAAATCCCCCGGTTCTGCCACTCTCCTTTGTGACCAGGTACCTTATATGAAACTGTCTGATCAGTGCACGGTTCATTTCCAATGAAAAAGGTCCCTGCATCGCAATAATCTGTTTTCCACAGATGCCGTTCTGCTCGCAGAGAGATATGCTCTCCAATCCCGGCAATACACGGACAAACAGACGGTCTTTTAACGCTTCCTTCTGACTGTACGTGGCAAGATCTTTGCTTCCGGTCGTGAGCAGGATGTTTCCATCTGTGGAGTTTAAGAAGTCTGCACATTCTGTGGCGTCACTGCACAGTATCACATCTGAGTGATTTTCCTGTATTGTATCCTTATTTAATGCAATATCCGAAGTCTCCCTCTGCAGCCGGATATACGGAATCTCCGTATTTTTCAGGCTTTCCCTGATGTTTTCTGAAACTGCCGTTGCAAACGGATGCGTTGCATCCACCACCGCTGCCACCCCACTCTGTGCGATGAACTTCTGCATTTTCTCCAAATCCATCCTGCCTTTATGAACCGTAACTCCTTCCATCTCCGGCATGACGATCTCACCATATTCTGTTGCCACGGAAACAATACATTGGATTCCATTTTCAGACAATGTCTGTGCTAACATGCGTCCTTCTGTTGTTCCTGAAAAAATTACAATTCTATTCATGAATTTCTTTCTCCTGTTTACACGATTGTCACATGCAAATTAAAATACGGCATACTTTAAACCGCCGGATCCGGCAGCACATACCCTCTTGGTGTGACAAGTTTCCCACCTATGATTTTTGTTCTGGAATTTCCAATAAATACCGTTGTAAACATATTCACCTGACGCTCCCGCAATTCTGCGAGTGTGCAGACTTCACAGGCTGTGTTTTCTCTTCCGATGTTTTCCACATATCCGCAGGCTCTCTCCGGCTCCACATCGTTTTTTTGTAAAATGTCACAGGCCCTCTTAAGATAATCTGCCCTGTGGTGGCTGGATGGATTATAAATCGCCATGCAAAAATCACCCACCGCCGCTGCCGCAAGCCTTTTTTCGATAATCTCCCACGGTGTCATAAGATCACTTAAGCTGATGACGCAGTAATCGTGGTTTAGTGGTGCTCCAAGCGCCGCTGCCCCACTGTTTGCCGCTGTGATCCCGGGGATCACCTCAAGTTCACATCCCGGATGCGCTTCCGACATCTCATAGAGCAGGGATGCCATTCCATACACGCCTGCATCCCCACTGCATACCATCGCAACCGTTTTTCCTTTTTCTGCTTCCTCAAAACACATCTCACAGCGTCTGACTTCCTGTTTCATCGGTGTGGATAAAAATTCTTTTTTCCGATATTTACCGCCTAATAATTTTAAATACACCGGATATCCGACGATCACATCGCTGCCGCACAATGCATGATCTGCCTGTGGAGTCATCATTTCCCCGGTTCCAGGTCCCATTCCCACGATATAAATTTTACTGCTCATCGATCCTGTACTCCTTTGCCAGTTCTCTTTCCAATTTCCAGTCGTATTTTACAATTGCGATCGTCATACCATTTTCTGCCTGCTTCCGCAAAATGAAAGTTCCTTCTTCGTTTGCCGCTTTCATTGCAGCCCGCTCGCAGACATTGTCCACGCCTGTCTTTTCTTTCACAAAGGAGGACTCCTGAAAGTCTCCCTTTACCTGTTTTAACTCCTCCGCGGAATAGGTTAAAAACGGAATCCGGTTTGCCATGCACCACCTCAGCAGGCCTTCCTCCTCTTTTTTCAGATCAATGGAAGCTGCTGCGCGCACAAGTCTTTTTTCAATGCCTGCATGATCCAGCCACTTTTGTATAAATGCATCCAGTTCTTCAAAGCTTTTTCCCCTGCGGCAGCCGATTCCTAAAATATATTCTCTCGGCTGCAATCCGAGTACTCCCTGCTCTAAGTCTGTTTTCTCTGATGAGATCACAATATCCGGCGTTTTTCCATCCAGTATTTTGGCTGAGACTTTTGCGATCCCCTCCCGGTTATAAATGGAAAGACCACATTTTTTTGCAAACAGATCCACAGAAAACGTATGATTCACATCGGTTGCCGTTGTGATGACCGGAATCCCGCCAATCTGCCCTGCAATCTGTTCTGCGAGCTCATTTGCACCTCCCATATGCCCGGAAAGCAGTGGGATCACAAAAGTCCCCGCCTCGTCTGCCACAACCACCGGACTGTCACTCAGCTTATCCGACACAAATGGTGCGATCATGCGCACTGCAATGCCGCAGGCTCCAATTACAACGATGGCATTTTTCTCTGCAAACTGCTGTCTTGTCCAGTCAGATAGCGATAATCCAAGGTTTTTTGCTTCTTCCGTTTTCGTGTTCACAAAAGCCTGTCTGATTTTTTCTGCTAGTTTTGTTCCGTTCTCTGTAAACGTAATGATACTGATATTCATTCTTTTTCCCTTGATTTTTTTATCTTACGAAATTCCGTCTCAAAATCCGGCGCATACAGTCTGGATTTTCCGTAATGCTGATGTGCCACAATATCTCCCACAATGATCAGCGCTGTTTTTGTAATGTCATGCGCTTTTGCCGTCTCTTCTAACTGTTCCACCGTGCACAGATACGCTTCTTCCTCCGGCCAGGTCGCCTTGTATACAATCGCCGCCGGTGTGTCTTTCCCATACCCGCCTGCGATCAGCCGTCTGCCCAGTTCTCCCAGCATTCCTGTACTTAAATAGATTGCCATGGAAGCATGATGTGCTGCAAAACTCTCAATGCTCTCTCTCTCCGGTACTTTGGTTCTGCCTTCCATGCGGGTAATGATCAATGACTGGGACACTTCCGGTAAAGTATATTCCAGATTTAACAAAGCTGCCGCTCCAAAACAGGCGCTTACTCCCGGACAGCTTTCATACAAAATACCTTTTTCATCCAGCAGATCCATCTGTTCCCGCACTGCTCCGTAAATGCTCGGTTCCCCAGTGTGAAGCCGCACGGTCGTAAGCTTTTGTTTTTCCGCCTCTTCCATAACAGTGAGTACCTCTTCTAAGGTCATGTATGCACTGTTATGTATCTCACACTCTTTTTTGCAATAAGATAAAAGTTCCGGATTCACAAGCGAACCCGCATAAATTACCACATCTGCCTTTTCTAACAGACGCATTCCACGTACCGTGATAAGATCTGCCGCTCCAGGTCCTACTCCCACAAAATAAACCATTGTTTTGTTTCCTTTCTAATTTATGTATTTGCGAAACCCTTCATAATCTTCTTTAAATTGTGAAAAATTAACAAAATTTTCGAAAACACGCTTTCGCTACGTGTCGCTGGTAACGGTACTAAGAAGCCCGTCACAACTTACGTTGTATCTGCCTTCTAAGGACCGACCGCTCCCCAGTGTTTTCTCAAGCTTTTGTTAATTTTTCACAATTTAATTTAGGTTTTCAAGAGTTTCGCAATTGTCTAATAAATCACATTAATTCCTGTAAAAACTTCTCTGCTCCAGCGGACTTTGCCAGCTCTCCAAATTCATTGGAGTAAAGGATAACCTCGATCTGCATTTTTCCTGCCGCCCGTTTGTTCAGATAAAACATGATTTTTGACAGCAGATCCTGCATCACAGCATCTTTTTTTCCACAGGCATCCAGTTTCCTGACTGCTTCTTCCGTGGTGACACATTGCAGGATTTCCTCTAAAACCGGATAAGGCACCTGATTTCTCACAGAAGCTGCAGTAAGCACTTCCATACGGCAGTCTCCCTCTCTGGAGTGTGTGTTCATGATTCCTCCTGCCACTTTCACAAGTTTGCCGATATGTCCTGTGAGCAGCATTTTTTCAAATCCAGTGGTGATCGCCATATCAATGGTGTCTCCGATAAAATTACTGCACTTTACGCTCCGGTCAAGGTCGTAACCATATGTTTTTTTCATGTAATCCAACCCGTAATTACCGGGCGAAACAGCGGCGATTCCATAACCTTCTGCTTTCTTCTGGTTCAATTCCACTTTGATCGTATCAAGAAGTGCCTGACTGCTCATCGGTTCTACGATCCCGGAGGTTCCCAAAATAGAAATTCCCCCGACAATCCCAAGTCTCGGATTGAAGGTCTGCTCCGCTAAACGCTCTCCGTCCGGCACTGAAATCGTGATATGAAGCTCTCCTGAGAAATCTGCCAATGCGCATACTTCCTGTACCTCTTTTTCAATCATCTCCCGTGGCACATGGTTAATGGCTGCATTTCCGACCGGCTGATCTAATCCTGGCTTTGTCACTCTGCCAACACCCTCGCCACCGTCAATGCTAATGACTGCCCTTTTTTCCTGCATCGTTTCCACATGAATGCCTGAAAGTTGTCTGTTATTCTGCCCCGTTATTTTTTTCTCCCCGTCTGCAAAACGCACCGTGGAAAAAATGAGTGTCCCGGATGTAATATCGGGATCATCTCCACCATCTTTTCGTACTGCGCAGGTAACTTCTGTTTCACTTCTTGTAATTTCAAGTATCTCTGTTTGAAACAGAATCCCTTTCGGTGTCTGTATTGTTATATTTTGTTTTAACTTTCCAGTCAGAAGCATATATGCTGCTGCTTTCGAGGCAGCCGCCGCACAGCTTCCTGTTGTAAATCCATATCGCATCATTCATCCACTCTTGCATGATTTTCTTATGATCTGCACGGCAACTCAGCAGACCAGCGAATTCATTAATTAAATTTACATTTAATTTTTATCTCGAAGTTCATATAAAAGCGCATTGCAGATTGCCGCTGCAATATTACTGCCACCTTTTCTTCCCCGGTTGATAATATACGGTACATCCGTTTTTAAAATCAGATCCTTTGCAGCCTCCACATTCACAAATCCTACCGGAACCCCGATAATAAATGCCGGGCGGTATTTTCCACTCTGCATCATTTCATATAATTCGATCAATGCTGTCGGCGCATTGCCTATGGCAAAGAGCACCGGTTTTTCTATCTGTGCTGCTTTTTCCATGCTCACAGCTGCCCTTGTGACACCGCGCTCTTTTGCAATCTTTGCCACCTCTTCCTCTGCCATAAAGCAGTGTGCCTCTCCACCGTATTTTGCCAGTTCTTTTTTATTCACGCCGGCAAGTGCCATGTTTGTATCGGTGACAATGTCTGCACCATTTTGTATCAGTTTTTTTGCGATCTCGACCGCATGGTCTGAATAAGTCATGGTCTTTGCATAATCAAAATCCGCACTGGTATGAATGGCTCTCTTTGTCACAAGCTCCTGCTCCTTTGGAAGAACGATTCCTTTTTCCTCCAGCTCTTTTGAGATTATGGCAAAGCTTCGTTTTTCGATATCCTGTGGTCTGACGTATTCTATGTTTTCCATCTGATGCTCCTTACTTTCCTGCAGTGTTGATATGGGTGATTGCGAAACGCTTCATAAGCTTCTTCTTCAAATTGTATCCTTTAATTGTGCAATCAATTTTTCATTCTCCTCATGTTTTTTTACTGCAATACGATAGTATCCCTTGTGTAGTCCCCGGTAATTGCTGCAATCCCGGATCAGAATCTTTTTCTTTAATAACTTTTCGTATAAGGGATCGTCTGTCTTTAAGAGCAGGAAATCTGCTTCCCCGGGGTAGACTTTGATCCCCAGCTTTTCCAGTTCTGCCTTTAGATATGCACGCTCTTTTCCAATGTATGAAATGGTCTTGTTACGGTATTCCGTCTCATCTAATGCCGCACGTCCTGCTGCCTCCGCAATGATTGAGATGTTCCACTCCGGCAATTGATTGAAAATCTGCCCTGCCTTGTTCTGGCTGCCACAGAATAAGAAGCCCAGACGCACACCCGGGATCGCATATAATTTTGTGAAAGCCTTCACAATGATGACATTTGGGTATTCCTGCATGGAATGTGTTTCAAAAAATCCCTTTTTCCTTGTAAATTCCAGGAAACATTCATCTATCACAACGGTTATCTTTTTTTCCCGGCATCTGTCACATATTTTTTCCAGCAGCATGTCTTCTATTGTATTGCCAACCGGATTATTCGGGTTCGCCAGAAATAATAAATCCACATTCTCCTGCAATTCCTGCAGAAACACTTCGGTCAGGCAGAACCCGTCCCTCTCTTTCATCTCATAATAGGAAACCTCTGCCTCTGTCACGTTTGCAGCTTTCTCATAACCATAAAAGGATGGCGCCGGTATTACAATTTTTCCCGGTTTGATCGCATGGACGACTGCCACAAATAACTCAGATGCTCCGTTCCCACACAAAATATGTTCCTCCGGGATATGATAGTGCGCTCCGATTTTTTCAATCAGTTTCGCATGATGAATGTCCGGGTAATGCTCACAGAGTTCCAAAGATTCCTGCATTGCCTCCTTCACTTTTTCCGGTATTCCAAAAGGATTGATATTTACGGAAAAATCCAGTTCTATTTCATTTTGATAAATGTCTCCACCGTGTATGACCGGACGCATTTTCTCTTCTCCTCTCTGGTCTAAGAAATAAGCAGAATTACCAAAAGTACCAACAGACAGATTGCTTCACACAGGACAGCCGTCGCATAGAGCAGACGGTTTGTGCGCTTAATATCCTCTGTCTCCACTGCTCTTTCTGCATCCCCGATATAAGGCTTTTCCACGATTTTGCCAAAATAGCTTGCATTTCCCGCAAGCCTGATTCCAAGGGCACCTGCACACACCGCTTCCGTCTGTGCCGAATTGGGGCTCGCATGTCTGTAGCGATCTCTCTTAAAAATATACCATGCCCGCTTTCCGTCAAACTCTTTTCCACATAAAAAACAGGAAACCACCATGAGCAGTGCGCTGATCCTTGCCGGGATGTAGTTTACGATATCATCCAGTTTTGCCGCAGTTCTGCCAAAATACAGATATCTGTCATTCTTATATCCTACCATGGAATCCATGGTATTGACAGCTTTGTAGAAAAATCCAAGGATTGGACCGCCGATCGCTGTGAAGATCATCGGTGCGATCACGCCATCCGAAGTATTCTCTGCCACAGTCTCGATCGCAGCCTTTGCAACGCCTGTCTCATCCAGACATTCCGTGTCTCTGCCAACGATCATGGATACCGCTTTCCGTGACGCCGCAATATCCCCTTTTTTCAGTTCCTGATAGACTTTCATACTCTCCACCTTCAGGCATTTCGTGGCAAGGATCTGGTAGGTCATAATGCTCTCGATCACAGCACCAAGATAAGGATGCAGTCTGTATGCGCCAAGTAAAAGCACAGCTGTCACAAACACCGTACTGCTCAAAACTGCAAGTACAAGCAGCATTCCCCTTCTTTTTTCCTGCTCCGGTGTGGTATGTTTTTCTTCTGTTTTGCTGCCGAGAAGTCTCTTTTCCAGAAAACTGATCCAGTTTCCGATCAGACGGATCGGATGCGGCAGCCAGTAAGGATCTCCAAGCAGCAGATCCATGAGAAATCCCGCCAGCATGGAAGTAATATGATAAATCATGATTTAATTTCCTTTCTTATCTATTGTAAATGTTCACTTTTTGAGTCCTCACATCCTATCTTAGTCAGACTTGTTATCTTGCATCTGCCCGGGATCCATTCCAGCACAGTTTCGTACCCTTCCCCGTTTTTCACCTGAAAATCAAAATATTCCCCACCGGTAAGACTGCTTAACACCGCCATGATCGTACCGCCATGCACTACGGCTGCGACTGGGATTTCTGTTCCACGATCACTGTTCAGATATCGCGTATCTGTGTCGTTTTGTATTCCGGTGTTCTTTTCTGATCTTTTTAAAATATCAGACATCATCCGGTCAAAACCTTCCATGGAACGCCGGATAAACTGCTCTCTTGACTCTCCGCCGGGAAATGGCAGTGTTCCATTGCTGTCGATCCACTTCTGATAGCAGGGATTGTCCTTTAATTCCTTATAATTTTTTCCCTCAAACTGCCCGAAATCCATCTCCTTCCATTCCGGGATCAGAATTGGATTTCTCTCAAAAAGCAGTTCCGCTGTCTGAACGCAGCGTTTCATCGGAGATGTATACAAAAATTCCGGTGAACTGGAAAAATATTCCTTCTTTTTTTCCTGCAAAAGACGGATTCCTGTTTCAGACAACGGTTCGTCTGTTTTTCCAAGATAACGGTGTTCTCCGTTCGCCTGTGTCATGCCATGTCTGATCCATGTGATTTTTACTTTTATTTTATCTTCTGTCCCATTCCACATATGATGCGCTCCACTGTCTCCGCTTCCTCTGCAAGCCGGATCAATAATCTGCCGACACGTTCCCTGTATTCCCGCTCCTGCTTCTCCATCGGTACAATGCCGTTGCCGATCTCGTCGCAGATAAAGATACAATCCGGGTGTTCCTTATAATATTGCAGCACGATCTCTTCCGCCGGTTTTCCCTCCTGTAAAAGCTGTTTCACCCAGAGATGCAGATCATTTACAACAGGCACCTCCTGCCCTTTCAGCTTTTCCTGCACATAGGCAAGCTTGCCCTGCGCATATCCTCCGATATATAATTGCATGCTTTTTCTCCCCTTCTGCCGAATACTATTTTAAAAGTTACAAGAAATATCCGGCCACCGCAACCGCAGCTGCCGCAGCCGCCTCACAGACTGTCACAAAAAATCCGGCAGTGTCACCTGTGATACCACCAAGCTCTTTGTAACTTTTCTTTTTAAAATAAAAGAAACTGAGCAGCGCCGCCCCGATTGCCGCGGCTCCATACCATCCGGATACGAGCAGCATGATTGCCACACAAAGCGCTGCCTGAAAATATAAGGCTGCTTTTACCCTGACTTTCTGTGCACTGGATGCAAAGGTATACAAAAGTCCCTCTTTCTTTGCCGGCTGTAATGTCATAACTGCAATCCCACTAAAGCATCTCGCCAGAAAAAATACGGCTGCCACTGCAGACACTGCCTTTTGGGTATGTATTTCTGAAATTGCTGCGATATCGATCATATAATAAAGAGCCAGCATGATCGCCGCAAATGCACCGATATGGGAATCTTTTAAAATCTCCAGCTTTTTTTCCCGGCTCTGGTACGAATGAAATGCGTCCATCGTGTCCATGTATCCATCCACATGAAATCCACCGGAGATCATTAACGGAATTGCCGCACCGATCAGTGCATAGCAGACATTTCCTACCGCAAATTTCTCACATAACACCGCCCATCCGAAAAAAAACATTCCGATCACCCCGCCGATCCACGGAAAAAAGCACATCATATACTCCATATCCTCTTCCTTCCACTCAAACTGCGGCACGGGGATTTTAGAATAAATGGAAAATGCGATCGCCATCGCTTTTAATAATTTCATAACTTCATCCTTTCAGCTCCACCGGAATTCCAACCACAACCTCTGCCACCCGGTCTGCCAGATGCGCAAGTGCTGCATTGATCCTGCCAAGTGCTCTCAAATACTCCATTGTTCCGGCGTCATAGATTACACCATCCTCAAATACATTGTTCGTGACGATCACAAGGTTGTCGAGTTTCTGTGAAAGAGTCTGTATCTCAGATACAATTTTTTCAACTACTTCCTCCTCGGATTTCATGCCGTCTTTCGTGAACATTTCGTTTGCTGTGAGATTTGACATACACTCAAGCAGTGCCGATTTCTTTTCTGAGCTGCACTGCCCTTTCCTCTCTGCTTCCTGCCGGTATTGCGCCTGCCCTGATTCTCCAGCACATACAAACTGGATTTTTCCTACATTCATCGGGCTTTCGATCGTAAGAAACCCTTTTCCTGCCCGCAGTTTCCGATGCCGCTCTACTTTTTTTTCGCCCTCTGCATCATAAATCTGCATGGTTGCAATATAATATCTGATTCCTTCGCAGGAATACAGCAGGCTTTCTGCATATGCAGATTTTCCGCTGCCGCTTCCCCCTGTCACCAATGTGATCATCCTGATAACTGCACCTTTCTGTCACATGTAAAAAATATGTTCACACTGACTTTATCAAAACCTGTGATACTCCTCAATTTTAAAATCGCCAAAAGTAGCCCCTGTCTCATATAAACTCATGGCAATATCTAACAGGGAAAACATCATGACTGCCCCCGTTCCCTCTCCTAATGCAAGTCCTGCATCCAGAACCGGAGAAAGCCCCAGCTCCCGCATCAAAAGTTCCGAAGCCGGTTCCTTTCCTTTGTGGGAGGGAATGATAAATTCTTTTGTTCCCGGACAAAGCCGCTCTGCTGTAAGCGCTGCCACCGCACTGATGACACCGTCTGCCACGATCGGCATATGGTATTTTGCACCACCTAAAAACACACCGCAAAGCCCTGCGATATCCAGCCCGCCGACCGAGCATAAAATACGCATCGGCTCAGTCTCTCTCAACTGATATTTTTCCAGTGCCTCTGAGATCACTTGTCTTTTTCTGACAAGCCCTTCATCACTTAATCCGGCGCCCCGCCCTGCCACGATCTCCGGCGGAATGGAAAGCAGAGCTGCTGCCATCGCTGCACTTGTCGTCGTATTGCCAATTCCCATCTCTCCGGTACCAAGCAGCGTATATCCAGCTTCTTTGCACTCTTTTACAAGTTCCATCCCAACCCGGACCGCCTGCATGGCTTCTCTCTCTGACATCGCAGGTTTTAACAGAAAATCATTTGTACCTTTTTTTACTTTTCTGCTGATGACTCCCGGAAAAATCCGGTCGGTGTTCACACCGATATCCACCGGAAAAATCTCTGCTCCAACAGCTTTCGCCATTTTGCAGACCGAAGTATTTCTTTTTCCGAGATTCTCTGTCACCGCTGCCGTGATCTCCTGTCCGGACTGGCTGATGCCTTCCGCCACAATGCCATTATCTGCGCACATGACGATCACTGCTTTTTTCGCAATATCAATCTCTGGCGACCCAAGGATTGCCCCGATCCTTGCGAGAAGTCCCTCAAACTCCCCCAGACCATCCAGCGGTTTTGCCAAACGATCCCAGTTTGCTTTGATTTCCTGCCCGATTTTTTTATCCGGTTCCTCTATTATAAATTCCATTATTTTTCCTCTTTATGCACTGCGCATTTTCGTTACTGTTCACTCGTACCTCGTTCCAGTAACAACAGTTCTGTTTTAAATCGCAGCTTCCCGCAGCATTGCATACACTGCTTCCATATCCATGGACTCCCGCAGACCGTCTGCAAGTTTATCATACTGCATCTGCTTAAACTGCCCGTAACTTATCATCTGCCCGGTATCCAGCGCCACACCCTTCCGTTCAGCCAGGATACCAACCAGTGTCTCTGCCAGCGTTCCCTCGTCAAAGATGCCGTGAACATATGTTCCATATACGTTACCAGAAAAGATTCCGTCGTATTTTACACTGCCATCCGCTTCATTTTGTATTCTGCATACATAGCCTTTTTCGTCACTTCTGCTTTCCGGCTGTCTGACATTCTCACTGTCTACGATACTTTCACTGTCTACGGTACTGCCCATGTGGATCTCGTATCCGCGCACGCTCTTTCCGGAAAGACCGGAGAATGCTCCGGAAATTTTTCCAAAAGTTCCCGTTACTTGTGTTCTTGTTTTTTCCTGTTTCAACTCAGTCACAGCTGGAAGCAGTCCCATACCTTTCATGCTTCCACCGTTTTCCACCTGATATGGATCGCTGATCGTCTCACCCAGCATCTGATATCCGCCACAGATTCCAAAAACAATGGTATCCTGCGCTTTCTTTTTGATCAGCGCCTCCAGACCATTTTCCCGCATCCATTTCAGATCGGCCATTGTATTTTTACTGCCCGGAAGCACGATCATGTCCGGGTGGTGTAAGTCTCTCACACTGTCCACATAGCGCACGGAAACCTGCCCGATCTGCTCTAAGACAGACAAATCCGTAAAATTGGAAATTCTTGGATAACGGATGACTGCAATATCGATCAAGCCTTCCTCCTTGCGGTCAAATCTGCTGCTTAAGCTGTCCTCGTCATCAATGGACAGCTCCATATAAGGCACAACGCCCACAACCGGTACATGTCCGCGCTCCTCCAACATCACAACACCCGGATCTAATATGGTTTTATCCCCGCGGAATTTATTGATGATGAGCCCTTTTACACGTTCCTTTTCCGGTTCCTCGAGCAGCATCAGCGTTCCGAGAAGCTGTGCAAACACGCCGCCCCGGTCAATGTCTCCCACAAGAAGCACCGGTGCATCCAGAAGCTCTGCCAATCCCATATTGACAATGTCATTCTCCCTCAGATTGATCTCTGCCGGACTACCTGCGCCTTCGATCACGATAATGTCGTTATCTCTTTCTAACTCCCGGAATGCCTTTTTGATCTCCGGGATCAGCTGTTTTTTATAGGCAAAATAATCTCTGGCGCTCATATTTCCAAGCACTTCACCATTCACGATCACCTGTGAACCGACATGTGTGGTCGGTTTTAACAGGATCGGATTCATTGCAGCCACCGGCTCCACTCCGGCTGCCTCCGCCTGCATCACCTGTGCGCGTCCCATCTCAAGACCTTCCTTTGTGATAAAAGAATTCAGTGCCATATTCTGGGATTTAAACGGTGCCACCCGGTATCCGTCTTGTTTGAAAATCCTGCAGAGTCCTGCCACGATCAGGCTCTTTCCTGCGTTTGACATCGTGCCCTGCACCATGATCACTTTTGCCATAATTCTATCTCCATTCCACAGTCTTCTGCCTCCTGCAAAAGCTGTCTGTTCAGCCTGTTCTGTGATCCAAATACCGTCTGGCAGCAGATCACCTTTCTGCATGCGCACATCACCTGTTTTGCCGCCTCATAATGTTGCCTCTCAAAGTCCTGATACGCCTCCGCAGCGATCACCTGCACCGCAAGCGCTTCTGCCGCCGGATAATCAATATCATTTTTTCCTAAGATCCCCACTGCAAATGGAATCCCGTTTCTCTGAAGCTGCCGGAACAGAAAACTTCCCGTACCATTTCCGGCGATCACAAATACCTCCGGTATGCCCCCGCATTTTTTCAGTTCCACGCAACCGCTTTTCTCCTGAAACGTTCCGTCCGTGATCTCATAAAGCTGATCGACAAATCCATCGGTAAAGACTTCCTCCGGCGTGCCGTAATGCTCAATGTTTTCCCCTTTGACGCATACAATTTTGTCCGACACACGCTCTGCAAGATCAAGTTCATGCAGCGACATGAGAACACCAATTTTTTTCTTCCGTGTCATCTCCTGCAGCATGGATAAAAATTCGAGTTTGTACTTTACATCCAGATAAGATGTCGGCTCATCAAGGATCAGAATCTCCGGCTCCTGACACAGCGCCTTTGCAAGCAGTACACGCTGTTTCTGCCCATCACTCAGACTCATAAAATTGCGTTCTTTTAACGGTGAGATGCGGATCTGTTCCATGCACTGCGCCACCACCGCCTCATCTTTTGGTGTCAGGATGCCAAGTCCTCCGGTATACGGATATCTCCCCATCGCCACAACGTCTGCCACTGTCATCAGCTCCGGTGTGATGCGCTCTGTGAAAACAATGGACATTTTCTTCGCCAGTTCTTTTTCCGGCAGTTCACACAGCCTGGTGTTTTCCACATAAACGCTGCCGCAGATCTCCTGCAGCTGCTTTGCGATAGTCTTTAAAATAGTGGATTTTCCTGCCCCGTTTGGTCCGATCAATGTCACGATCTCTCCCCTTTTCAGAGAAATCCCTATCTCCTTTATCAGTTCTTTTCCGTGATATCCAACGGACAGTCCGTCCGTGTGTAAAAGTTCCCGTTCTTCCATTCCGTTCCTCATTTTCCATTGTCAAGATATTTCATTACCTACCGAATGCCTGGATGCATGCTTCTCACAATTTCAATTTTTCTTCCTTAGTACCGCTCCTGTCGCTGCTTCAACATGACTGCGATCATTACCGGTGCGCCAAAAATCGCTGTCACGGTACTGATACTCATCTCCGTCGGTGCGAACACCATCCGCGCCAGAAGATCACAGAACATGCAGAATACTGCCCCACCTAAAAAACATGCCGGTATCATGATGATCGGTTTTGCCGTCCGGAATAACCGCTTTACCATCTGCGGCACCGCGATCCCGACAAACGACACAGGTCCTGCAAACGCTGTTACCACTGCGGATAAGATGCTCGATAAGATCACGAGCAGTATGCGGAACATTTTGATATTGACACCCATATTTTTTGCGTAAGTCTCTCCTAACTGGTACGCTTCCATCGGTTTTGACAAAAAGAATGTCAAAATGCCTGTAACGGCTACAACAAACACGATCGTTTTCACATTCTCCCATGTGATGCCGGAAAAGCTTCCCATCGACCAGTTATGAAGATTCACAATGTCAGAATCCTCTGCAAATGTCACAAGAAAATCTGTGACTGCCGAACAGATATAGCCGATCATCACTCCGATCAGCACTAAAAATGACATATTCTGAACTCTCGGTGACATCAGAAGCACACAAAACATTGACAGCATAGATCCTGCGAACGCCGCCACGATCAGATCCACAGAAGATAATGTTCTGGAATATCTTAAGAACACGATCATCACGACCGCCACAAATAATTTTGCCCCGGAAGAAATACCAAGGACAAACGGTCCCGCGATCGGATTGTGAAAAAAAGTCTGCAGCAGATACCCGGACAACGCCAGCGCACCGCCAAGCAGGATTGCCGCAAACGTTCTCGGGATACGGATCTGAAAGAGAATGGCTGCATAAAGTTCATCCTGTTCCCCTCTGAACTGTCTCCAGATATCTGAGAGCGGAATCTGCACACTTCCAGCACATACACTGACGATAAAAAAGATCACTGATAATGTGATCAGAATGACAAAACAGACCGTATATCTTATTTTTCTATTTGAGCTTATACATGTAGGTAAGTTCATCCGTATCCTCCGAGTTCAGCATCTCATGAAAATCATGGATAATGCTTCCGGTATCCATGGTATCCTGATAAAGATTTTTCCCGATACACCATACATTTCCATTCTGGACTGCTTTAAAATCTGCAAAAAGACTGTTTTTCGCCAGCAGATCATCAATGGAAGCAAGATTGCCGTCGATCGTGCTGTTATAGACAAGATAGTCCGCATCTTTTGCCTGCGCATAAAATTCTTCCATCTGCATATTGACACTGGAAGCTGCGTTATCTTCCCCCTTTAAATTCCGGAACACATACTCCCCACCGGCAATGTCTATCATTTTCGGAACATAGTCATTGCTCTTTCGCACACTGACCGTTCCTGCTGTTGTAACATAAAAAAATGCGACTGTCTTTCCGGTCGTTTCCACATCGGAAAGTTCCTGTACATACTGTTTCTGTTCCTCAAATGCGCTCACCGCCGCATCCTCATTTCCGGTCAGCACTCCATAAAGCTTTACCCACTCGGTCCTGCCGAGCGGATCAGACTCATAGCTGGAATGATCGACTAAAACCGGAATGCCAAACGATTCCAGATTCTCCTTTACCTCCGGTGAATGTCCGATCATCGTTGACTCAATGGCAAGCCCGCACTCTTTCGAACAGATCAGTTCATAATCAGGTGCATTATACTTTCCGGCATATACGATCTGTCCGCTCTCCATTGCCGCCTTTGCCTCCGGGATCTCCCATTTTTCCTCAGGCAGTCCGGACAGGCAGATGTGATCCAGTGCACCGATACTGCAAAACATATCCATAGCCGCAGAGGCAACCAGATAAATATTGGACACCGGGGCATTTAAGACTGTGATACCCTTCTCTAAATCCTCCGGTACCTGTTCCCCTTCGGTATTCAGTAAAAATCTGCTTCCATCCGATATGGAAATAAGTGTAAAACCATTCTCATAATAATCCACTGCAAACTCTGTGGCATAATCTAAATCCATGCTCTTTTCATAAGTCAGCTCACTGCTGATCTCATGATCCTCACTCTTCCAGGAGGTCTGGCCGTCTCCACAGCCCGATATCTGGATGCAGGCAAAAAGCAATATACACCACAGACCGATTTTTTTTATCTGCTTCATTCTTTTTTTCCTTTTCTCTTCCGATGTATCTGCCACGCTGTGATACTTACTGCAATCACGGCTGCGACGTAGACAACTGCAATCACTTCCATCGGTTTTTTCCCGGCGTTTGCAATGGAAGCACTGTCGAGCAGAATCGTATATTCAATCTCATGCGGCACGCTCATGGCTGTCGTATCTGCCGTTACCGGCACTTCTTTGTCAAAAGCAGTCACAGGCAGTTCGAAAACAGAATTGCCCTCTGTATTGACCGGAAGATAAGTCTCTCCGTCCATCGTCATATAGTCATAATTAGGGCTGCTCCACTCGATCTCGATGACGGCCTTCTCATCCTGCACCTGCAGAATTGCCGGTGATGTGACAGACGCCCTGCCGCTTCCCCCTGTCAGCTGCACTTCAATCTCATACTCTCCATCCGGGAGATCAACCTGTATTCCTTTTTCCCATACTTCGGTTCCGTTTCCGTTGCTTTGCATTCTGTTTTTCTCTCTTTCCTGTTCGACGGTCTGTTCCAGATGATGTTCTATGGAATCGTTCTGCCTGAATATGAAAAAAGCGTCTCTTTTTCACAAAAGAAACGCTGCACTCAAATCACAATATAAAAATTTTCCTGTCCTATCTTACAAAAATGATCTAAAAACAGGTCAAATTTTCTCATCCGTACAGCCAGTTACTCGTGGCGTGGAAACATTTTTGTTTCCCGTACAACAATCAGGCAGGTCTCCTGACTTACAGATCATCATGCATTGCCCTCTTCCCGGCTGCCCAGTGAGTTTTTGGCATGCACTCCCTAAATACAGTGACGAGTTCGTACAGGATTCGCACCTGTTTCCCTTTTCACCAGATCCGGCAGAGTGAGGTCACCCTGCCTATCTGACACCTGTTTGTTTCATTATCAAGTTCGTTTGAACTATAACATATGCTTTTAAAAATATCAATCGTTTTCCAAAAACCTATTCAACACTGGCAAAACTATTCGCAGCGATCATCTTTTTCAATTGTGTGGCAGCCTCCTTAAATGGGTGCTTGCTGTCATAGATCAGACAGATATTCCGGGACGGTATCTTCTCACACAGGGGTATCTCTGACACCTCTCCCCTGTCAATCGCATCCTTTGCCATCGGTTTTGGTATAAAAGCCAGCCCCAGTCCGCTTCTTACCAGTGGAAGGATCTGATCCGCCGTTGCAGTCTCTGTATCCGGCTCAAAGTCCAGACCATAAGAAGCAAATAACTGCCTGTAAAACTGAAAGGTCACCGTCTCCTTTCCAAGACAGATGAGCGGATATTGCATAATCTCCTCAAATGTTGTTTGCTTTCCTGCCAGATGCCCGAACTCTGTTCCACCGATCAGTATTTCCTGATATGGATGAAGCATTGTCATGTGGAGCGGTGCATCCGCTTTTACAGGTGTGGAAACGACTGCAAAATCAACCGTTCCCCTTCTCACCGCTTCCACCGCCTGCGGTGTGGAATGATTGTAGATCTTCAGCCGGATTCCCGGGTATGTATTGTGAAACTCTTTTAACTTATCCAGAAGGAACAAATTTAACGCGGTCTCACTGGCTCCGATTGCAATACTCCCATGGGACAGTCCCACACATTCTGCCAGTTCCTCCTCTGCCGTAAAAAGCTGTTCCATGGCCGCTGCTACATGTGTATACAGCTTTTCCCCTTCCGTAGTCAGAAAAACTCCACGGTTCGTCCGCACCAGAAGCGTACAATGAAGCTGCTGTTCCAGACAGTTCATTGCCCTTGTCACATTCGGCTGGCTGTTTCCCAACACCCTTGCAGCCCTCGTAAAATTATTGTATTTCGCAACGTAATAAAAAATTTTATAATACTCAAAATTCACATCCATAGCTCGCCCTCAATCATATCAAATTATTATTTCTGCTATATCAATTATAGCTTTCACATATTTCTATTTCAATAGTATAATTTTAGCGAAAAAAAGAAAAGGAAGCGATTCATTTATGGCAGAAAAAACAATTTTTCCACGTGAAGAAAAAGCAGATGTTTTATTCAACAAAATATTAAATGATCCATGGGCATGTGAAAAACTCCAGGGGACTTTCTGCAATTCCCTGTTTTGCAATGAGGATAACAATTTTCCATTATCTCCCGCTGAATTTTCCCAGGCACTTTTTAATGCTTATCACAACAGAGATCTGTCAGCTTTTCTTATGGCAATCTGTCAAAATACATTATTCGATCTGCTCCGGAATTCATTTCTGATTCCGTACCGTTTTAACGCAGACGGCAGAACGAATCCGATTATCATGACTGACGAATCGGGCAATTTACTGCCCGGATATAAAACAACCGTACATGAAAAAGATTACCAGCATTTTTATGATGTCTACTGTGATCTTGACAATAAGAAAAATATTTATTTTGCACAGGCCTACCGTTACCGCCATGCCTATGCTTCTGAAAAAATGGATATGGAACAGCAGATTCTGGAAAAAAATACCGGTGTACTGATCATCCGCGAGCTGCCCGACACTGTCAAGCTGAAAGAGACAGAGGCAGAAGCTTATTCTGCTGTCTGGGATCTTATGATCAAACTGGAGAAAAGTCTTCCTATGGCGTACATTTTCTATGGGCAGGATTCTCTGGTAGAGGAAAACACCCGCTATGATGAGATTGGTATTTTTCTACCGGATTCGCTGTTTTTGAAGAATCTGGAACGACATGTAAAAAAAGCAGAGGCGATCATTTATGCAGAAGAATAATTATATGGATATCATGGAAAAAAATCATATGGAAATCCCCTGGCACGATTACACGGAAAACGACAGCAATGTTCTGATCAATAAAGCAGGGCTGATTGAGAAGGCTTCTGTTATCGGAAGAGTCGGATTGATCATGCTCTCCTGTGGAACCGGAGCATGGCGTGTCCGCACTTCCATGAACCGTCTTGCAAAGGAATTGGGTGTCACCTGCACCGTGGATGTCGGACTTATGTCCATCGAATTTAACTGTTTTGACGGAAAAGAATGTGTCTCACAATCCTTAAGCATTGCCAATACAGGTGTCAATACCTCAAAGCTTTACCGTATGGAACAGTTTGTTGACAATTTTCCAAAACAGGAAGCCCATCTGACAGGTGAAGAGATTCACAGACGTCTGGATGAAATCGAGTCTATTCACACACTCTACTCCCCTGCCAAACTTGGTCTCGCCGCTGCACTCGCATGTTGTGCTTTCACGTTCCTGCTGGGTGGTGGTCCGATTGAAATGGTTCTCGCCTTTATCGCAGCCGGTATTGGAAATGTGATCCGCACCAAACTGATCAAACACCATTATACGTTATTTTTAAATATTGCAGTATCAATCTCTGCCGCCTGTCTGACTTATACCGTATGTCTGCATCTGGCAGAAATGTTATTCCATATTCCGTCCTTCCACGAGGCAGGATATATCTGTTCCATGCTGTTTATCATACCAGGATTTCCATTCATCACAAGTGGAATCGACCTTGCCAAGCTTGATTTGAGATCCGGACTGGAACGCCTCACTTATTCCGTGATCATCGTGCTGGTCGCTACCATGTTTGCATGGATCATGGCATTGCTCTTAAAATTGCAGCCACAGGATTTTTCCTCATTATCCATCGATCCTGTCCTTCATCTGTTACTGCGGTTGATCACAAGTTTTTGCGGTGTATTCGGATTCTCTATTATGTTCAACAGTTCGATCCCGATGGCAGCCACGGCTGCCTTTATCGGTGCCATCGCAAATACATTGCGTCTGGAACTGGTCAACTTTACGGCTACACCTGCCGCTGTCGCCGCTTTTATAGGCGCATTAACCGCCGGACTTCTGGCTTCCATCATAAAAAAATGGAACGGTTATCCACGTATTTCACTAACCGTTCCATCCATTGTTATTATGGTTCCAGGACTTTACCTTTATCGTGCAATTTATAATTTCGGGATCATGTCACTGACAGAAGCTGTCTCCTGGTTTGCTGCTGCGATCATGATCATCATTGCGCTTCCGCTTGGTCTGATTTTTGCAAGAATCCTGACAGACCGCACGTTCCGCTATTGCACCTGATGTAAATTTTTTCTTTCCATTAACAAACTTTTTCTAAGATCTCATTTAAGGCATTGCCACTGCTGGAATGACTTCTTACCACTTCGGCTTTGCTGCGCTCCGCCTCCGCTACCGCACATTTTACCATCTTGTGGGAAACTGTATTGGTAAACAGGATAATCAGATCCGGTGACCCAATCTGGCTGCTTAACTTTGCCGGCATCTGGGTAAATACTTTTGCCTTACATTTATGCTCCTTACAAATCTTTTTATACTGACACACCATACGGTCATGTCCTCCAATAATGACTACGCTCATAAATTATCCTTTCGTTATAATGCTTACCTTATTATAATGCTGCGAGCTGTTTTCCAAGGTCTTTACATGCATCTAAGGCAGCATCGTCCGGTGCTTCCTGACAGATCACGCCCTCTCCGTTCACAACGGTTGCTCCGGCTGCTGTCATACGGTCTACCCAGTCACGCATCCACTGTCCATCGCCCCATCCATAAGAGCCAAACAAAGCGATTGTCTTACCTGCTGCAAATCCTTCCACATCGCATACAAATGGTTCCATCTCGCCTTCTTCGAGCACTTCTGCTCCCATTGCAGGACAGCCCATTGCGAAACCTTTTGCAGCTTTTAAATCATCTAAGGATGCACTTGCAACATCAACAACCACTGCTTCTTTTCCTGCTGCCGTTACACCCTCTGCAACTGCGTTTGCCATACTCTCTGTGTTTCCTGACTGTGACCAGAATACGATTGTTACTTTATCCATGATTCTTTCCTCCATACTATCTGCAGTTTTATGTTTTTATTTTTTCACATTCCTGCATTTTCTATTCTTTATCAGTTTATGAAGTTAGTACACGCTAACCTATAAATAAAAATTAAGCATAACAGGCAGCCATCTCGCTCACACTGCGTCCACTTGCAAGCAGCTGTATCAAAACTTTTCTTGCCTCTTCATATCTGTTAAACAAAGCCTTCTTCTCCTCTACATGTCCGTACACTTTCCAGTAGCCGGCATACAGATAATTGTGACCTTTGTTCTCAATGAATCCCTCCACATCTTCCACAGGATAACCGAGCAATAATCCCATCTCATGTGGAAATTCTGCAATCTGCTCCATACAGTCTGCATAGCGTTTCTGAAAACGGCTTAAAACATCGCTTAAATCCAGGCTTTCGTATCCAAAATTCTTCATCGACTGACAGACTCTATCCTGCATCAGGTACGCTTTCAACACATCCTCGCGGTACACTAAAAAGGTTGCTTTATCTTCGCTTTCCAACAGCAGATAATAGGAAATACCGGAACGTTCCAACACCTGTTTCATCTGTGGTGCAAGTTTTTTCTCCACATTCAGCAAATTAGAAACCTTCATGCCGGAGATCATCGGTGCACACTGTACGACCAGATGTGTCTCAATTCTTTCTCTGTCTAATCTTGTGATCATCTCATATACTTCCTGACTCACTTTGCTCTCCTTTGCTTTTCGGTTAGTTATATCTAACTTATAGGCATATATTACACAAAAAAAGAAAACGTGTCAACACTGTTATTGAAACGTTTTCTCGTTAAGCTTCTATCTCAATTCCTTCCTGCACAAAAATGCGCAGATCAAAACAAAAATACAGCAGACCACCCATGTGACCGGTTCGCAAAGGCACACTGCAAAATACCCATATGCCGGCACGACCCAGATAGCAAAAATCACCTTTCCTATCAATTCCAGACTGCTGCACACAAGCGGCATCATCAAATGATTCATTCCCTGCAGCATATTTCTCAAAATAATAATCACTGCCATCGTAGGAATCAACGGGAAACTGATCCTGAGATATAATGCAGTATTATAAATAACATCCGCATTACTGCTTCCTGTTACCAGTCTGACGGCATCTTCCACGAAGAAAGTCACAAAAACCATGGAAAAAATCCACCAGACCGCAAAAAGAAAGAATGCTGACCATACTCCTTTTTTGATTCTGTTTCGATTTCCGCCACCCATGTTCTGGCTCGTATAAGTTGCAACACTCGTTCCAAGCGCAAGTCCCGGCGTATGGAAAAGTTCCGCCAGCCTTCTTGCGCCTACCTGCGCCGTAATATACAGGTTTCCGAGTGCGTTAATACTACCCTGTAAAATAACACTTCCAATATTATAAATTGCACTCATCAAAGCCATGCTAAACCCCGCGACAACCATTTCAAGCACAAATTTTTTCTCCACCTGATAATCTTTTCCTTTAAAATGAAGCAGTGGATAATTGCGCCAGATAAGTATGAATGCCAGAAATGCACTTACCCCCTGTGATAAAACCGTTGCAAACGCTGCACCTCCGATTCCCATCGCCAGTGGTGCCATAAACGCATAATCCAATGAAATATTCAAAACGCTGCTGAACAGCAAAAACAAAAGGGGTGTCATACTGTTTCCAACCGCCTGAAGCATAGCTGCTTCCATATTATACGCCATCGTAAATGGTATTCCGATCAGTATGATCGTAAGATATTCCATCGCACCTGCCATCGTCTCTTCCGGAACCTGCAAAAGGATCAGCAGCGGTTCTTTACACAACAGAAAAATGGACATTAATACAATGGATACCGACATGGAAATTGTTACCATCCAGCAGGAGACATGCTTCATTTTTTGCTCATCCCCTGCTCCAAAGCTGCGGCTTAAAGACAACGCCAGTCCATTGTTCATTCCAAATGCAAAATTCGTGATAAGTCCATATAGCGCCGAAACTGCTCCAATCTGTGCGAGTGCGTGATCTCCCAGAACATGTCCGGCAATTGCAGTATCCGCCAGATTATAAAACTGCTGTAGCAGATTTCCAAAAAACAGTGGCAGCGCAAATTTTAATACAAGCCGGAACGGATTTCCCCTTGTCATATCCAGCACACGGCTTTTTTCATTTGTTTCCATCGTAATCCCCGCTCCTTTAATCTTTACTCAGAAACCGGTCCCACTCTTCGGCATCTGCGCTTCCGCTTACTTTAATCATGAAAGTATGGTCTTCCGTATCAATGGATACCGTATAGACACCTTTCTCCTGCTCAATGGAATAGATTTCACATCCTTCCAGTTCCTTTAATTTTGCTGCCTGATCTTCTGCCGCAATCAGTATATCCTCTTTCTTTTCTTTCAGATTACCGTCTGCGTCATAAACTTTATAGCCTTCCTCGACAAATGCCGTAATCTCCGGCTCACGGATTTTCAGTTTCAGTTCATTTGCACGCATTTCGCGGATATCACGATTGCACGAATTTTGTGGTAAAATCGTCACATTGTCCAATATCATTTCAAAGATCCCATTGACTGCGCAGGTTTCTGCAATGTATGCGCCCTCAAATCTGAAGTTTTGTAATTCATTTTCAGTATAGTATTTCATTTGTTTTCTCCTGTCATTGATATCATATCTGTAAATTCATTCATCTACTTTACTTTTTCTGACCGTCTACTCCTGCAGCTTTTTCACTTCATCTAACGAAAGTCCTGAAATAGCTGCAATCTTTTCAGATGTGAATTCCTTTAAAGCAAGCATACGCTTTGCTGTTTCAAAAGCTGCCTGATTTTTGCCTTCTGCCAGTCCAGCTTCATGTCCAATCTCACGACCAGCCTCAAACTCTGCCTTTCTCAACTTCTTCTCTTCCAATTCTTTATCATACTCAAAAATGCTCATATTAATAACCTCACTCCGGTTTCGGATAAGGAATTCTGTCAGGATTCCTTCCCGGATACATTCGTTTACAGCACGTTCCACTGCCTGGTTCAATTGCATGTATGCCGCATAGTGACGTACTTTGGCAACATACTGTGCATATTCTTTTAACATACTGCAATGCTGCATCAACTCTGCATTGTGTCCTTCATTGACATTGAAAACCGTAACAACCAATTCAAGTTTTGGCTCGCCTGACAAATGCTCAAATGCCGAGGAAAGCCGAAGTTCTGTGCAATCAGCAATTCCCATCGAACCATTATAAAATTCAATAAAATTGGGGGCAGGAATTTTCTGTAAGGTGGAAGAGAACAGTGATTTCAAATGCCAGATCATTTTTCATACCCATATATATGGCATTCTCTAATGTAACAATTTCCAACTCTTCCGGATTTCTATAATCCGTCTGATTCACTGCGTTATAAAGCGATAACAGATTTTTCCTGTCAGAAAACAGCATCCGAAAGACAGTGTCTTTATAATTTCGGTTTGCCTTTGGTTCTTTGACTGTAAAACTCCTTTTTGTCCTGTTCCGGTTTCTTTTGCATTTTGCCATAAATCGTTTCCTCCTGATCTTGGTGGGACAGTTCATAATAAACACTGTCCTAACAGGAGAGTAACAGATACTATCTCTAAATTCGTTCGTCTCCTGCTTTTCAATTGTTGATGGGTAACAAAAAGCATAGATACGAATGAAACACACAGATTATTTGGGAAACTAATCTGTAGTTCTTAGAATATAGATGACAAAATTGTCATGAAGATTTTGTAAAATATGCTTTGTTTGATTATAGCACAAAAGCAGAAGCAGAAGCAAGAAAATACTTCTACCTTCTGTACCAACTGAGATTGTATAGACGCTATTCTCACAGTCTATAGAATAAATTTCACAGCACAGGTCGTAGAATCTACCTCTACGACCGCCTGTGTTAATTTAATTCGAGCATTCTGTCAATACAGCGTTTTGCTCCCTTACTTACTTCCTCAGGTAAAATAATTTCTTCACCTGCAAGGCCTTTCAGACAATTATATACATCTACTAAAGTTGTAAGTTTCATATTGTGGCATACACAATCCTTGGAAAGTGGATAAAACAGCTTATCCGGACACTCATACTGTAAATGGGAAACTATGCTGTTTTCTGTTCCAATGATAAATTCCTTATCTGTACTCTTCTTCGCATAGGACATAATTCCAGTTGTGCTTCCTATGTAGTCTGCATTCTTGGTTACTGCAGCGGCACATTCCGGATGGACAAGAAGCTTCGCATTTGGATGTGCTTTCTTTGCTTTTGCCACATCTGCTTTGCCCATTCTAAGATGAGTTGGGCAACCACCCTTGATAAATTTAAAAGTTTTCTCAGGAATCTGTTCTGCTACCCATGCTCCGAGGTTACAGTCCGGAATAAAAAGAATCTTGTCGTTCTCCAGCTTCTTAACAATAGATACTGCTGATGCAGATGTAACACATACGTCACACAATGTCTTCAATTCAGAAGTTGTATTAATATAAGCTACTACTGTATAATCCGGATACTGTTTTTTTAATTCTTTCAATTCTTCCACAGAAAGCTGTTCTGCCATAGGACATCCTGCTTCACCGCTGGAAAGAAGTACTTTCTTGTCTGGTGAGAGAACCTTCACGGTTTCTGCCATAAAACGGACTCCGCACATAAGGATCGTCTGCTCCTGTGTTTTGGCAGCCTGCTGGCTCAATGCAAAGGAATCTCCCATATAATCCGCAACTTCTAATATCTCATGGTTTTGATAGGCATGTGCCAGAATACATACTTCTTTTTCTTTTTTTAATCTAAGGATCTCGTCCTGAATTTCTCTTGTCGTCATCTTTCCCTCTTTTATCACAGAAAGGCTTTCTTCTTCCGGTATTCGTTCTGTCTTAATGTGATCTCATTTTTAATTTGTTTTCCAAACGACAGTATCAATACCGGATCTCACTGCCTTTTGCTCACTTTAGTAAAAGTATACGATTTGAAATATACACTGTCAACACAAAAAATTTACAGGTGTCTTGTCAGTTGTAAAATTAAGTGTTATACTTGGAGCAATCTGTAAAAAAACACTATTTTATTAACATAAAAGAATAGGAAAAGAATATGAAAACAGATATACTTATAGTTGGAAGTGGCTGTTCCGGATTATATGCAGTCTTAAATCTTCCTGAGGAATTAGATATTATGCTGATCACGAAGTCTGATTTTGAAAGCAGTGATTCCTTTTTGGCTCAGGGAGGCATGTGTACGTTAAAAGATCCGTCTGATTATGACAGCTTTTTTGAGGACACATTAAAAGCCGGACATTATGAGAATGACCAGAAGTCTGTCGAGATCATGATCAAGTCTTCCCCTGATGTAGTGAAAGATTTGGTAAAATACGGTGTCTCTTTTACCCGGGACGAAAATGGTGATTTTGTCTATACAAGAGAAGGTGCACATGCTCATCACAGAATACTTTTCCATGAAGATATCACTGGAAAAGAGATCACAAGCCACCTTTTAAATGCCGTCAAAAAATTAAAGAATGTAAGAATGTATGAATATACGACTCTCTTAGATATCCTTTGCGATGGCAGCAAGTGTTGTGGTGGAATTATCAGGTGGCCGGATGGCAGGGAAGAACAGGTTGAAGCTGACTATGTAATACTTGCAACCGGCGGTATTGGTGGAACATACAAGCATTCCACTAATTTCAAACACCTGACCGGTGACGGCGTGGAGATTGCCAGACGTCATAATATTGAACTGAAAAATCTTGATTATGTCCAGATTCATCCTACTACTCTTTACTCTGATAATAAAGAAGAAAGAAGCTTTCTTATTTCTGAATCTGTAAGAGGTGAAGGTGCCAGGCTTTATGATAAGAATATGAACCGTTTTGTAGATGAACTGTTGCCAAGAGATCTGCTTACACAGGAAATCTACAAACAGATGGAGAAAGACGGCACCGATTTTGTGTGGGAAGATTTAAGAACCATCCCGCGTGACGAATTAATAAGTCATTTTCCAAATATTATTGAACATTGCAGCCAGGCCGGTTATGATGTGTTCCATGAATGTATTCCCATCGTTCCGGCTCAGCATTATTTTATGGGCGGAATCAAGGTAAACCATAACAGTAAAACTTCTATGGATCATCTCTACGCAGTCGGTGAAACCGCATGCAATGGGGTTCATGGTAAAAACAGACTTGCAAGCAACTCCCTTTTAGAGAGTCTTGTATTTGCAAAAAGAGCAGCAAAAGAAATTGCTGGCGAAAGGAGATAATATGTACGATCAGGTAACATTAGGGTTAAATGTAGACCCATTTATATTAAGTGCTTTAAAAGAAGATATCACAAGTGAGGACGTATCCACAAACAGTGTTATGCCACATCCACAGCAGGGCGAGGTAGACTTGATCTGCAAAGAAGATGGCATTATCTGCGGTCTTCAGGTTTTTGAAAGAACCTTTACTCTGCTTGATTCCAATACAACCGTAGAATTTTTTGTAAAAGACGGTGACCATGCAAAAGCCGGTGAACTTATGGGCAAGGTTCATGGTGATATCCGTGTGCTTCTCTGCGGAGAGAGAACTGCTCTTAATTACCTTCAGAGAATGAGCGGAATCGCAACCTATACAAGCCAGGTGGCAAAGCTCCTTGAAGGAACCGGGATCAAGCTTTTAGACACAAGAAAGACTACACCGAACAACCGTATTTTTGAAAAATATGCCGTGAGAGTCGGTGGCGGAAATAACCACAGATACAACCTTTCTGATGGTGTTCTTCTCAAGGATAACCATATCGGAGCTGCAGGTGGTGTAAAAGAAGCTGTCAAAATGGCTAAGGCATATGCACCTTTTGTAAGAAAAATCGAAGTTGAAGTTGAAACTTTTGAAATGGTACAGGATGCCGTGGAATCAGGTGCTGATATTATCATGTTAGACAACATGGATAATGATCTTTTAAAACAATCCATCGATTATATTGCCGGCAGAGCTGAAATCGAAATTTCCGGAAATGTTACCAAAGAAAACATTGAAAGAATTAAGAACTTTGGTGTAAACTATATATCAAGTGGTGCTCTGACTCACTCAGCTCCAATTATGGATATTTCACTTAAAAATTTACATGCAGTTTAGAAAGGACTTTGACAGATGAACGGAGAGATCAGGAGAGCAAAAATAGAAAATATTTTGAAATCCAGCGCTGTGCCTGTCCCTGGAGTTACTCTGGCAAAAGACCTGGATGTAAGCAGGCAGATCATCGTTTCGGACATTGCTCTTCTTCGTGCAAATGGCCTGACGATCCTTTCCACAAACAAAGGTTATATTATTCCAAAACAATCCGCCTGCCAGCGGGTATTTAAAGTGATCCATACAGATGATCAGGTTGGAGAAGAACTCTCTCTGATCGTTGATAATGGCGGTGTTGTCAAAGATGTTTTTGTTTATCACAAGGTTTATGGTGTTATCCGGGCTGATATGAATATCCGTACAAGACGCAATGTCAAGAAATTTTTAGAAGGACTCTCTTCCGGAAGTTCCAGCCTTCTTAAAAATGTAACCGGTGGTTATCATTACCATACGATTGAAGCTGAATCCGAAGAGATTTTAGATGATATTCAAAATGAACTCGCAGAAAAAGGTTTTCTGGCCAAACTGCAGGATTATGAGCCTGTAGATTTCTGGGGCGAAGAAGAATCAAATACAAACGTTTAATGCAATCAAGGCGTCAGTCCGGTATTTCCGGAACTGACGCCTTTTAAGCATTGGAAATTGTCAATGCCACTGTTTTGTCTTACATATACTTCTTCACAATATTCTCCATTACTTTCCACTTATGTTCCATATCAGAGACAAGTTTAAACTGTGTCCTTGCCCGGTCCAAATTCTGCCCCGGTCTGTGAATTTTAAAATAAATGTCTCCCTGAATATAATCCATAAGAAACCTCATTCCACATTCATAGGTCATAAGCCTAGCGCCCATCGGAAGCAGCTTTATCTCTTCCTGTGAAAGTTTTCCACCACATCCCTCTATAAAGCCCTTCGCACATGCTTCAAAAAGCTCTAAATCGCACCACACTTTATCCAGATTTTGTTCATCCTCTAATGCTGTACTTGCTCCAATCCGCACCGCATCTCCAAAATCATTCATGGCTACCCCAGGCATTACAGTGTCCAGGTCAATCACACATATTCCTTTTTTGGTATCCTTATCCATGAGGACATTATTAATTTTTGTGTCATTATGAGTCACACGAAAACTGATTTTCCCACTTCTCAGCAAATCCTGAAAGCAGTCCACAATTTCTTCCCTGTCCAATACAAACTGAATTTCCTCCCGGACCAAATCCACTCTGCTGCACACATCCTCTTCCACTGCCTTTTTGAATGTCTCAAATCTTTCTCTGGTATCATGAAATCCCGGAATTGTCTCATGAAGTGTTTTCGCCGGATAATCCGCTAACATACTTTGAAATCTGCCAAATGCCAGACCGCCCTCATAAAGTATTTCAGGATTATCTATCAAATCATAGCTTACAGTATTTTCAATGAATACATAAGCTCTCCAATACTCACCTTCCGAGTCCACGTAATAGGGTTTCCCGTCTTTTGCAGGAATGACATTTAATGTCTCCCTCTCTGGATTTCCACCGTTAGCTGAAATTTTTCTTTTTAAAAATTCAGTGACTCCAACGATATTTTCCATTAATTCAACCGGGTTTTTAAAGATACTCTTGTTCATCTGCTGTAAAATATAATGCTTTTTTACTCCCTGCTCGTTTTCAAATGTAACACGGTAAGTATCATTAATATGTCCATTTCCCCATGGAATTTCTTCTTTATATACACCTTCAAAACAGAAGTTTGCAGCCGCTTCTAATTTTCCGCAGAGCTGTTTTGGATAAAAATCATTCTCTTCCAGCTTTTTCACTGCTGCCATAACCATTGGTTTATCTTCCCTGTAGGTAACTCCATACCACTTTTCTGTTGTAAGAAGAACTTTTACTTCTGCTTTATTGCTATCTAACAGTCTGCTGACGACCGACGGAAGATAATATTCACATTTCAGTGGATTATGTTGCAGACCCTCCTGCAGAAAATCACGAAATCCATACGCAATCTCTGACAAAAATCCCTTGCTAAATCCCCATAAATTCATGGAAACAATCGTATCTCCTGCCAAATCCGTATAACTTTTTCCATCATCTTCCGTATATGCAGCATTCTCTCCACGTTTTACAATCGTTGTATGTTCTGTTACACTGACAAGTTTTCCATCACCATCAATATCACAGACACCTCTTGCCACACTTCCATTCTCCGTCAAAGTATTTTTCAACTGATATCCTACCATTGCATACTGATACTTTTCATTATCTTCATGCACACTCAGATAATCATAAATCTGCTTAAATGCTTCTCTTCCATAATAGTCGTCTGCATTAATCACTGCAAATGGTCCGTCAATCATATCTTTACAGCTTAAAATTGCATGCGCAGTTCCCCATGGCTTTACTCTTCCGGCCGGAACTTCAAATCCCTCCGGCAGATTTTCCAGCTCCTGAAATGCATATCTTACTTTCATAATCTTTTCTATACGATTCCCTATGACATTATGAAAATCTTCCGCATTCTCTCTTTTTATTACAAAAATAACCTCTTCAAATCCTGCAAGATAAGCATCATAAATAGAAAAATCAACAATAATATGTCCATATTCATCTACTGGATCAATCTGTTTCATTCCACCGTAACGGCTTCCCATTCCGGCTGCCATAATTACAAGTACAGGTTTCTTCATATTCTTTATACCTCCTGATTAAACAGCGTACCATTTAATCTCATTTGCCTCTATTTTCAACGCAAAACTGCTTCCATCTCCGCGATAGATAACCGTATTCTGTGACTCGTAGGTATTATTTACAACACAGAATTTGCCATTTTTTACATATGCATGTACTTCTACGTTGAAGTTCGTGCTATACCACTGATGAAGCTCTTCTTCGCTGTGTGTGCTCCATAAAATACTGCGGTACAGGATTCTGCTGTTCTCAAAACTGTATGGAAGTCCGCTGATGTATACAGAGCGGCCTGCTCCAAATCCGTTGACAGCCATCTGTACTTCCTTCTCTCTCTGCACAAGGATCTCTGTTCCCTCGTATGCATAGATACTCTTCTTTCCTTCTCCGAAATCTACCGGTTTTGTGGTATCTGCAAGAATGAAGTGTTCCGGATGTTCATCCCAGTTATACTTGTCATAGTTTAACGTAAATCCTGTTTCTTTCTCTACCCCGATCAGATCTGCAAGCTGTAAATAGTGTCCCTGATACTGGTGTCCTGCCGGTTCCCCGATACCGATGAATCCGCCTCCTTCATATACAAATCTGCGGATCGCAGAAGAAATGACCGGATTCTCCCAGACTGCTCCACCTGTATGTGCTGTATCACCATCACCTACGTTAATGATCACATCAATATCTTTTAATATATCTTCATTTTCTAAAATATCATCAAAAGAAATGAACTTCACATCAAATGGTGCTCCACTTAACGCTTCGATAATACCTGCATAGCTGTAATTCTGTTTCTGGTACAGTGCGTGATGTACCATATGGCATCCCCAGCTTCTGATCCTGCCCCAACTGTTTAATACTGCTACTTTCTTCACGCAATACGGTGTCGTGCCTTTTGCATTTTCATACAATTCGCGGAACTCGTTGCAGACACTCTCCACATAGTCTAAAAATTCCGGGAATTCCAGTGCAAGTTTTAAGTATCCGCCATATCCGATACGGTCGATCGGTTTTCTTAAGATGGCACGGCGTGCTGTCACCCAGTTTTCCTTTGCTTCCTTGACAGGATCCCCGCCCTCATGGAAGGTATCCGGGAAAAAGTATGGAAGGAATCTTCCTTCTGTATATTTGACACCTTCAATATCAGAGATCAGACGAAGTGTGCTTCCGTTTCCAACGCTTCCTACCACTGCGTCAAGACCGATCGTTGCAAACTCCTCCATGAATGGTTCTGTTCCGATCCAGTGATCCCCCAAAAACATCATTGCCTCTTTGCCGCATTCATGTGTGATGTCAACCATCTCTTTTGCAAGCTTTGCAACTTCCCTGCGCTGGAACGCCTGGAAATCCTTGTATTCTTTGCTTGGCACACGATACTGGTTATTATGGTAACCCTGATCGATGATAAATTCCGGACGGAATTTATAACCGACCTCTCTCTCAAACTGCTCTAAAATATATGGACTTACAGAGGAAGAATAACCGTACCAGTCAACAAACTTCTCTCTCTTAAGCTCATCAAATACGAGTGTGAACTGATGGAAGAACGTTGTATAACGGATCACGTTCACATACGGATGCTCTGCACAGTATTTGCGCAGACGCTCCATGGAATACTTATGTGTTTTCGGCTGTCTGACATCGAATGTGATCTGATGTTCAAAATCCTTCCAGCCATTTGTCACAGCATTGTACATATGGACCGGATCCCAGATGATGTAAGCTAAAAAGCTGACTGTATATTCATGGAACGGTTCTGTATCGTGGATGCAGACACAGCCGGTTTCCTCATTGTATTCCCATTTATCTGTGGATACCACTTCCCCTGTGGAGCGGTCGATGACTTCCCACCAGCGTTTTCTGTCATCTCTTGTATTTACCTGCATCAGTTCATCCGAAATTCCTTTCATTAAAGGAATCTGAAGTTCGTTACCGGTTGCAGTGTAAAAATTAGTCATGATATAACTCTGCTGCACTTCATCCGGATTTGCTTTTGCCCACGCATTATCTTTTCTGGTGGTATAATAAGTTGCATATATTTTTGCACCGGTTTTGGTCAGTTCCTCAGGGAACTCTGTACCGTCGCAGTCACGGATCGCATCTGCTCCCCAGCGTTTCATTAACTCAATTGTCTCCGGAACTACATCCAGGTTTGTAGGAATTGTGACACGTCCTGTATTTTTCTCACTCATTTTTCTTCCTCACTCTATTTCATCCATATAATTACTTTCTTTTCTTCTTTTCTGCAAAAGGGCAATTATAAATCCACAATGCCATTAATAAACAGATAATTCCAATAAGCATAATTCCTAAACCCGTCATTTTTCCTGTCATACCCCATCCAAAAACAGACAGGCTTATTCCGGCAATAAAAAGAGCTGCCATTAAAATTATTCTGCATTTTGTGTGCTTTTTCCAAAATTCCATTTTAATCTCCCTTCTCATCAACCCTTTAAACCACCAACAGTCATTCCCTGTGTCAGTTTATTCTGAACACATATATATAAAATTAATGTAGGAAGCATTACTATTACAAGTCCTGCATACATAATTCCATACTGTGCTGCTGACTGCTGTGCCTGCATCAGATTTAATAATCCTACCGGTAACGTTTTCGGTCCATTTGCCGAACTCATCAGTGTCATGGAAATGATATATTCATTCCAAAAAGAAAGAAAATTAAACAAGATTACTGTAATAATAGATGGTTTTGCCATTGGGAAAATAATTTTCCACATCGTTGTACTATAACCTGCTCCATCAATATATGCCGCTTCTTCATAATCATGTGCCAATGTTGAAAAATACCCTGACAACAGATAAATTGTAAACGGAAGTGCCGTTGCAGCATATACGATTGCAAGTATGACCAGATTATTTAAAAGAAAACTTTTCCCAATTACTGATTTCAGCCAATTGTCTCCATCTCGCAGCATCAGAAAAATTGGAACAACAATATAATTCACGTTAATAAAAAGACCACCCATAAAAGCCGCATTTAAAAATTTGCTTCCTTTAAATTTAAAACGTGACAAACAATAAGCTGCTGGCAGTGCAACAATTAAAAGAATTACAAGTGCCAAAGCTGTAACAAATGCGGAGTTTAACATGTAATCTCCCATTTTTGCTGTATTCCAGGCATCAATAAAGTTCTGAAAATAAAAACCCTCCGGCAAAGTCCACGGATTTCCATAAAATTCTTTATTCTGTTTGATAGATGCCATAAATACCCATGCTACCGGAACAATAATGATGACTGCAAGCAATATTAAAACTACATAAATAAAAATTTTATACAAATGCTCGGTAGAATTCGAATGTTTCTTCTCTTTCATGTTTTTTCTCCTTAAAATTCCAGTGGTTCCCGCTCTGTAACTTTATTTACAAGTGCAGATAATGCAAATGAGAAAATGAATATCACAACACCTATTGACATACTATATCCATATAAACCCGCATCTTTTTGTCCATACATATAACTCAATGCCACTTCAGAAGCCCCATTTGGTCCGCCAGAAGTCATTGCTTTTACAAATAAAAATGCCATATTAATCGTCGAAATAATAAAGAATGTCAGTGTTGTGCGAATATTTGTCCAAATCAGAGGAATTGTAATCTGAAAAAACTGAACCATTCTTCCAGCCCCATCTAATCCGGCACTTTCATAAAGGCTTTCCGGTACGCTTGCCATAGATGCCATATACATTACCATATAATAACCAATCGCCTGCCATACCATGGCAATAATAAGGCTTACCATAACAAGAGACTCTCCTTTCCATAAAATTGGATTTTCCATTTTATGGAATAAGCTTATAATACTATTTAACATTCCGTTCTCCGGCTTATAAATTGCAGAAAAAATACCTGCAATTACTACAACCGATAAAATATTGGGAATATAAAAAATAATACGGAAAAAATTCTGTCCCCTGATTTTTTCTCTTGACAGAATACCCGCAAAAACAAGTGCAAATGCAAAGGTAACTATTGTAACAACAACAATAAGTAAAATCATGTTTTGCATGGACCTTATAAAATTAGTATCCGATATTAATGTTTTAAAATTTTTCAGACCAACAAATGCTTCATTCGGTGAATATGCACCCTTTTCAAATAACGACATTCGGAATACATTTAAGGTAGGCAATATCATAAACACAAAAAATAAAATTACTGCGGGTGCTATGCATACCGCCAAAAAACCGCTTCGTCCTCTGGCTTTTTTCATACTTTCACGTTCCTTTCAAACAAACCGTACTATTTAAAATTCGGCGGACAAAAATCCTGTCCGCCGACTCATTTTTACCACTATAGCATTAAGGAAAACTAAAAACTCTTATTTCAAATTTGCCCGCATCTGGTCACTTGCCGAAATAATTCCATCAATCCACTCCTGCTCTGTCATATCTCCTGATACCAAAGAGTTTACAGGGTCAAAGAATACAGTACGTACTTCAATACCCGGAATTGCTTCAAATGATGCAAAATTGCCCATGGCTGCCTTTGCTCCATTATCATAGATAGAATAAAACATGACATTATCACCTTCTAATTTATCTGCAATTCCTAATACCGGCTGAATAGCTCCTGCTTTTGCAAAAATTTCACATGCTTTATCACTGTATAAATATGAGATAAATAATTTTGCTGCATCCTGATGTTCTGCACCAGAAGGAATCCATGCCTGTTCAAACCATGTATAACTATAACTGTCTCCTCCCGCTTTTACCGCCGGAAGAGCTGTCATACCCCACTTAAATCCATCTGCACGAGGGGCATCTGCCATTTCACCGACAATCCAGGTTCCATTTGGCATGAAAATTGCCTTATTATCAAGTACTAACTGCTGGTTCTGTGTAAAATCCTGATCATTTGCCTGTGCCGGTGTAATAGGATTTGTGTACTCAGCTAACTTTGCAACAATATCAAAACATGTCTGTGCTTCTGGTGTTTCCCAGATACCTTCTTCATAATTTGTGGCCTTATCAAAGAATTCAGATCCGCCTGCGGCATACATTAATGCATAGAAAAATGCATCAAAATATCCTGTTGTCGGATATGTAAATAAATAAATTCCCTCTTCTTTTGCTTTATCTCCAAGTTCCCACATTTCATCCCAGGTTGTTGGAACATCCCATCCTTTTTCTTCTAAAAGACCTGCATTATAAAACAGACCACATGGGGAATAAAACATTGGTGCAAGATATGTCTTTCCATCACCATAAGGATTCGTCAATGATGTATCTGTAAATCCTCCTGCAATCTTCTCTGAAACAAGTTTATCTTCTCCCGGAACTTTCATAGATAAGACATCTGTAATGTCAGTAATCATATTTCCCTTAATAAACTGTTCCGTTAACGCAGCTTCACGTCCCGTGGCCAGATGAATAACATCCGGGTATTCGCCTCCCTGCATGGATGGTCCTATTACATCCTCCAATTTTTTATCTGTTGTAAGTTCTACCTGAATTCCGGTTTCTTCTGTAAATGCATCTGTCACTTCCTGCCACATTTGCGAACCATAACCTGTCTCAATTGCGGCTACACTGATTGTTGTTCCCGCATAGGCTGCGTATGGATTATCAGATGTTGGCTGCTCTGCCGCCTCTGTTCCTGTTTCTTCTGTTTTGCTGTTATCTGATGCAGAAGTCTCCGTTCCTGTTCCTGTGCCGCACCCCGCAAATAAAGATGCTGCCATTACCATGCTCATCATTGTACACAAAATTTTTTTCTTCATAGTAACCTCCCATTTTTGTTAATTTTCACTATAAACTCTTGTGTTTTCCTTCTTGCAATTGTTATTATAGCGTATATTTTTTCTTTTTCCTATCTATATATTGCTCTTTATTTTATAATTCTTGCTTTATTTTTAAAAATCTTGTTATTTTGCTTTTTTCATTGTATACTAAGTACAACACCGTTCCTATATAAATAGGAAATCATTGCAATTATAACATGAAAGGACTGTATTTTCCATGAGTAACCGAAAGTTTAATCTGGATAATGAGGTACAGCCGGAAATCCATTTCCGCCTGCTTTCCATCTCAGCATCCAAATTTGAAAATGACTGGACTTCTTTTCCCCACAGCCATCATTTTACGGAAATCTTCTTTATTAAAGAAGGAACCGGTCATATGCAGATAGAAAATGAATCTGTCCCGGTCTCCTCAAACAGCCTTGTCGTGATTGGTGCGCAGGTAACACACACAGAGTTTTCCGATCCGAAAAATCCGCTGGATTATTATGTGCTCGGGGTGGAAGGATTAAAACTGAATACCGACAAAGAACCGGAATACATTCACGTCCCTGCTTCTGCAAACTCGCCTTTTATCCGCCAGTGTTTTGAAAATATCCTGCGCGAAATGCATAACAAACAGGACCGCTACGCAGAGATCTGTCAGCATTATCTGGATATTTTAATTTTATATTTCTGCCGGAAAGACCATGTATCCTATGAAGTGGTGGATGCGCAGAACAGCAGCCATGAATGCCACAAGGTAAAACGCTTTATCGAGCACAATTACCAGAGCATGATCTCTCTGGATTCGCTTGCCGAAAACTGCAGCCTCTCAAAATATTACCTTTCACACCGTTTTGCAGAGCTGTATGGAAAATCTCCCATCGCTTACCTGAATGAAGTGCGGCTGGTGTCTGCACGTGACCTGCTGCTCACAACCAATCACAGTATCGAAGAGATTGCCGGATGTATCGGGTTTTCCTCTACCAGCTATTTTTCGCAGTCCTTCCAGAAAAATTTTCATGAATCGCCACAGCAGTTCCGCAAATCCCACCGTGTCAGGACATGACCATGTTTCATTTTTTACATAAAAAAGACGGTTTTCCTGCAAATGAAACTGTCCCAAAAGAGGCGGCACCGGAAATCCCGATGCCGCCTCTTTCGATAATGATTTTTATTTAATTATAAGAATTTTACCAGTCTATCTTATACATATTCCTTCTGTTGATCGCACCGATCTCCTCCAAGGTATTGATCATGCGATACACGGTCGCAGTCCCGATTTTTGAATCGATCCTGGATGCTTTGTAATAAATTTCTTTACAGCTTGAGCAATTCTCATTCAGTATGATGTCGAGCAGCACCATCCTCTGCTTTGTGATCCTGCATCCCTGCTCTTTCAGCCGCTGAATCACAATTTCACGCTGCATCTGGGTTTTCTCATACTTCTGCTGATTTTCGTCCTGCTTCTGCTGTTCGGATGTATGCTGAATCATCTTAAACCATGCCCTTCTTAATCACCTGAAATTTGTGTTTATCACTATATCTAATGGCAGCCTCTGCAATGTGAACAGTCCCCACCGCAGGAAGATTTTCCACTCTTTTTGTCCCGGACAATGCCTCTGACGATCAGAGCAACTACGGATATCAAAACAACTAATACAACGAATGTCCCCATATTATACTACCACCTTTCTGTTTTTTTAAGGAGAAGCCTCTATGTATGAGGCTTCTTCCTGAAATGACTATTATTTTGCACTTACAACTTTCTTTGCATCAACCTTTAAAGTGCTGCTCTCTTTGTATGGACGGAACAGTAAGTACAGGAATCCGATCACAAGCAAGAATGCCACAACTGTTCCGATTCCGAATGTTCCAGTTGTAATTAATGTACCGATCTGGTAGATGCAAAGTGATACTACATAAGCGAGTCCACACTGATATCCGATTGCGAACCAGAACCATTTTGCATTGTTCATCTCACGTTTGATGGCTCCCATTGCTGCAAAGCATGGTGCACACAGTAAGTTGAACACCAGGAATCCATAAGCTGCGATTGGAGTCATGGCTGCTGCAAGGTTACCCCAGATCTCAGCACCATCTTCTGCTACTTCTCCGAATCCATATAACATACCGAAAGTTGCTACAACGTTCTCTTTTGCAATCAAACCAGTGATCGCTGCAACTGCCATTTTCCATCCTTCACCTGCTTTTGTCCAGCCAAGTGGTGCAAAGATCCATGCGATCGCACTTCCGATAGAAGCAAGGATAGAGTTATTTAACTCCTCAACCATTCCAAAGCTTCCACTCTCCCATCCAAAGCTCATTAAGAACCATAATACGATGGTAGATAAAAGAATGATCGTACCTGCTTTTTTGATGAAGGACCAGCCTCTCTCCCACATGCTGCGAAGTACGTTGGAAACTGTTGGCCAGTGGTATGCCGGAAGCTCCATAACGAATGGTGCGGGATCACCGGCAAACATTTTTGTTTTCTTTAAGATGATACCGGAGCAGATGATTGCTGCGATGCCAACGAAATAACAGCTTGTTGCGACCCATCCGGAGTTATCGAAGAACGCACCTGCGATCATGGCGATAATTGGAAGCTTTGCTCCACAAGGAACAAAAGTTGTTGTCATAATGGTCATTTTACGGTCACGGTCATTCTCGATGGTACGGGATGCCATAATACCAGGAACACCACATCCGCTGCCGATCAGCATCGGAATGAAGGATTTTCCGGAAAGACCAAATTTACGGAAGATACGGTCCATGATGAATGCAACACGTGCCATATATCCGCAGCTCTCTAAGAAAGCAAGGAAAATAAATAATACTAACATCTGTGGTACGAAACCAAGAACTGCACCGACACCGGAGATCACACCATCTACGATGAGTCCTGTCAGCCATTCTGCACATCCGATTCCTTCAAAGAAGCTCTGTGCTCCAGGAATGATCCATTCTCCAAACAGTGTGTCGTTTGTCCAGTCTGTCAGCAGTGCTCCAACGGTTGTAACAGATACATAATATACAATGAACATCACTACTGCAAAAATTGGTAACGCAGCCCATCTGTTTGTCACGATGCGGTCGATCTTATCAGATGTTGTCAGTTTTTCTTTGTTGTTCTTTGTCACACATTCACCAATGATAGAAGAAATGTATACATATCTCTCATTTGTGATAACACTCTCGGTATCATCATCAAATTTGTCTTCCATCTCTTTGATCTCTGCGGATACATCCGGAACGTTTGTCATCATTTCATTGATCTTATCATCTTTTTCCAGTAATTTGATCGCAAAGAATCTCTTCTGTTCTTCCGGCATTCCTTTTAACTTGCCTTCTACTTCTGCAATAATATCCTCAGCCTCTTTAGAAAACTCATGGGTTACAACTGCTGCTTTTCTGCTCTCTGCAAGCTTTACTGCTTTCTCAGCTGCCTCTTTGATCCCGGTTCCTTTTAAAGCGGAGATCTCAACGACTTCACAGCCTAATTTTTTGCTTAATTTATCTGTGTGGATTTTCTCACCGCTCTTCTCCACAACGTCCATCATGTTGACTGCCATGATGACCGGAATACCTAATTCCATAAGCTGTGTGGAAAGGTAAAGGTTACGCTCGATGTTTGTACCGTCGACGATATTTAAGATCACATCCGGTCTCTCAGCGATGAGGTAGTTTCTTGCAACTACTTCCTCAAGTGTGTATGGAGATAAAGAATAGATACCCGGTAAGTCCATGATAACGACATCTTTATGTCCTTTTAATTTTCCTTCTTTCTTTTCTACCGTAACACCCGGCCAGTTACCAACAAACTGGTTGGAACCTGTCAGCGCGTTAAATAATGTTGTTTTACCGCAGTTTGGATTTCCTGCGAGTGCAATTTTAACTGCCATGATCAACTCTCCTTTTCTGCTTCTATGTAAGTCCGTTTCCATGTCTGGAATCCGTATGCTGCATTCCGCAAAAGTATGCCAGCACTACTCATTTTCATAACATTTTTATCTTTTGAGTTAGTCTTATGTAACCCATGGACAAAAAAAATTATTCCACTTCGATCATCTCTGCATCTGCTTTGCGGAGTGATAACTCGTATCCGCGCACAGTAACTTCTACAGGGTCGCCGAGTGGCGCTACTTTTCTGACAAAAACATCCACACCTTTTGTGATCCCCATATCCATGATCCTTCTCTTAACCGGTCCCTCGCCAGTCAACTTTTTGACTTTTACTGTCTGTCCGACAGCTGTTTCTTTTAATGTCATTTCCTAACGGCTCCTTTTTTATTTTTTAATCATTTATCAGCAGGCAGGAAACGCCCTGCCATTGCTTACAACTTACAGGCTGGCACACCTAGACCATAATCTTATTTGCCATGTCTTTTCCGATCGCAACCCTCGAATCTTTGACATTCACGATCATATTGCCACCGATCTCAGATACGACCGTAACAACGCCTCCTACTACAAATCCGAGATTCTCTAAAAATCTTCTGGTTTCTTCTTTTCCGCCAACTTTTTTAATTGTATTCTCTTCACCTGTTTTCACCATTGTTAAAGGCATCATATCTTCCTCTTCCTTATCTTTCCAAAGACTATTGATAATCTTTTTCGTTTCTACGTTGGTTAGTATAATCTAACGATAGTTAGTTGTCAATAACTTTTTCACATATTTTTCTAAAATATTTTCTTTTGTAGGGCTGCACAATTTTTCATTATTTTAAGTCACTATTTTCAGTGAGATGTAAACCTCCTCAGACGTATGGTCATGAAAAAAAGAAGACATCACACATTTTGCTGTGCAATGCCTTCTTCCGCATCATTTCTTACTGTTTATTCTGCTTATTCTGTTTTAACTCTTTTTTCCATGCCATATAGCTTGTGTACTCTTCACTCTTTTTGAACTTGCGTTTTTTCAGAATGAACATCACGAGTGAGAGGATGAATCCTACTACACCGATGGTCGCAATTGTCTTTAAGATCACAAGTAATTTTGGCTGTACAAATTTAATGGTTGTATTTTCACCAACACCGTTCATAGCAACAGAGTTTGCTAATACATACAGGTCATGGTGGCATGCCTCACGCATTGCTGTTACCATAACCGGATCATTTTTATATGCCGGTAATTCTTTGGTCACATACGGCATCATGGCATCATAGGTTGTAACACCACCTGCCATCACTCCGTCCGGGCCATTGACATATGGATTAAGAACGTTGTCTGTGATGGTAAGTCCATTGCTGCCCCACTCATTTCTCATGATTCCGGTCATCAATCCTTTGTTACCGCCGGACCAGATACATCCCCAGCGTGTGTAAGCAACCATGGTTCCGTTTGCATTTCCTTCTTCAAATACATCCTGGAATGCTTTTAAATATACTTCACGTGCTGCCTGCTCAGAGAGCCATACGCCAAGACCGATACGATCCTGCTCGCAGTCATTTAATGCAAAGTGTTTCATTACGACATGAACACCTTTTTCCTGGATAGCTGCCACTTCGTAAGCGCTCATTTTTCCGGAAAGGAATCCGTCTTCACTGTAGTACTCGAAGTTACGTCCGCCATAAGGATTTCTGTGGATATTGTTACCCGGTCCGTAAAGGATCGCAACGCCTGCAGACAGACAGTTATTACCGATCACTTTACCAATTTCTGTCATAATATCTGTATTGAAAGTTGCTGCCATCACATCCTCAGATGTAAATGCAGTTGCTGTCAGTTTTTCTTTATCCGTATTGCCGAATAAGGAAGCGGTCAGTCCCTGTGGTCCGTTCTCATCACGGGAACCCGGAGCCTGGATCGATTTGATTGGCATTGTCCAGTGGAAGGAGTCGCCAATTAAAGTTACCATCTCGTCATAGGTAAGCTGGTCTAATAAAGTATCCCAGTCAGCATCGTCATAATCTTTGCCGATCATATCGTATAAAGTAAGACCATTTTTTGCACCTAATGTCGGCATCTCTACTTTATCATAATCTGCTGCATCATACTGAACTAACTGCAGATCATCAATCATGGTATCTGTCAATGCAAATACCGGAGATTTTGCTGGGAAAGTTCCCTCCCAGTCATTACGTGAAAGGTAAGTTACGGAGTTATCTCCTGCACCTTCATAAAGGTTCATATCAGAATCGGATAACTGGTTTGTTACCTCTGCTCCGCTCTTAGCTACTGCATAAGTAGTTGTATCTAATGTATCATTTGTCCACTGGAATGTAAGCTCTGCATTTCCTTCTGCGTCCATTCCATTCTCAGTTGTAAATCCTTTTGCTGCAAGAATGTTGTTTACAGCATTGTGTGCATCTGTTGCTGCTGTAAAATAATAATCGCCTGCATCTAAAATGTAAGTACCTGCACCATATGCATCATAAGATGCGATATCTGCCCTGTCCACATTGATCGTTAATGTCTGGGATTCACCCGGAGCTAAAATATCTGTTTTGCCGAATCCGCATAACTGTACCGCAGATTTCTCTACAGAATTCTCTTTGTCATACTCTGTATATGGAGACTGTGCGTAAATCTGAACGGTCTCTTTTCCAGAATAAGTATCGCCTGTATTGGTAACTGTCACATTAAAGTTATAAGAATCTGTCGCAGCATCATAAACGCCCGTCATGTCGCTGTACTCGAAATCTGTATAGCTTAATCCATAACCGAATGGGAATGCCACATCATCGCTGTATACATAGCTTCCGGCATTTCCGGTTCCCATAACGGTATCTTCATAACGAGTCTCATAATATTTGTATCCAACATAGATACCTTCCTGATATACCATGTAGCTCTTTGCTTTGTCAGGAATGATTCCTTCTGCATAGCCTTCATAAGTAACAGGGGTAAAGTTTGCCATAGCCGGGGAAGACATATTATCGTAGCAATAAGTATCTACAAGGCTTCCGGATGGATTGACGTTACCTGCAAGGATATCCGCCACTGCATTGATACCTGTAATTCCGACATCGCCGATCCACAGACAGGCATCTACATTATAAGTATTGTCTTTTAAGAAATCCACCTGTAATGCATTTGCAGAGTTGATCAGCACAATGATCTTGCTCACTGTTCCGTCTGCTTTCATTGCTGCCACATTGGAAAGCATTTCTTTTTCATTGTCATCTAATGCAAGGTAATTGACATCACCGTATGCCAGGTCAGCCCCCTCACCGCCTACACGGGATAATGTGACGATCGCCGCATCTCCATAAGAGCTTACAGAATCTTTCACTTCGTCTGTGTACTCATTCCATGGAACTTCAGTTACAACGGCACTTGCAGTTGCGATCGTACCACCTTTGCCACGTTTGTACATTCCCATCTCTTCGGATTCATAGAAGTTCCAGAGAGTTTCATTTACGTTGAAACCTGTTTTTTCCATTGCAGTTTTTAAGGTATCTGCTGTGGAAGCATCAATGTTACCGGATCCTGTACCACCATAAACAAGGTTTACAGATGAATTGGAAAACAGACTGACATTGGCACCCTCTGCCAAAGGAAGTGCATTGTTCTCATTCATAAGAAGCGCTGCACCTTCTGCCTCCACCTGCTGAACAAGCTGTAATCCATAGTCAACCATATCTTCTGCAGACTCAAAGTCAGAGGTAAAGTACTGTGCGCTTTGATCCTCATTCTTTAATTTCCAGAATGTTCCTCCGACAAAAATGGCCAGCGAATTATCAAAAACATTTAATAAACTGTACAGCGGCACAAAGATCACTGCCAGAATTGCACATGCAATTGATAATCCTTTCCATGGACGGATCGCTCTGTGTTTTGCTTTACGGAAAGCCTTCTTGCGGACTTTCACTTCTTTTTTGTTCTCTCCCATAAATTTTCTCCATTTCTTTTTTCAAACTTCGTCATTTTGACGGAATTTATTTATGATGTGTCCTTATTTTATTAAAATTTTGTTAAAAAATCAACAAAGTGGACTTAGTCGGTTCTTTTTATGACGTAAGTGGTCATTTGAATTCTTCCGGTACGTCCTCATAAGTTTTCCATTTTTTCATGGCTTCTTCCAGTGACATTCCCTCACTTACCGCGTGTTTTCTCACAGCATTGACAGCCTGGATCTCTTTCATTCTGGCTCCTGTTAAAGTGTAGCCCTTCATGGCCCAGAGTGTTGCAAGCCATGCGATCATCGGAACGATACAGAACAGGATCAGAACAACGCCATGCATTCCGGAAGAATATGGTGTCTTGCTGTCCGGTAATGTCTGGATACCGATCATTGCAACTGCTGCACCAACGATGGTAGATCCAAGAGAACTTACTAATTTATCTACAAGTGAGAACAATGTTCCCATAATACCTGGCACATACTGTCCGGAACGGTATGTCTCATAATCGGAACAGTCTGCAACCATCGGAATCGGCATATCTGCTGTTGCATAATATGCACCATAACCGATACCAAAGAATAACACAAATAACACCGTGTATACATTGATGGATCTCAGGCTTAAGTTAAATGCCGGAACCCCCTGCTTCCATAACAGCAACAACACTAAAACTCCAATGTACATGACCAGCGCAAGCATTGTATAGCGCACCAGTGAAGCTTTCTGTCCATGCTTCTGTGATGTCTTTACCGTCAAAAGGAAGAACGGAACAGAGAAAATATATCCGACGATCATCATTGGAAGATACAGTCCGCCATAATCTCCCATCATCGCTCCGTAAAGCATACAGAGTACTGTCATATTCGTTGCGATGGAGAAAGCAAGCTTACATCCTGCTCCTGCAACCATAAGACGCTGCAGCTCTTTGTTTGCTTTTAAAATTGCAACATATTCTTTTAATTTTACTTTTTCCTGTTTGTTGCCAACACCGAAGAATTCCGGTCTGTCTTTCTCCCAGATACCGATCACTGCAAGAAGTGTCAGCACTGCGGATACCACGATGGCAAGTGGTATCATAAAATCAAAAAAGTTAGCGCTGTTATAGCCGCCAAGACGGTCACCTAAGATCGGTGCCAGAAACTGTACAAGTCCCATACCGATCAGGCTGGCGATCGTATTAAAAATAGTAAACATCGGGCGCTGTTTCGGATCGTTTGTCAGACAGGTCTGTCCGGAACGGGTACAGGCCGTCTGGAATGTGTATCCGATAACATATAATGCATAAAATAACACAAAACATACATAGCGCAGCCACTGCATGTCCGGTGCGATGATCCTCGTCCCAAAATACAGTAAAATGGAAGAAACGATCATGATCGCATTTCCGATTACCATGTATGGACGGAATTTACCGAATTTTGAATTTGTCCGGTCGATCAAAGCTCCGATGATTGGATCCGTCACGGCATCAAAAAGACGCATGACGGTTACCATTGTCGTTGCAAACATAAGCGCAAGTCCTAACACTCCGTTTGCATAATATGCGATAAAATTCATGGTAAGGATATAATATACATTTGTCGCACCATTGTTCATCGGAAATAGCACAAGCTGATACGGTTTTGCCCGGTTCATTCCGGCTGCCTGTGCAGTGGTTTTTTCTTTTTGATTACTCATTATTTCTTCTCCTTTGGAATATCCTGCTAAAATCTATACCCAGTTTTCACTCTTTTTCGCTTCTTTTTTCAGCTTATAATCCGGATTCTCTTTTTCAGTGTGACAAAGTACCATGGCATCCTTCACACTTCCGGCTACGGCTTCGATCTGATTTTCTTTTTCCATCGGAAGCTGGAACGTAAAAATATGGTCTCCGCTCTTCTGCTCGATCAGCTCTCCGTTATTGTATAAGGATACGACCGGCTGGTTTGTGTAAACTTTAATGGTCGTTGTATCCTCGGAACGGTCACTGCGGCGTGATCCACATAAATGTACAAATGGTTCGTCGCTCCAATATGCTTTATATAAGAAGAAACTGTCTTTCTTTGTCTTGCGGTCAAATGTCACCAGTCCCTTATGGTTCATGCCCGGCTCGCCGCCCTGATTTCTAGCATCTGCCGCAAAATCAAACATATTCCACACATAAGTGCTCCACATAAATGGATGACGCTCGAAACATTTGATCATATACTCATGATATTTTGCCTGATATTCCTCAGTATGGTCTCCACGTCTCGGTCTTCTGCTGTGAAGGTTTGGCATACCTTCTGCGCCGTACTCGGAATAACCGATCGGGCGGTTCGGGAATACAAGGTGGAAAAATCTTAAGAACAGATCATTTAAGAAAAATCCCGGTACATACCATCCCAGATATAAATTCCATCCAACCAGATCTGTGATGTGTGCAGAACGGTTAAATGGTCCGCACATTGCATAACATGCTAACGTTGTCAGTCTTGTTGGGTCCATCTTGTGGCAAAGATCATTTAACACATGATGATTGTCCAACATATCTTTTTTGTCCTTTGTACTGATGGTAATCTCATTGGATACGCCCCATACTACAATTGACGGATGATTGTAATTCTGAACGATCAGCTCTCTCATCTGGCTGATGGTGTTCTCTCTTCCGCCCGGCATATGTTCCGAAATGTATGGAATCTCTGCCCATACGACCATACCTCTCTCATCACAGAGATCATAAAAATACTGGTCATGCTGATAGTGTGCGAGACGAATCGTATTTGCCCCAAGTTCGCAGATCATATCCATATCTTCATCATGGTTTTTTGTTGAAATCGCATTTCCTAATGCTTTAAAATCCTGATGTCTTGAAACTCCGTGAAGTGGATAATGCTCTCCGTTTAAGAAAAATCCCTTCTTTGGATCTACCGAAAAAGTACGGATACCAAAACGGTTCGTGATCTCATCCTTCACTTCCCCATTTACGGTCAGCGTTGCAACTGCCGTATAAAGGTATGGATTTTTTCTTCCATGCCAGCGGATTGGATTCTGGATATTAAGATTTACGTCACATCCATTTCCTTCTACAACTACTTTTCCGTCCTGATCTTTGATCTGAACGTTTACCTGTGCTTCCTCTGTATTGGTAAATGTTTCGATATGAACATTCGCTTCGTTCTCTTTTACTTCCGGTGTGATCTTAATTCCATTGCTTCCAAGGTAATCTAAATCAAAATGCTCTTTTGACACGATAAGGAAACGAACATCACGGTAAATTCCACCATAGAATGTAAAATCCGCTTTCTGTGGATATACTTTTCCATTGACAGAGTTGTCCACAGTCACTTCCAATTTATTCTGGTCTTCTAAAACCTCTGTGATATTGATGCGGAATGTGGAATAGCCACCATCATGATGTGCAAGTTCTTTTCCATTCACTGTCACATCACTGCTTGCATTTACACCAAGAAACTCCAGATATACTTCCTCTGTCTCCGGATCAAATTCCGGTTTTTCAAATGTTTTCTCATAATGACAGGTTCCTCTGTAGTAATCATTTCCTCCGTCCTGTCCGTCTTTTGCATTCCATGTATGTGGCAAGTTCACCTGCTCTTGTCTGTTGTCAGGTCCAATGAAAAGCCACTGCTCCATCAGATTTTGAATTCGTCGCATATAACACATCCTTTTTATTATTTATGGTGCCTGTCACTTTGTATCGTTTCAGGCTATTTTTATATATTGTTCCAATTTCAATACATAAATAATAAATAAAATTCGTTAATTTTTCAACGAACCTGACTTAGTCGGTGCTTTTTGTGACGTAAGTGGTGTTCCTTTGTAAATACGAAACCGTCTATCCAAACTATATGTATAATTCAGACAGACGGTTGTTCTTTTACTTCACCGGGAGCAGCACTTCCAGATTGAAACAGTTCATCTCTGTGGATACTGAGATATCCCCCCCGTATTTCTCTGCAATGTGCCGGATACTCTTTAACCCGATCCCGTGATACTGCTTGTTTTTCTTCGTGGTCTTTGGCAGATCATCCTCATACTCCGGTGCCCGCTCGATTGGATTCGAAAAACGGATATATAAAAAATGCTGCTTTTCTGCAACACAGATATCGATAAACCGCATCTCTTTCTCTGAAAACTTTTCCACACATTCGATGGCATTATCGATGGCATTCCCAAACAGTGCATAAATGTCAATGGAATCCATAAAGAAAAGCTTCTTCCCATCGATCACACAGTGCACGGTAATATCTCTTGCCTCACAGATCAGGCTCTTCTCTGAGAGCAATGTATCCAGAATCTCATTTCCTGTTTTTACGATAGAGTCGTAAATGCGGATTGACTGTTCCAGTTCTTTTAAATTTTTCTCCCGTTCTGTCGGGTTTTCAATATGCCGCATTGCAGCCACCTGATACTTCAGATCGTGACATTTGCGGTCGATCACCTGCATCTGGTCTTTCGCGATCTCGTACTGCTTCTTCTGCTGGTACCACATGCGCTCCATCAGCGCATACTCCTGCTTTACTTCGCTTTTTTTGAAAAGCTCTGCCTGCAGATACAAAAAAGTCACGCAATATAACTGAACCAGAACCGCAAGATTGGATTCTCCACGGTTCTGGTAAAAATTGTAGTAAGAAAACAAGGATAAGAAAAGCACTGCTGCTGCTGAGAGTGTTCTTCTTGGTCCTGCCTGGTAAAATCCATTTCTTGGAAGCCAGCGAAACAGTGTGATAGACAAAAGCAGATACATTGCCGCAAAAAACAGGAGAGAAAAGAGATATTGCAGCACCCGCGGCTGCTGCTCAATGGCAGAAACGCGATGTAAACTGTTCCAGATAATATTGATACAATGATATACAATGAGCGGCCAGACCGTACAATAAATCATTTCCCAGCTTATTTTTTTGCTGATCAGTCCAACAGCAATCATCGTGATCACAAAACGCATGAAAAACTCTGCGATCAGATGTTCCCCGATTGCCGGAATGAGCAGTCTTGCTGCAAGCATGACACACCAAGCCCCACAAAGTATCAGACCGTTTTTTATTTTTTTCTTTTCCATGACATGCAATGGCATGAGAAACAGATACACACATACCAGCAATAAAAAATCCTGAAAAAACATGATACCAAAATCACGAACCATTCTTAACTTCTCCCTACACTGCGGATGAGTGCCGTCATAAAGTTTTTCTTACTGCGGCGGCTGATCTGCAGTTCATCTCCCTCTACGATCACTGTGTCATCCTTAATCTCTGCAACATGTGTCAGACCTACCAGACACCAGTTGCTACATTTTGCAAACAGCCCCTTTGGAAGCTCCTCTTCCACATTTTTCAAGCTTCCGCGCACCTCAAAATTGCCCTGTTTTGTGTGATAGCGCAACACATGATTCTGGATCTCCACATAAAAAATGTCTCTGGAATCAATCTTTTTGACGCCGGTTCCCGTCTGGATCATCACCGGTCTGCTTCCGCGGTTCTCCACCAGCTGCATGGCACGATCCATCTTATTGGCAAAATTCAGGTACTGGATCGGCTTTAAGACAAAGTCCAGTGCGCCCACTTCATATCCTTTGATCGCATAGTGCGCCATGTTCGTGATAAACATGATGACTACCTGGGCATCCTTTTTACGGATCTGCTCTGCTGCATCCATGCCGTTTGTTCCAGGCATCTCAATGTCCATCAGGATAATGTCATAATCTCCGTTATAAACTGCCAGAAAATCATCCGCTTTCTCAAAAGGTGTCGCCTCAAATGCTGTATCACGTTCTTGTTCATATTGTTTTATATAAGTAAAAAGTGTGTCACGATAACCCTGATCGTCTTCCACAATTGCTATCCTGTTCATGTCTGCTCCATCTTTATGAATCCTGCATTTTGGCAGTGTTCTTCACTACCTTCTTTTTTCCGTATCTCTTATTATAACAATTCACATTTGCAGTGTCTAGGTTTCGTATGCAAAAAGATTGATGAGCCCGCCAAAAGGTATTGGGCGACAGCAAAATCCCACCGGCAGATAGGATGTTCCTGTTCGCTTCGCTCACGAAGGAAATCATATCTGCCGGTGGGATTTTTCTATCTTGTTGCATCGTTGCTGCCGTCATCCTCGAGGTCAAAATGCTTGACAAGAGCTTCGAGTGTTGCAGCCTGTGCAGCCAGCTCCTCTGATGTTGCAGAAGTCTCTTCTGCAGATGCAGAATTATCTTCCACTGCCTTGGAGATTTCTTCGATACCAAGTTTGATCTGCTCAATGTTTTGATTCTGCGTCTGGTTATTCTCTGCACTCTTCCCGATCATACCATTGACATTTTCAATTGCATCCAATACTTCCTGCATGGAAGCAACAACATTCGCTGCAAGTTCTGTTCCCCGTTCGATTTCCTGAATGGAAATTCCAATCAAATCTTTTGTATTATTTGCTGCCTTGGAACTTCCCTCTGCAAGTGATCCAATCTCAGAAGCAACAACTGCAAATCCTTTTCCTGCTTCCCCGGCCCTTGCCGCTTCAATCGAAGCATTCAGTGCCAACAGATTCGTCTGGTCTGCAATATCTTCAATTGTCTTGATGATGCTGACAACTTCGTTTGATGTCTCGGTAATCTTGTTCATTGCCTCTGTCATCTGATCCATCTGTGTTCTGCTGTCCTGCATCATCTTTGTGACACGAGCAGTCTCATCTGCTGATTTTAATGCATCGTCTGTATTCTCTTTTACCTGCTCAGATACAGAAACTGAAGTTGCGACAAGTTCTTCCACAGAAGCTGCCTGTGTGCTTGCACCCTCAGCAATATTCTGGGCTGCTCTCGAAAGATCATCTGCACCAGCCGAAACCTGTGCGGAACTGTTGATGATATTCTCGATCATTCCCTGTAATGATTCTGAGATATGCATCATTCCATCTTTTACTTTTGCAAAATCACCTGCATAATCGTATTTTAATGTAAATTTCAGTTTTCCATCGGATAAACGGTTCAGGACATACGCAATCTCATCAATATAATTAATGTATTCTTTTAACCGGTCTACGGTCTTCTGGATGGAATCTGCAAGTTCCCCAATCTCATTCTCCGAAGAAACGTCGAGCGATACATCCAGATTACCCTCTGCCAGTTCCTGTGCCACCTCATTTAATGCAACGATCGGTTTTGTGATATTGCCTGCCAGACGTCTGATTGCCATAATGATAATGACAACTCCAACAATTACAAGCAGCAGTACAATAATGATACACTGGATCAGGCTTGCTAAATATTCGCTGGAAGGCATACAGCTTAACGTATAATAATCGGTCGTTCCGATTCTTCCGACATATCCATACTTGCTGCTTCCATCTGCTTTATACTTCACAGATGTTCCGTTCTGACTCTGAATTGCTTTCATCACGGAATCCGAAACATTCAGCTCGGAAAGATTTTTCAACTGGTTATCTGAATTAGGATGATAAATAATGGTTCCATCCGATGTTACTAAAATAACAAATCCATTGTTTCCAATCTTATAAGCCGAAAGCAGTTCATCAATATGCTCAAGTGCGATATCCGCTCCTGCAACACCAATGATATTCTTGCCATTTTCATCATAAACCGGAGTTGCTGCACTTAAGATCAGATTTCCGGTACTCGCATCCACATAAGCACTTGTCAGGATCGTACTGTTCGTCTCCACTGCACGATACCAGGTACGCTCTGTGATTTCAAAGCTGCTGTCACTTGTAAACCCGTCTGACTGTGTCACCACATTAGCATCAATATCTCCAAGCCAGACTGCCTGAATGTTATCACTGTCTGCTGCTGCAATTTTCTCCATCTCGTGAAATACCGTCTGATAGTCTGCCGACTCTGTGATCTTATCTCCTGCTTTTGTCTCAGTAAGCAGTGTCCGCACATCTTTGTCAAGCGCCATCTGCTCCACAATGGTCATATACTCCTGAAAAAAGATTTCAAGCTGGTAAGATGCTGCCTTCGACTGCATCTCCAGATCATTCTTCTGTGCACTTAAGCTGACATTTCCAACCATAACTGCGACCACAACCGCAACCACCATAAAAATCGCAATCACAATGGTAAGAATACGGCTCTGGATTTCCTGCGCAATCCGCTTTTTCTTTGTTTTCATATCAAATCTCCTCTCTGGTTTTTCTGACATCTTCTCGAAATGTAACAATCTATTTTTATTATAATACTCTTTCTGCCAAAAGCAAACAAATCCAGGCATTTTCAGAAATTTTTCGTCAGTTTGTTTTCTCATCACTCCATAAATGCGACAGCGGCTGGAAGGTATATCCCATGTCCTCCCATCTTGTGAGCAGCTCATCTAAAATTTTACCATTGGTGGATGATGTATTATGTAACAATACAATTGCGCCCGGATGGATGCGTCCGATCAGTTTTCCATAAGCCTCCTCCTCTGTCGGCTGTGCATCCGCATTCCAGTCCACATAGGCGAGGCTCCAGAAAAAGGTCTTATACCCCAATTCTTTTGCCATCGCAAGATTCTCTGTACTGTATTTGCCCTGCGGTGGTCTGTAATACTTTGTCATCTCCTGTCCGGTCACTTCCTGAAACAAACTGCTGACTGCATCGAGCTCTTTCTGAAACGACTCTTTGTCCGAGATTGCCGACATATCCGGATGATGATAGGTGTGATTTCCCACCGTGTGTCCCTCTGTAACCATCCGTTTGACCAATTCCGGCGCACTCTCCAAAAAATGTCCCACGACAAAAAAAGTTCCCGGTGCATTGTGTTTTTTGAGTGCATCCAGAATTGCTCCTGTATTGCCATTCTCATAGCCGCAGTCAAATGTGAGATAGATCACCTTTTCCTCTTTACTTCCTATATAATAGGTATCATACTGCTTTAACTCATCCGCCGTGGCATTTCCGGTCGGCTGCAGTTCCTTTCCAGACTCGCCAAAGCCAAGTCCCCAGTTATCGACTGCCGCCTCGATGTGCATCGTCTCCTCTGTTTCCCTGTCAGACTGCCACTTTGCCACGACGGCTGCGCTTCCCCAGCCGAATAAAAACATCACTGCAAAAAGCAGCAGGCTGGAACGGTATTTTAATAAGAATGCTTTCATTTTCTGCTCCGCATATCTTCTCTTTTTATGTATACGAAGCCAGACGTTGTCCTATTCATTTTGTTTATAACCACAGCGAGGACACACACCAACGCCCTTATAGATGTAACCGCAACGGTAACAGCAAATCGTATCGTGTTTTTCCTTTGCAAGATAAGATTCTTTTCTGGAAAATGGTTTTTCCTGCAGATAGCGCACAAAATCTTCTAGCACCTTTGCAAATTTTTCCATCTCTTCATGCTCCACTGCCAGCGGAAGTTTTGTCTTACTTCCATTCTTCTGATACACATAAATGCCCCGGTTTAATAGTCCTGTAACAGCCTGGATAGACTCAATCTCCATCACCGGAATGTAATAGGAAGTCATCCATGCGCTGTAGTAAAGGTTCTCTGGTGTCAGAAGAACCCCTTCTTTTCCTGACTCATCCTTTGATTTGTCTACCAGAAGCACCGGATACTCAAACTTTCCGATTCCGTTTGCAAAATTATCCACTGCTCCCTCAAAGACAGCTGTCTCCTCCGGTTCCGCCTGCTTCTGCCACACTCTTTTTGCCGGATAAAAATGACACCGTTTCGACTCTGTCACACCGGCTTCGTCAAATGCATTCAGCAATTTGCTGACTAAAAGCTCGCACTCATCCGTTTTAATCTTGGACATGCGCTGCTCCAGTTCTTTTAATGCATCAAATTTCAACTGAGGAAGGAAATCGCCATCCTCTAACTGCTTTGCTGCTTCGCTGGCATCCTCAAAATCCATCCTGCCGACATCTCCGCAGATTTCCTTTATTTTTTTCTCATCCATAGCACGAATCCTGTTCCCCACTTGTTCCGTGTACGGTCTGACAATATCCGGACTGATGCTTTCTTTTTTTATGTCATCCAGCAGAGAAACCAGTTCCTCTCTTGTTTTTCTTCCCGGCTGGTTGACAAGCCGCTGCACCTGCGTCAGACGCTTCAATTCCTCCTGGCGGGCCTGTCTGTCTCTCTCAGCATTTGTGGATGTGTCTGCACTGCCTGTTGATGCGGCATACTTTGATGCGTTTCCACTGTCTACTGATGAGCCGTATTTTGATGGAATTCTGCTGTCTGCCGGTATTATATTTCCGGATGGATTCTTCCTTCCTGTTGTTGACGCATTTTCTGATGATTTTGTATTTTCAACCGATTCTGTCTTCTTTTGCGGGCTCCTCTCAAATGTCTGCTCTGCATTTCTTGCACGCCCTGTTTTTTCTTTTGCAGATTGCGTTTCCTCTACTGACGTACCGTTGGTTTTCTCTACCGTTTTTTTCTGTGTTTTGTCTATAACCTTTTCTGTGCTCTGCCGTGGATTTTCCTTACTGTTTTGGTTGTTTTCCCACACTGCGCCCTTATTTTCCTGCGTTTTTTTTCTTGCTTTTCCTGTAATTGCAGAGGAATCTTCTCTTAGTTTTTCCACAGTTGTTGTGGCATTTTCTTTTGCTTCTTCCAGATTTGCATGAGATATTCCACTTGATTTTCCCGCAGTTACAGGTGCGTTTTCCCTCGGTTTCTCCGAATCTCTTCCCGGCTTTCCAAATGTTCTCTCAGAGTTTCCATCCGATTTGTCTACATTTTTTTTCGTTTTGCCTGATTCTTCTGCATTACGTTCCAATTCTGTATCCGGCTCATCTTCCGCGGCTCTTTCCGTATCTGCTTCCTTCTCATCATCTGCGTCGCAATCCGCATCTGTTTCCATCTCATCCTCGCCGCGGATTGCTTGCTCCAAACGTCTTACACCCTCGTCCGAATAAAATCCTTCTTCCATTTTCCGCAGAGTGTGAAACATTTCCTGCTCTGACACTTCCGGCAGATGCTCGATCAGTTCTGTAATTTCCTGTTCCTCATCCTGTAACGAAGATGCGTCTGCACGTTCCATCTCCATTGCCATTTTTTTGTCCACATACTCATTGTATTTTGTATTCACATTCCGTCCGGCAGTACGTCCCAAAAGTTCCTGATAATCCTCATAGGCAGCCTCATCCCGCTCAAAGTCCATTTTGTATACATCCCCATCCACCAACAGACGCTTTGGTCTTGGCGTATACATGCAACAGCACTTTTTACAACTGTAAACGCGGGCAATGCGGACTGCCCCCTCTTCTGTCTCAATCTGAAATTCCCTGCCTTCCGGGTAAACTGCCATGTAAAGCTGGCTTCCACACTTCGGGCACAGATATCCGGCCAGATAAAAGTTATTTCCGATCCGGTTTCGTCTCCGCTCTGCAAGCGTGGTATCCCGCATCAAAAAACTGCTCGCCGCCTTTTTCCAGACCAGCTTATGCCACAATCCCTGCGGCTCCTCTTCCTCCGGCAGTAAAACCTCCTCGGGTTCATCTGACAGCACTGCCTCGATCACGTCCTCATAGGTCAGACGGATTTTATTTTTATAGAAGCGGAAATGTTCCGGTCCATACTGCGATTCCACCTGAAATTCCCCAAGGATCTGCGCAAACAACCGGTTCAGTTGCACATAATCTTTGTCCACACGGAGTCCCTTGATATTTCCCCACTTTCCAAACGCATAAAGCACCATATTCAAAATATCCCTCACATTTGGGTGCTGCTCCACGGCAGCGATCATCTGCTCCTCTGCCTTCAGCTCGATAATATTCGTCACCACAAGCTTCGTGTCAAAGTTGAAAAAAAGTGAACGCACACTGCCCTGCAGGATCAGATAATCTCCGACCACAAAAAACATGCCGTTCCACTCCACCGGCGCATCCATCATTTTGATCAATTTCTGAAAAGTTAAATTCAATTCTTTATCCGCTTTTAAAACTATCATGTTATCCTCCGTTCTCTTGTGGTTATTATACCATGAACTTCAATTAAGTTTATAAAGTTTTTATATATTCTGTAAACACCTTATTTTTCTGCTTTCGCCCGTTCATTGTTAGCACTCATTTAAAAAGAGTGCTAATTTTCTATTGACTTTTGCAGACAAGGGTTATAAAATCCTAGATATAAGTTGAAATGCAATGATTCATATATTTGATAAGTGCATTTTATAATAGAACATAAAATAATTAGTTTTACTTATGGATAGAAAAAGGAGTGTTATATTATGGCTGAGAAACATGGAAATCTTTCAATCAACAGTGATAACCTTTTCCCGATCATCAAGAAATGGTTATATTCCGATCACGATATCTTCTATCGTGAATTGATCAGTAATGGCTGCGACGCCATCACAAAATTAAAAAAACTGGATATGATGGGCGAGTACGAATTACCTGCTGATTACAAACCACAGATTCAGGTTATTGTAAACCCGGACGAAAAAACGTTAAAATTCATTGATAATGGTCTTGGTATGACAGCTGATGAAGTAGAGGAATATATCAACCAGATTGCATTTTCCGGTGCTACTGATTTCATCGAAAAATACAAAGACAAGGCAAACGACGATCAGATCATCGGTCATTTCGGACTTGGTTTCTACTCTGCATTCATGGTAGCGGATCAGGTGACGATCGATACTTTATCTTATAAAAAAGATGCCACACCTGTCCACTGGGCATGTGACGGAGGCACAGAATTCGATATGACAGACGGCACAAAAGAAGGTGTCGGTACTGAGATCACTTTATACCTGAATGAAGACTGTCTCGAATTTGCAAACGAATACCGTGCAAGAGAAGTCATCGAGAAGTACTGCTCTTTCATGCCAACCCCAATCTTCTTATCTAAGGCAAATGCTGAGACAGAATATGAAACCATCGATGCAGCAGATAAGTTAGATACTGATACCGTTGTGGAAGAAATCCACGAGGAAGCAAAAACAGAGGAAAAAGAAAATGAAAACGGTGAAAAAGAAGTCGTTGAAGTTTCCCCTGCAAAAGAAAAATTAAAAATTGTAAAACGTCCGGTTCCATTGAACGATACCAACCCATTGTGGGCAAAGAATCCAAAAGACTGCACAGACGAAGAATACAAGGAATTTTACCGCAAAGTATTCTTAGACTACAAAGAGCCTCTGTTCTGGATCCACCTGAACATGGACTATCCGTTCAACTTAAAAGGAATTTTATACTTCCCGAAGATCAATACAGAATACGATTCTATTGAGGGAACCATTAAATTATATAACAATCAGGTGTTCATCGCAGATAACATCAAAGAAGTCATTCCTGAATTTTTAATGTTATTAAAAGGTGTGATTGACTGCCCGGATCTTCCACTGAACGTATCCCGTTCCGCTTTACAGAACGATGGATTTGTAAAGAAGATCTCCGAATATATCACCAAGAAAGTTGCGGACAAACTCATCGGCATGTGCAAGACCGAAAAGGAAAGCTATGAGAAATACTGGGATGACATCAGCCCATTTATCAAATTTGGCTGCTTAAAGGATACAAAGTTCTGTGACAAGATGAACGACTACATCCTGTTCAAAAACTTAGATGACAAGTATCTGACTCTTCCTGAATTATTAGTGAAGGAAGAAGAAAAGAAAGACGATGCGGAGGTATTAGACAAAGATGGTAATCCAATTGCAAACACTGGCGATGCTGCTGCATCTGATAATACTGCTGATGGCAGCGACACTTCTGCTGACAGCGAAAAGGATGAACGTAAAGTTATCTACTATGTTACCGATAAAGTCCAGCAGGGTCAGTACATTAAGCTCTTCAAAGAACAGAACATGCAGGCAGTGATCTTAGATCACAACATTGATACCTCTTTCATCACACAGTTAGAGCAGCGCAATGAAAAATACAAATTCATGCGTATTGATGCGGATGTGACAGAATCCTTAAAGGATGAGACTTCTGCAGAAGATCTGAAAGCTGAGACAGATGCTTTGACAGAAGTATTCAAAAAAGCTCTGAACAACGATAAACTCACTGTGAAAGTGGAGAAGCTTAAAAATGAGAACATCTCTTCTATCATCACACTTTCCGAAGAAGGAAGACGTATGCAGGATATGATGAAGATGTATGCCATGAACGGTATGGGCGGCATGGACATGAATATGTTTGCTGCTGACCAGACACTTACTTTAAATGCTAACAACGAACTTGTAAAATACATTTTCGAGCACAAAGATTCCGAGAACGTTCCGATGTTCTGCGAGCAGTTATACGATCTGGCTGTGCTCTCCAACCATCCGTTATCTGTAGATGAGATGACAAAATTCGTGGAGCGCAGCAATAAAATCATGATGCTGCTGGCAAAATAAATCGAAATATACCGGAGTTTAACGGACGTAGTGTCGCAAGATTCTGCGGTGCTTTTATGGGTTGTGAGGGGCAGATATAAGCGCCCTCTCACAAGGCAAATTTATATGTAATGAAAAAGAAAAATGGTATAAACGAAATATTATGTTTCTGTTCGCCGGGCATTACGATGGGCTTCTGAACAACAATCATGTTCAGCAAAGGCTTCCATGATTGTTAGAATCCCATCTCCATGGCTCACAAAGAAAATAATATTTGTTTATACCGTTTTTCTTTCATTTACGTTATGAATGACTTGTGGGAGAACGCTTATACATGCCCAATTTACGCTGTGGCTTGCACCACAGAATCTGCAATTTACGTTATGGAACTCACGGTTATGGGAGGAGTGCCTATTGGATAACGACAGAAATCAATCTGTATTCCCATCATAATTTAAGTTCAACTTCTTTGAATGAATTTTCATAGAATAAAATAGATTTTCAAATGCAATTATGGTAGGATTATGGTGTTAATGAGTTTGACAAATCATATTTACATGAACAGGTGAATGATTGAAATTACAGAGGAGAACAAATAGATGATTTCCATTGATACCAAAAGACTCCATCTTCGGAATGTATTGCAAAATGATGTGGATGTAATATTTGATTATAGAAATAATGAAATATGTGCTCGATATCAGAGAGGACAAATAAAAGACTATGAAGGAATTGTAAGTTTGATTGAACGCCGAAGAAATGATGAGATATCAATTGATTTTCCTTGTATGATAGCAGTAGCACTAAAGGATACAAATGAAATGATTGGTGAAATAGTTGTTATGCCAAAGGATCATACATTTTCTCTCGGCTATACTTTTTCTTATAAATATCATCGACAAGGATATGCTTTTGAAGCCTTAACTGTTTTGACTGAACATCTTCACAAGATGGCTCCGGAATGGGAGTTTATTAGTTTTACAGAATGTGAAAATATAGCTAGTATTGAATTGCTTAAGAAATTAGGATATAAGAATCTTGGCTATGTTCCAAGTCTGGATTCTCAAGCATTCGGCAAATGGACTACAATGGACACGGAGGAAGAATTTGCTCATCTGGGCAAATAACTTCTGGGGGGTGGTTCACCAGGCGGCTATTTTTGTGTCTTGTCATTGCTCTTAGAACCAACGGTATAACCAGAGTTTAATTGGCGTAGTGTCGCAGATTCCGTAATGCCTTTATAGGTTGTGAAGGGCAGATATAAGCGTCCTCTCACAAGTCGTGATTTTATAGGTTTATGAAAAGAAAAACGGTATAAACGAAATATTATGTTTCTGTTCGCTGGACATTCCGATAGGCTTCTGAGCAACAATCTTGAGAAGCAGTGCTTCCCAAGATTGTTAGAATCCTATCTCCATAGCTCACAAAGAAAATAATATTTGTTTATACCGTTTTTCTTTCATTTACGCTGTGAATGACTTGTGAGAGGACGCTTATATTTGCCCAATTTACGCTGTGAACTGCACCACAGAATCTGCAATTTATGTTATGGAACTCACGGTTAGGGGATGGACGCCTATGAGGGAATGGCAAAAATCAATCTGCATTCTCAAAGTAAATTAATTATAACTTCTGTAAATAAATTTTAATAGAATGAAGTAGGATTGTAAGTGTAATTATGGTAGAATGCTGATATTAATGAAGTTGTTCAATCGGTATTTAACAGGAGAAATGATATTGTGAAACTTTTTTTGATTATCATTGCAATAATAATTATTTTGATATTAGCAATATACGTAAATCACCGCATTCGCTTAATAAAAGAGGCTAAATTTCTATCACCACTTGGAGAAATTGTTCAGGTTGATGGAAATAATTTGAGTGTCTATACCGAAGGAGACGGTGAAACAACACTGATTTTTATGTCAGGTGCAGGTACCAGTTCTCCAATCTTAGATTTCAAATCTCTGTATTCATGTTTGAGCGATAAATATAAAATTGCGGTTGTGGAGAAATTTGGATACGGATTCAGCGATGTTGTTGATAAAAGCAGAGATATTGATTCAATGTTGGAAGATACAATAGCCGCATTGACAGCTGCAGGGTTAAATGCACCATATGTTTTATGTCCTCATTCAATGTCCGGTCTTGAGGCACTATATTGGGCACAGAAATATCCCGATGAGGTGTCTGCAATTATTGGACTTGATATGGCGGTACCCTCGTATTACGAAAACATGCAAATCAATTTACCGCTTATGCGTATTTCAAGTTTTGCGGCAAAAATCGGAGTAACTCGTTTGATACCAGGGATTTCAGAAAGTGATGCGATTATAAATGGTACGTTAACCGATACTGAAAAGGAAATCTACAAAGCTGTTTTTTACAGTCGTACAGCAACAGTAACTATGATCAACGAATGTGAATCAGTCAAGGCAAATGCCAAAAAAGTTCAAGATATGGGCATTCCGCAAGTTCCAATGCTACTGTTTATTTCGGACGGCTCCGGCGGAACAGGGTTTGACAAAGAAACGTGGCGTAGAATACCGAAAGAGTATATTGCTCAAGCTGATAATGCAAAGTATATTGAATTGGACTGCCCTCATTATGTTCACGACTATGAATATAAAAAAATTAGTGAAAATATTATTCAATTTTTATTAAACCAATAAATTCTTCGGATTTCACTTACTGACAAATTCAAGTTGAACAAAATCGCTGCGCGATGGCCTGCCAAGGCTGTGGCGCAGCTTT